>PHCQ01000164.1 GCA_002840835.1 Betaproteobacteria bacterium HGW-Betaproteobacteria-16 | reverse complement strand
GCCACGCGCCCCAGACCGTCCAGCGGACGGCCCAGCGGGTCGATCACGCGGCCCAGCAGCGCATCGCCCACGGCCACGTCCATCACGCGCCCGGTGCGCCGCACCTCCTGGCCGGCGTGCAGGTGGGCATGATCGCCCAGCAGCACGACGTCGACGCCGTCCTCGTCGAGGTTGAACGCGATGCCCGAGAGGCCGCCCGGGAACTGGAGCAGTTCCTCGAAACCCACGTGGGGCAGCCCGTGCACGCGCGCGATGCCGGTGGAGACTTTGGCCACCGTGCCCACTTCGCGGGGCAGAAGTTGTGGCTGGAAAGCCTGCAGCCGCTGGCGAATGCCAGCGAAAGCGTCGTCCAGCGCGCCTTGCAGCGACGAGAGATCGGGCGGCGCGGAGGTCACGCGGGCTCCATCACGCCGAGCTGTTCTTGCAGGCCAGACGCCAGCGTTTCGAGGTAGTCTGAAATGCTCCACGCCAGCTTCTGCCCCTGCGCGCTGAGCTCGATGCCGCTGACAAGTTCAGGGGCGGTCTGAAACTTCAGCGCGATTGGCTGCCCGAACAACTCGTCCAGTGCCGCCTGGATTGCTGCCTGCTGCTCCGCAGGCAGATCGAAGGCACTGCGCAGCAAGCCTGGCTCGGCTTCGGACGCTGCTTTGAGTGCCACGCCGAGCGTGTCCCGCGCCGCGTCATCAACGGCCCGCAGGCGCTGGATGAACACCTCGCTGGCCCGCTGCTCCAGGCTGACCGATGCGAGGTCGCCCAGTACCCGGCGCGAGATGTGAAACACCTGATCCTGCGTCTGACGGACGATGTCGGCGCGCAGATGCTGGGTGTCGGCCAACTGCGCCTTGGCGCGCGCGGCGCTGGCCGCGTCGGCGGCTTCGCGGGCTTGCACCTGCAGGCGTTCTCCCTCAGCTTTCGCGGCGTCCCTGGCCTGTTGCAGCAAGCCGGCGCGCTGTTCGTCAAAGGCTTCGTTCTTCTGCCGGAATTCGTCTTGCTGCTGCGTCGCCCCGGCCTGGGTCGCGGCAGCGTCCGCCAGTTCGGCGGCGATCTTCTGCTCGCGGGCGGCGATAGCGTCTAGCACCGGCTGGTACAGAAAGCGCTTCATCAACCACACCAGGATGAGGAAATTCAGCAGTTGCGCACCGACGGTGAACCAGTCGATCAGCACAGCCTACTTCCCTGCCGCCTGGGTAGCAGCGGCAATCGCGGCGTTCCAGAATGGGTTGGCAAAGATCAGGATCATCGACACCACGAAACAGTAGATGGCGGTGGACTCGATCATCGCCAGACCGACGAACAGCGTGCGGGTGATGGTGGCCGAGGCATCGGGCTGCTGGGCCAGCGAGGTGAGAGCGACAGCCACCGCCCTGCCCTCGGCCAGCGCCGGCCCCATGGTGCCGAAACCGGTGGTCAACCCGGCCATGACGATGGACGCGACGGCGATCCAGGTGAGAGAGTCCATGGGGTGTCCTAGAAGTGAGGGAAAAGGAGAGCGCGAGCGACTCAGGTCGCCGCCGTCGGGGGAGGCTTTGGCTGGCCGCGCTTCGGCCTGCTGGTCGCAGCGGCGATGTACACCGCCGCCAGGATGGTGAAGATGTAGGCCTGCACCATCCCGGTCAGCAAGCCCAGCAATGTCATCACGATGGGGAAGACGAAGGGCGTGATCGAAAGCAGGATGGCGATGATCATGGCGCCGCTCATCATGTTGCCGAACAGGCGAACGGCCAGTGCCAGCGTGCGTGAGACCTCGCTGATCAGGTTGAACGGCAGCATGACCGGCGTCGGCTGCACATACGACTTCAGGTAGCTGACCAGGCCCCGGCCCGAGATGCCGAACAGCGGCACCGCCACCAGCACACACAGCGCCAGCGCCGTGGTGGTCGACAGCGACGCGGTGGGTGGTTCGTAGCCGGGCAGCACGGTGGCCAGCGCAGCTGCAGCGAGGAACAGGAACAGCGTGCCGAGGAACCCGAGGTAGCGACGTGGCTCTTTCAGTCCCACGTCCTCGATCTGCGCCACGATGCCGGTGACGACGATTTCCAGCAGGTTCTGCCAGCGCGAGCGTTTGTGGTCGGTGGTGAGATGGCGCGTGATCAACGCAGCCCCGATGACAAGCACCGCCATCAGCGCCCACGTGAACACGATGGTGGCGTTGAGCTTGACAAAGCCGTGCTGCCAGAAGATCCACTCATCCGGTGTCAAGCGCATGGCGGTGCCCCGGATGTCGTCGCCGCTGCGCCAGGGGCGGGTTTCGTCGCGCGCATCACGAGGGTGCGCGCCAGCACAAAGCCGAGCAGGCACAACCCCATCTGCGCAGGCTGGCCGGCACCAACGGCATAGAACCCCGCCA
>PHCQ01000018.1 GCA_002840835.1 Betaproteobacteria bacterium HGW-Betaproteobacteria-16 | reverse complement strand
TCCAGTGCGCTTTATGGTGGTTACATCAAGAGGGTTTACTTCTTGTCGTCTTTGACTTCGGTGAACTCTGCATCCACCACGTCAGCATCATCAGCCTTGGCTTCTGGTTGTGCACCACCTTCAGCTTGTGCCAGTGCGCTTCGTCTGAAAACCGCATGGTCTGCTGGCGGCCGTGCTCGCTGATGCAGGCCACGAACTTCGCACGCGCAATCTTGACGTCCAGCCGCCAGCGCTGTGCGCTCTGGAAGATCTCCGGGCCGTGCAGGGTGATGCTGAAGGGGATGGCCGCCAGCTCTGCGGCCAGCATGGTCACGGTGCCGCTGGAATCGCCCAGGTGGTTGTGCAGGTGCTTCACGCCTCTGGCCTGCAGGTGGGGCGCCAGCAGCAGGGCCTCTGCGAAGTAGGCCAGTTGCAGGGCCATGGCACGTGCCCCCGCCGGGCAGGTGGTGATGGCCAGGCGGGCGGTGGCTGCCAGCCTGCGGGGGTGCAAGGCGGCCATGGCCAGTGCCTTGGCCACATGCGCCGGGCGTCTGGCGGATGCGAGCAGGCGGAACACGCGCCCGGCCTCTTCGTGCTGAAACTCTCCAGAGAGCGCTTGCGGGTCGGGCGAGCGCACGGTCACGGTGATCACGTCCACGCCCATTTCGCGCAGGGCGCGCACTTCGCGGTCGATGAAGGTGAGCGAAAGGCCCGGGTAGCGCCCGGTGACCATGGCAATGGGGCCCCGGAAGCGCTGCGGTTCAGGCATGGGGGTGTCTGAGCCTGGCCCAGCGCCGCACGTCGTCGATGGCCTTGCTCAGGCGGCTGCGGTCCTTGTTGCCGTTGTGGGGCATCAGGCGCGCGCCGTCGCTGGCCCGGCTGCGGTAGAAGTTGGGCACGGTGTGCAGGTCTTCCATGTCCAGGTGGAACACTTCACACGCGCTCGATGCCTGGGGCGGCACCAGCCAGGCCCAGTCGGCAGAAAGCCGGCGCCCCGCCGCAGACTCGCGGGCGTGAAACTGCATGAACTGGTCGCTGGCGCCATGGTGGTCGATCATGGACACACCCGCTGCCTTGAACGAGTGCAGCACGGCGCGGTTGATTTCGGTCAGGGTGGTGTCTTGCCACAGCGCGTCTGATGGCCCGGCATACAGGCCAAAGCTGCGCGCGATCTCTGGCAAGAGGTTGTAGCGGCCGCGGTCTGCCAGGTTGCGCGAGCCGATCTCTGTGCACATGTAAAACCCGTTGAAGGGTGCACACGGGTATTCAATGCCGCCGATGGTCAGGATCATGTCGCTCACCACGGGCACCGCATACCAGCGCAGGCCCAGCTCGGCCAGCGCTGGATGGTCCGGGTGGCTGATGGGCACTTCGCGCACCGCGCCGGCGGGCAGTTCAAACAGGTGCCGCCTTTCATCACCGTCGCGCAGCATCACCGGCAAAATGTCGAACGGGCCCGGCTGCTCCGGCTGTGCCCAGCCCAGTGAATGCGCAATGCGGGTGGCTTCAATGGCCTTGCGGTCGCCGATCACGTGGCCGTCTTTGGCCAGGTAGCCGGCGTAGCGCACCAGTTGCGGGCTCTCAATGTAGGTGGGGCGCACGCCCGGGCGCACGGGCGGGTAAACGGAAATGATCGATCGGATCCGCCCGTCTCCGGTGGCTTGCTCCAGGTGGTCACACAGGTCGCCAAAGATCGCTGCCGGGTCTGTCACATGCCGCCGGTCGCGCACGATGAGGCTGTCCCAGTACAGGCGGCCAATGCAGCGCGCGTGGTTGCGCCACGCCACTTTGGCGCCATAGGCCAGTTCTTCGGGCGTGTGGTCGTAGTGGCCGTCTTTGATCAGGGCGCGTCGCACTTCGGCCCATCGTTTCTGGAAGCTGCTGCGCGTGCCGCCCTGGGCGTGTGCGAAGAGTTTCAGAAAGGCATGGGCCTCGTCCAGGCGGTCGAGCAGCGAAAGGCGGCGCAGGCGGTGGGCGAGCGGCCCCGCGCCCTGCACATGGTCGCGCCTGGCTGCGTGCGTTCGCCAAAACCCGAGCATCACATCAGCCCGTCAAACTGACGTGCGGTTTCGCGCAGCGGCTTGCGGTTGATTTCGAACACCGTGGCCAGCGCCCTGGCTTTGGCCCGCCGGTAGGCGCGGTCCACATCGCGGGTGTCGTACAGGGCCTTGGCGCGCCGTGGGTCCAGGCTGGTGAGGTTCAGCGCGGCGGCACCACCGGCCTTTTCCAGCAGGGTCTGGTAGATGGGTGTGTCCAGCGGCACGGTGAAGTCGTTGAAGCGGATACGCTCGATGTAGGGAGCATTGGCTTCGAGGAAGTCGGCGGTGGCTTCCATGTCGGCAGCGGTTTCGCCCGGGTAGCCCTTGAACATGGTGCAGCGCACTGAAAGGCCGGCGTCGTGCGCGTTGCGCACAAACGCGGCGTTCGTTTCCACCGTGCAGCCCTTGCGCATGTCGTCCAGCAAGCGCTGGCTGCCACTTTCCAGGCCAAAGCTGATGCGCCGCATGCCGCCGGCCGCAGCGGCAAACAGATCGCGCCGCGACAAGCCGTTGTCTTTTCGTTGGTCCACGTGCACGGTGCCGATCCATTGGGCACCGCGCACGTATTTGCGCAGTTCGCGCGAGATGCCGCGAAACATCTCGGGGTTGGAGTTGAGCTTCAAGTCCAGGAACATGAAGTCGGTGGTGTTGTAGCGCTCGGCCTGCACCTGGAGTTCGACCAGCACGTTCTCCAGGCTGCGGGTGCGAAAGGTGCGGCCGCTGGCAGAGATCACGTCGCTGCAGAAGGTGCATTTGTCCCACTGGCAGCCGCGCCCGGTCAGCACGGGCACGATGCGGTTGGGGTAGCGGTCCCAGGGGAAGTCGTCGAAGTCTGGAAACAGGCAGTCGTCGAGCCGGCGCAGCGGCGGCGCTGCCTGGGTTTTGCGGCCGTCCGGGAAGGTGATGCCCACGAAGCGTTCAAGGGGTTTGCCTGAACAGATGGACTCCACCAGTTCCGGCAGGTGGCGCTCCACTTCGCCGCCGACCACGGCCGACACACCGGGCAGGTTTTTCCATTCGTCTGCCACACCGCTGAGGTTGAACATGGGGCCACCCAGCAACACGGGCACGCCATGTTTGGCCGCGAGCTGCCCGATGCCCTCCACCGTGTGATAGTGCTCCAGGTAAGCAGAAAGAAGAATGGCGTCGACGCCCTCGGCGAAGGCCTTTTCCATTTCCCGCAAGACCACCTGGCGGGGCCGCTGGGCAATCCATTCCCTAGGCCAGCGCACCGCGTCGCGCAACATGCGCACGGCGTGGTAGTCAGACAGGCGGACCCGGCGATGCACATGGTCCCACAGGGTTTCCTGCTTTTCCCGCGCCGCGCTGGGCACATCGAGCGCGAGCGGGCAGATCACCTTCACGGAAAAGCCGACGGCACGAAGTGAAGCGGCCAAAATGCCCACCGCCAGGGTGGGAAAGCTGGTGAAGCGGTTGAGGTCCACCAGCAGCACGCGCCGGGGCGGTAGGGTAGGCCGCACCGCCGCCTGCAAGGGGCGCGGTTCGGCAGACGGTGTGCCGAGCCCGGTTTCGATGGAGCGATGAATCTTCATGCTTTTTTAAATACCCCCTGTGTGCGGTGCCCCAACCCGCTACCTCGAAGTCCACCGAACATGCGTCTGTTCCCCCTATGCCCCGCCTCATTGGCACGGCCCGTGGAGGAACGCCCTTATGCAGGCCTCACCTGGGCTTTGGCTAGGCTTTGCCCCAGGAATCCTTCAAGCCCGTTACCCGATTGAAGACGGGCCTTGTCCCTGCCACGTGGTCCACCCGGTCTGCCACAAAATACCCGAACCGCTCGAACTGGAACTTGTCATCTGGCTTCGCAGCCGCCAGTGAAGGCTCCACATAGGCCGTCACCACCTTCAGGCTGTTGGGGTTCAGCGCTTCAATGAAATCCTTGCCGCCCGCGTCCGGCTGCGGGTCGCTGAACAGGCGATCGTACAGCCGGACCTCGGCCTGCACGCCGCTGGCCTCACTCACCCAGGTGATGGCGGCTTTGGCCTTCACACTGTCGGCGCCCGGGGTACCGCTCTTGGTGCCGGGGATCACTTTGGCGTGCACTTCGGTCACGGTTCCGTTCGCGTCTTTCGCGCAGCCGGTGCATTCGATGACGTAGCCGCCTTTGAGGCGCACCACGGCGCCAGGGGACGTGGACCCGTCAGGGTTCACCTTGGGCGGGCTCAAGCGCTTGTAGCCCTTGGGCGGCACTTCTTCAAAGTCTTCGCGCTCGATCCACACCTGCTTGCCGATCTTGAACACGCGGTCGGGTGGCGGGGTTTGGCCTTCGGCAATGGCGCTGTGGGGCAGGGCGGGCTGGGTACAGTCTTCGGTGTAGTCGTCTGCACCAAAGGCCTCGGCCCAATTGGTGAGCACCAGCTTGACCGGGTCCAGCACGGCCATGCCGCGATGGGCCTTGTTTTCCAGGTCTTCGCGCAGGCAGCCTTCCAGGGTGCTGTAGTCGATCCAGGAATCGCTCTTGGTCACGCCGATGCGTTCGGCAAACAGCTGGATGCTCTCTGGCGTGTAGCCGCGCCGGCGCAGGCCCACTATTGTTGGCATGCGCGGGTCGTCCCAGCCGCTCACTTTGTGGTCGTACACCAGTTGCGCCAGCTTGCGCTTGCTGGTGATCACGTAGGTGAGGTTCAGGCGGGCAAATTCGTACTGGCGTGGGGGTGGGGCCTTGAGCAGGCCGCCTTCGGTGAGGCGCTCCAGCAGCCAGTCGTAAAACGGGCGCTGGTCTTCGAATTCCAGCGTGCAGAAGCTGTGGGTGATCTGTTCCAGCGCGTCCTCAATGGGGTGCGCGTAGGTGTACATGGGGTAGATACACCACTTGTCGCCCGTGTGGTGGTGCGTGGCGCGGCGGATGCGGTAGATGGCCGGGTCGCGCATGTTGATGTTGGGGCTGGCCATGTCGATCTTGGCCCGCAGCACCATGGAGCCGTCTTCGTGCTGGCCGTCGCGCATTTCGCGGAAGCGGGCCAGGTTTTCTTCTGGCGTGCGGCTGCGGAAGGGGCTGTCCACCCCGGGTTTCCCAAAGTCGCCGCGGTTGATGCGCATCTGCTCGGCGGTCTGTTCGTCCACATAGGCGTGGCCGGCTTCAATCAGGTATTCCGCTGCGCGGTACATGAAGTCGAAGTAGTCGCTGGCCTGGTAGAGGTGGGTCTCGGCCTGGCCGTTGAACGACGATTCCCAGTTGAAGCCCAGCCACTTCACCGAGTCGACGATGCTGTTGACGTATTCGGTGTCTTCTTTTTCGGGGTTGGTGTCGTCAAAGCGCAGGTGGCACACGCCGCCGTAGTCGCGCGCCAGGCCAAAGTTCAGGCAGATGCTCTTGGCGTGGCCCACGTGCAGGTAGCCGTTGGGTTCGGGCGGGAAGCGGGTGCGGATGCGCGCCGGGTCGGGCTGGCCGGCTTCGTGGTGGGCGGCGTCGCCCGGGCTGCCTCCCCAGCGGCGCTGGCTGTAGGTGCCTTGTTCCAGGTCTTTTTCGATCACCTGGCGCAGGAAATTGCTGACCTTGTGTTCGGCGGCGTCACTGGCGCCGGCGGGCGCGGCCGAATCGTTGTTCTTGGGGGAGGAAACAGGGGGTTTGGAGCTCATTCGCTCATTCTAGGTCGGCGCTGGTGGAGTCGCGTCTTGCTGGCCCTTGTTCTGCTGGTTTGCGCGTCTTTGCTGCGGTTGGTGGGGCGGCTTGCCCGCCGTGCCCGCCTCAGACTGCCAGTGCACGCTCTTCCATTTGGCGGTGTTCGGCTGCGGTGTCGCGGGTCAGGGCTTGCTGGTCTGCCAGCGCCATCTGGCGGATGGACGCTTGCGCGGGGGTGTTGGCCGCGGCGTGGGCATTCAGTTCGCCTTCCTTGATGCTGATGCCATCGAACTGCGCATAACGCATCTGCCCCTGCTCCACATGGAAGTGCGTGATGCCGCTCAGGCCCTGCTGGCGCGCGGCGCAGGCGAGGGCGTGCACGGTGTTGTCCATGCCCGGGTCCCAGGGCAGGTGGTGGCGCTGGGCGGTTTCGCGAACGTGGTGTTCGCTGTCGTGGATGAGGCGCTGGCTTTGGGGGGAGAGTTGGGGAGGGCGTTCGGGGGTGGGTGGGGGCGCCGGCTGTGCGGCGTGTGGCGGTTCTTGGGTGGCTGCAGGATCGGGGTGGCGTTGCAGGGCTTCCTGCAGGTAGCCTTTGTCGAGTGCGGTTCGCCAGGCTGCGGCGAGGGTTTTGCGTTCGGCTAGGCCCTTGACGTTGCCGCCTACGGCACCGGTGTTGATGATGGAGCCGGCTTTGCTGACGTCGGTGCTGGCGCCATGTTCAGGTTGAACGGATGTCTTCCAGTACTGCACCGCGATGCGCTCGGCGTTTCTTTCGCGGGCGGCCAGCTCGGGCTGGTTCACCAGATCCATGCCCAAGGCTTGGCCGTAAGCGGCGTAGTTGCTTCGGCCCGTTAGCTGCATGTAGCCGCGCCCGCGGTAGGCGTAGCCATCATCTGCTTCGGTGTTGCCCAGGTTGTTGTTGCCCCATGTGCCTCCATAGACCTGTTCCGCAACCGCTCGCCGCCGCTCGGTGGCATCGGGGATGTTTGCAATGGTCTGCGCTTGCTCCCGCGTCAGGCCGTTGCGTTTGGGGAAGACGTCGTACAGGCGGGTACCGCTGTAATTGAGGTTTTCTTCGAGCCGGCTGAAGTTCTGGCTCTCGTGTTGCGTCTGCCCCATGAAGTTGGCCAGCTCTGCGGGGTTGGTCAGACCGCTTCGGTAGGCAGTCACCAGCAGCGATTCCGCGCGCGCTTGCTGGCGATCGCTGGCCAGGTGGGGGATGTTCGGGGTTGCCATCAATCGACCTCTTGCACGTCAACGCACGGAACCGCCTTTTCGGGCGGTGCTTTGGCGGTCCTTTTCCCAGTCGGCTTTTTTCACCATCTGCGCCATGAATGGATCGAGGTGGTCCCGGTTGAACTGGCTGGTGCAGAGCGAGCGTGTTTCGGACGAGGCCAATGGCCACCCCTTTGGCACGTATTCGTTGGTCACATCGGCTGGGGAATCGATGTCCAGACTGAGGTGAAGAAATGCACCTTTCTCGGTTGACACGAACATGTGTGGCGCAGCCGACATGGACACCCAGAAGTACATGTGCTTCTTGTAGTCCTGTGGGTTCGGTGGGTAGGTGTAGGGCGCATTCCCTTGCCCTGAGGTGATCGCAACGTAGGCGTAGCCAGGGTTGTCCGCCGGTTTGCCCTTGAAGTCGTTGAACCCGGGAGACGCGCAGAGCGACAGCACCTGTCCGTCCTGCAGCTCGCAACTGAAACCCACGGTTTCAGTGGGCTGACAGGCATGGGTGAGTTGTGCGGCGTTGGGTGATGGATTTGGTTGGGTGGGCTGCTGCGCGCAGGCCTGCAAGGCCAATGTGCCGAGCAGCAGGAGGGCAGGGCGAAAGAGCGATTGGCGGGATACAGGCATGAAGTTCGGGTGTCTGGCTACTGCGGAGGTGCGGCGAATTCTAGGAGGGGGTCGAGGGCATTGCCCATCGAACCTGTCAGGGTTGACAGGCAGCCGCGCCGGTCATTCTTCACGCAATGCGCAGCAAACATGGTTCCCGCACGTACCAAACATCGAAGCGCAGTTACCGCCACGCCGGATTTCCGGTATCTTCACTGGCCAACGGCCTGTCGAGTCAGGTTCTCCAACTTCCCCAGACCATGAACCCGGACAACCCCGAAACCCTGTCAATGGAAGATAGCCACTGGGACGAGACCCAGCTGGAAGACGTTTTCATTCCGTCGGTGCGGGTACAACTGGGCTGGAGCGACGTGGAGGCAGCGGTGGAGCGTGGGGCGATTGTGCCGGCGGCAGCGCACGCGCTCTGGGCGACCTGGGCCGCGCCGGGTGCTCCCACTCGCCTGCGGGCCGAGGCTTCTTTTGCTGCGGCCGCGCTGGACTCCCGCCCCGCCGAGCTCACCCGGTTTCGCTCAGCGGGCAAAGCCCACCGTGCCGGGCTGATGCAGAAGCTGTACTCGCCTTATGGATTGGTGGCCGCCGCTTTGGTGGGCGGCGTGCTCACCGTCCTGGGTTTGCTCATCGTGACCTGACAGCTGCAGGCGCCGGCTGGCCAGAAACCTCCGGGCAATGAAATCATGGGTCACGGTCGCTCTTGGTGCCAGTCGGTGTCGCCCGTGCGGCGGCTCTGGCGCTCCAGATCTTTCTGCATCTGCTTTTCAAACTGCTCGCGCGACTCGCGCACGCGCTGGATCAGGTCGTCTTCGTTGTTCCTCGATGAGCGTGCGACTTTGACGAACGCATCTGAATAGCGGCGGAAGTCGTCTGCCATCTGCCGCGCGTGGAAGGCATCGAAACCCAGGGCCTGCAGGGTGGCGCGCCCACTGCGCAGAGAACTCTCAAACATCTCGCGCTGCACGTGATGCACGTCGGCTTCTTGCAGTTCCATGGCATGCACGGCATCGCGTGCGCGGGCCACGATCTTCAGATGGGGCCATTGCGCCTGCACCGTTTCCACCAGTCGGTTGACCTGGGCCGCATCGTCAATGGCCACCACCACCACCTTGGCGTTGGCCACGCCTGCAGCGGCCAGCAGGTCTGGCTGGGTGGCGTCGCCGAAGTACACCTGGAAGCCAAAGCGGCGTGCGCTGTCCACGGTGTCGGCATCGTGGTCGATCACCGTGGGCTTGATGCCTGCGCCCAGCAGCAGGCGCGCCACGATCTGGCCGTAGCGGCCAAAGCCGGCCAGCAGCACGGCGGGCTTGTCGTCTTCAATGGTGTCTGCTGCACGGTCGCTGCCTTCGGGGCGGGCGTAGCGGTCAAAGGCCATGAGCAGCAACGGCGTGATGGGCATGGACAGCGCCGCAATCAGGGTGAGCAGGGCAGCGTCTTCGGCCGGCAGCACGCGCGCGGCCTGTGCGGTGGCCAGGATCACGAAGGCGAACTCGCCCACCTGGCCCAGCAGAATGGCCAGTTGCGAGCGAGACGGGCCGTGCAGGTCCACCAAGGGCAACACCAGCCACACGCCCACCAGCTTGAGCACGGTGATGATCACCAGGCCCGCCACCACCTGGACGGGCGATGACAGGAACAGATCCAGCTGCATGCCCATGCCCACGGCAATGAAGAACAGGCCGAGCAGCAGGCCCTTGAAGGGCAGGATGTCGTTCTCCAGCGCGTGACGGTAGGGCGAGCTGGCCAGCAGCACGCCGGCAATGAAGGCGCCCAGCCCCATGGACAGGCCCACCGCCTGCATGAGCGCGGCCACGCCCAGCACCAGCAGCAGCGCAAAGCCGGTGAACAGCTCGCGCACCGGCAGCCCGGCAATGAAGCGCATCACCGGGTAGGCCACGAAGCGGCCGAACACCACCACGCCGGCAATTGCACCCAGCTGCATCAGCGGCCCCAGCCAGCCGCTGGTGTGTGCCGAAGGGCTCACCGGTGCCGGCGTGCCCAGCGTGCTGCCCAGCAGCGCCGCCAGGGCCAGCAGCGGAATAGCGGCGATGTCTTCGAACAGCAGCATGGCAAAGCCCTTTTGCCCGATGGGCCGCGCCATGAGGTTGCGTTCCTGCAGCAGCGGCACGGCAATGGCGGTGCTGGACAGCGCCATGGCCAGGCTGCCAATGAGCGTGGCCTGCCAGGTCCAGCCCATGGCAAAGCCCAATGGCATCAGCAACACCGTGCAGGCCCCCAGCTGCAGCGCCCCACCGCCAAACACGGCACTGCGCATGGCCCACAGCCGCTGGGGTTCCAGCGCCAGGCCAATGACGAACAGCATCAGCACCACACCCAGTTCAGACACCTGCAATATGGTGGCCGGATCAGACACCAGCCCGAATCCCACCGGGCCCAGCAGCACACCGGCCAGCAGGTAGCCCAGCACCGAACCCAGGTTCAGGCGCACCGCCAGCGGCACCAGTACGAGCGCGGCCAGCAGAAAGAGAATGGCCTGGTTCATGGTTGTGCCTCGGGTGCGGGGCGTTCGGAGATCTGGGCCAGGTGGAGGTTCAAACGTTGCACGACTTCCACACGCGCATCGTTTATCTGCTGGGCGGTGCAACTGTGCCCGCCGTGCACCACGAAGGGTGGCAGCCAGTGCATGCCGCAAAAACGCGCGGTGTGTTCAATGGGGGCTACGTAGTCGGCGAACGGGCGCATGTGTGCACCGCCCGGGGCATAGGTGGCTTCGGCGCCGCCCGCGCTGGCCACCCACCAGACAGTTTTGCCACGCAACGCCTGCGCGCCATGACCATAGGCCCAGCCGTGGGTGAGGACCTGGTCGAACCAGTGCTTCATCAGTGCAGGCACGCTGTACCAGTGCACCGGCGCCAGCCAGATGATCAGGTCGGCGCGGCTGAGCGCTTCCTGTTCGGCCGCCACGTCGATGTCGAAGTCCGGGTAGAGCGTGTAGAGCGAGCGCAGGGCGGTGTGGTCCAGCGGAGCCAGCGCATTGAACAGCGCCTGGGTGACGACGGAATGCCCCGGGCGGGGGTGGGCGTGGATGACCAGGGTGGTGGGCATGGGTTGGCAGGCTATGCGGAAGAACTCAAACGTCCGCACGATAGCACCTGCCTTGTCCGCCCCGCTGGCGGACCCATGGCGTTTTTGCTGCCCCAAAATGGAGAGCCGGGCGACGGAGAACGACCCCCGAGCCCGGCTCGATGCCGGCCAGCGCCTTTGTATGGGCCTGACCTGTGCGCGATGGCGGTCGCGCCGTGTGGCGCGCTCGCCTTGAATCTCTATCGGCAGGTCAGAACGTCAACTTGAGCTGCAGCACGGCGGTGGTGCCACTCACTTCGTTGCCCACCAGCAGCAGGGGTTTGCCGGTAGGTGAATCTTGTGCTGGGATGAAGGCTAGGCCCTCTGGGCCGAGGTCGCCCGCCGTGTCCAGCACGGTCGACGGATCTTCGGTGGTCCAGTCTTCACGGGTGTTCAGGTAGTCCATGCGCACCGGGGCTTTCGGGTCGGTGATGTCGTACACCAGCACGCCACCCATGCGCTCCAGGCCCACGAAGGCGAAGGTCTTCTTGCCGATGGTGCCGACAGTGACGCCCTCAGGTTCGGGGCCTTTGTTGTCGCTGCGGTTGTCCAGCGTGTCGCCTTCTTCGTGGTTGGAATTGAAGAAAGTCTTGCAGGGAATGTTGCGCTGGGCGCCGGCCATGCATTCGTCGCTGGCTAGGAAGTTCTCAATGTCGGCACCTGAATCCCAGACCTGCTCGCCTTTTTCATTCCAGATCGAAATCGAACGGGCTCCGTAGGCGTAGAGGTGGTCGTACATCAGACGGTTGCCTGCGGGGTCTTGCAGGCCGCTGGCGTTGAACAGAATGGGGTTGCCCATGGTGTCGCGGCGGTAGCCTTCGGTCCAGGTGATGTTCAGCCGACCCAGGTTGCTGTCTGCGCGGCAGTTGCCAGGGTTGCCGGCCACGGCGCCGCAGTAGGCGAAAGTGGACGGGTTGAGCAGGCCGCCAGCGGCCAGTGCGTTGAGTTGCGGCGGCAGGTCGTCGCCCGCGCGGCCGCCCCAGCCGTTGCGGTTGATGAGGTGCTTGACGCGGAACTCTTCAACAAAGCCCTGGCTGGCGTCGCCTGCCCAATAGGCATCGTTGTCTTCACCCCAGGCGCGTGCGTCGCCTTCGTTGGCGCTGACCAGGTAGGTCTGCTTGCCCACGCTGTAGGCGGCGATGGCGTCGGGCATGTAAAGGCCGCGCACGCTTGGCCAGGCGCGGATGTTGGCTTGCAGGTCGTCGTCAGACGCATCGAGTTCGTTGCCCTCGACGCCGTGGTCCTTGTGGCCGAGTGCCACGATGCGCTGCACCTTGGCTTTCTTGATGTCGAGGATGGCAAAGGCGTTGTTCTCTTGCAGCGCAACCCAGGCCGTTTTCCCATCTGCCGATACGGCAATGTATTCGGGCTCGAAGTCTTGCGCGGCGTTGGCGCCGGGGCCAAAAATGCGCACGCCCTGGGCACGCAGCGTGGTTTCCTGCCCATTGAAAGCGGCAAAGCTGGCCGTGCGCACCTTGGGCTGGCTGGGTTTGTTCACGTCGATGAGGCTCACCGAGCCTTCGGGGTCGATCTGGTAGTCGTCGCTGGGTTCACCTTCGTTGGCCACCAGCAGGGTCTTGCCGTCGGGCGTGAAGACCAGCATGTCGGGCAGGGCGCCCACTTCCACGTGGCTGATCAGCTTCAGGTCGTGTGCACGGTACAGGGCCACGCGGCCGTTGTCGGTTTTGGGGCTGGCCTCGATGGCGACGGCCACCAGGCCATCTTTCACTGCCACGCTGTTGACCACCGAGCCGCTCAGGATGCCGTCGGTGGCGATCTCGCCGATCTTCACCGGGTCAGACGGCACGCTGAGGTCGAGCACATCGACCTTGCCGGCGGCGGCGTTGACCACGAAGGCGCGCTGCGACGCGGCGTCAAACGCAGGGATTTCGGCCGCGCTCACACCAAACAGGCCGGTGCTGTAGCCGCCGATCTTCTCCAGCGTCAGCCCCACCGGCGTGGCCTTGCCGTCTTGCGGCGGAGGCGTGTCTCCGCCACCGCAGGCCACCAGCGCGGCAGCGGCAATGAGCGAAGCGGTGAAAAGGCGGGTGCGGGAAGGCTTCAACAGCTGGTTCATGGATCGGTCTTGCGGGTTGGGGATACCCGTGTTGTAGTGACCGATCGTGACGCTGGTGTGGCAGTGAGGTGACGCTTTGCGCTGGCGGCTGGCTTATTGGCCGAAACGTGGGCCGTTTTTCAGAAACTCCGCTTCCTCGGGAGTGGTTTCACGCCCCATGGCCGCATTGCGGTAGGGAAAGCGGCCGTAGGCGGCCACGATGTCGCGGTGCGCCTGTGCGAACTTCAGGTTGCCGTTCAGGGTTTCGCGCAGGTCGCGCGGGGCGTTTTCTGCCAGTTCGGTGAAATGCGCCACACACGCTTCCTGCAGGGCCAGGTGTTCGGCGTGCATCAAGGGCATGTAGAGGAACACGCGTGCCACACGGGGCAAGGTCTTGTCTTCGTCTTGTGCGAGCGTGCGCAGCACCAGTTGCTGGGCGCGGGGGTCACCGTCAAACGCCCGCGCCTTGCCGCGGTGCACGTTGCGGGTGAATTGGTCGAGCACGATGATGAGCGCCAGTCGGGTATCGAGGTCGGTTTCCCATTCGGTGAGCCCGCCGGCCAAGGCCTCTTCAACCAGGTGTCCGAACTGCTGGGTGATGAGCTGGTCTTGCGCGTCGCCACCGCCAAACCAGAGGTCGCTGCGGCTTTGTGCTGGCCAGTCGCTTTTCAGTGCATCGCCGAGCCAGAAGCTCAGCACGGCGTCAGACGGGTTTTCAGAAGTGGGAGCGGGGTTGGGAGGCGTATGCATGGCGGGCTGGAGGTGTAACAATGGCGGTTTGTTTACGTTTTGCAACGTCTTTGACGAAGCATGTGGTACAGGTTACCGGGGAATTGTCTGTAATGCTTCCACGGGACTCACGAAAGCCCCGCAACCAGGAGCCCACAATGAACACCCTGACCTTGAACAAACCCTGGAGCCGCACGTCGGCCTGGGCCCGAGCCCTGACACTGGCCGCTCTGGCCGCCGGGGCCTGGGCTTTGTCAGCCACACAGGCACATGCCCGTGACGTGACTTTTTCAGTTGGCGTACATGCACCAGGGGTGAGCATCGGCGTTTCCAACGGACATGGCTATCACCGACCGCCCGTGTACTACGCGCCGCCGCCTGTTTACTACGCGCCGCCGCCGGTGTATTACTCGCCCCCGCCCGTGTACTACGCACCGCCGCCGGTCTATCACCGGGGTGTGCGTCCGGTGGTGGTGGTGCCGCCACCGATCTACTACGAGCGCCCGAGCAATCGCCGGCACTGGGACGAGCGCCGCGATCGCCACGATCGTGACGATCGGCGCCGTCATCACGGGCATGGCCACGGCTACCGCTAAACCGCTTAATCACATGGCGCGAAAGCGCTGGGCGTAGAGGCGGCTCACCGGCACGGATTCCGGGCGTCCGTGCAGCCGCAGATGCAACTTGCCGGCATCGTCCTTGTGGACGGTGTCGATTGATGAAGCCCGCACCACGGTGCCCCTGTGGACCTGCCAAAAATCGGTCGGGTCCAGCTGGGGCATCAGTTCTTTCAGGGGTGTGCGGATCAGGTATTCGTGTGAAGCCGTGAGCACGCGCACATATTTGTCGGCGGCCTCGAACATCACCACTTCTTCCACAGGCACCATGCGAATGACGTTGCCCGTGCTGGCCTGAATCACCTTCAGTTTTGGCGCGGCAGATGTGTCGCCCGGGGCAGACCCGGCCTGCAGCAGACCACGGAGTTGCGCCAGGCTGTGTTCAAGGGCGCTGCCGGGCGCCGCCCGTGCGGCTTCGCGACCTGCCAGCAGTTGCTGCAAGCGCGCCACAGTGTGTGCCAGCCGATCCGGAATCACCGGTTTGAGCAGGTAGTCCACCGCCTGAGCTTCAAAAGCCTGCAAGGCGTATTGGTCGTAGGCGGTGACGAACACCAGAGCCGGAAAGGGTGTGTCTTCAGGCCATTCATCAGCCAGCTCGACAGCGGCTTCGAGCCCGCTCTGACCGGGCATGCGGATGTCGAGAAACAGCACGTCTGGCCGGTGGCGCATGGCTTGCGTCATGGCGGACACGCCGTCACCCACTTGCGAGACGATCTGTAGTTCTGGCCAGGCCCGTTGCAACTCGGCTTGCAGGCTGGCAGCCAGAAGGGGTTCGTCTTCCGCAATCAAGGCGGTGGGGTGCCTGCCGGGTTGGTTCATGGTGTGCCGGTCATTGACGGGGTCTTGACCAGAAAAATGCATTCCGGCCGGCTCAGCACGCGCTGCTGGTAGGCGGGCGTGTTGCCGAGGATCAGCTGCATCTGGGAAGGGTAGTGCCCGGTCGCCGCCAGCTTGTCCTGCAGGTCGGCCCGGATGTGGATGGCCTCCAGTGGCCGGGCGGTACGGGCTTCCAGTTCGGCCTGGATTTTTGTGTCGCTTTGACGCCAGGCGTACGGCAGGTCGGCATAGAAGCCCACGCGCGCCGCACGGCTGGAAAGCACCGACCACATCTGGTCCCGCACCTGTTCGTGTTCGGGGTGAGACGGTGCGCCGAAGGGCAGGCGCAACAGGCGGTTGCGGAGTTTCTGGAACCAGGTGTAGGGCCGGGTACCGCCAGAAGCCGCCGGCAACAGAAACAGCGTGTCGGATGGCACCGGGGCATGGGTGTCTGACAGGCCCTTGAGCAATCCTTGGGCGGTATCGCCGGTCAACTCACCACTGCGCAGGCCGGCATGCACATGTCCGCAGCCCAGGTAGTGCATGGCACGCATGTCTTCCAGCCGCCGCGCTGCGTGTTCCTCGCGGGCATCTTTGAATCCGGCGGCCTGTGCCCATGCCATGCCGTACTGCGGGTCGGCTTCGGTGAAAACCGTCAGAACTTGGGCACGCGCAGAAGCCGCACGTAGCAGGCCGGCGACAGAGAGCACGGCGTCGTCCAGGTGCGGTGAGATGACGATCAGGCGCTTGACACCGATGGCGTTCAGCCATTCGCGCGCGCTGTTGTTGTCAGGGAGCATGTGCATCTCAGGCATCACCCTGCGCCGCGACCTGTTTCAGATGCGCGATACGGCGATTGAACTCGATGTCGAACAAGTGTTCCTGCGCGAAATCCACTGCTTTGTGCGCCAGATTTCGCAGGGCGGTGACGTCCTGCACCAGCGTGGACACTGCAGCGGCCAGGTTGACTGGATCGCGCGAATGGCACAGCACGCCCGCGCCGGATCGTCGGTGCAGGCCCTGCCAGGCTTCGTTGTCGTAGCCCACGATGGGCACGGCACCGCTGAGGGTTTCGAGGTAGGTGCACGAAGGGTCACCTTGCAGGTGCGGGCAGGTGAACAGATCTATCTCCCTGCGCAGCAAAGGCATCAGTTCGTCGGCAAACCGCAGCGTCCCTAAGCAGCGGACCTGGTCCTGAAGGCCGTGTGCCCGGATCTGTGCTTCGATCTCGCCCCGAAGTGGCCCGTCGCCGGCGATCGACAGTTCAAAGTCGGTGCCGAGTTGCCTGAGGTGAGCGGCCATGGGCACGAGGTGGTGAGCCCCCTTGATGGGGTGTAGGCGGCCCGAGAAGAACAGGTGCGGGCGCCCGCGCTGCTTCAGCCGCTCGAAGCGGGTATCGATGTCCTGCGCACTGGCCAGCATGTCTGCCGTGGTCCGGTTGTCGAAGTACAGCAGGGCATGGGGGTTGCGGTGGGCGTAGGCGTCGAAGGTGGGCGTGCCATTGCATTGCAGGCCATGGGCCTCTGCGATATCGCGCAGGGCGCCCCGGTGGTTCATTGCCAGCCAGATCAGTTTTTTGACCAAGGTGGGCCCGGGCTTGTGCAGCGATCGTGCGATCTGTACCTGCGTGCGCAGGGTCAGTTCAGTGCCGACCACAAACAACGAGCCCACTTCCCGGCACCGACGCGCCAGGCCATGCAGCTCGTGGTGCAACATGGCCATGACCAGCGAGTTTTCGAGCGCAGCATGACCCCGTTCGGCCAGTTCACTGAAGGAAAACGTCTGCACCTGAAAGGGCAGAGCCTCAGGGGCCCAGTAGGCGTTGTCGAGTTCAGCGCTGGGCCGGTGGCCGGGTTGCAGGCCGAGCATCACGGGGCCGCGCCATTGCTCGGCATAGGCGCGCATGCCGGTCACGAGTTTGGTGGGCAGCAGCCAGTGCCCGTCTTCCCGCTGGATGGCGGGGATGGCCACGAGGATGAGCAGGCGCCGTTTCCCCTGCGGGGGTGCCGTGGTTCCGCTGAGGGCGGACGCAGCTGCGTCGGAAACTGACATGGGGGCGGTCGGTCGAGGACGGGACCCGATATTAGCCCGCCTGTCGGCCATGGGGACTGGTGCAGGGCAGAACCACGCGCGCGATGGTGCCCTGGCCGGGTTCCGACGCAAAGTCCAGCCGCCCACGGGCACCGTAGGCCGTGGCCAATCGCTCGCGCACCTGCCGCAGTCCGAAGCCGGCATCGGCCGTCGTGTCGCAGCCCACGCCATTGTCCTGCACGGTCACGGTCAATACGTCGCCTTCGCACCGGGCCTCGATGCGGATTTCGCCCCCGCTGACACTGGGCTCCAGCCCGTGGCGGATGCTGTTCTCTACCAGCGGCTGGAGCAGCAGTGCCGGCAGTGGATGGCTCGCGAGTTCCTGGGGCAGGTCGAGTGTGTAGACCATGCGCGGGCCCATGCGGATCGCCATGATGGCGAGGTAGTCGTTCAGTCGGTTGAACTCGTCGGCGAGGGTGTGGCGCGTGGCCTGGGGGTCGGCGCGAGATGCCTGCAACGTGGCACGAAGGTAGTCGTTGAGCCGGTCGAGCATGACGGTGGCGCGCACGGGGTCTGTGCCTATCAGCGCGCGCAGGTTGGCCAGTGTGTTGAACAGCATGTGCGGCTCCAGCTGCGATTCCAGCAACCTGAGCTGTGCCTCGCTGGCCTGGCGCTGAAGGCTCTCGTTCTTGCCGCGCAGGTAGAAGTAGGCGAGAAAGCCTGCGCTGATGCCTGCGGACGACACCATGATGGCCATGAAGCGTTTCGGGTCCAGCTGGAGCAGGTCCCAGGTGGAGTGGCCAGCGTAGGCATCGCCTATGCCGGTGCCGATGACGTAGCCCGTCAAGATGCCGAACAAAAGCCACAGCACCGCGCGCCACGATTCAGGCCAGTACTGAGGCGCCGGGCTTTGCAGCCAGCCTCGCAAGGGGAAGCGCAGCACGTCGGTGAGCAGCCAGATGCAGGTGCTGATGGCGTAGGTGTAGACCAGCACCACGTCTATCGAATGGCCTTTGCTGCCTCCGTTCCAGTTGAACAGGGCAATGAACAGCGCAAACAGCCAGACAATGCCACCGCGCGTCAACAGACCACGCCAGGCGCCCTCCGGTATGGCATTGCGTAGGGCGCGGCGCAGTGTGGGGATCATGGGGCCAGATTGTGACGAAAGAACTCTGCGATGCGCTGGTGAGCCGCTACGCGATCGCGCGGGTTGAATCCCGGGTGGGGCAGGCCGCCGCGCACCTGGGTAGCCGCCACTTCCCGCGCCACGGCAGGTGGCCAGGGCCAGAGCGCATCGAAGTGGCCTGCGTTGGGCAGATCGGCCAGCAGCTTGCAGGTGGTGCAGTGCTGGAGCACGTGGCCGGCGTGGAAGCGCGGCACCAGCACTTCGTCGTCTTGCGCGTTGATCAGGCCCACCGGAATGCGAATGCGCGCCAGGCTCTCTGCGCTGAAGATGGCAGCCACAGGGACCATCAGTGTCACAGCCGCCACGCGCGGGTCGGGCCGTGGATCGGGTTCAGCAGGTGTGGGCGTGCGACCGCCGTGCACGGCCTTGAGATCGGCTGGCAGAACGAATTCGGGCCAGTAGCGGGCGCTCTTGAAACTGGATTGGCGCGCGGCGCGGGCCTCGGGCTCCTTGGCGCCCACGAAGCAGAAGCCTTCGTCTGCAAGGCCATTGCGATCACAGTGACGAACCAGGTTCAGCATGCGCCACTGCGCGCCCGCCAGTGCGAGGCCGGTCACGCCGCCGGCGGACATGCCGTGCACGCCCACCCGGTCGAGGTGGAGCCGCTTTGACCATTGCGGGTCTTGTGCCAGCGCATCGATCACTTCGATGGCTTCACCGGGTCGCCGCTGGAAGGTGGCCGGGCCGGCCAGGCTGTTGTCGAGGTGGTTGTTGCCGTGATGACGTGGCTGGGCCACGATGAAGCCCGCGCGCACCAGGGTGCTGGCCAGTGCGTGGTCCGGGTAGGCACTGCCGCCCGAACCATGCGACATGACCACGAGGGGATAACGCCCGGCCGAAGGTGCCGCATTGAGCGCCACCTGCATGGTGAATGGCCCCACCGCGTAGGGAGCGACGGGCGCTGAAGTCGGGTAGGTCAAGGTGACCGGCATTTGCCCCACCTGAAGCTGGGTCATGCCGACCTGGGCCTGCACCGCGCCTGTGAAGATCAGCATGAGGGCGCCGAGCTGTCTGTGCCAGTGGGTGAGCAGGTTCATGAGGTGGCGCCCGTTCGCTGGCGCACCAGCCGCTGGTGCTCACGCTCCACCCACTCTTCGCGCAGTGCACCGCCAGCGCCCACAACGAACACCGCCAGGCCATGCATGAGCAGGCCGAAGCCCCAGCCCAGCGCCGGGAAGATGGGCCACGCTTTGCCCTGTGACAGGCCCAGCAGCGTCAGGCCGGTGATCACGCACACATAGACCGTGGCATGGATCAACCAGCCCAGTCGGGCCTTGACCCGCTTGCGGGCAAGCCGTTTCAGATCGACATCGGGTTGAAGGGTGTTGTGATTCATGGTTGCTCTTTCAGTTTTTGCAGGTGACGGAGGGAGGTGAAACGGCCGCTACGGTGGCGACCGGTCTGGGCTCGAATGTGCCGTTTGCGTCACAACATGGCCACCGCTTTGCGACCAAACGCCGGAACGCGGCGTGAAACACCACCGGGCGAGCGTGAAATGCACGGTTTGCTGTGGACAGGCTTTGCGGACGGGGTAGCATGGCTTCGGCCGAACGGACGTTTTGCACTGCCAGGAGATCCCATGACCCGCACCACCTTGACGAGACGAACGCTGCTTGCTGCCGGCGGATTGTGGTCGGTGTGGGCCTTGTCAGGATGTGCCTTGCCAGCACCCGGCCCGCGCACGCTGGAAATCTCGGAGGCCCGGCTGGTCGAGCGCATCGCCGTTCAGTTTCCGGTGCAACGCCGTTTCATGGACGTGTTCGAGCTTTCGCTCGACACGCCCCGCGTGCGGCTCATGCCTGAAGAGAACCGCCTGGGCACGGAGCTGGACTATGTGCTGGGCACGGTGGGCAGACCGGCCTCGCGCGCGGTGCGCGGGAAGCTGGCACTGAGCTACGGTTTGCGCATCGACACCCGGGACCAGACCGTGCGGCTCCACGAAGTGCGGGTCGAAAACTTCGATGTGCCCGGCATGCCCCCCCCGATTGGGCAGCATGCCAGCCGCATGGGGGGCATGCTGGCTGAAGATCTGCTCAGGGACCTGGTGGTGTACCGCATCCGGCCAGAAGACCTGCAATCGGTCGGTCGCCGGGGATACACGCCCGGCGAGTTGACCGTGGTGCCGGGTGGCCTGCAACTGCGGCTCGACCCGGTTCAGGCGCCGTGAACAATGGGACACAAGCTGTGGGCTGCCTGACGGGAATTCGATGGGTCTGAAGGTAGGATAGTGCGCTTCGGGAGGTCGCCTCAAAGGGCCGACATCAAGGATGCGCAGTGCCAGCGGTGGCGGCTCAGGCGTCCGCTTCCTCTCTCTTTACTTTTTGACTGATGCGTTGGGCTGTTGCCTTGAAAAAGGGGCCCGCCCGCTGTCGGTTTCATGTTCCCGGGCACACACCCGAAACGGATGTTTCATGGATTTTGCGTTGTTGATCAAGGCCGCCATCATGGGCGTGGTGGAAGGCCTGACCGAGTTTCTGCCGATCTCTTCCACCGGCCACCTGATCCTGACGGCCGCGCTGCTGGACTGGCACGGCGAGAAGGTCAAGCTGTTTGAAGTGGTGATTCAGACAGGTGCCATCATGGCCATCGTTTCACTTTACGCTGGCCGCTTGTGGGAGACCCTGGTGGGCTTGCCGCGCGAGGCACAAGCGCAGCGCTTCACGCTGAATGTGCTGGTCGGGTTCTTTCCGGCGGCGCTGGCAGGCGTGCTGTTCATCGATGTGATCAAGGGCGTGTTGTTCCAGCCGTTGGTGGTGGCGCTGGGTTTCATCGTGGGCGGCCTGGTGATCCTGTGGGCCGAGCACCTGCAGAAGCGTGGCAGCGTGGTGCATGTGCACGACGTGGACAGCGTGCACTGGACCGACGCACTCAAAGTGGGCCTGGTGCAGTGCACGGCACTGGTGCCCGGCGTGAGCCGGTCAGGGGCCACCATCATCGGCGCGATGCTGCTCGGGTTCAACCGCAAGGCGGCCACCGAATTCAGCTTTTTCCTGGCGATCCCGATGCTTTTCGGCGCAGCCGTTTACGACCTCTACAAGAACCGGGATCTGCTCAGCACCGCTGACATCCCTTTGTTTGCGGTGGGGCTGGTGGTGTCGTGGCTGTCAGCATGGGTGTGTGTGCGCTGGCTGCTGCGCTTCGTGGGCAACCACACGTTCGTGCCGTTTGCGTGGTACCGCATCGGCTTTGGTTTGTTGATCTTGTTGACGGCCTCGATGGGCTGGGTCGACTGGATTTGAAATGAAACACCCCCGCGCCGCTTCGCGTCACCCCCTCAAGGGGGCGGCACTGGCCGTCCGGCAAAGCCGGCCCGGCGGTGTCCCTGGATTGTGCTTCTTCATGCGTCGTGGGTCGCGCACAGCGCGGTGGAGCAAATAGGTTGCAAAGGATGATCAGGGGTTCCGAACTGGGCCGATTGCTGTGGCCGCTTTCGTCGCTGTTGAGCGGTGTGGGGCTGCTGATTGTGGGTGTGGGCCTGTTGTTTTCGGTGGTGGGCCTGCGCGCCGGGCTGGCCAATTTTTCGGGCCTCACCCTGGGCCTGGTGATGTCGGCCTATTTCGCGGGGTTCGTGCTGGGCACCTACGTGGGGCCCATGATCATTCGCCGGGTGGGGCACATCCGCACCTTTGCGGCCATGGCGTCGGTCGCGTCGACGATGCCGATCCTGCATGCGCTGTGGATTGACCCCTGGTTCTGGGGCCTGCTGCGGCTGGTCACAGGGGTGTGCCTGGTGGGGCTCTACATCGTGGTGGAAAGCTGGCTCAATGCGTTGGCCCCGAACGAACACCGTGGCAAGGTGTTTGCGGCCTACATGTCGGTGAACTTCGTGGCGCTGGCTCTGGGGCAGTGGCTCATTCTGGTGGGCGACCGCCTGGGCTTCGTGCCGTTTGCCATGGTGTCGGTGCTGTTCTCGTTTGCGCTGTTGCCGATCACGCTCACGCCGGTGAACCAGCCCGCTCCGGTGGAGGCGCCGTCATTCAGCCTGCGCACGCTCTACCTGGCCTCACCACTCGGCGTGGCGGTGGCCTTTGCTTCCGGCCTGCTCAACGGCACCTTCTACAGCATGGGTGCGCTGTACGCCGTGGGCGTGGGCCTGTCTGACGCCGGTGTGGCCGCGTTCATGGCCGCCACGATTCTGGGCGGGGCGATTTTCCAGTGGCCAGTGGGGCACTACTCCGACAGCCATGATCGCCGCAGCGTGTTGCTGTGGGTGTGCCTGGGTGCTGCGGCGCTGGCCGCCGTGGCCTTTGTTTTGCCTGCCCTGAACGTGGGCTGGCTGGTGGGCGTAGGCCTGTTGTATGGCGGGTTGGTGTTCACGGTGTATGGCCTGGGCGTGGCCCACGTCAACGACGTGATCGACTCATCACGCCTGCTTGAGTTCACCAGCGGCCTGTTGCTGGTGCACGGCGTGGGCGCCGCCGTGGGGCCGGTGCTGGCCGGTGGGGTGATGGACCAGTTTGGCGCGAACAGCCTGATGGTGTTTTTCGCCGTGGTGCTGGTGTTGCTGGCGCTGTACACGATCAAGCGCATGGGCGCCGCACCGCCTGTGCCGGAAGCCGCCAAGGCCGACTACGTGGTCATGGGCAGCGGCTCGCAGGCGGTGCTGCAGATGGACCCGCGCGACACCAGCGAAGTTTCACCGCCCGCTGAACAGCCAGCGCCGCCGCCTGCAGCATCGCATCACTCGCCCTGAACGACGGCAACCGACGCCGCGCCCTGTTGTTCAGGCGCAGCCGACGGATCGTCGGGCAAGGTGAAGCAGAAAGTCGCGCCTTGCCCGGGGATGGATTCGGCGCGCAATTCGCCACCGTGGCGCTGCACGATGCGCATGGCTGTGGCCAGCCCGATCCCGAGCCCGCTGAATTCGTGCGGCATGTGCAGCCGCTGAAAAGGCATGAAGAGTTTGTCGATGCGCGCCATGTCGAAGCCGGCACCGTTGTCGCTGATACAGAAGTGAGGCAGGCCATTGCGCGACACCGCGTACATCCGGATGTGTGCGTTGGGCGCCTTCGCCGTGTATTTCCAGGCGTTGCTGAGCAGGTTCTGCAGCAAGGCATCGACCAACGGTGCATCAGCCATGGCCGTCAAACCGGGCTCGATGGTCCAGGTCACCAGACGCTGCGGTTCATGGCTGGCCAGTTCTTCGAGCTGCCGCGCAGCGATGGTGCTGAGATTGACGCGTGTGCGATGGGGCTCGCCCCGGGCGAACTGGGAAAGCTGAAGCAGACCATCGATGAGCTCACCCATCTTCTTGCTGGCGCCCATGATGCGTTCGAGGTGTTGCTGGCTGTCCGGGTCCAGCGTCGGGTTGTCTTCCTTGATCGCCATGGCAAAGCCGTTGATGATGCGCAGCGGTGAGCGCAGGTCGTGCGCCACGGCGTAGGAGTAGCTTTCAAGTTCCTCGTAGGCGCCTTTGAGCGCCTGCGTACGTGCCTGAATGCGCTGCTCCAGTGAGGCGTTGAGCCGAAGCACCTCCAGCTCGGCGCGCTTGCGAGCGGTGACGTCGTAGCTGACGCCCAGCGCACGGACCGCCCGTCCCTGGGCATCGCGTTCGAATTCGGCCTGCGCCGAGATCCAGCGCACGTCCCCATCGACCACCACGCGGTACTCGATGTCATAGGGCTGTATTCCCTGCACCGCGAGCGACCATTTTTTCATCATCATTTCCCGGTCATCTGGGTGGGTGACCTCGATCATTTCGCGGGCCGACATGCTGTCCACCGGAATGCGCATGAGGTGGTGGGAGCCCCACAATAGGTGGAAGTGCTGGGTGGTGAGGTCGGCCTGCCAGGTGGTCATGCGCGCAATGGTCTGGGCCTGGCGAAGCAGTTTTTCGCTGGTTTCGAGCGCGGCTTCGAATGCCTTGCGCCGGCTCACATCCTGTACCACGGCGATCAGGTAGTCAGGGGTGCCATCGGCCTTGCGGATCAGGGACAGCGTCAGGTACACCCAGATCACGTGCCCCTGTTTGTGGATGTAGCGTTTCTCGATGCTGTAGTGGTCGATGTCACCGGCCAGCGTGCGAGAGAGGTTGTCCAGGTCGATGCCCATGTCGTCAGGATGGGTGAAGTCCTCGAACGTCATGGCCAGGACTTCGTCGTGGGTGTAGCCGATCAGGTCGCAATAGGTCTGGTTCACGCGAATCCAGCGCCCGTCGATGTGGCTGTGCGCCATGCCGGTGGCGCTGTGTTCGAACGTGTCTTCCAACTGCTTGTGTCCTTGATGCACAAGGTCAGCCGCATCCTTCAGCCGGCGGTGCTGGCGTTGCACCAGCGCGATGGACCCCATGACCGCCAACTGCGTGATGAAGTGCCACGCGTTCAGCCAGATCGCCTCCACAGGATCTGTGAAGGCCAGGCTGCCATAGGGCTTCACCAGAAAGAAGTTGGCCAGCAGCATGCCCAGCACCGTGCTGACCATGCCGGCAAAAAAACCGCCGTACACGGTGCACAGCACCACCGCAAGCGAGAAAGTGATGAACCGCCCGCCCGATTCTGCCGGCGCCAGGGCGATGCGCATCCAGGCCGCCAGCGCTGTGAGAAACACAGCGACCAGGACGCGCACCCAGAGCGCATGGGTTTGGGGGCGCCATGCCAGCAGCCGGCCCATCAGGGTGGGGCGCGGGTGGGCAGGCGGCGCGTTGGGCATCATGGGCGGGGCGGCTTCGGGTCCTTTGGGACACAGTTATACCGTGGCGCCAGACCTTTTGGTGCTTTGATAAACTGGGCTTTTTTCGCATTTCCGCCTTATTCTCCCGGGCACCCAACCGCTGCCCCCGTCGCCTCGGAGGGTGGTTTACCCCTTGGAAAGACCGCCAATCGCCTGTTCGATCGCCAACGCCGTCTGCTGGGGGCGTTCCATGGGGAACAGGTGGCTGCCTTCAACCATGATCAGGCGGTCGGGGTGTTGATTGCCCACCAGCTTGCGCGTCATGGTCATGCCCACCTGCTTCATTTCCAGGGATTCGGTGCCGCCAACAAAGGCCACAGGGCATTGGAGCGGGTGGCGGCGCAGCAGGCGGTCCAGGTTGTGGGGCAGGGTGTTGTAGATCGCGGTTTCGACATCGCGTTCGAAATCGAGCGTTCTTTGCGCGCCTTGCGGCGTGTCGACGTTCCGCGTGCCGTGGTCGATGTAATCGCGCAGCACCTGGGGCTCCCACCTGGCAAAGGCCTTCTTGTGGGCAAAGTGTTCAAAGGCACTTTGCACATCGGGCCAGTGGGCGCGCCGCTTGCGGCTGACCTTGCCGGGGGAGATCGAGCCCACCAGTTGCGTGCGCTTGATGACCTCCAGCGTGCGGGCCCGCCAGCCACCCAGCACCGGTGAGTCGATCAGCACCACGCCTTTGACCGGATGCCCGCCCAGGCGGGGGTGGCGGGCTGCGCACATCAGGCTCAGGAACCCACCCAGCGAATGCCCCACCAGCCAGGCACCGTCGCCATGCTGCTCGATCTCAGGCGCGGCAAAGTCGGCCAGTTGCTGCACCAGATGGGGCCAATTGCTGGTGACAGGGTAGGCCGGATCGTGCCCGAACTTGTCGACTGCGCGCACGGCAAAACCGCGCGCCCGCAGGCTGCGAAACAGCACGGCGTAGGTGCTGGCAGGGAAGCTGTTGGCGTGAGAAAAGACGATCAGGGACACAGGGATTGAATGAGAGAGGTGACTTTGTCCAGCAACACCGCCGGGCTGGCTTCGCCAGACGGCTGGTGTCGCCCCCTGGCAGGGGGTGACGCCGAAGGCGGCGAGGGGGTCATATCAATTTCTCGCGCGCGTTCCCAATCTTCCTCAATGGCTGGCTGCGCGGCCCACTGCACAGCAAGGGCACCTCGGTGTGGCTGCCATCCCAGGTTGGGTGTTCGATGCTGTCGAACACCTCGCGCAGCTTCTGACCCCAGGTGTCGTGCAGCATGCGGAAGTACGGATTCTGGTCATCGATGCAGGTGATCTTGTCGGACTGCAACTGGTCGACCTCGTACACCGCCAGATCCAGCGGCAAGCCGACCGACAGGTTGGACTTGAGCGTGGAGTCCATCGACACCAGCACGCATTTGGCGGCTTCGTTGAGCGGCGTGTCGGCGTGGATCACGCGGTCCAGCACGGGCTTGCCGTACTTGGACTCGCCGATCTGGAAAAACGGCGTCTCAGTCGTTGCTTCAATGAAGTTGCCCGCCGAATAGACCTGGAAAAGGCGCATGCCTTCACCATGGATCTGGCCGCCGAAGATCATGGACACGTTGAATTCCACGCCAGCGTGCTTGAGCGATTCACCGTCCCGCTCGAACACGCGGCGCACTGCCGAGCCCAGCACGCGCGCGGCATCGAACATGCTGCGCGCATTCCAGATCGTGATCGGTTCGCCGCTGTCCGGGTCGCGGAGTTGCTCCACCTGCAGGATTTCACGCACCGACTGCGCGATGCTCAGGTTGCCGGCCGACAGCAGGCACATGAAGCGCTCGCCCGGCTTTTCGTAGACGATCATTTTCCGGAAGGTGCTGATCTGGTCCAGACCGGCATTGGTGCGCGAGTCGGACAGGAAGACCAGCCCGGCGTTGAGTTTGACGGCGACGCAGTAGGTCATGGCTGGGTGGCGATCTTTTTGAGGTGGTAGAGCTGTTCCAGCGCCTCGCGGGGCGAGAGGGCGTCGGGGTCGATGTCTTGCAGGGCCGAAGCCAGTGGATGCGGCTCTGGCGCCTCTTCGACAGGCGCTACCGCAAAAAGGTCGACCTGCAGGCGGCTCTTTTCGCTTTGGCCCTCAAGGGCCGCCAGGGCATGGCGGGCGTGTTGCACCACCGCACCCGGCACGCCGGCCAGGCGCGCCACCTGGATGCCGTAGCTGCGGCTGGCGGGTCCGGGTTCGATCTGGTGCAGGAACACGATGTTGCCTTTGCCGCCACCTTCGACCGCACTCACATGCACGTTCACGGCGGCGTGGTGGGTGGCGGGAAATTCGGTCAATTCGAAATAGTGGGTGGCAAATAGGGTGAAGGCTTTGGCCTTGTCGTGCAGGTGGGCGGCGATGCCACTGGCGAGGGCCAGGCCGTCAAAGGTGGACGTGCCCCGGCCAATCTCGTCCATCAGCACCAGGCTCTGTGGCGTGGCGGCATGCAGGATCTGTGCCGCTTCCGTCATCTCCACCATGAAGGTGGACTGGGCGTTGGCCAGATCGTCGGCCGCGCCGATGCGCGTGTGGATGGCGTCGATCGGGCCGAGGCGGAAGCTCTGCGCGGGCACATGGCTGCCCATGCTGGCCAGCAGCACGATCACCGCCACCTGGCGCATGTAGGTGCTCTTGCCGCCCATGTTGGGGCCGGTGATGACCTGCATGCGCTGCTTGGGTCCCAGCACCGTGTCGTTGGCGATGAAGCTGCCGCCGCTGGTTTCGTTGAGGCGGGCTTCCACCACGGGGTGGCGACCACCGCGAATTTCGATGCAGGGCTCGGCGACAAATTGCGGTGCGGTCCAGTTCAGGGTGAGCGAACGCTCGGTGAGTGCACACAGCGCGTCCAGCTCGGCCAGCGCCCGCGCCAGACGGGTGAGGGGGTCAACCCAGGTCTGCAACTGGTCCAGCAACTGCTCGTACAGCCATTTTTCGCGTGCCAGGGCGCGTTCCTGGGCGCTGAGGGCCTTGTCTTCGAAGGCCTTGAGTTCGGGCGTGATGAAGCGCTCGGCGTTCTTGAGCGTCTGGCGCCGGCGGTAGTCGTCGGGCACCTTGTCGATCTGGCCTTGTGTGACCTCGATATAGAAGCCGTGCACCTTGTTGAACTGCACGCGCAGGTTGGCGATGCCGGTGCGTGCGCGCTCGCGGGTTTCCAGGTCGATCAGAAAACCGTCGCAGTTGTTCTGGATGCCGCGCAGTTCGTCCAGGTCGGCGTCAAATCCGTCGGCAATCACGCCGCCGTCACGCACCAGTGCGGCGGGTTCGGCCAGCAGCGCGGCCTGCAGCAGTTCGGTGCAGCCGGGCGGTGGCGTGAGTTCGCTGTGGATGCGTTGCAACAGGGGCGTCGGGCTCTGAAGCCCTGCCTGCAGCGTGGACGCCACCTGCAAGGCACGTCCCAGCGTCTGGGTCAGGCCGGTGAGTTCGCGGGGACGCACCTGTCGCAGTGCGGTGCGCGCGGTGATGCGCTCCACATCGCTGGCGCCCTTGAGTGTCTGGCGCAGGCTTTGCCACAGACCGCCACGCAGGGCTTCAATCGCGGCCAGACGCTCCGTGGCCTGCTGGCGCTCGCGCCGGGGTTCCAGCATCCAGTTGCGCAGGGTGCGGCTGCCCATGCCGGTGCAACACACGTCCAGCAGTGAAAACAGGGTGGGGCTGGTTTCACCACGCAGATTGTGGGTGAGTTCCAGGTTGCGCCGGGTGTTGGCCGGCAGGTCGATGAGCTCGTCGCTGCGGGCCACACGCAGCGTGCGCACATGGGTGAGCGCCCGACCTTGTGTGTGCTCTGCGTAGTTCAGCAGGGCGGCGGCTGCGGCGTGGGCGTCGGGCAGGGCCTGGGCGTCCCAGGCAGCGAGGCTGGCGGCCTGCAACTGCTCCAGCAGCTTGCGTTCGCCCAGCGCGGCATCAAATGCCCAGGCCGGGCGCACCACCACCACGGTGCGCTGGCCACCCGGTTGCTGCGTTGCAGCAAGCGTCTGCAGCGTCTTCTCCGTAGCGGCGCTCACCTCGGCGCTGTAGAGCAGCTCGCCCGGGCCGATCCGACCCAGCCAGTCGGCCAGTTCATCGCTGGCACATTGCGCCAGAAAAACAATGCCTTGCGTGACCGACAGCCAGGCCAGGCCAAAGCCGGTGCGGGCGCCGGGGTGCACCGCCATCAGCAGCGCCTCGCTCTTGTCTGACAGGAGACCCGAATCGGTCAGCGTGCCAGGGGTGACCACACGCACCACCTTGCGTTCGACCGGGCCTTTGGCGGTGGCCACGTCGCCCACCTGCTCGCAGATGGCCACCGATTCGCCCAGCTTGATCAGGCGGGCGAGGTAGGTGTCGACCGAATGGAAGGGCACGCCGGCCATCACGACCGGCTCTCCAGCCGACTGACCGCGCTGGGTCAGGGTGATGTCGAGCAGGCGCGCGGCCTTTTCGGCGTCGCCAAAAAAGAGTTCATAGAAATCGCCCATGCGGTAGAACACCAGCGTGTGCGGGTACTCGGCCTTGATGGCCAGGTACTGCTGCATCATGGGCGTGTGTTTGTCTAGCGGGGCGTTCAAGACAGGGCTCATCAGGGAGGTTGCGGGTCAGCCAGCGACTGTAGCAGTTCAAGTTCGTGAGAATTGCCGCAACCAGTCCGGCACAATTTGGTCAGAATGTCACCCAGCCGACACCGTTCACCCCACACAGCGGACCCAGCCAGCATGGTCAATGCGGAACCTGAGAAACCAATGCCCGCGAGGCCGACAGAAGGAAACGGCCTGTTGCCCCTGGGGAGCCAGCATGAGCTGAACCTGCCATTCGAGGCCTTTTTTCAGGCATCTCCTCTGCCCGCGTCGGTCTCGCGCCAGCGAGATGGCTGTCTGCTGGCGGTGAACGACGCCTGGCTGGCGCTCACCGGACTGACCCGTGAGACCGCCCTGGGTCGCACCACGATTGAGCTGGGGCACTGGGCCGATGCCGATGAACGTCAGCGCTATCTGGAAGAAGGCCGCCTCAGCGAAGATGTGCAGACCCTCAGGCTGTGCGACGGTGCAAAGCACCACGTCCGCCTGCGCACCACTTTGCTGGATGCAAAACCAGAACCGCTGGTGCTGGCGTATTTCATTGAAGCCACCCGTGAAGTTGAAGCCGAAGCGGCCAGGTCGCAGGCCGATCAGGCGCTCAGCGACGCAAACGTGGCATTGCAGCAGCGGGTGGAGCTGCACGCCGCCATTGAGAAGCTGGCGCTGGTGGGACACTGGACCAACACAGACAACGAGCGGGATGTGATCTGGTCGCAAGGCCTGTTCGACATCACAGGCATCGAACCTCAGGAGGTGCTTTCACGCGTGGTGGGTCGCGGCGGTATCCATCCTGATGACTTGCCTGCCTGGCTGGAGGCCCGCAAGGCACTTGATGGTCGTGTGGTGGATTTCCGCTGGACTCGACCGGACGGGCAGCAACGCTGGTTTCGCACCCGCATTGGCCAGACGACCGTGGCAGGCAATCCGCGAACCGACTTCGGTGTGATACAGGACGTCACCGCCGAACGAGAGGCCACGCAGCAACTGGCCCAGCAACTGCAGCTGCTGCAGAACATCGCGGCCAGAGTGCCTGGCATCATGTACCAGGCGCGTCTGCGTCCAGATGGCACCAGTGCGATCACCTATGTGAACGATGCTTCGCACGAGCTGCTGGAACTGGATCCCGCAGAGCTTCAGAAGGACGCCCGCGTGCTTTTTGGCAGGGTGCATGCGGACGACCGTGCCGATGTGATCGCCGCGCTGACCAGATCGGCCCGCGACCTGACCATCTGGCGACACACCTACCGGGTGCTCTTGCCCCGGCGTGGCCTGCGTTGGCACAGGGTGGAGGCAGCCCCGCAACGTGAGGACGACGGCACCATCGTCTGGCATGGGTTCACCACCGACGTCACCGACGCGCGCTTGGCCGCACAAAAAGTGGACCGGCAGAACAGGATGCTGGAAACCGTGCGCATGGCACAGGCCAGGTTCATTGAAACCGACGACAAGCGAAGGGCTTTTGAGGGTTTGCTCGACGCCTTTCTGACGGTGACGGGCAGCGCGTACGGCTTTGTGGGAGAGGTGCTGTACGACGAGCAGGGTGATCCTTATCTCAAGACGCATGCCCTGACGAACATTGCCTGGGACGAAGCGTCCCGCCGCCTGCATGAACAGCAGCTGTCGGGTGGCATGGAGTTCCGCAATCTCAAGACGCTGTTTGGACATGGCATGGTCACCTGCGAGCCGGTGATCGCGAACGATCCGAGCACCGACGCGCGAGCGGGAGGCTTGCCCGTTGGCCACCCGGAAATGCAGTCTTTTCTGGGCGTTCCGCTGCTGCTGGGTGATCGCCTGGTTGCGATGGTGGGCCTGGCGAATCAGCCGGGCGGTTACAGCGAGGCCGACATCGAATTCCTGCAGCCCTTGCTGGGCGCGGTGCGCCAACTGGTCTTGGCCCAGCGCGACCATGCCGAGCGACAGCAGACCTTGCAGCAGCTTGAAGACACGAGCTATTTGCTGGCGGAAAAGAGCAGTGCCTTGCAGGTCACGCTGGACAGCGTGAGCCAGGGGCTCGCGATGGTCGACGGGCAGGGGCACTTCCGGTTCTACAACCAGCGCATGCTCGAACTGCTGGATCTGCCTGAGTGGCTTTTCGCAGAAAACCCGACGTTCGAACGCATTGGCCAGTTCCAGATCGACCGGGGCGACTTTGGCGAGAGCCTGTCGCTCATGGACCCGGCGGTGCGGCCCTTTGTGGCCAAGGAGCCCCGATCCCTGGCGCCAGATACCTACCTGCGCCGCACCCGCGACGGCAAGATGCTGGAAGTCAGTACCCGTAGATTGCCAGACGGGGGCATGGTGCGCACCTACACGGACGTGACCTCGTATGTACAGGCCCAGGAGGCCCTGGCCCACGAGCGCCAGCGGCTCACCTGGGTGCTGGAGGCCACGCGCCCTGGCGTGTGGGAAACCAACCTGGTGACCTCGGAGACCACCATCAACGAGCACTGGGCCACGATGCTGGGGTACACGGTGGAAGAACTGTTGCCGACCACGTTCGACACCTGGCGCCGGCTTGTGCATCCGCTCGACCTTCCTTTTGCCGAACATGTGCTGGAGCGGCATTTGTCGGGCGAACTGGAGTTCTACGAATGCGACCTGCGCATGCGTCACAAGGCGGGGCACTGGATCTGGATCAACGACCGGGGACGGGTCCACGAGCGAGATGAGAACGGTCGCCCTCTGTTCATGTCAGGCACCCATGTGGACATCAGTGCGCGGGTGGCGGCACAGGAACAGGTTCGGGCGCTCAATGCCAGCCTGGAGCTGCGTGTTTCGGAACGCACGGCCGAACTGGAACGCTCGATGCGCGACATGGAGGCGATTTCTTATTCCATTGCGCACGACCTGCGCGCGCCCTTGCGCTCGGTCAACGGTTTTGCCTCGCTCATTGCCGAAGAAGAGGGCGACCGTCTGAGCCCGCTGGCGCGCGACATGTTCGGGCGCATCACACGGTCCTCCCGCAATATGGGGCAGATGATCACCGACATGCTCGAACTGCTGCGGGTGGTGCGCGTGGACCTGGCGGCCGTGCCGGTCGATCTGCACCTGCTGGCGCAGTCTGTGGCCGAAGTGCTGGCACCCCAATACGAGCACGCACGCATCGAACTGGAAGCCGTGCCCGAAGCGATGGGGGACGCCACGTTGTTGCGGCAGGTGCTGTTCAACCTGATGGACAACGGCCTGAAATACTCACGGCATCAGGCCATGCCAGAGCTCAAGGTGGGCTACAGCTCAGCCCAGCGCGCCTACTTTGTGCGTGACAACGGCATGGGATTTGACATGGCTCATGCCGACAAGCTCTTTGGTCTGTTTCAGCGACTGCATGCGGGCAGCGATGTGCCGGGTACCGGTGTGGGGCTGGCGATTGTGGCGCGCATCCTGGAGCGGCATGGGGGGCGGATCTGGGCGGATTCTGCGCCTGGGCAGGGGACGACTTTCTGGTTCCGGTTGCCGCATCCTTGATTTTTGCTCTTCGGGTGGTGTGGGCTTTTGGAGTTTGGCTATTGCTTTCGCGGCGTGCCGGGTCTCGCCCCGGCGGGCGAGTTACCTTTCTTTGCGTCGCCAAAGAAAGGTAACCCAAAGAAAGGCGACCCTGCTGCCGGTGACCCCTACGCTGCGCTTCGGGGCAACCTGCGGTGCTCGCAGCGGGCGGGGTCCGTGCAAACTCGCTTCGCTCAAACATGCACGGCCCTTTTCCGCCCGCTGCTGCGCTCCTCGGCACCGGCAGAAGGGGCCCGAACACGGGATCGGGATCGGACTTCCCCTCATGCAAACGAAACAGCCAGCCGGAGAAAACCCCTTCTGCGCGAGCCGAGGAGCGCAGGCCTGGGCGGAAAAAGGGCTGCGCATGTCTGAGCCGAAGGCGAGTTTGCGCAGACCCCGCCCAGGGCGAGCACCGCAGGGTACCCGTAGCGCAGCGGAGGGTCTCGCGCGGCAGGGGTCGTTTTCTTTGCCTACTTTCTTTGTCGACACAAAGAAAGTAGGTGCGCCGCCGGGCGCAACTCCCGGCACGCCACGAAAGAAATAACACAACGACAACGCACAAGCGCCTCGCAGAGTACCCGCTGAGACCCTAACTCCTACAACCCGAAGAGGGTCAGGAGCTTAGAAAGGTGCAGATTCGTCAGGTTTTGCAGCGTCCGCACTCGCGCCATCCGCAGGAGCAACAGCAGCCTCCGGCGCAGCCACCGAGATCGACCCTCTCGCCTGCCGCACAGCCGCCTTGTCCCCCGCACTCGCGAACTTGCTGTACTTGCCTGTGACGCCCACCAGTTGCCCATAAATCTTCGGGTTCGCCGCCAGACATTCCTTCTGTTCCAGGAAGTCGGATTCACCCGTGAAGTTGCCCACCAGACCACCCGCCTCGGTCACCAGCAACGCGCCAGCGGCCACGTCCCAGGGCGACAGACCCATTTCGAAGAAGCCATCGGTGAAGCCGGCTGCCACATAAGCCAGATCCAGCGCGGCAGATCCCGGCCGACGCACGCCCGCGCAACGAGGCATCACATCGCCCAGCATCTGCATGTAGGTCTGGAAAGCATCACCAGGGCGGAAAGGAAAGCCGGTGGAGAGCAGGCATTCGCGCAAACCGGTGCGCTTGGCCACGCGCACGCGGCGGTCGTTCATGTAGGCGCCACGGCCACGCGTGGCACAGAAGAGGTCGTTGCGGGAAGGGTCATAGACCACGGCCTGTTCCAGCTTGTTGCCTACCATGAGCGCAATGCTCACGCAGTAAACCGGAAAGCCGTGAATGAAATTGGTGGTGCCGTCCAGCGGGTCGATGATCCAGACGTGGTCTGCGCCGCCATGTCGTCCTTCTCGCCTGCCGGACTCTTCGGCCCAAATGGCATGGTCCGGGTAGGCCGTGAGCAGGGTGTCGATGATGGCGGCTTCGGCCGCCTGATCGACTTCGGTCACGAAATCGTTGGTCTGTTTGACCGAAACGCGGACCGATTCCACGTCAAGTGCTGCGCGGTTGATGATGGTGCCGGCAAGGCGTGCGGCCTTGATGGCCACGTTGAGCATGGGGTGGAGTGTGGACGACATGAATTGTGTTCCTTGGCAGGCCAGGCAGGCCCGCAGCAGGGTGCAAGAACGAAACGGAAACGCCCCGACGATGCGGGGCGGCGACAATAGGCGCGATTTTACCGGTACCTGCCCATCTTGGGCGGCATTGTTGCCTTTGACCTGCGACACCTTTCACATGCGCACGCGTTTCATCCTGATCCAGACCAGCCACGCCGGCAATGTGGGCGGTGCCGCCCGTGCGCTCAAGGTCATGGGCTTTGACGATCTGGTGCTGGTGGCACCTCGCTGGGCCAACGTGCTGCGGCGGGAAGAAACCATCCAGCGTGCCAGTGGCGCCAACGATGTGCTGGACAAGACCCGTGTGGTGGATACTCTGGACGAAGCGCTCGACGGCATCAGCCACCTGTGCGCCACCGCCATGACGCCACGCGACTTTGGCCCGCCCACCCGCACACCCCGTGCGCACTTTGAATCGCTACTGGGTGCAGGCGCAGATCGCACGGTGGTGCCACGGCCAGAAGGCGTGGCGTTTCTGTTCGGCTCTGAACGCTTTGGCATGCGCAATGAAGACGTGTACCGCTGCCACGCCTGTCTGAGCATTCCCACAGCGCCCAACTTCGGTTCGCTCAATCTGGCGGCTGCGGTGCAGCTGATTGCCTACGACTGGCGCCAGGCGCTGGGGGGCTGTGATCTGCCGCCCACCACCCCTGAGCGACCGGCCGCCGATGCGCAATCCCTCGCAGGCATGTTGCAGCACCTGGAGCAGGCGCTGGTCGCCATCGACTTTCTGGACCCGGCAGCGCCCAAGAAGCTCATGCCCCGCCTCAATCAGCTTTTTAATCGCGCTGCGCCCACGCCCGAAGAAATCCACATTCTTCGCGGTGTTGCCAAGGCGATGCTCAAAGCCGCTGCTCTGGCGAAGCGCTAGACTGCCCCCCATGTTTGCCCGAATCCGCTCCGACATCCAGTGTGTGCTCGACCGCGACCCCGCGGCGCGAACCGTCTGGGAGGTGGTCACCTGTTACCCCGGGCTGCATGCCGTGTGGCTGCACCGGCCGGCGCACTGGTGCTGGACGAACGGCTTCAAGTGGCTGGGCCGTTTCATTTCACACCTCGCGCGCTGGCTCACGGGCATCGAGATTCATCCGGGTGCGAAAGTGGGTGAACGCGTGTTCTTCGACCATGCCATGGGCGTGGTGGTGGGCGAAACCGCCGAGATTGGCGATGGCTGCACCATCTACCAGGGCGTGACCCTGGGCGGCACCTCGCTCTACAAAGGCACCAAGCGCCACCCCACGCTGGGAAAGGACGTGGTGGTGAGCGCCGGTGCAAAGGTGCTGGGCGGTTTCGAAGTGGGCGACGGGGCCAAGATCGGCAGCAACGCCGTGGTCATCAAACCCGTGCCCGCTGGCGCCACGGCGGTGGGCATTCCAGCGCGCATCATCCCCAGCAAGACCGGTGAAAGCGCCGACGTGACTGAGGCCGCTCCGAAGTTTCAGGCCTACGGCATCACGCAGGAGGACGACCCGCTGTCTCAGGCCATGCGTGGCCTGATCGACAGCACCGCCAGCCAGGAGCACCAGATCGCGTTGCTGTGGTGCGCGATCGAGAAGCTTTCGAAGACGCGTGACGACGGCGACTGTGTGCCGAAAGATGCGGCGCGCGAAGAGTGTTTTGAGGCTGAAAAACTCAATCAACTCATAGGGAAATAGGGCCCACCCCCGCGCCGCCTCCGGCGTCACCCCCTCAAGGGGGCGATGCCTGTGGCCCGGCGAAGCCGGTTCCACGGCATCTCTGGATCAAGTCACGTCGCGCCGGAGGGGGGATCCAGCTAAGTGGCATCGCGGAATCGGCTTTGCCGGGGCGCAGATGCCGCCCCCTTGGGGTGATTCCGAACCTGCGCGGGGGGGAGAGACTAATGGTGATGCCCGTGCGCGCCATGCGCATGCCCATGCGCAATCTCTTCGGCACTGGCCGGCTGCACATCCACCACTTTCACCGCGAAGTGCAGCACCTCGCCGGCCAGCGGGTGGTTGCCATCCAGGTACACGGTGTCGCCCTTGATCTTCTTCACGTTGAACACCTGTTGACGACCCTGGTCGTCCGTGCCTTCCAGCTGTCCGCCCACCTTCACGCCGGGCGGGAAGTCGCGCTTGGCAATGGTGGTCTCCAGGCTTTCGTCGCGCACGCCGAAGGCGTCTTCGGGCTGCAAGACCAGCGTGCTCTGAAAGCCTTTTTCCTGGCCCTCCAGCGCCTTTTCAATGCCGGGCAGGGTGTTGTTGTAACCACCGTGCAGGTAAGCGCGCGGCTCCTTGCCGTCTTCAAGCAGTTTGCCTTGGGCGTTGGTGGCCTTGAAGGTGATGGTGACGATGGTGTCTTTGGTGATTTTCATGATGCCTCTGCGGGTGGGTTGTTCAGTTCAATGTCGCCAGATGGGCGCCCAGCGACGACAAATTGACAAATGTCAGGTCGTACATGGCTGTGAAACTCGATGCCTGTTCGGGTGTGATGTCGGAAGCGCAAACGATGAATCGGCTGCGCTCAATACCCAGCCGCTTGCGCAGGCGCTGGTATTTGTCGATCTCGCGCCTGAATTCACCAGACTTGCATTCAATGCAGATGGGGGGCTGACCCGAGGGCAGGGCCACCACGTCGAGCTCGTGCAGATCTTCGTTGGCAAACACCACCTTGACCCCTCGTGCGCATGAAAACGCCAGCTTGCGCGCCTGAAACACCTGCAGCAGTTCGATGAGGGCGTACCACTCGAGCCAGCCACCATCAAAAAACTGTCTCACATTGGGCGCGCTTTGCAGCGTCAGGCGCACCACCTTTTCAGGCTTCTGGTAGTGGTAGCGGGCAAAAAGTGTCTGACTGTGCAGTTGTCTGCAGGCCGTGCTGAGGGTCTGGATGTCTTTCTGGCTCAGACTGTTCAGATCCAGGTTCACGGTGGTGTGGCTTTTCCTGTAGGCGTAGGAGACGCGATCAATCAGTTCGCCAAACAGGTCGAACCGGTCGCCCAGCATGCGTGCGGCGTCGTCAAAGTAGCCTGTGGTGTCGACATTGGCGTGGTCAAATTGCGCCTCGATCTGTCGGGACCTCAGCCATTGCTCGATGGGGGCGTGTTGTGCCGCTGTGGCCAAAAAGCTGGTGTTGAGCAGGTCCACTTCGTGCAGAGGGGGTGATGTGGTCTCCTGCGCTGCCTCAGTCAGTTGCTCGGTCGCGGAGGTTTCGTCGACAGCCTTGAGCGCCTTGATCTCCCTCATCGCTGCGGTGTAGCGTTCCAGCAGCTTTTGCACATAGAACACCGTGTCGAAGACCGTCGCGGGTGTGCCGCAGCTTTGGCAAGGCACCTGCGTGCCAGCGGTGGCAGCTTCGGCCACGTGGCCACATCGGTTACATCGGTAAATCGGCATACGGAACGATTCCCCCTCAGACCTGTTGCTTTATGGATTTCTGGATGTCATGACAGGTTTTGCGAGCCAGACGACTGGGGTGGTCAGCCGCGCGGAGGCCGCACCGCGCTCTTGGGTCTGAATCCCTTGCACACCTCGTCGTTGGTCTCCAGGTAGGGGCCGCCGATGAGGTCGATGCAATACGGCACGGCCGCAAAGATGCCGTTGATTTTCTGGGTGCCGTCGGGGTTTTTGAGGCCTTCGAGGGTCTCTGCGATGGCCTTGGGTTGACCGGGCAGGTTGATGATCAGGCTCTGCCCACGGATCACCGCCACCTGGCGAGACAGGATGGCCGTGGGCACAAAGGCCAGGCTGATCTGGCGCATCTGTTCGCCGAATCCGGGCATCGTCTTGTGTGCCACGGCCAGGGTGGCTTCCGGTGTCACGTCGCGCAGGGCGGGGCCGGTGCCGCCGGTGGTCAGCACCAGCGAACAACCTGCATCCACCAGTTCGATCAGGGTGGCGCTGATGGTGTCGGCCTCGTCCGGGATCAGGCGCGCATCGAAGGTGATGGGGTTTTTCAGGGCGCGGGTCAGCCAGTCCTGCAGGGCGGGCAGACCCTGGTCCTGGTAGACGCCGGAGCTGGCGCGGTCGCTGATGGAGACGATGCCGATGCGAACGGGATCGGGTGTCTGGGCTGCTTCGGTCATGGTGTTCAGGGCTGCTCGGCGTCGGGATCGATCGCTTCTTCGTCACTGTCCTTGTTCAGGGCAGTGCGCACGATCTGGAAAATTTCTCTGTAGGCCTTGCCATGGCGCACGGCTTCGCCGGGGCGCTCCTGCGCCGCGTTGGTCTGTGCGTCTTTGCGGGCCTGGCGAATGAGTGCGCGCAGGTTTTGCACATCTGCATCCGGGACGCTGCTCAGCCAGCGGGTGAGGGCGTCGTCGTCTGCGATCAGCTGGTCGCGCCATTGTTCGGCCTGGTGCAGAGCCAGCGTGGCGCTGGCCGAGGGCTTTCGCTGTTCTTCGATCGCCGCCTCAATGGCCGCGATGGCATCTTCGTCGAGCCGGCGCATGAGCTTGCCGATGTATTGCATCTGCCGGCGCCGACCTTCGAAGTTGGTGATGCGCTTGGCTTCAACGACGGCATCGGTCAGCTTCTCGGACAGATCCAGCGTTTCGCTCAAGCGGGCCAGGGCGGGCGCACCCAGGGTGAGCAGGCTTTCGCCCAGCGACTGCAGGTGGTCGCTGTGCTTCTTCATGTCGGTCTTGCTCATGTCGGTCGAACCCTTGAGCTCGCGCTTGAGCTCCAGGTCGAGCTCGCTGCCCTCGGCGACGAACTGGCCACGGACGTAATAGCCTTTGGTGGGTTTGCGGGACATGGATCTCTCAAAGTGGGCTTGCGCAGGACGCGCAGCGGCCAAGGGGGGCGGCAAGTATCATAGCCGTCGACATGAAAAAAGCCCCATCACCCCTGGTTCAAGCCCCTTCCACCCCCGCCGCCGCTCCCGCTTCATCGCGCGAACCGCTGGCCGGTTTCCAGTATGCCCGCAGCCAGTTCGAAGAACTGGTGGACATGGCCCTCTCGCATGCGAAGCAACTGGGTGCTGCCGACGCAGCCGCCGAGGTCTCCGAAGGCGCAGGCCTGAGCGTGTCGGTGCGCAAGGGTGAACTGGAGAACGTGGAGCGCAACCGCGACAAGTCGCTCGGCGTCACGGTGTACCTGGGCCGCAAGCGCGGCAACGCTTCCACGTCTGATTTCTCTCCAGCCGCTGTGCGCCAGACGGTGCAGGCCGCCTATGACATCGCCCGCTTCACCGCCGAAGACCCGGTGGCCGGTCTGCCCGACCCGGAAGATGTGGCCGACACCTACAACGATCTGGACCTGTTCCATCCCTGGGCCATCACGTCGGAACAGGCCATGCATATTGCCCTGGCCTGCGAGGCCGCGGCGTTTGCCACCAGCCGCAAGATCAACAACAGCGAAGGCGCGGGTGTGTCTGCCCAGCAGTCGCACTTCTTTACGGCTCACATGCGGGGTGGTGAGCGCGGCAAGCCCGGCATCTTCAGTGGTGGTTACGCCAGTTCGCGGCACAGCCTGTCGGTGGCGCCCATCGCGGGCAAGGGAGCCAACATGCAGCGCGACTACTGGTACAGCTCGCAGCGCGCACCGCAAGACCTGGCCACTCCCGAGGCCGTGGGGCGCTACGCTGCCGAACGCACATTGGCGCGCCTGAACGGCCGAAAGATTGCGACCACCGAATGCCCGGTGCTGTTTGAATCGCCCTTGGCGGCCGGCCTGCTGGGTGCATATGTACAAGCCACCAGCGGCGGCGCGCTGTACCGCAAGACCACCTTCCTCAACGAGAGCCTGGGCAAGCGCGTGCTGGCCAAGCATATCGACATCGTCGAGGAGCCCCATTTGATCAACGGCAAGGGTAGCGCGCCGTTTGACGATGAAGGCGTGCGCACCGCGCGCCGCAAGGTGCTCAGCGCCGGCAAGGTGCAGGGCTATTTCCTCTCCACGTATTCCGCCCGCAAACTGGGCATGCGCACCACGGGCAACGCCGGCGGTTCGCATAACCTCACCCTGACCAGTCGCCTGACCCAACCGGGCGACGACCTGCGCGCGATGCTCAAGAAGCTGGGACGCGGCCTGTTCGTGACCGAGCTGATGGGGCAGGGCGTCAACTACGTGACGGGTGACTACTCCCGGGGTGCATCGGGTTACTGGGTGGAGAACGGCGAAATCGCTTACCCAGTGCAGGAAATCACCATTGCCGGCAATCTCAAGGACATGTTGCTGGGCATTGAGGCTGTGGGCAGCGATGCCTACAACTACGGCGCAAAAACCGTGGGATCGATGCTGATCAACCGCATGAAGGTAGCAGGGAGCTGATCTGACGTCCAGCCAGTGCGCAGTTCACTGCGCCGGCCGGTGGACCCCTATCAACCCCAGGTGTTCTTATGCGCCCTGAAGCCCTGGCCTTGCTGGCGGCAGCCTGCTGGGCGGTGTCGAGTCTGTTCTCTGCGCTGCCTGCGCAGCGCCTGGGCGCTTTTGCATTCAGCCGCTGGCGCATGTTGTTTGCGAGTTTGCTGCTGTGGTCGCTGGCACTCTTGGGCGGTGGCTGGCGCAGTCTGGATGCGTCGGCCATGGCCCTGCTGGCCCTCTCCGGACTGATCGGTATTTTCATCGGCGACACGGCTTTGTTCGCCTGCATGAACCGGCTAGGTCCTCGACGATCGGGCGTGCTGTTTGCCACCCATGCGCTTTTCTCTGCTGTGCTGGCCTGGGCATTTCTGAGCGAAGTGATCTGGGGCTGGGCGCTGCTGGGCAGCGGTCTGTTGATCGGGGGTGTGATGATGGCCATCGTCTGGGGCAAGCGCAGTGACGAGTTGCACGGCTGGGAGCAGACGCGTGGCCCGCTGGCGGTGGGCGTGGGGCTGGGCCTGCTGGCGGCACTGTGCCAGTCGGTGGCCACCTTGATGCTCAAGCCCTTGATGACCACCGGCATCGACGCGGTGGCGGCCAGCGCGGTGCGCATGAGCATGGCCCTGGCGGCCCACGCCGTGTTGCTCGCGCTGGGCTGGCAGGCCGCCAAAGCCCGGGCGGCTTTGCGCTGGAACGATGCCGGGCTCATCTTCATGAGTGCAGCGGTCGCCATGGCTTTGGGTATGACGCTGATTCTGGAGGCCATGCGGCACGGCCAGGCCGGTCTGGTGGCCGTGCTCTCGTCGGTCACGCCGATCATGATCCTGCCGCTGCTCTGGCTGGTGTACCGGCGTCGGCCAGCCGTGGGTGCCTGGCTGGGCGCGGCGCTGGCCGTGGTGGGAACCGCTCTCATTCTCTGAGCGGATCGCCTACCAGGGTTTCTGACCCGAAACGAATTTGGAAAGCCGCCTCGGGGATTTGCCGGTCCGAAGGTGTGCGCCTGGGGGTAGCGCGAAGCGCTGCAGGCTGGTCCTTACTCTCCGCAGCGCTCTGCAAATCGCGATTCAAACAGTGCCAGATCGCGCAGCTCACCTTCGGTGGGATTGGCTCGTTTTTTGCGATTGCGGATCGAGATGCGCATTTCTGCGCACTGATTGCGGTAGCGCGCTTCAGCCGCGCTGGACTCCTGCTTGCGCTGTTGAGCGAGCTCCTGTTCACGCTCGGCTTCCTTCTCCCGTTCGCGCTTGTCCTTCGAGACCTGTCGGGAGGCTTTTCGGCGTTCGTCTCCGCACTCCCTGTTGAACGTGTTCCTGGCTTCTTGCAGCGTTTCTCGGCTCAGGCCCCGCGCCGGTCCGGTGCGGATGCCATCCTGCATGGACGCGCACTTCGCGCTCATGTAGCCGATCTCTTCACCCGCCCGGTCCATCTTGGGTGGTGGCCGGGGTGTGTCGCGTCGGGGTTTTTCGGTGGGGCCGTAGTACACCATGCCGGGTGGTTCGAGTCTCGGGCACGGCCTGGACGACCGGTAGGCCATGCCGCTCTGGGTCTTGCAGGCGTAGGTGGTGGTCTGTGCCGACACAGTGGCGGGCATGGCACTCAGGCCGAGAAGGGCTGCTGGCCATACGCAGGCCAGAAAGTGCTTGATTCGAAACTTCATCCTCGTTCCCATGGATCCTGGTTTCGAGGCATTTTAGTGTGTGCAAATGTTTCGACCCCCAGGAGGTCTGACTAGGGGTACGCCTCGTGGGCTGAGCGGGGGCGCCTTTCGAGGTGGGCTGACCTCCGATCTGCCCAGGATCAGCGGGCCAGTGCGGCCTTGACAGCGGTTGACACCTGCCCCATGTCGGCCTTGCCGGCCAGACTGGCTTTCGCGGCGGCCATGAGCTTGCCCATGTCGGCTGGGCCGGCAGGGCGCCCCAGTTCAGCGTCCAGCGCGGAGACAATCGCTCGCACTTCAGTCGCGACCTCCTCGGCAGACAGGCGAGCCGGCAGGTAGGCCTGCAGTACCGCCATCTCGGCCTTCTCCTTGTCGGCCAGGTCCTGACGGTCCGCCTGTTCAAACGCGGCGATGGAGTCCTTGCGCTGCTTCACCAGCTTGTCCACGATGGCCACCACCATCGCATCGTCCAGCTCCACCCGCTCGTCCACTTCCTTCTGCTTCATGGCAGCGGTCAACATGCGGATGGCCCCCAGACGCTCCGTGTCCTTGGCGCGCATGGCGTTCTTCATGTCTTCGGTGATGTGTGCTTTGAGACTCATGGTGCAAATCCGTTGGATGTTCAAAAGAACCGCCCATTGTCGCGCAAGGGCGTCCGCAAGCGAGGACCCTATCCAGGGCTCCCGAGGAGCCGGCTTTGCCGGGCCTCTGGGTGCGTCCCCCTACGGGGGAAGCCGCGCAGCGGCGCAGGGGGGGCCCAAGTACAGCGGGCCTCAGGGTGTGTCCCCCCTCCAAGCGCCGAAGGCGCGCCAGAGAGGGGGGAAGCCGCGTCAGCGGCGCAGGGGGGTGTTTTCAAGTTCCAGCAATTCCTCCACCCGCTGGCGCCGCCGGATCAGCCGCGCATCCGGGCCGTCCACCAGCACCTCGGCAGCAAGTGGTCGGCTGTTGTAGTTGCTGGACATGGAGGCGCCATATGCACCGGCATCGTGCAGCACCAGCAGGTCGCCCACGCGGGCTTCGGGCAGTTCGCGCGTCAGCACCACGCCGCCTTCTTCCTGCGTGAACACGTCGCCCGATTCGCACAACGGTCCTGCCACCACGGTGTGCCGCAAGGGCCGCTGCGCGGCGTCCGGTGCCAGCAGGCTCATGCCGTGAAAGGCACCGTACATGGCCGGGCGCATCAGGTCGGAGAAGCCGGCATCCACCAGGGTGAAATGCTGGTCGCCTTGCCATTTGGTGGCACGCACTTCGGCGAGCAGCACACCGGATTCGGCCACCAGGTACCGGCCGGGTTCGATCTCCAGGTGCACATCGCGCTTCAGGTGAGCCGCGATCTCGCGCCGGGCGGCGTCCCACAGGCTGAAGTAATGGTTGGTGTCGATGCGCGCTTCGCCTTCGCGATAAGGAATGGACAGGCCGCCTCCGGCCGAGATGGCTTCCAGGGTGCAACCACTGTCTTTCACCAGCGTCACCATGGCCGCGCACACCTGCTGCAGGTGGCTGTAGTCCACGCCAGAGCCGATGTGCATGTGCAGCCCCACCAGGTGCAACCCGTGGCGCTGGATGGCAGCCAGGGCTTGCGGCAGTTCGGTGTGCCAGATACCGTGTTTGCTGTGTTCGCCGCCGGTGTTGGTCTTGTTGCTGTGGCCGTGGCCAAAGCCAGGGTTGATGCGCAGCCACACGCGGTGGCCGGGCGAGCGCGCACCCAGCTGGTCCAGCATGTCGGTGGAGCCTGCGTTCACCGGTATGTGGTGGTGCACCACGGTGTCAAGTGTGTCGTGATCGAAGAGGTCGGCGGTGAAAACAATGCCGCTGGCGCCGCAGGCTTCAGGAGCGGCCGTGTAGCCAGCGGCCAGCGCGCGCTCGATTTCACCGCGCGAGACCGCGTCCACCACCACGCCTTGTTCGCGCATGAGCTGCAGCAGATGGGTGTTGGCGTTGGCCTTCTGTGCAAAACGGATGGAATCGAAGGACCGGAGGTCGGCAATGCGCTGGCGGATGGTCGCGGCGTCGTAGACCCACAGGGGCGTGCCGTGCTCAAGGGCAAGGCGGGTGAGGGTGGCGGGATCGAATGGATTCATGCGCCAGATGATGCCTTTTCAATGTCATGTTGCAAAATGCTTTGTTTTCAGTTGCATATTCATTTTTGATATGGATTTGACTCACCGCCAGATCGAAGTGTTTCGTGCCGTCATGCAGGCAGGACACGTCACGCGCGCCGCTGAACTGCTGCACACCTCACAGCCCACGGTGAGCCGCGAGATCGCGCGCCTGGAGCAGGTGCTGGGCCTGGTGCTGTTCGACCGTCGCAAGGGCAGGCTGCAGCCCACGGCGCGCGCGCTGGCGTTGATGGAAGAAGTGCGCTTGTCGTACGTGGGGTTGGACCGTATCGCGGCCACCGCCGTGGCGCTGCGCTCCTACGCGCATGGCCGGCTGCAGGTGGCCTGTCTTCCCGCACTGGCCCACGCCCTGCTGCCGGATGCGATCCGTCGGTTTGTGGGCCGGCAGGCCGAAGCGGCGGTCAGCCTCGCACCCATGGATTCGCCGCAACTGGAGGCGGCATTGTCCGAGCAGCGCTTTGATCTGGGCCTGAGCGAACGCAGGGAACCGCCCAGCGCCTGCGATTGGCAGTCGTTGCTGGTGGCTGACGAGGTGGCGGTGCTGCCTGCGGCACACCCGTTGTGCGCCCGCGCGCGGTTGACACCGGCTGATTTTGAAAACCAGCCCTTCATCAGCCTGTCGCCGTCCGACCCTTACCGGCTGCAGATCGACGCTCTTTTCGAAGGCGAGGGCGTGCAGCGCGAACTGCGTCTGGAAACAGCGAGTGCGGTGTCGGTCTGTGCGCTGGTGCGTGAGAGGCTGGGCCTGGGCATCGTCAATCCCCTGACGGCGCTGGCCATGGCTGGTGATGGGCTGGTGGTGCGCCCTCTCAGCGTCGCCATTCCCTTTCAGGTGGCGGTGATGACGCCTCGCTGGCGTGACGCGCATCCGTTGCGCAGCGATTTCGAAGCGGCTTTGCGCGAGGCGGCGCAGGCGCTGGTTCAGCGTTTGCGCCTGACTTGAGGCGACTTTGGCCGGCCGCAGATACAAAAAAACCCGCTGCGGCGTCCCGAGCGGGTTTTTTTGGTCTGACCAATGATCAGTACAGCTTCTTCGGCAACTGCATCGAGCGCACACGCTTGTAGTGGCGCTTGACGGCGGCTGCTTTCTTGCGCTTGCGCTCGGCGGTGGGCTTTTCGTAGAACTCGCGGGCGCGGAGGTCGGTCAGCAGGCCGAGTTTTTCGATGGTGCGCTTGAAGCGGCGCAGGGCGACGTCGAAGGGTTCGTTGTCTTTTACACGGATGGTCGTCATTGGCGAAAGTGATCCAGATTGCGCGGAAAGAGGATGACCGGGAAGATCGGGCCCGGGCGTCGTTTCCGCAAAAAGTCCCGTCGTTAACTAGTATTGGCAGACGGGTATTTGCCAGCAAAGCCTTGGATTATAGCCCTTCGCCAGCCGCCGGCAAGGGGTTGGATCGTTGAGAGTCGGGCAAATGAGGCGCTACAAGGGGATGGCACATGCACACGCATGCGCGCTGGACCAGGCCCACTGGAAGTTGTAGCCGCCCAGCCAACCGGTCACATCCACCACCTCGCCAATGAAATACAGGCCGGGTTGTTTCGACTCCATGGTCTGTGACGACAGATCGCGCGTGTCCACGCCACCGAGTGTGACTTCGGCCTTTTTGTAGCCTTCACTGCCGGTGGGGGTGATTTCCCAGCGCGACAGGCGTTCGGCCAGGCGGGTCAGCGCCTTGTCTGTGGCCTCGGCCACCGGACGCTGCCAGTCGGCGTCCTGTTGCACCCACGCGTCAGCCAGCCGGCTGGGCACGACACTGGCCAGCTCATTCGCAAGCAGTTTGCGCGATGTGGCCTTGGCGCGCGCCAGGGCTTCGGTCAGGTTCACGTCGGGTGCCAGGTTCAGACGGATGGGTGTGCCGTCGCGCCAGTAGCTGGAGATCTGCAGGATGGCAGGCCCGGAAAGACCTCGGTGGGTGAACAGCAGGTCTTCGTGGAAAGTGACGAGGTTCTTCCTTTTGCCGCCGGGCCGCCCCAAGGCAGAAGGCGCCCCCTCGGGGGGCAGCGACCCGCGCAGCGGCGGAGCGTGGGGGCTGACATGGCCACCCGTGTCTATCAGCACAGGCAGGGCCAGCCCAGCCAGATTGGCATACGGGGCCCAGCCATCGCCGTCAAAGGTGAGCGGCACCAGACCGGGGCGGGGCTCCACAAGCCGCAAGCCAAACTGCCTGGCCAGCCGGTAGCCAAAGTCGGTGGCGCCAATCTTGGGGATGGACAGCCCACCGGTGGCGATCACGAGGGCGCGGCTGGCCACGGTGCCGCGATCGGTGTCGATCTCGTAGCTGGCTTCGCTGCTGGCGCGCACGGCTTTGACAGCGCAGGGCTGCCAGCGCTGCACGCCACCGGCTTCGCATTCGCGCAGCAGCATCTGGATCAGGTCTTCTGCCGATCGGTCGCAGAAGAGCTGACCCTTGTGCTTTTCATGGAAACCGATGCCGTGCTTCTGCACCAGTTCGATGAAGTCGGCCGGCGTGTAGCGCGACAGGGCGGAGCGGCAGAAATTCGGGTTCTCGCTCAGAAAATGCTTGTGCGGTTGGCGCACGTCGATGTCGCGGTTGGTGAAGTTGGCGCGCCCACCCCCGGAAATGCGCACCTTTTCGGCCACCTTGTCGCTGTGGTCGAGCACCAGCACGCGCAGGCCGCGCTGGCCCGCAACGCCGGCGCAGAACAGACCGGCTGCACCCGCGCCGATGACGATGACGTCGAAATCTTGCATGGCGCGCAGTGTAGGCGCACAGCATGGCTGGGGTGGACCCCAGCCCTTCCGGCGCGAAGTGACTCAGTTCAGAGATACCGTCGGGCCGGCTCTGCCGGACGACTGGTATCGCCCCCTTGAGGGGGTGACGCGCGACGCGCGGCGCGGGGGTGTTTCACTTTGATCTGCTGCGTTCGGCCAGCACGGCCGCCTTGCGGGTGAGGCGGTCGATCTCGCCGGTGATGTCGGACAGCACATTGGCCACCACCGCAAATTCGCGTCCATGCTGCCCGGCGCGCGCGGCCATGACCTGGGCGTTGAAGCTCACCACCTTGGCCTCCTTGGCCACGCCCTGAATGTCTTCAACGATGCCAGCCAGTTCCTTCATCATCGTGTCGGAGCGGGCCTGGCCGACTTCGTCGAAAGCCGTCGTGGCGGTGTTGAGCGCGGTCAGGATGCGATCGGTGTGACCGACCAGCTCGGCTGTGGTGTCCGCCGAACGCGGGCTGCCCGACTCGATCTGATCAAGTGCGCTGCGCATGAGATGCATGAATGTGTTCACCGTGGGCCCCACGCCATTGGAGCCTTCGTAGGCTTCGGTGATCTTGCGGGCACTGGCGGGTTCGAGCTGTTCGATGGTGGCCCTCAGGTGATGCTGACTTTCGGTGAAGATGCGCAGGCTGCTTTGGGCCGCGCGCAACCACTCTGCATCATCATTGGTAGCCATCACGGTCTGCAGGATCATGCGTTGCGAGAGCATTCGCTGGCGCGCGGCGATGTTTACCAGCGACAGGTTCGCGATGTGGTGGGGAGTGTCCTGGTGCGAAGTGAGACGGGGGAGGGTGGCGAGGGAAGTCATGGCCGGAATCAAGCAATCTCCGCGCCAAAGCATGCATGGTGTGGTCACCGGTAGCGGTCTGTGTCCCAGTGGTAGTCCACTGCAGCGTCCAGGTCAACCAGCTTCTGCCCGGCAGCCCTCATCGGTGGCACGCGGCCCTCGTAGCGCACCACGCGACCGGTTGAGTTGTCGAAGACGACACGCAAAGGTGAGACCACCAGGCGCAACAGGAAGTGGTTGGGAGTGATCTGGATCGTGGAGGTGCGCCCGTTGGATGCGATCTTGTGAATGTCGAATCCCAGCGTCTCCATGCGCGACAGCACCACCATGCGAACGGGCAGTCGCTCGCCCTTGTTCAAGGTGCCCCAGTGCTGCAGGATGTGGCCATGCAGATTGGGGCCGGCGACCACCGGCGCGGTCACGCGCTCGCTCTTGTGCTGCGCCGAGTCCGTCCGTTCGAAGTGGAGCTGGCGTTGATCCGCGTCCAGCTCCACCGAGCCGGCCAGGCCGGTTTGCCGGTTGGCCACGTCCAGGCGCTGAAAGACATGGCCGACCGAACTGGTGACACGCTCTTCGATGATCAGCTCGCCGCTGGGAAGGTAAGTCAGGTGGGACGCCACCCGATCAGACCCGACGGATTTGACGTGGCGCGCGTAGACGAACAGCGGTGGTGCATCGGGTGCTTCTTGTGAATGCACATCCGCCCGGTAAACGCGATCGCCGGCCAGGTCGGGATTGGCCTGAAGTGCGTTCAGTCGGGCTGACGCCGACGCCGGCAGTCCGTGTGCTGCTTCAGGCGCCTTCGGCCAGACCCGCCAGGGCATCGCGAGCGAAAGTGTGGTCAAGGCCCTGGTGGCGGTTCGGCGGGTGAAGATGGCTGGCATATTGAATCTGAAATATGAACAATCTGGTTGCCTTAGAGCTTAATCTGGCCATTTGTGACTGAAAATAGCCTGAGAATGCATGATCTATTCCTCTCAATGGAATAATCCTGCCATGGATCAGCTTCGCTGTTTGAGGGTGTTCAGCCAGGTGGTGGCACAGGGCAGTTTTGCCGGTGCCGCGCGCACGCTTGACCTTGCGCCTGCGGTGGTCACGCGCTGCGTGGCTGAACTCGAAGCCCATCTGGGCGCACGCCTGCTCAACCGGACCACCCGCCGCCTGGCACTGACAGAGGTGGGCGAGACCTATCTGATGGGTGCGCGCGAAGTGCTGGCACAACTGGACGCCAACGATGCGCTGGCCGGTGCGGCGGTGCGTGAACCTGCGGGGAACTTGCGGGTGTTGTGCCCACCGGCATTTGCCGTTCACCAGCTGGCGCCGGTGTTGCCTGCGTTCTCGGCACGTTATCCCCGCATTGCGGTGGAACTGTCGTTGCCCGGCCCGCTGGACAGCGCGGACAGCGCGTTCGATGTGTCGGTGCTCTCATTGGGTTCGCAGACGCTGCAGGGCGAGTTCGTGGCGAGGCCCTTGGCCTGGTCCACCTTCATGCTCTGCGCAAGCCCGGACTATCTGGGCCGGTGCGGAACGCCAGAAACCCCGGAGGACCTGGTGCATCACACGGGTGTGGCACCAGCGGTGGCGGGTCAGCGCAAGGAGATCACCCTTTACCGGCGTGTGCCAAACGCTTCCCTGACAGAATCTGCGATGGTCAATGTGCCGGTGCGTTCGGCGTCCTTTGCCACCCACCACATCGACATGACGCTGGCCTTGGCGCTGGCCGGTGCGGGTGTGGTCGGACTGCCCAGCTTTGCCGCCGAGCAAGCCATTCGGCAAGGGCGCCTGTTGCACGTGCTGCCAGATTGGCGAGGAACCGTGCTGCGGCTGTTTGCAGCGGTGCCAGCTCGACAGCATCTGCCGGCCAGAACGCGTTTGTTTGTCGATTTCCTGATGGAGCAGTTTGGCGGGTCAGACCGGGATCCCTGGCTTCAAGGCATGGCGCCCACTGCGCGGGCATGACGTGGCTCAGCCCTTCCAGGTGAACGGAAATTTCATCTGCTTCCAGAAGCCGTCGGGCACGTAGTCGCCGAGCACGCCGTATTGCTCGGGCCAGGCTTTTTCGCTTTTCACTGCCGTGCCAAACAGGTGGTCCAGAAAGGCGTAGTGCGCGGCGTAGTTCTTGTCGAGCGCCTCCTGGTCCTGGCTGTGGTGCCAGTGATGGAAGTTGGGCGTGACGATGAGGTAGCGCAGCGGACCCAGGCGCACGCTCACATTGGCGTGGTTGAACACGGCCTGGAAGCCCACGATGATGATGTAGGCGTCGATCACTTCCTTGGAAAAACCCAGCAGGAAGATGGGCGCCAGCACCAGGGTGCGGGTGATGAGGATTTCGATCAGGTGCTGGCGCGAACCGGCCATCCAGTCCATGTGTTTGGCGCTGTGGTGCACGGCATGCAGGCGCCATAGCACAGGCACCTCGTGGTAGGCGCGGTGGGTCCAGTACTGCACCAGATCGGCCACCAGCACGATCAGGGGCAGGCCCACCCAGAGCGGCAATGCACCAAACCAGCCCCGGATGCCGTCATCGGCCGCCCAGCCGAACAGCTTGTGCACCAGCAGGTTGGTGGCCAGCAGCATGAAACCGATCACCATGTGGTTGACGATGAAGTGCTGGAAGTCGGTCTGCCATTCAGGCCGGAACACCGGCTGGTCCTTGCGAAGGGCGAACAGCTTTTCAATGAAGATGAAGATCAGGGCCGAACCCAGCAGGTCGAGGATGAACCAGTCCAGGCCGATGTAGGGCGTGTGGTCGGGGAAGTTGGGGTCCACTTCCACCTGATGTCCACCGAGCAGCGCGGAGAGCAGCACCAGGGCGAACGCCGTGCCGGCCAGCCAGGGCGCGCGCCGGAACACCAGATTCACCAGGCTGAGCGCGCCGGCCAGCACCAGCGACCAGAACAGCAGTTGACGCATCAGGTTCACGTCATAGCTGCGGCGCAGTTCGGGCGTGGTGAGGTACTGGGGGAAGTGAAAGGCCAGCACACCCAGGAAGCACAGGATGGCGAGCGTCAGCGCAATCACGCCAGTGACCATGCCGCGCCCGGGCTGGAGGGCACCATGACTGCGCGTCAGGTCGATCAGTTTTTCGATCATGGCGAACTCTCAGAAATGTGTTGCAGGCGCGACCCCCTCGGCCCTTTTCAGCGCGCAGTGTAACGGGCGGCTGGGGCCGTGCAAGGGGGCGTGCGAAGCGCGGCGGAGGTGGACCCAAGCCTTTCCGGCGCGTGATGACTCCATCCAGAGATACCGTGGAACCGGCTTCGCCGGGCCACTGGTATCGCCCCCTGGAAGGGGGTCGCGCGAAGCGCGGCGGGGGTGAGCCAATTCAGGCGACGCTTGCGCTTCAGGCCGCGCGGTGAAGCTGATGGGGAACGGCCACGGCGGCCACACCATTGACCACATCCCCCACCACGATCACGGCTGGGCTGCCCAGTTGCTCGTGGTCGATGGTGGTGCGCAGCTCGCCCAGTGTGGTCACCGCGTGGCGCTGGTGGGGCAGGGTGGCGTGCTGGATGATGGCCAGCGGCGTGCTGGCGGGCAGGCCGGTCAGGAGATCGGCCTGGATTTGCGCGGCGCTTGAAACACCCATGTAGATCACCAGCGTGAGCCTGGCGTCGCGCGCGGTGGCGGCCAGGGCTTTCCAGTCGGTGCCAGCATCGCCCGGCTTGGCATGGCCGGTCACGAAGACCACACCATGGGCGTGTTCACGGTGGGTGAGTGGTACACCGAGCGACGTCAACCCAGCCAGACCGGATGTGATGCCGTTGATCACCTTCACCTCAATGCCCGCATCGCGCAGGTGTTCCACCTCTTCGCCGCCGCGGCCGAAGATGAACGGGTCGCCTCCCTTGAGCCGCACCACCACCTCACCCTCGCGTGCGGCCATGATCATGAGCTTTTCAATGAAGGCCTGTGGCGTGCTCTTGCAGCCGCCGCGTTTGCCCACGTGCACGATGCGCGCCGTGGGTGAGGCATGGGCCAGCACGCCATCGCTGACCAGATCGTCGACCAGCAGCACGGTGGCCGCCGCGATGGCCTTGGCTGCCTTGATGGTGAGCAGTTCCGGATCGCCTGGGCCAGCACCCACGAGCGCCACGGAGCCGGGCAAATAGTCAGAGGGCGATGGCATGGTCTGTGGCTTCATGGTGGTGCAGTTCTTGCAAGATGTGTTCCAGCTGCAGGGCGATGGACAGAGGCACGGTGCGCTCGCCGCTCATCACGGCGCGGATGTAGCTCGCGGTGGTTGGGGCGTCCACTTCGCGGGGCAGATCAGGCACGGTGGCCAGGGTGCCGCTTTGGGCGGCTTGCAACAGGTGGCGCTCGCCATTGCGGAAGGCCTCCATCTGCGGTGTGCGGCGTGCATCGGCCACCGGCTCACCCTCGGTGCCGCGCAGCAGCATGGCGTGCGTGCCGGTGAGGGCGAAGGTGGCCGCCATGGAGGTGGCGTATTCGGGGTGCGTGTAGCTGCCCACAATGAAGGCCTTGCCCTGGCAGGGGTTCATGAGCTTGACCAGGCTGTGGGCCGGATTGCGCAGGCCCACGGCGCGGCGCACGTCGAGCAGGCGCTTGAGGCCGGGGCTCAACGCCTCGGTGGGCATGAAGGCGAGTTGGCCAGCACCCAATTCCAAAGGGACGGTGACCGGGGTGACGCCCAGTGCGTCGAACACGCTGGCGCTGCTCACACGTTTGTCTTCGGTGGCCGTGCCGTGCACCAGCACCGCAGCGCCGCGCTGGGCCAGCAGCAGGGCCAGCAGGGGGGTGAGCACCGGCAGCTTGCGCGCACCGTTGTAGCTGGGCAGCACCACGGTGGTCAGGCCGTTGTCGGGCAGGCGATTCAGGCGCTGGTGTGCGGCGTCCAGAAAGCCCGCCATTTCTTCAGGCGTTTCGCCCTTGATGCGCATGGCCAGGCAGAAGCCGCCCACCTCCAGGTCGGTCACTGTGCCATCGAGGACCTGGCCCATCAGGTCGGCGGCCTGTTCGCGTGTGAGCGCGCGCGCGCCGTCCTTGCCGCGACCGATTTCCTTGATGTATTGACTGATGCCCATGGCGCGCGATTGTCGGGGAGTTCAGATGACTTTGGGTTATATGCTGATTGACTGCCGACCTCAAGCCACACGGAGGATTTGCGGCGTGGCGCGCACCAGGCGACGCAGCTCCGGAATGCAGGAGCCGCAGTTGGTGCCGCAGCGCAGACGGCCCTGCAGCGTGGCAAGGCGCTCACTCTCGGTGCCTCCACAGGTGGTCAGTTGGGTGGTGATGTCGTCTTCATTCACGTTGAAACAGGTGCAGACCTGCCTGCCTCGCGCCACCACGGCCACGGGCGCCTTGGCGCCAGGCATCAGCAGCAACCTGCCGTAAGCCTCGGCTGGCAGTTCGTCTTGCAGCAGGGGCCGGATCCAGGCTTCTGCCCGGGTATCGCCTGCCAGCACAAAGGCTTCCAGCCTGGTGGCATCGCCGGTGCGCACCAGCCGGGCGGTGCGGCGCTGGCCAAGGCGGCGGTCGACGTAGCGCAAGGCGTCTGCTGTCTTGAGACCCAGCAAGGCCTCGACTTGTTCCACCACGGCGGCATCTGGGGCGTCGTGGGCTGCCGCGCGAAACAGCACGCCGGTGCGGTCGCGTCCGAACGGCACACAGGTGGCGAACTCGAAGGTGGGCATCAGGGCGCGCAGCGCTGCCTGCACGGCCAGCGCCTGATCGTCTGGCAGCCAGGCCATGGCCAACAGCGACCACGGCAACTCGGCCTTCAGCACCTTGACCGCCGCGTGCTTGAGTTCAGGCTGCTTGGACGTGGGGCAGTAGGCCGACGTGGTGAGCGCGTTCACCCCGACCAGCACGCCTCCGCTGCTGCTGCGCCCGCTCAGGTATTCGGGGCCCCAGTGCATGGCAATGAAGGCCTGCGAAAGGCCGATGCTGGCTGACCCCTGCAGCGGCAACACGATGGAGCCGCGCTTGCTGGTCACGTGCACCAGATCGCCGTCTTTCAGGCCACGGCGCTCCATGTCTTGCGGGTGCAGTTGCACCACGGGTTCGGACACGTGGCCAAACAGACGGCCAAGCGTGCCGGTGCGGGTCATGCCGTGCCACTGGTCGCGCAGGCGCCCGGTGGTCAGTGAGAAGGGGAAGCGCGACTCACGCGGCTCGGCCACGGGTTTCCAAGGCAGGGCGGCGAAGCGGGCCTTGCCGTCTGCTGTGGGGAAGATGCCGTCTTCGTACAGCCGGGCCTTGCCGTGTTCAGCGCCGTCGGGCAGCGGCCATTGCTGCGGGCCCTGTCGCTCCAGCATGTCGTAGCTCAGGCCGGTGATGTCGAGGTCGCGGCCGCGGGTGGACTCGCGGTGTTCGAGCCAGATGGATTCGGGGTTGTCGTAGGGGAAGAGGGTGGGCTGGCCGGGCCGCAGCATGGTTTCGATCCGCTGCGCAAGGTCCACCACGATCTGCCAGTCGTGCCGGGCCTCGCCTGGCGCGGGCACAGCAGCGCGCGCGCGGCTGATGCGGCGCTCGCTGTTGGTGACCGTGCCTTCTTTTTCGCCCCAGGTGGTGGCGGGCAGCAGCAGGTCGGCGAAGTCGCAGGTGGTGGCGGTGGCAAAGGCCTCCTGAACCACCACGAACTCGGCGCGCTCCAGCGCGCGGCGCACGGTGGCTTGGTCAGGCATGGACTGCGCCGGGTTGGTGCACGCGATCCAAAGGGCCTTGATTTCGCCATCGGCGACGGCCTGGAACATCTCGACCGCCGTCTTGCCCGGCTTGTCGGGCACCAAGGGCACACCCCAGAACCCTGCCATTTCGGCGCGGTGCGCGGGGTTGTCCAGGTCACGGTGGGCGCTCATGAGGTTGGCCAGGCCACCCACTTCGCGGCCACCCATGGCGTTGGGCTGGCCGGTGAGGCTGAACGGGCCTGCGCCGGGCTTGCCGATCTGGCCGGTGGCCAGATGCAGGTTGATCAGGGTGGCGTTTTTCGCGGTGCCGCTGCTGCTCTGGTTCAGGCCCTGGCAGTACAGGCTGAGCGTGGGCTTGCGGGCGGTGGAATTCTTGTCGTCCAGGCCGGCGAACCATTTGGCGGCGGTGAACAGGTCTTCCTTGCGGATGCCACACACATCGGCCACGCGGTCGGGCGTGCAGTCGCGCACCAGGGATTTGAGTTCGTCAAACCCGCTGGTGTGGGCGGCGATGTAGGCGGGATCCGTCCAGCCTTCCCACAGCATGATGTGCAGCAGGCCGTGGAACAGCATCACGTCGCTGCCGGGCTGGATCGGCAGGAACAGATCGGCGAGTTCGGCGGTGTCGGTGCGGCGCGGGTCGGCCACGATGACCTTCATGCGGGGGTTGCGCTGCCGTGCTTCTTCAATGCGGCGGAACAGCACCGGGTGGGCAAAGGCGGCGTTGCTGCCGACGATGAACAGGCACCCGGCGTGGTTCACGTCGTCGTAGCAGGCGGGTGGTGCGTCCGCACCCAGCGTGAGCTTGTAGCCCGCCACCGCGCTGCTCATGCACAGGCGGGAATTGGTGTCGACGTTGTTGGTGCCGATCAGGCCTTTGGCGAGCTTGTTGAAGACGTAGTAGTCCTCGGTGAGCAACTGGCCGCTGATGTAGAAACCCACCGAGTCGGGGCCGTGTTCGCGGATGGTGCGGTCAAAGCGCTCGGTGGCCAGGTTCAGGGCGCTGTCCCAGTCGGTGCGCTGTGCGGGCCCGCCGCGAGCGGTGCGGATCATGGGGTGCAGCAGGCGCGTCTGCGCCGTCACAGCGGGTGAAGCAGTGAAGTGCAGCGTCTGGCCCTTGCTGCACAGCTTGCCGAAGTTGGCCGGGTGGTCCGGGTCGCCTTGCACACCGGTGATCTGATTGCCTTGGCTTTCGATGAGCACGCCGCAGCCCACGCCGCAGTAGGGGCAGGTGGAGCGGGTGATGGACGTGCTCATGTTCATGCGCAGGTAGCGCGCCGAGCGGGGCCGGCGATGGGTCGGGTGAGGTCCGTGGCCTGGCTTTGCAGCTCGTTCGCGTCCAGGAACACCTGGCCATCTTCCACTTTGACCGCAAACTTCGGCGTGCAGCCTTCGTCGGGTGCCGCTGCCTGTCCGTCGCACAGGCCGATGGTCCAGTTGTGCAGCGGGCAGGCCACGCTGGTGCCGAACACGATACCCTGGCTGAGCGGGCCGCCCTTGTGCGGGCAACGGTCCAGCAGGGCAAACACTTCGTCGCGGTCGTTGCGGAACACGGCCACGTCCAGCCCCTGTTCGCGGGTCACGCGGCGCGAGCCGAGCACGGGGATGTCTTGCACGTGGCAGACAAGGGTCCAGTCGCGGGCGGTCATGCAACACTCCCTTCGGTGGCCATTGCCACTGGTTGAATGGGGATGAACTGGCGCGTGTCCACGGCCGCCTTGGCGAATTCGAACCAGGGGTCGGGTTCACCGTCGAGCGCGAACTGCAGCTGCTCCCACAGCGCCTTGCGGCCCTCGGCGTCGTCCAGAATCTTCTTCTTCACGTAGTCCAGGCCCACACGGTTGATGTAGTGCACCGTGCGCTCCAGGTACCAGCCTTCCAGGCGGTAGAGCTGCATGAAGGCGCCGGTGTATTCCATGACTTCTTCGGCCGTTTTCAGCTTCGCGAAGAAGTGCGCCACCTCGGTCTTGATGCCACCGTTGCCGCCCACATACATCTCCCAGCCGCTGTCCACACCGATGATGCCCACGTCCTTGATGCCGGCTTCGGCGCAGTTGCGCGGGCAGCCGCTCACCGCGAACTTCACCTTGTGCGGCGCATACATGCGCCACATCGCGCGCTCCAGGTCCTTGCCCATCTGGGTACTGTCCTGTGTGCCCATGCGGCACCACTCGCTGCCCACGCAGGTCTTCACCGTGCGCAGGGCCTTGGCGTAGGCGTGGCCACTGGGCATGCCGATGTCCTTCCACACATTCACCAGGTCTTCCTTCTTCACGCCCAGCAGGTCGATGCGCTGGCCACCCGTGACCTTGACTGTGGGGATCTTGTACTTGTCCACCGCGTCGGCGATGCGGCGCAGTTCGTCGGCCGTGGTCTCGCCGCCCCACATGCGCGGGATCACGCTGTAGGTGCCGTCCTTCTGGATGTTGGCGTGGGCGCGCTCGTTGATGTAGCGGCTCTGTGGGTCGTCCTTCGCTTCCTTGGGCCAAGTGCTGATCAGGTAGTAGTTGACGGCCGGGCGGCAGCTTGCGCAGCCGTTGGGGGTTTTCCAGTTCAGATGGGCGAACACCTGGGCCGTGGTGAGCAGCTTGCTGCCATCGGGTAGCGGCGTGCGGATGGCTTCACGCACAGCGGCGTGGCCGTGGTCGGTGCAGCCGCACATGGCCTTCAACTTGGGCGTGGCGGAGTAGTCGCCACCGGCGGTGAACATCAGGATCTGTTCCACCAGGCCGGTGCACGAGCCGCACGACGCGCTGGCCTTGGTGTGCTTGCGCACCTCTTCCAGCGTGAACAGGCCTTTGTCCTTGATGGCCTTGCAGATGCTGCCCTTGGTCACACCGTTGCAGCCGCAGACCTCGTCGGTGTCGGCCATGGCGGCAGCCTTGTTGTGGCCCTGGTGACCCACGTCGCCGATGTTGCTTTCGCCGAACATCAGCTTGTCGCGGATGTCGCTGAGTGCGCGGCCTTCGCGCAGCAGCTTGAAGTACCAGCTACCGTCCACGGTATCGCCATACAGGCAGGCTCCCACCAATTTATCGTCCTTGATGACCAGCTTCTTGTAGACGCCGCCAAAGGGATCGCTCATCACGATCTCTTCGGTTCCTTCGCCGCCCATGAACTCGCCGGCACTGAAGAGGTCGATGCCGGTGACCTTGAGCTTGGTGGAGGTGAGCGAGCCGGTGTAGCGGCCAATGCCGAATTCGGCCAGGTGCGTGGCCAGTACCTTGCCCTGTTCGAACAGCGGCGCCACCAGGCCATAGGCAATGCCGCGGTGCGCCGCGCATTCGCCCACCGCGTAGATGCGGGGGTCGGTCACGGTCTGCATGGTGTCGCTCACCACGATGCCCTTGTTCACATGCAGGCGCATGCTTTCGGCCAGCGCGGTGTTGGGGCGGATGCCCACGGCCATCACCAACAGGTCGGCTGGCAGTTCGCTGCCGTCCTTGAAGCGGATGGCCTTGACACGTCCATCTTCGCCCCCCACCAGTTCCTGCGTCTGGGCGCCAATCAGAAACTTCATGCCGCGCTCTTCCAGCGAGGCCTGCAGCATCTTGCCGGCCACGTCGTCCAGTTGGCGTTCCATCAGCCAGGGCGCCACGTGCACCACGCTCACCGTCATGCCGCGCTTCATCAGGCCGTTGGCGGCTTCCAGGCCCAGCAGGCCGCCACCAATCACCACCGCATGCTTGTAGGTGGCGGCCGCGTCGATCATGGCTTGCGTGTCGGCGATGTCGCGGTAGGCCAGCACACCCTTCAGGTCCTTGCCGGGAATGGGCAGGATGAAGGGGTTCGAGCCGGTGGCCATGATCAGGCGGTCGTACTCGGCCGAGACCTGCTCGCCGTTGGGGCCCACGGCGTGCACCACCCGTTTGATGCGATCCACTTCGTTGACCTTGAACCCGGCATGCAGGGTGACGCCGTTGTCGGTGTACCAGGACCAGTCGTTGAGCACGATCTCGTCCAGGGTCTGTTCGCCCGCCAGCACAGGTGAGAGCAGGATGCGGTTGTAGTTGGGATGCGGCTCGGCACCGAAGACCGTGATGTCGTAGAGGTCCGGGGCTATTCTGAGCAGCTCCTCAAGCGTTCGCACACCGGCCATGCCGTTGCCGACCATCACCAGTTTTGCTTTTTTCATCGCGGGAACTCCATTCATGAAACTGCTTTGGGGATCAGGCCACGCACGCGCACGCAAATGCAGGCAGGCCTGAAAAGGAAATTGGGTAGGGATACGATCGGGCCGACAGAACAGTCGGCACCAGACAGGACTTCGTTGCCGTCTGGACTGGCTACGCACGGCGTTGTGCGCGGAACCCTCGACGCTGGGTCGGGGCGGACGCTTCGTTGCGCCCGTCGTGCATCAAGCAATAGACATGCCAACCTTTTTCCATTGAGCGAACCCGCCGGTTTCAGGCATGCTTGCACTCCTAGCTCTGTGTCGCACCTGGACGCGAGCCATTGACAAGTGATTGATTCATATGAGTGTTTCGGTGGTTTTGTTGAGTGACGCGACGTCTTGCCAGGGCCTTGTGAGCGACCTGGAGACGGCCGGTGGCCAGGTGGTGGCGGTACTGGACGACTGCAGCTTGCTGGTGCAAAGCGCGGTGCGTCATGCACCAAATCTGGTGGTGGTGCACACCAGCACGGTGGGCGACGCGCTGTTCAAGGCCACGCAATCCCTGGCAGAGGTTTCGCCGCGGCCGGTGCTGGTGTTCACGCAAGACGGCGACGCCGATCACATCGTGCGCGCCACCGAATCGGGCATGCACGCCTATGTGATCAATGGCTACGGCGCACAGCGTCTGCGCCCCTTGATGCAGTTGGCCCAGGCGCGCTTTGCTCGCGAGCAGGCGCTGCTGGATGAGTTGCGCGATGTATCGACCCGGTTCGAGGAGCGCAAGGCCGTGGAGCGTGCCAAGGGCATTCTCATGAGTGCGCGCCAGGTCTCCGACAACGACGCTTTCCACATCCTGCGCACCGCATCGATGCACAGCAACCAGCGCCTGGGCCAGGTGGCGCAGCACATCATCCAGTCGGCCCACTTTGCTGAAGGTGTGAACCGTGCCGGTCAGCTGCGCATGCTCTCGCAGCGGCTGGTCAAACACTGGCTGTTGCGGCTGGCGGGCGTGCAGGTCACGCAGCACCTGGCACTGCAGACCGACTCGGCCCAGCGCATCGACGCCAACCTGGCGCTGCTGGGCAAGAACCTTTCTCAACCCACCTGCGGCGACCTGCTCGCCGACGTGGTCACGGACTGGAAAGCGCTGAAGAAAGCGCTCAAGGCCGCACCGGCGCCCGATCAGCTGGCACCGCTCAATGCGCTGGCCGAACGCCTGCTGCAGGACGCCGAACGCCTGACCACCAGCCTGGAGGGCGCCGGCAGCGTGGCGCCGCTGCGCATGCTCAACATGGCCGGGCGCCAGCGCATGTTGTCGCAACGCTTTGCCAAGGCCTCGTTGCTGGGTGTGCTGGAAAGTGGTGACCCGCAGTTGCAGCACCAGGCTGAAATGGAAGCCGCGCGCCAGGCGTTTGAACAGGGACTGACCTACTTGAACGGCTTGCCCCTTTCCACACCCGACATTCGCCGCACGCTGGAATCGGCCGCAGAAGGCTGGCAGCAGGTGCTGACGGGTGCCGACCACGTGCGCCGACCGGCCGGTCGCGATCGCTTGCTGCGGCTGGAAGGCTTGGCGGCTGCAAGCGAGAGCCTGCTGGACGATTTTGAAACTTTGTCGGGGCAGTACGAGCGCAGCATGCAGATGCTGATGGGCTGATGGCTTTTCAACTGGATATCGGGTTTGTCTGCCAAGCTGGCCGCAAGGACAGGAACGAAGACTTCTGCGCCGCCATGCTGCCACCTGCGGGGCAGGAAGACATGGGTTCCATCGTTGCGATTGCCGATGGCGTGAGCACTGGGGGCATGGGGGGCGAGGCGGCGCAGACCACGGTGACCAGTCTGGTGCGCAGCTACCACGACACGCCCGAAACCTGGGACACCACGGTGGCGCTGGACCGCATCATTGCGGCCCAGAACGCCTGGCTGGCCGGGGTGAACCGGCGCCGCCATCCGGCGCTGGGCCTGACCACGCTCACGGCACTGGTGCTTCGCGGGCAGTCGTACACCGTGGCTCATGTGGGCGATGCACGCTGCTACCTGTTGCGCGACGGACAGTTCCAGTTGATCACGCACGACCATGTCGTCGATCACCCCGACCTCCGCCATCAGCTGCTGCGTGCCGTGGGTCTTGAAGACCACTTGGTGGTCGACTACCTGCAGGGCGAACTGGAGGTGGGCGACGTTTTCGTCATGCTCACCGATGGCGTGCACGGTGTGTTGCCCGTGTCACGGCTGAGCGAGTGCACGGCTGCGGCTGGCCAGACCGAAGGCGCGCAGCCCGCTGCTGAACGCCTGGTGGCGGCAGCGCTGGCCGCCGGCAGCACCGACAACGTGACCGCCATGGTGGTGCGGGTGCTTGACCTCCAGGGGCCCAATCTGCAGGACGTCGATCGCGCGGCACAGCGCCTGCCCGTGCCGCACAAGCTCAAGGTGGGCGAAGTCATCGATGGTTTCACAGTCACCGCGTTGGTGGCGGACAACGGTATCAATCTGCTCTACCAAGTGCGCGATCCGCACAGCCAGACACTCTATGCATTGAAGACCCTGCACCCCGCTCGGGCACACGACCCCGACGAGCGCGCGATGCTGGCTCACGAGGCCTGGCTGGCCAAGCGCATGATGTCCTCGCGCGCGGCCGATCACCTCGTCGCTGTGCACCACCCCTTGCCCAACCGGCAGACCGCGACCGCCTGCTATCTGTTGTACGACTGGCACAGTGGCGAAACCCTGCAGCAGCAGCTTGATCGGCAACACCGGTTCGGCCCGGTGCACGCGGTCAGTGCCGCCATGCAAACGCTGCGTGTGCTGGGCTTGTTGCACCGGCAAGGCGTGATTCACCGCGACATCAAACCCGCCAACCTGCATCTGGGTGACGACGGCGTGATTCGCGTGCTGGATCTCGGCGTGGCATTGAGCGGGCGTGAACCTGCCAGCATGCGCCGTCTGCACGCCGGCACGCCCAGTTTTGTCAATCCCGAGCAGTGGGGTCACCATGTCCGTGCCAACGCCATCGGTGCGGGCGATGCGGAACCCGAGCCGCCAGACACGCAAAGCGACCTGTTTGCGCTGGGCGTCACGCTCTACCAGTTGCTGACGGGCAAGCTGCCCTACGGCGAAGTGCTGCCCTACCAGGTGGGCCGCTACTACCGCGACCCCACGCCCCCCAGCCGCCACAACCCCGAAGTGCCGATCTGGCTCGACCACGTGGTGCAGAAGGCGGTGGCACGCGACAAGGCGCTGCGTTTTGAAACCGCTGAAGAATTTTTGCTGGCACTCGAGCGCGGTGCATCCCGCCCGCTCACGGTGCCGCCAGCCTCGGCCCTGCTTCATCGCGATCCGACCGCGCTCTGGAAGCTGTTGCTGGGCGTCAGCGTGCTGTTCAACGCGCTGCTCGTGATGTGGTTGCTGTTTCTGCCGAAAGCCTGACCCGACCGCGTCGACCCAGTTGCGCATGAGATGACCGATGTGAGCGGGCCCTGGTTTGCGGCTGGCAACCATTGCCGTGTGCGCTGGCGCACAGAGCATTGCTCATCCGGACCGGAGAATCTTCGTGTCGTGATGTCGTTTCTGTCGCGGCAATGCCTCGCGAGCCGGTTGTTGGCTGAGATCGTGTGTGACTGTTCGACGGCCTGCCGTCATCTTGACCCGGAAAAACGGGGTCGTTCAGTCGGGTACGAACGTCGACATCGCGACCGCACGCCGATAAGAAATAGATAGCGATGTTTCTTTCTGCGACAAGGTGTGCGGGACGCCTTGAGGGATCTGTGATCTGATGTGCGTTCCACCATCTTTGTCCATCATGTTTGACAACATCCGCGCCGACTTCCACTCGCATGGCCGCAACTGGGGCTCCCAAGGCTTCTGGGTCATGGTGGTGTACCGCTTCGGGCGGTGGCGCTACGGCATCCGTCCGGCGCTGCTTCGCAAGCCCTTTTCTCTCGTTTACAAGCTGAACTTCAAGTTGGTGCAGGTGCTCACCGGCATTGAACTGCCTTGTGAAGTCACTATTGGCAAGAACTTTGTCATTGATCACTTTGGCGGCATCGTGATCAGTGGGTACACCAGGTTCGGCGACAACTGCCGCATTCGAACGGGCGTGGTGGTGGGCCTGGCCCGCGTCGATGATCCTTGCGCCCCCACCTTTGGAAACAACGTGGACATTGGCGCTGGCGCCAAGGTGCTGGGGCGCATCACCATTGGGGACAACGTGGCCATAGGTGCCAATTCCGTGGTGACGCGCAGTGTCCCGTCCAACTCGATCGCCGTGGGCGTACCGGCGAAGGTCAAGACCCGCAGACGCCTTCGCGCGTTGCCCGGGCCCATGCAGCACGGCGTCGTTGCGGAGCCTGCCCTGGGGCATCGATTGGGCTTTGAACCGTCCGAAGTCGAAGCGGTGGCCATGCGAGTTTCGACGGAGACAGTCAACTGAAGTGCACGACCTGGGAAGCGTGGGGTCTTGCCAGGCTGGGCTGAGCTACGCGCTGCGCGCGCGCCCGCCTTTCTAGCTCCGCTGAAAGTTTGGCCAGGTGCTGTGGCGCCTATTTGCTTCGCAGATCACGCACTTCGTGCGCGGCCGCCCTTTTAGCTGCGCTGAAAAGTCGGGAAGGTGCTGCGCACCTCATCTGCTGCGCAGATCACGCGCTGCGCGCGCGCCCGCCTTTTTCTGCCCAGGTTCTTGTCCAGCGGAGTTGCATCGACCGCATCATCAGCAACACCAGCAGCGACAGGACAGAGAACAGCGCAAAGCCCCAGAAATAGGTGCCCGCGTATTGTTTGGCCAGGCCCATGGCGTTGGGCACGAGGCCGCCGCCCAGGGCGCCCACTTCGCCGATCATGGAGCCGGCCACGGCTGTGGTGGTGGGCCAGCGCAGCGGCACCAGCTGGAACAACGCGCCGTTGCCGGCCCCCAGTGCGGCGAAGCACAGCATGAGCAGCAAGGTGGTGAGGACCAGCGAACCGCCGGCCAGGCCGCAGGCCATGAGGGAGGCGCTGATGATCACCAGCACTGCCGTCAGGGTGTTGATGCCGCCCCAGTGGTCGGAGATCCAGCCGCCGAAGATGCGCAACGCTGCACCCATGAAGGCCGCAAGCATGGTCAGCTGGCCGGCCTGCACCTTGCTCACGCCGAACTGGTCGTAGTAGTAGCTGGGCAGGAAGGTGGTGAGTCCAATGAAGCCACCGAAAGTGATTGCATAGATGAGGCTGAAGGCCCAGCCGTCTTTTTCGAACAGACAGGCGATGTGGTCGCGAAAGCTCGAATGTTTGTCCACATCGTCTGGCTCCTTGGCGATGAAGATCATCACCAGCACCGGCAGCATCAGCCCCACGGCGGCCATGCCGTACACCGCTTTCCAGCCATAAGCCTGGGCCAGCTGTGGCGCCAGCAAGGCCGAGATGGAAGTGCCCACATTGCCCGCCCCCACCAGCCCCATCGCCAAGCCCTTGTAGCGGGCCGGAAACGAGCCCGAACCCAGCGACAGTGCCACGCCAAAGCTCGCGCCCGCGATCCCCAGCAGTACGCCCATGGCGATGAGGTGGTTGAAGGTCTCGACATAGAAGAAGCCGTACAGCAGGGCCAGCGCAATGCCGCCCATTTCCACCAGTGTGGCGTTCTTGCGGCCGATGTACTGGGCCAGCACACCCAGTGGAAACCGCATCAGGGCACCCGCAAAAATGGGTACCGACAGCATCACGCCCAGTTGGGCCGGGCTGAGCTGCAGCGACTCCTGGATGAACGGCGCCATGGCACCGTTGGTGACCCACACGCCACAGCAATAGGTGAAGTAGATGAAGGAAGCCAGCAGCGTCGGGCTGTGGCCAGCTTTCAGGAACGAACGGAAACCCGCCATGGCGTGAACCTTTTGAGAGAGTGTGGGAGAGGATTTGACCGCATGCTGCCGCGCCCGGGCCGGATGGCGGGGTGTCGTGCATGGGTGCGCCTGGTGGCCGGAGTCGACCGTCGGCAGCAACTGAAAAGGCCTTCGTCAGCCTTGCTTGAACTCAGCAAAATCCATGCCCGATTAGTGGGCGTTGTCCGCTGGCTGAATGCAGCCTTTCGCACCAAGACGGTGAAGACCGGGCGGGGCAGAGCGAAAAAATGGGGCATGCCCGAAAACATGCCCCTTTGTGGGTGGGTGCGCGGGTGAAGCCCGGGCTCAGAAGCCTCTCTAATGCTGACTGCCGCAGTCTTCGAGGAAGCCGATCAGTTCCTCTCGCAGTTCGTAGTAGCGCGGGTGCGCCAGCAGCGCCTCGCGGGTTCTCGGGCGGGGCAGGGTCACGTCCATCACCTTGCCGATCCTGGCGCGCGGCCCGTTGGTCATCATCACCACGCGGTCGGCCAGCAAAATGGCTTCGTCTACGTCGTGCGTGACCATCATGGCCGTGACCTGGCTGCGCGACCACACTTCCATCAGCACCTCCTGCAGATCCCAGCGGGTGAGCGAATCCAGCATGCCGAAGGGTTCGTCCAGCAGCAGCATCTTGGGGTTGAGCGCAAAGGCGCGGGCAATGCCCACGCGCTGCTTCATCCCGCTGGAGAGTTCGCTGGCGTGCTTGTTCATGGCCGAGCCCAGGCCGACGCGGTTGAGGTAGTAGCCCACGGTGTCGCGGCGCTCGGCTTCGGTGGCGTGCGGGAACACGCGGGCCACGCCCAGCATCACGTTGTCGAACGCACTGAGCCATGGCACCAGGCTGGGGGCCTGGAACACCAGGCCACGGTCCGGGCCGGCGTCGGCCACCTCGCGGCCATCGAGCACGATCACGCCTTCGGTGATGTCGGTCAGCCCGGCCATCATCGACAACACGGTGGACTTGCCGCAGCCCGAGTGCCCGATCACCGAGATGAACTCGCCCTTGCGGATCTTCAGGTCGAAGCCGTCCACCACGGTCTGCGGCCCTTTGGGTGTTGGGTAGACCTTGACCAGTTGCGAGAACTCGACGAAGCGGTCATCGGCAGGGCGCGCGTCGCTGGGCGTTCCGGGCTGCGCCACAACGGTCTGCCGCAAGTCGCCCTCGATGCGCTCGGTCAGCGCGGCGTGCCGCATGCCCATGCGGCTGGCCAGCGTGGGGCCTATCTCACGCACCTTGCTGCCGCGTGGCACGAGTGTGGGCAGCGCGATCACCTGGCCGCGCTGTTGCGCTGCGGTCCTGTGAGAGAGTGCGATCAGGTATTGGGTGATTTCGCCGCGCAGTTGCTGGAAGCGCACATCGTGGTTCATGGCGCGGCGGTCACGGGGCCGGGGAATGTCCACCGTGAACGACGGACCCAGGGTGGCTCCGGGGCCCACGTCCAGCGGGATGATGCGGTCCCCCACCATCAGGGCCTCGTCCACGTCGTTGGTGATCAGCACCACCGTCTTGCGGTCTTCGCTCCAGATCCGCACGATCTCGTCCTGCAGGTTGGCCCGTGTGAGCGCATCCAGGGCGGACAACGGTTCATCAAGCAACAGCACGTCGGGGTCGGTGGCCAGGGCGCGCGCCACCGAGACGCGCTGGCGCATGCCGCCGGAGAGCTGGGCGGGTTTCTTGTCGATGGCGGGCGTGAGGCCGACCATGGACACGTAGCGGCGCACGCGCTCGGCGCGCTGTTCGGTGCTTTCGCTGGCGAACACGCGGTCCACTGCCAGGGCCACGTTGTCGCGCACGCTCAGCCAGGGCATGAGCGAGTAGTTCTGGAACACGATGCCGCGGTCCGGTCCGGGCCCGGTGATGGGTGCGCCGCCTTTGAGCACGGCTCCCTGATCGGCGGCGATCAGGCCCGCCAGCAGGCTGATGAGCGTGGTCTTGCCGCTGCCGGAGAAGCCGACGATGGCCACGAACTCACCGGGCTCGACGCGCAGGTTGAGGTTCTTCAGGACTTCGGTGCGCGCGCTGCCATGCCCGTACGACTTGCTGACGTTGCGCAGTTCGAGCGCAGCGGGGGCAGGCACGGCGACCAGCGCCGGGCCAGCCGCCGACGGCACCGTCCGTGCCGGATGTGCTGTTTGCACCATCGGGCTGAAGGTGTCCTGGGTTTTCAGGGCGAGGTTCATGCTTCAGGCTCCTGAGGGGTCAGCGGTGCGCGGCCAGGTTCTGCAGCAACTGCATCAGGCGGTCGAGGCCGAAGCCGATGATGCCGATCGTGAACACGGCCACCATGATCCGGCTCAGGGAGTCGGAGCTGCCGTTCTGGAACTCGTCCCAGACGAACTTGCCCAGTCCGGGGTTCTGCGCCAGCATCTCTGCGGCGATCAGCACCATCCAGCCCACGCCCAGCGACAGGCGCATGCCGGTGAAGATGAAGGGCAGGGCAGACGGCAGCACGATCTTGCGCACCCGGGTGGACAGCGGCAGCTGCAACACCTTGCCGACGTTCACGAGGTCTTTGTCGACCGAGGTCACGCCGATGGCGGTGTTGATCAGCGTGGTCCACAGCGAGCACAGCGTGACCGTGATGGCCGAGATCAGGAACGACTTCTGGAACATCGGCTCGCCCGTGGTCACGTAGACCGCACTGACGATCAGCGTCACGATGGGCAGCCAGGCCAGGGGCGAGACCGGGCGGAAGATCTGCACCATGGGGTTGATGGCGGCCTGCACGATCTTGGAGGTGCCAGCCAGGATGCCCAGCGGCACCGCCACCACCGTGGCGAGCAGAAAGCCCACGAACACGGTGTAGAGGCTGGTGATGATCTGGTCGATGTAGGTGCGCTTGCCGGTCCACTGGAAGTTGCGGGGCTCGTAGGTCGGGTCCTCGGCCAGGCGCTCCTTGTTGCGCTTGATCTGGCGCTCGTAGAAGGCCGCCTCGCGCTCGCGTTCGGAGAAGTGCTCCTCGATCAATGCCTTGGCCTGCACGGCCACCTGCACCGGGCCTGGCACGGCACCCAGGCTGGTCTGGATGCGCGAGGCCGCGACGGACCACAGCGCCAGAAAGAGTGCGAAGGCCATCACGGGAACGCCGACCGACATCATGAAGGCGCGACCCATTTCGCGCGGGTCGCGCAGGGCGGCCATGCCGCCGCCAAGGAGTTTGTTCGCGAGTTGCATGGTCAGACCTTGTCAGCGGCTTTCAGGCCGATCTTGAACTTGGTGAGGTAGTCGTTCGGCTTGCGGCCGTCGTAGGCCACGCCGTCGATGAACCCCGTCTGCACACCCTTGAAGCCGTCGGTCTTGGGCACGTCGGTGGGCTTGATCTTGCCTTCGGCGATCAGCGCGTTGGCGGCCTGCATGTACACCTCGGGCAGGTAGACCTTTTTCGCCGTTTCCAGGTACCAGCTGTCCGGCTTGGTTTCCGTGATCTGGCCCCAGCGGCGCATCTGCGTGAGGTACCAGATGGCGTCGCTGTAGAAGGGGTAGGTGGCGAAGTTGCGGAAGAAGACGTTGAAGTCTGGCGAGGGTCGCTTGTCGCCCTTCTCGTATTCGAAGGTGCCGGTCATGCTGTTGGCGATCACGGCTTCGTCAGCGCCCACGTACTGCGACTTGGACAGCATCTTCACGGCCTCGATGCGGTTGGCCATGGAGGCGTCGAGCCACTGGCCGGCGCGGATCAGCGCCTTGACCACGGCGATGTGGGTGTTGGGGTTGGCCTTGGCCCAGGCGCTGGTCACGCCAAAGACCTTCTCTGGGTTGTTCTTCCAGATCTCGTCGTCGGTGATCACGGGCACGCCCACGCCTTTGAACACCGCCTGCTGGTTCCAGGGCTCACCCACGCAATAGCCGTGGATCGTGCCCGACTCCATGGTGGCAGGCATCTGCGGTGGAGGTGTGACGGAGAGCAGCACGTCGGCCTTGCTGGTGCCGCTGATGTCGCTCGCGGTGTAGTAGCCCGGGTTCAGACCACCTGCGGCGAGCCAGTAGCGCAGTTCGTAGTTGTGCGTTGAGACCGGAAAGACCATGCCCATCTTGAAGGCCTTGCCTTCCTTCTTCCAGGCGTCCACGACCTTCTTCAGTGCATCGGCCTTGATCGGGTGCACCACCTTGCCGTCCTTCATGGGCAGATGCTGTTTCATCTCGGCCCAGACCGCGTTGGACACCGTGATGGCGTTGCCGTTGAGGTCCATGCTGAACGCGGTCACGATGTCGGCCTTGGTGCCGAAACCGATCGTGGCGCCCAGCGGCTGACCGGCCAGCATGTGCGCGCCATCGAGTTGACCATCGATCACGCGGTCGAGCAGCACCTTCCAGTTGGCCTGGGCTTCCAGCGTCACGTTCAGGCCTTCGTCTTCGAAGTAGCCCTTTTCGTAGGCCACCACGAGCGGGGCGCAATCGGTCAGTTTGATGAAGCCGAACTTCAGCGACTCCTTCTCTGGCCGTGCCGCTTTCTGGGCCAGGGCCGGCAGGGTCAGTGCCGATGTGCCAGCCAGGGCCAGGGCGCCGGTGGTGAAGCGGCGGCGGTTGAGCTTGTGCGACGAAGAGGCCATGGGTAACTCCTTGCTGATGATCAAAAAACGGATTCGGAAAGCAAAACGGCGTCCATCTCCTGGCTGATCGGGATCAGCTGGAAATGGACGCCGTTGTCCTGTCTCTGGAAAGACCGGGTGCCGAGCCGTCATTGGCTCAGCACCTGTTGGTTTGAATTAAGCAGGGACCGTGCCAGTCTTGAGGCTGCCGCGGATGCTTTGCTATCTTGTTGATTTCAAAAAGAAAATCAAAGTGCAGGTGACGATTGGCCGGACAGGGTGCCCGGGTGGCCTGGCGTCAAACTGGTGCGCCCGTTTTTGGCGGGCACTCAATTTGTGCGGCGCAGCACAGTGTTTGCGTGACAGGCAGCCTTTTGGATCGTGAACACGCCCTCAAGCTTTCATGGCCAGGAGAGCCGCTACACCCTGAGGCTGGCGAGCGCTCACGATCGATTCGATCTTGCGCTGCTTCTCGTACAGGAAGCTCAGGATTTCCTGCCGGCAGTGGTTGTAGGCGGGGTTCTCTGCCAGTGCGATGCGATCGCGGGGTCGCGGCAGCGGGATGTCGAGAATCTGGCCGATGGTGGCGGCAGGGCCGTTGGTCATCATCACCACGCGGTCAGACAGCAGCACGGCTTCGTCCACGTCGTGCGTGATCATCATGACGGTGTTGCCCAGCTCGCCCTGGATGCGGATCACCTCGTCCTGCAGGTGGGCGCGGGTGAGCGCATCGAGTGCGCCGAAGGGCTCGTCCAGCAACAGTACCTTGGGCTCCATGGCCAGCGCACGGGCGATGCCCACGCGCTGCTTCATGCCGCCCGAAATTTCGGAGGGCAGGCGGTGCAGCGCGTGCGACATGTTCACCATGTTCAGGTTGTGCAGGATCCAGTCCTTGCGCTCGGCCGCCGTCTTGCTGTCGGCGAAGATCTTGGCCACCGCGATCTCCACGTTCTGGTAGACCGTGAGCCAGGGCAGCAGCGAATGGTTCTGGAACACCACCGCCCGGTCGGGGCCGGGCGCGTTGACTTCCCGCCCGTCGACGATCACGCCACCCGCCGTGGCTGTGAGCAGGCCGGCCACGATGTTGAGCACGGTGGATTTGCCACAGCCCGAGTGGCCGATCAAGGAGATGAATTCGCCGCGTTGAACATGGAGGTCGATGCCCTTGAGCACCGGGTTGATGACACCGTTGTTGCCGGTGAAGGTCATGTCGACCTGAGAGAGGGTGAGGTAGGCGCTGCTCATGGTGTGCTCCTTAACTGGCAGAAGTGCCTCGGGTGACGGCGCGACCGATCCAGGCGACCACGCGATCGAGGAAGAAGCCGATCAGGCCGACGTAAACAAGCGCCAGGATGATGTCGCTGATGCGCGAGGAGTTCCATGCGTCCCAGATGAAGAAGCCGATGCCGACGCCGCCGATCAGCATCTCGGCCGCGATGATGGCCAGCCACGACAGACCCACGCCGATGCGCAGGCCAGAGAAGATGAAGGGCGCGGCAGCGGGCAGCATGATCTTGACGAAGTACTCGATGCCGTTGAGCCGGATCACGCGGGCCACGTTGCGGTAGTCCTCCGGGATGTTGCGGATGCCGATGGACGTGTTGATGATGATCGGCCAGATCGAGGTGATGAAGATCACGAAGATGGCCGAGGGCTGGCCATCCTGGAACCCGGCCAGCGAGATCGGCAACCAGGCCAGGGGCGGCACGGTGCGCAGCACCTGGAACAGCGGATCCAGCCCGCGCAGCGCCCAGGTGGATTGCCCCACCAGCACGCCCAGGCTCACACCCGCCACCACTGCCAATGAATAGCCGTAGGCCACACGCTTGAGACTGGCCAGCAACTGCCAGGCCACACCGACGTCGTTGCCACCGTTGTCGTAGAACGGGTGCAGGATCAGCTCCCAAGTGTCTTCGATCACACGGCTGGGTGCGGGCAGTGCCGCGCCCGGCCGCGAGCCCAGCATCTCCCAGATCAGGACGAGCAAACCGGTGACCACCAGGGGCGGCAGCACATGGTTGACGAAGACGCGGGTGGCGGACTTCAGCCAGCCAGGCAGCGCCGAAGGCGCCGCCGGCGTGGCCAGCCGGATGGGCTCGATGGTTTCGGTGGTGTTCATGCAGATGGCTCCTGATCGGAAAGGTGACGCTGCGGATGTGAGGGGTCAGGCACTCAATGGCTCAGGCACTCTTGATGTACTTGATGCCCAGGCTGTCCAGGTACTTCTTCGGGTCGGCCGGATCGAACACCTTGCCGTCGAAGAAGGTCTCCACACCGCGCGAGGTGGAGGTGGGGATGTCCTTGGCAGCCACGCCGAGTTCCTTGGCCGCGGCGCGCCAAAGGTCTTCGCGGTTCACCTTGGCGATCAGGGCTTTGGTGTCCAGGTTCGGCGGCAGGTAACCCCAGCGGATGTTCTCGGTCAGGAACCACAGGTCGTGGCTCTGGAACGGGTAGCTGGCGTGGTCCTTCCAGAAGCGCATCTGGTACTTGCTGTTCATTTCGACACGGCCGGTGCCGTAGTCGAAGTCGCCCTTGACGCGGTCGATCACATCGGCCACTGGTGCATTGATCCAGCGGCGGCGCGAGCAGATCTCGGCCACCTCGGCCCGGTTGGCCGGGTCCTCGCACCACATCTGGGCTTCCATCACGGCCTTGAGAAGCGCCTTGGTGGCGATGGGGTTGGCCTGCACGTAGTCGGCGCGCATGGCAAAAGCCTTTTCGGGGTGGTTCATCCAGAGCTCGCTGGTGGTGACCGCCGTGTACCCGATCTTCTGGTTGATGAGCTGCCGGTTCCAGGGCTCGCACACGCAGAAGGTGTCCATGCTGCCCACCTTCATGTTGGCCACCATCTGTGCCGGTGGCACCACGATGGTGGTGATGTCCTTGTTCGGGTCCACGCCACCCGCGGCCATCCAGTAGCGGATCCACATGTCATGCGTGCCGCCGGGGAAGGTCATTGCAGCGTTGACCGCCTTGCCCGTCTTCGTGCGCTTGGCCAACAGGGCCTTGCCGAATGCCTTGGTGTCGGCGCCGACCTTGAGATCCAGGTATTCAGCACCTACCGAAATGCACTGACCGCCCAGATTCAGCCGCGCCAGGATGTTCATCGGCACCGGGATGTTGTTGGCTGTGACAGCGCCCGTGCTGATGAGGTAGGGCATGGGCGTGAGGATGTGGCCGCCGTCGATGCCCCCCTTGCCGGAACCCAGCACCAGGTTGTCGCGCGTGGTGCCCCATGAGGATTGTTTGAGCACCTCCACCTCGGTCATGCCGTGTTTCTTGAAGAAGCCTTTCTCATCGGCCACGAACAGCGGCGCGGCATCCGTCAGCGCGATGAAGCCCAGCTTGGCTGCGCGCGTCTCTGGCGTGCCGGTGGCCTGGGCCTGGGCACGGCCCGTCAAGAGGCCCCCTGCCAAGGCGGCGGCACCCAGCGCCGATGCTTTCTGGATGACCGCGCGGCGCGATGGGGACATGGCATTCGATGGTGTCTTCATGATCAACTCCTGTGAAAAGTGAAAGCGGGAGACGAGGGAAAAAAGAAATGCACGGCCCAAACAAAAACGGCGCCCATCGCATTGCCGGCCGAAGCCGGAACGCGATGGACGCCGTTGTCCAGTGTCTGGAAAGACCAGGGTCCGAACCGCCATTGGCTCCGACCCCATTGCTTGGCTAAAAGCAGGGAGCGTGCCAGCGACGACGCTGCGCCCCGAACGCAGATGAACCGATTGATTTACAAGGGAAAAACGGGAAGCCGGGCGTGGCAATGCTGTCTTTGCTGGGGTGTGTGGCCAGCGTCAGTCTGGTGCGCGCGGCGCGTGCGGGCACTCAATTTGTGCACTGCAGCATCGGCGGCTGCGTCCTGGCTTCAGGGACGGCGTTCGGGCAGCACCTCGGCCATTGCCAGCACCGCTTCGGCCACTTCGATGAGCCGGCGGTTCTGGTTCATGGCCATCTGGCGCATGGTTTTGTGGGCTTCTTCTTCGCTCAGGTGCCGGTGCGCCATCAGCAGGCCCTTGGCGCGTTCAATCAACTTGCGCTCGTTCAAGCTGGCGCGCACCGTGTCCAGTTCGTCGCCCATGGTCTGCAGCCTGTGCGCCTGTTCCTGGACCAGCTCGAGAATGGAGCGTTCCAGGTGCAGACCAAATCCCTGCGCCGCCATGCCCAGCCCGGGGTTGCCGGGGGTGGGTGCCGCGTCTTCGAAGAACGACATGCCATTGGTATCTGACGGCGGCGCCGCATTCAACGCGTTGTAGGCCGCGAGATCGGCGTTGGCGGCGGCCACCTTCTCCTGACAGACCTGCAGCAAGTCGCCGGCCACCCGTTCCTCCACCGCTTTCATGCTGTCCATGCGCCGGCTGCAGCAGTCGAACCAGGTCTGGCTCATGCCGGCGTCGAGGGCGGTGCCATGGCTGGCGGTGCACAGGATGCGGCGCAATCGCTCCAGTTCGGCCAGGGTGGCGCTTTCCTGGCCCTGCCTCCACAGGGTTTCCACCTCGGCACTGGCGAACTCCACAAACACCTGCAGGCAGCGTTCCTGTGACTCAATCAGATGCAACAGGCGTTGCTGCTCGCCGGCCTCTGCGCGGCCGGTGGCGAAGAGCGCAGATCCCACGGCGCGTTCCTGCCCTGCAAACTCCTTGCCCTGCATGAAGTTGAACAAGGCCACCAGCAGTCGCGATACCTCCGGGTCGGTGGCGCTGTCAGCCGCCTCGAACACCACGGCCAGCAGGCCGGTGACCAGGCGCGCATAGGCGTCGGTGGCCTGGCGGGAAGTCCAGCTCAGCGATTCGACACGCTGACGCAGACCGGGCAGGGCGTCCAGTCCGTGCAGCACATAGGCGATGCGGCTGTACAGGCGCGCTCCGTTGCCGGTGGGCGTGGCGCTGGTGTCCATGCAGTCCAGGCAGGCGCGCAACTCGGTCTCGATCTGCTGGCACTCGGCAATCTGTTGCGCCCGGGCCTCGGTGAAACGCGACCCCTGCGAGCCCAGCACCAGATTGGACAGTCCCCGCTCCCGCTGCAAGCCGTGCACCAGTCGCCCGGTCACGTTCACGAGCGCACTGGTGCGCGCGAGCTGCTGCAGCTCGTCTATTTCGCAGCGCTTGGCTGCGACCAGGAAGTGGAGGCCCGATTTCATTTGGAAAGGCGTTGTGTGGGAGTGGGATGGAAATCCTGCAGCAACAAACATGCCGCACGCCCGGTACGTGATTGTGCCGCCCCGTACACTCCCGCCATGCGAATTCTGGGCATCGAATCTTCCTGTGATGAAACCGGCGTGGCTCTGGTCGATGCCAGCGGCACCGCCACGCCCCGCTTGCTGGGACATGCGCTGCACAGCCAGATCGAGATGCACCAGGCCTATGGCGGCGTGGTGCCCGAACTGGCCAGCCGCGACCACATCCGGCGCGTGCTGCCCCTGACCGACGCCGTGCTCGCCCAGGCCGGCCTCAGCTTGAAGGACGTGGACGCCGTGGCCCACACCCGTGGCCCCGGCCTGGCCGGCGCGCTGCTGGTGGGCTCTGGCGTGGCCTGTGCGCTCGGCTTCGCGCTGGGCAAGCCTGTTCTGGGGGTGCACCACCTGGAAGGGCATCTGTTGTCGCCCTTTCTCAGCGCCGACCCGCCCGAATTCCCGTTTGTGGCGCTGCTGGTGTCCGGCGGACACACCCAGCTCATGCGCGTGGACGGGGTGGGGCGCTACGAGCTGCTGGGCGAGACCATCGACGACGCGGCCGGCGAAGCCTTTGACAAGTCGGCCAAGCTGCTGGGGCTGGGCTATCCCGGTGGACCGGCGCTGGCCAGGCTGGCCCAGGAAGGGGGCGATGCGGTGTTCCGTTTTCCCCGGCCCTTGCTGCACAGTGGCGATCTCGATTTTTCGTTTGCCGGTCTGAAAACTGCGGTGCTTACCCAGGTAAAGCGGCTGGCGCAGGCGCACCCCGATGGCCCCGCCACCACCCATCTGGCCGACCCTTTGACTCACCAGCAACGTGCCGACGTGGCCGCCAGCGCACAGGCGGCCATCGTCGATGTGCTGGTGAAAAAATCCCTGTCGGCGATCGATGCCACTGGCCTGAAGCGACTGGTGGTGGCGGGTGGGGTTGGCGCCAACACCCGTTTGCGCGAGCAACTCGATGCCGCCTGCCGTCAGCGCGGGGTGCGTGTGCACTATCCCGAACTGCACCTGTGCACCGACAACGGCGCCATGATTGCCCTGGCGGCCGGCATGCGGTGGCAGGCGGGTTTGAGCGACACCAAGTCTGCCGACCAAGCCTACGCTTTTGACGTCAAGCCGCGCTGGGGCCTGGCCGAGCTGTCGGGCCGCTGAATCTCCTCCTTGTCTCGACGCGGGGTGGAGCGCGCCGTCGCCTGTGGTCGCGCTACTGAACCATTAATTGCACTAATCACGCCCATCCGGTGAAAAACCGCACGGCGGTGCACCCGTCCTCGCCTTTAAGCTGCGCAGGCCGTTAAGGCAGGACTGAACCAGTCTCTTGTGGCCGCCACTCGTGGGCTTGTTCAGCATCGCCTTGAACCTGCGAACGCTCTCCCCACCCGATGGTGAGGCGGGCGTTCATGATCCCCATCAATTTCAGGAACCCCGATGAAAGCTGCCATGAACCGCCGCCACTTTTCCCACAGCCTGCTGGCCTCTGCCTTGGTCGCCACGGGGCTGCTCGCCGGTTGCTCGGAGGTTCCCGACACCATCAAGATCGGCGTCGCCCAGCCGCTGAGTGGTTCGCTGGGCGAGCTGGGTCAGGACCTGCTGAACGGGGTCACGCTGGCGGTGGAAGAGCTCAACAAGCAAGGCTTCAAGGTCGATGGCAAACCCGTGACGCTCGAAGTGGTGTCGCTGGACGACAAAGCCGACCCGGCCACCGGCAAGGCAGTCGCCCAGCAACTGGTGGATGCGGGCGTGGTCGCCGTGATCGCCAACCTGAACTCTGGCGTGAGCATCGAAGCCGCACCCGTCTACGCGGCCGCCAACGTGGCCCAGATCGCGATCTCCACCAATCCCCGCTACACCGAACTGGGCTTCGACACCACGCTGCGCATGGTCGCCAACGACAACCTGCAAGCCAGGGCCATGGGGGCCTACGCGGCCGGCCTGGCCGGCGCCACCCGCTACGCCGTGCTCGACGAAGGCACCACCTATGGCAAAGGCCTGGCTGAAGGCGCAGCCAAACGACTGAAAGAGCTGAACAAGGAAGTCACCGTGCGCCAGTCTTTTGACGGCACCACCGTGGCATTCGACGAACTGGCCGCACAGCTCAAGGCCGACAAGACCAATGTGGTGGTGTCCATGCTCAATGACTTCCAGGCCATCGCGCTGCTGGAGGCCCTGGTCAAGGTGGGGCACGCCGATGTGCATCTGGTGGGCGGTGACACGATCAAGACCACGGCCATGACCAAGGCAGCCGGTCTGATCAGCCAGATCTCCGCCACTTCGCCGGTACTGAACGCCTCCGAATTTGGCGCTGGCCCGAAATTTGTGGCCAGCTACCAGGAACGTTTCAAGCAGCCCGTCGCTTACGGCGCCCACTACAGCTACGACAGCACCTATGTGCTCACTGGCGCCATTCGGGCGGCCAAATCGGCGGACCGCAAGAAAGTGCTCACGTCGTTGCGCAGTCTGGAAGGCTATGCGCCTGTGACCGGAACCATGCGGTGGGATGCCAAGGGCGAACAGACCTTTGGTGCCGTCGGCATCTACCAACTGCGTGGCGACGAATGGAAGCTGAAGAGCCGCTCATCCAACTGGTGATCGACCATTGACGAGGCGGGGTGAACTGCGGGCCGCTGGCTTGCAATGTGGGTCTCTGCCCTGTTCGCGACACCCCTGAGAGATCAGGGTATGCCGGTCTGGGATGATTGCAGGGTGGCCAGTGCTGGCGGGTCAGCCATAGCTGCATCTGCCCGGCGCTGTGCGCAACGCACTACACTACGCGCCCGTGTCGCCAATGCGACACCTTGGAAAACCAGGGGTGTGCCACCCAGCGGGTGGGGCGCGAACATTCACAGACCGGTCTCACTTTTCATGCAGCTATCCATCGCAACCCGCCGTTTTTTTCTTGCCTTCGGGCTGAGCCTCACCGCCGCTGCCGTGATGGCTCAAACCCCTGCACCTGCCGCCGCACCCATCCGCATCGGCATGATCGAAGGCCTTTCAGGGCCATTCGCGAACACGGGTGAAGCCGTCTACCGCAACCTGGTCTGGGCCACCGAGCGGGTCAACGCACGCGGCGGCGTGAAGCTGCCCGGTGGCAATCGTCCACTGGTGATCGACCGTTTTGACAGCAAGGGCCAGACCGAGGAAGCACTCTCCGCGCTGCGTTCGGCGATTGATCGCGACATCACCATCGTGACCCAGGGCAACAGCTCGGCGGCTGCGTCCGGGCTGATCGACGCCATCGGAAAACACAACGAACGCGAAACCGCCAAACAGGTGCTGTTCCTCAACTATTCGGCGGTGGACCCCGTGCTCACCAACGAAAAATGCAGCTACTGGCACTTCCGGTTCGACGCCCATGCCGACATGCGCATGACCGCTCTCATGAGCGTGCTGAGCGAAGACAAAGGGGTGAAAAGCATCTACCTCATCGGGCAGGACTACAGCTTTGGCCAGGCCGTGTTGCGCGAAGCGCGCAACCAACTGGCGACCAAACGACCCGACGTGAAGATCGTGGGGGACGAACTGCACCCGATGGCGCGGATCAAGGACTTCCTGCCCTATGCCAGCAAGATCAAGGCCAGCGGCGCACAGGCGGTGCTCACCGGCAACTGGGGCAACGACCTCACCCTGCTGGTGAAGGCGGCCCGCGAAGTGGGCTTTGACGGCACCTTCTACACCTTCTATGGCAATGCGCTGGGTGCGCCGGCTGCCATGGGAGATGCCGGTATCGGCAAGGTGATCGCCGTGGCCGACTGGTTCCCCAATGTGCCCACCCCCGAATCGCAGGCTTTCTACGCGTCCTTCCGCCAGCGTTTCCCCAACCCGGCCGACGACTATGTGCACATGCGCATGCAGCTCATGATCGAGTCCCTGGCGCAAGCCATCGAACGTGCTGCCGCCAAGGACGGTTCCATCAACGCAGCAGCCATTGCCGCGCAACTGGAAAAAGCCGAAGTCACGATGGCCGGCCAGACCGCACGCATGCGCGCAGCCGACCACCAGTTCCAGCAGCCGCTGGCCGTGGCGGTCATGGACCGGCAGGGCACACCCGGCACCCAGTTCGATGTGGAAGGCTCCGGCTACGGTTTTCGCGTGATCCGTCAGCTCACCCCCCAGCAGGCCGAGCAGCCACACCGCTGTAACATGCAGCGGCCTTGAATCTGGAATCGGCAATTGAACAAGCCCGCGACGGGCAGGAGTGTTTTGATGCGGGATGTGGTGAGTCAACTGGCCGAATCGCGCATCCGCGAAGTGGCCAATGAAGGGCTGGGGCGTGAAGGCGTGCTCAAGTTCTGGTTTGGCGAGAGCGATGAAGTCACGCCTGATTTCATCCGCGACGCAGCCATCGCGTCCCTCCATGCCGGCGAGACTTTCTATGCCCACAACCTGGGCCTGGCCGAACTCCGGGCGGCGATCGCCACCTACACCGAAGGCCTGCATCCCGGGCGCGGCACAGACCACTGGTTTGAGCGACTGGCAGTGACCTCTGGCGGGGTCAACGGACTCATGCTGGCCAGCCAGATGCTGGTTGACGCGGGTGACGAAGTGGTGGTGGTGACACCGGTGTGGCCCAACCTGGTGGCTCAGCCCCGGATCATGGGCGCGAACGTGAAAACCGTGCCCTTGCGAGTGGTTGCACAAGGGGCTGACGCGGGTGCCTGGGTGCTGGATGTCGATGCCTTGCTCGCCGGCATCACGCCGGCCACACGCATGCTCATCCTGAACGCGCCGAACAATCCCACTGGCTGGACGCTCACCCGCAACGAACAAGCCACCATCCTGGCGCATTGCCGCCGCACCGGAACCTGGATCGTGGCCGACGAGGTTTACGAGCGGCTTTACTACGCGGGCGATACCGGCAATGGTGCGGCCAGCAGTTTTCTCGATGTGGCCGAGCCAGAGGATCGCCTCATCGTGGCACACAGTTTCTCAAAGAGCTTTCTCATGACCGGCTGGCGCCTGGGCTGGCTGGTGTTGCCTGCCACGCTCACCCGGGAAGTCGCCAAACTCATCGAATTCAACACGTCCTGCGCGCCGGTCTTCGTGCAGCGCGCCGCGGTGGCGGCCATGCAGCGCGGCGATGAGGTGACACCCGCACTGGTGGCCCATCTGAAGGCCTGCCGCGACACGTTGGTGCCCCTGCTGCAAGCCGTACCCGGCGTCAGGCTGGCACAACCCAAAGGGGGCATGTACGCCTTCTTCAGCATCGACGGGCAGCCCGACTGCCTGAACGTGGCCAAGCGGCTGGTGCGTGAAGCAGGGCTGGGTCTGGCGCCAGGCAGCGCATGTGGCCCGGAAGCAAGCGGCTGGCTGCGCTGGTGTTTTGCCAGTCGCGACCTGGGGCGGCTGGAGGCGGGTGTGCAGAGGCTGGCAGGCTGGCTGGGCAAGGCCTGAACGGGCCCTACCTCAACCCCTCCGCCAGCGCCTCGAAGACCACCCGAATCCTTCGCGCTGTGCGCAGTTCTCGGTGGCTGACCAGCCAGATCGGGAAACGAACCGGTGGCACCTCGTTGAGCACTTGCACGATGTCGGGCGTGCTGCGGGCGATGTCATCCATCATGGCTCCGATGCCCAGACCCTGCTGCACCAGTGCCCAGTGGGCCACCGAGTGTTCGGCGTAGCTGCTGAAACTGGCCTCGGTCACGGGCAGGCCATGCGCCTGCAAATACCCCAGGTACTGGCCGGTTCGGTCGGCGCCGACGAAGGGCAGGGTGGCTGCCTCGGCGGCGGTGCGCGGGTGGCCGTGGGTGCGCACCCAGTCTTCTGCCGCATAGAAGCTGGCAGTCGCTTCGCGCACCAGTCGCGCAATGAGTTCGGGCTGCTCAGGTTTCACGTGGCGGATCGCAATGTCTGCCTCGCGACGCAACAGGTCGCTCAGCGCGTTGGACGCAATCACCTCGATGGCGATGCCCGGCTCCTGCTCCCTCAGGCGCCGCACCAGGGGCGGCAACAGGAAGGCAGCGACAGCGTCGCTGGCCGACACCGACACCACGCCGCCCACCGCTTGTGAACGACCACTGGCCACCAGGCCCAAGGCGTCGGCGGCCGCGCCCATCGCACGCGCGTGTTCCAGCAGATCGAGCCCGGTGGTGGTAAGCGCCATGGTTTTCCCCACCCGCTCGAACAGGGTCACACCCAGGCGTTGCTCGATGGCCGCCACCTGCCGGCTCAGGGTGGGCTGTGTCAGGCCAAGCTTGCGGGCCGCAGCCGACAGCGAGCCGGTTTGAGCGGTTTCCAGAAAGGCCCTGAGCTGGTTCCAGTCGATGTGATTCATGCAAAAACGTATATGTGGGCTGCAATTTACCGCAGTTCCCTGCAAGCCTGTGCATGGATAGCATGGCGTCTGCTGTTTTCAGTTGTCACCTGTTCATCCCATCCGCCATGCCCCATCCGTTGTCCGCAGCCGCAGCCTCTGCCAAGTCTCCCGCCCTTTCGCCCGCCAGCACCGCCCTGGCCCGCAAAGCGCGTTTCTGGGACCGCATCGCGCGCAAGTACGCTTCCGACCCGATTGCCGATCCGGCAGGTTACGAGGCCACCTTGCAGCGGGTGAAGGATCTGCTGTCGACCGACCTGGATGTGCTGGAAATCGGTTGCGGCACCGGCAGCACCGCGCTGCGGCTGGCGCCGCACACCCGTCGCCTGCTGGCCACGGACGTGTCGGCCGAGATGATCGCCATCGCCCGCGAGAAGGTCGCGGTCCGGCCCTTCCCGCAATTGAGCTTTGCGGTGGCCGACGCCGACACGCCAGTCTTCGGCCGGGGCACCTGGGACGCGGTGCTGGCCTTCAACCTCCTGCATCTGGCCGACGACCTAGACCGTGCCATCAGCGCAGCCGTGCAGGCGTTGCGGCCCGGCGGCCTGCTCATCTCCAAGACCGCTTGCCTCAACGAGATGAATCCGCTGGTGCCTCGCGTGCTCCTGCCGATCATGCGCGCCATCGGCAAGGCGCCTCAGGTGCTCTGCTTTGACGCAGCGCATCTGCAGGCTGCGCTGGTCCGTCAGGGTTTGCACGTCGAGGCGGTCGAGCGCCATGGCACGAAAGGCAAGGACCCCCGCGTCTTCATCGTCGCCCGCAAGCCGCTGGCCTGACTCCACCACTCCCTCTTTACAGCCGGGCCTTCCTCAGCTATGCCAGCCCGGACTGTTTGCGGACGGGCACCGTCGATGCCAGAAGCACGCCGCGGGGCAATTTTTCGTTCCCCCGCTCGGATACCAGTACCAGGCCTGGGGCTATCTCGGGCAAGCAGGGCGGGGACATCGCCCTCTGCATGGGTGCGACGGATTGCGCCTTCACGGGCCTGGGCACTCTCGCTGCCGTCTCGTCGTGGATGAATTTGACAGACGCCAGCTGCCACGAAAAGTCTTGCCCCGCCACAGGCGCCTGCGCGGGACGCTCCAGGCAGGAGGTGGCAAAGCGACGCCTTCGCGCTATAATGCGCAGTTGCTACTGGCCCGGCATGGCTGTGCGGGTGGCAATTCACGCCCGTTGCGGCGGCCGGTTTCGGACCTGTTCCGTTGTACCTGCCTGCTGCGATGGGACGCACGTACCGAAAGCAGGAAATTCAATGATCGAACAATCCGTCAAAGCCGCTGTCATTGCGGAAAACGCCCGTGCCGCCAACGACACCGGCAGCCCAGAAGTGCAGGTCGCCATCCTGACCGCACGCATCAACGAGCTCACCCCCCACTTCAAGACCCACGCCAAGGACCACCACGGTCGCCGTGGTCTGCTGCGCATGGTGAGCCGTCGTCGCAAGCTGCTGGACTACCTCAAGTCCAAAGACGCACAGCGTTACCTTGCGCTGATCGCGAAACTGGGTCTGCGCAAGTAACTTGAACCCGGTTTGACACGCAAAACGCCTGAGTTGGTTCGCTGGCTCGGGCGTTTTTTGCTTGTTGACCGCTTTTTTTGATTCCGGAGCAGCGATTGCAGAGCGAAGCTGTGTCATTCCAAAGGGGTTGTGTGCCTTCAAGTGCCCATCCAGCCCTTCTGGAATGGCATCGTGTTCTGGATTGAGGTTTCCGGGTTTTGTGCAGTCCATCTGCACGTGTCGCTTTCCGTCTGGTGACGGAAACCAATCCAGGAGATAACCATGACCATGTTCAACAAAGTCACGAAGAGCTTCCAGTGGGGCCCGCACAAGGTCACCATGGAAACCGGCGAAATCGCGCGCCAGGCCACCGGCGCCGTGCTGGTCAACATCGACGACACCGTGGTGCTCGCCACCGTGGTTGCCAAGACCGAAGCCAAGGCCGGCCAGGACTTTTTCCCGTTGACGGTGGATTACACCGAAAAGTCGTACGCCGCTGGCAAAATCCCCGGCAGCTTCTTCAAGCGCGAAGGCCGCCCCAGCGAACTCGAAACGCTGACCTGCCGCCTGATCGACCGCCCCATTCGCCCGCTGTTCCCTGAAGGCTTCTACAACGAAGTCCAGGTGATCGTGCATGTGGTGAGCCTCAACCCCGAAGTGCAGGCCGACATCGCCGCGATGATCGCCACCTCCGCCGCGCTGTCTGTCAGCGGCATCCCGTTCAATGGCCCCATTGGCGCCGCCCGCGTGGGCTATGTGAATGGCGAATACGTGCTCAACCCGGGCCAGACCCAGTTGAAAGACAGCAAGCTCGACCTGGTGGTCGCCGGTACCGAAGCCGCCGTGCTGATGGTGGAATCCGAAGCCGACCAGTTGTCTGAAGAAATCATGTTGGGCGCCGTGGTGTTTGGCCACGAACAAGGCAACATTGCCATTGCCGCCATCAACGAACTGGTGCGTGACGCCGGCAAACCGGCGTGGGACTGGCAGCCGCCTGCCAAGGACGAGCCGCTGATCGCCAAGATCGACGAACTGGCCAAGGCCAAGCTCGAAGCCGCTTACCAGATCCGCAACAAGCAGGCCCGCACCCAGGCTTGCCGCGCGGCTTATGCCGACGTGTTCGCTGCCCTGAAGGCCGAAGGCGTGGCCTTTGACAGCGTGGCCATCGAATCCCTTCTGTTCGAGATCGAAGCCAAGATCGTGCGTGGCCAGATTCTGGCTGGCGAACCCCGCATTGACGGCCGCGACACCCGCACCGTGCGCGCGATCGAAATCCGCAACGGCGTACTGCCCCGCACCCACGGCTCGGCGCTGTTCACGCGTGGTGAAACCCAGGCACTGGTGGTGGCCACGCTGGGCACCGACCGGGACGCGCAGCGCATCGACGCACTGGCTGGCGACTTCCAGGACAATTTCATGTTGCACTACAACATGCCTCCCTTCGCCACCGGCGAAGCCGGCCGCTTCGGCACGCCCAAGCGCCGCGAGATCGGCCACGGCCGCCTGGCCAAGCGCGCGCTGATCGCCGCACTGCCCAGCAAGGAAGACTTTCCCTACACCATGCGTGTGGTCTCCGAAATCACCGAGTCCAACGGCTCGTCTTCCATGGCTTCGGTGTGTGGCGGCTGCCTGGCACTCATGGACGCTGGCGTGCCCATGAAGGCACACGTGGCCGGTATCGCCATGGGTCTGATCAAGGATGGCAACCGCTTTGCCGTGCTGACCGACATCCTGGGCGACGAAGATCATCTGGGTGACATGGACTTCAAGGTCGCTGGTACCACCAATGGCATTTCGGCACTGCAGATGGACATCAAGATCCAGGGCATCACCAAGGAAATCATGCAGGTCGCACTGGCCCAGGCCAAGGAAGCCCGCATGCACATCCTGGGCAAGATGCAGGAAGCCATGGGCGAAGCCAAGACCGAAGTGAGCAGCTTCGCGCCCAAGCTCTTCACCATGAAGATCAACCCCGAGAAGATCCGTGACGTGATCGGCAAGGGCGGCGCCGTCATTCGCGCACTGACCGAAGAGACCGGCTGCCAGATCAACATCGACGAAGACGGCACCATCACCATCGCATCCGCAGACAGCGCCAAGGCCGACGAAGCCAAGCGCCGTATCGAGCAGATCACCGCAGAAGTGGAAATCGGCAAGGTCTACGAAGGCCCGGTCACGAAGATCCTGGACTTCGGTGCCCTGATCAACCTGCTGCCCGGCAAGGACGGCCTGCTGCACATCAGCCAGATCGCCCACGAGCGCGTGGAAAAGGTGACCGACTATCTGACCGAGGGCCAGATCGTCCGCGTCAAGGTGCTGGAGACCGACGAAAAAGGTCGCGTGAAGCTGTCGATGAAGGCGCTGGCCGAGCGCAATGTGGGCGAGGCCCCGCAGCAGCAGCCTCAGTCCTGATTCATGACAATGTCTGCCATGAAAGCCGTCGAGATCAGTGCATTCGGTGCACCCGAGGTGTTGCGCATGGCCGAGCGGCCCATGCCGGCGCCTGGGGTGGGTGAAGTGCTGATCCGCGTGAGTGCGTCGGGCGTGAACCGCCCTGACGTGCTGCAACGCACCGGCAACTACCCGGTGCCACCAGGCGCCTCCGATATCCCGGGGCTGGAAGTGGCCGGCGTGATCGAGTCCGGCGACGAGGCCGCGATGGCTTCGGCCGGGTTCAAGGTGGGTGACCGGGTATGTGCGCTGGTGGCTGGTGGCGGTTATGCGGCCTATTGCGTGGCGCCGGTTGAGCAATGCTTGCCTGTCCCGGTCGGGCTGGACGACATCGCAGCAGCGTCGTTGCCCGAGACGTTCTTCACGGTCTGGAGCAACGTGTTTGATCGTGCCCGACTTCAGCCTGGCGAAACGCTGTTGATTCAAGGTGGCACCAGCGGCATTGGTGTCACGGCCATCCAGATGGCCAAGGCGCTGGGCGCGCGCGTGATTGTCACCGCCGGCAGCGATGAAAAATGCGCGGCCTGCCTGGCGCTCGGCGCCGATCACGCCATCAACTACAAGACGCAGGACTTCGTGCGCGCTGTGGCCGATCTCACCGATGGGCAGGGCGTCAATGTGGTGCTGGACATGGTGGCGGGTGCCTATGTGGCGCGCGAGATCGATTGCCTGGCCGAAGACGGGCGCCTGGTGATCATCGCGGTGCAGGGTGGCGTCAAGGCCGAGATCAATGCGGGCATGGTGCTGCGGCGTCGTCTGACAATCACTGGCTCTACCTTGCGTCCACGTCCTGTGGCCTTCAAGGGCGCCATTGCCCGCTCGCTGCGCGAGCGGGTGTGGCCGTTGCTGTCCAGTGGCGCGATCAAGCCGGTGATTCACCAGGTGTTTCCAGCAGAACAGGCGGCAGCCGCCCACGAACTGATGGAGTCGAATCGCCACATCGGCAAACTGGTGCTGTCATGGTCCTGAGTGGACGTGACTTTGCTGCGGAGCATTCCAAATGAAAAAACTCATTGCAGGCAACTGGAAGATGAATGGCTCACTGGCCGCGAACGAAGCGCTGGTGAATGCCCTGATCAGCGGTTTGGGCACGGATGAGCCCGTGGCCGATCTGGCACTGTGTGTGCCGGCGCCTTATCTTGCCCAGCTGCAGCAGCTTCTCAAGGGTGCAAAGCTCGCACTGGGCGCGCAGGATGTTTCCGCGCATGAGCAGGGGGCCTACACCGGCGAGGTGAGCGCCGCCATGCTGCAGGATTTTGGCTGCCGCTACGCCATCGTCGGTCACTCGGAGCGTCGCCAGTACCACGGCGAGACCGATGCGCTGGTCGCCACCAAGGCCCAGCGGGCGCTGGCTGCGGGCATCACGCCCATCGTCTGCGTGGGTGAGACGCTGGCTGAGCGGGAGGCCGATCAAACCGAGGCCGTGGTCAAGCGCCAGCTGGCTGCGGTCATCCACACGGTCGCACATTGCACCAGCGAAATCGTGGTCGCCTACGAACCCGTCTGGGCCATTGGCACCGGCAAGACTGCGTCACCTGATCAGGCGCAGCATGTGCACGCAGTGTTGCGCGCCCAGTTGGCTGCTGCGACCGAGCATCCCGAGCGGGTGCGCATTTTGTACGGAGGCAGTATGAACGCCTCCAACGCCGCGAGTCTGCTGACTCAAGCCGACATTGATGGCGGTCTGATTGGTGGTGCTTCTCTCAAGGCGCCCGATTTTTTGAGTATTGCAGCGGCCGCCCGCTGAAGCCCTTATCCCCTGCGCTTCCGTTGGTGGCGCACAGTTTCTGGAGTTGAAGATGAACGTAGTGTTGACCATTCTCTTGACGGTGCAGATCTTGTCTGCGCTGGTCATGATCGGATTGATCCTGATGCAGCATGGCAAGGGCGCTGATGCCGGTGCCGCCTTCGGTGGCGGTGGTGCGGGATCGGCCAGCCTCTTTGGTGCGTCGGGTGGTGCCAACTTCCTGTCACGTTCCACGGGCGTGCTGGCTGCCGTGTTCCTGATCTGTACCCTGGGCTTGGCGTACTTCGGCAATCTGCGCGAGGCACCAGCAAGTTCGGGCAGTGTGCTCGAAGGCGTCGTGGTGCCGTCGCAGCAAATTCCAGGCGTGGGTGATGCGCCTCCTGCGAGCGACGTTCCCGCTCCGGCAGCCCCTGCCAGTCCAGCCGCTGCTCCCGATGCGGGTGCGGCACAGATCCCGGGCAAGTAAGCAGGGCCTTCAAGGTACGGACCTCGCGTGATGTGAGGTCCATCACAGCCCTTGCGGTCACGCTGCAAGCGGCGCAGCCATCGAGTTAAAAAGCCCGGGGCCTCCCAAAAAGAGGGGGCGTTTCAGGGTAAACTCTATGAGTTGTCAGCAAGGCGCACACCTTTCCTCGTGCGCCGGCAATGCAGACCCAGCCGACGTGGTGAAATTGGTAGACACGCTATCTTGAGGGGGTAGTGGCGAAAGCTGTGCGAGTTCGAGTCTCGCCGTCGGCACCAA
>PHCQ01000163.1 GCA_002840835.1 Betaproteobacteria bacterium HGW-Betaproteobacteria-16 | reverse complement strand
CACCGGCACCGGCTGGCCCGCGCGGTCGAGCAGGTTGAGCTCGATGCCCTGGCCGGCGCGCGGTGCGTCGGACCGGTCCATCGCGGCGCGCGCTGCGTCGACGCTGGCGGCGTCGGCCAGCAGGTCGGCCAGGCTGCTGCCGCGCAGCTGCTCTTCGCTGCGGCCCACCAGCTCGCACAAAGCCGCGTTGGCCTGCTCGATCAGGCCACGCTCGTCGCACACCACCAGCACGTCCGACATGGACGTGAGCACGCTGAAGATGAACTGCTGCGACTGCTCCAGCTCGGTGTTCTTCTTCTCCAGCTCGACCTCGTCGTCGATCAGCCGCGTGTAGACCTCGTCCATCTTCTGGATCACGTCCAGCCAGGTCGATTCGTCCACGCCCTCCATGGGCACAGTGGGCAAGGGACTGGGTGCTCGGTCTTTCGTCATGCCAACGATCTCCAGCCGGAGACAGTGCCTGTCCCAGACACACCGCGCAACCGGCTTTGCCGGGGCGCAGGTGTGGTCCCCCTGCCCAGCGCCGAAGGCGCGCCAGAGCGGGGGGAAGACGCGAAGCGGCGCAGGGGGGTGTTCATCTAATGCACCGTGCAGACCATGCAAGGGTCGAAGGAACGCACGATGTGCTGCACCGCAACCGGTGTCTGCTCACCGTCGCGTACCGGCGCATCCACCAGCGCCTGCTCCAGCGCACCGGGCGTACCGACGGCGTCGCGCGGCGAAAAATTCCAGCTCGTGGGAGCGACGATCTGGTAGTTGGCGATGCGCCCGCGTCGCACCACCAGCCAGTGGCCCAGGCTGCCGCGCGCGGCCTCGCTCAGGCCCACGCCGTTGCCCTCTTCGGGCAGGGTCGTCGGCACGCAGAAGGCCTCGGTCGGGCGGATCGCCTGCAGCCAGTCTTCCATCAGCGGCACCACGCGCGCGAGCTCGATCAGTCGCGCCAGCACGCGCGTGTAGACCGTGCCGCCGTGCCGAGCCACCGCGTCGCGCACCAGGGGCATGCCGCTGGCGAGCTGGCGCGCAATGGCCCCCGTCTCGACCACCTCGCCGCCCAGGCGCGGCGCCTTGTTCCAGGTGTAGGCGCCGGGCTTGTCGGGATCCGGCCGGGTGATGCCGTGCAGTGGGTGCAGCGGCTCGCGTGCGTGGGCCAGCCAGGCGTGGGTGGCGTCTTCGGTGATGGCGTGCGGGTTCAGCGCTTCGACCGCGCCGGTCTGCGCGCGCCACACCCCGCCGGGCAAGGCCCAACCACCGTCCGACTGTGCATAAGCGCCATAGCTCAGGTAGCGGCCCGGACCGGGGCCGAGTGTGTCGAGCTGCAGGTCGCGCACGAGGGTGAGGAAGAAGCGCAGGTCGCCGCCCAGCGGGTCCTGTGCGTGCCAGTCCCAGAGCGCGGCTTCGGTCTCCAGCGCGACCACGGCTTCAAGCGGCGCGGCGAACAGCTGGCGCTCCAGGAAGCTGCGGAACTCGCGCACTTTCGCCAGCAGGCGCACGCGCTCGGCGGCGTCGATGGCACGGGTGGATCCCCCCGGTTCGACCGACTGTGTGTGCGGCCACTTGCCGCCCAGCGTACCCAGCAGAGTGAGCCAGCGCTGGCGCGCTGCGGTGGCCGCGCGCACCTGCTCGCCGTGGTCGGGCGCGAAGCGTCGTTGCGCCTCGGCGTGCCAGCGGTGACCCGCGTAGACCGGGCGGGCGAAGTCCGGCATGAAGAACAGGTAGAAGTGCGTCAGGTGGTCGGCGAGGTTTTCGGTCGCCAGGATCAGGTTGGTGGCGTGCTGGCCGTTGGCCGGCATGGTGACGCCACCCAGATCGGCCAGTGCGCGCGCCGAGGCCACCGACTGAGAGACCGAACAAATGCCGCAGATGCGCGGCACATAGACCAGCGCGTCGTGCGGTGCCTTGCCCTGCAGGATCTGTTCGAAGCCGCGGTACATGGTCGCGTTGACCTGGGCGGAGGTCACGCGGCCGTCGGCGATGTCGAGCTGGACTTCGAGATCGCCCTCGACGCGGTTGAAAGGTCCGACCAGAAGACGTGACGTCATTTGAGGCGTGTCTTTCTCACCGCCGGCTTCACGACGAGGTGGTCGGAGGTCGCGTTGTTCTTCACCCGCTTGGGCGTGGCACTCTTGGACAAGGAAGCCAGCGCCACAAACCAGGCCTTGGGCATGTCGGTCGGCAGGCCGACCGGGATGCCGGCGATCTTGGGGGTCTGGTGGAAGGGGTGGCCCGGCTCCTGGAAACCGGGCTCGGTGCAGGCGATGCAGGCGTAGCCGCCGCGCGTGCAGCTGCCTTCGCCGTTCCAGGGGCGGATGTTGCAGTCGGCGTGCACCTGCGTGCCCTTGCAGCCCATGTGTTCCATCATGCAGCCGAGGTC
>PHCQ01000017.1 GCA_002840835.1 Betaproteobacteria bacterium HGW-Betaproteobacteria-16 | reverse complement strand
CGGACAAGTTTGCGAATTTCCCCCACGACGCGAGCAGCGCAAGGAACCGCGCAGCGGCCCGGACTTCGGCTCGCCTTTTCTTTGGGTACTTTCTTTTGGCGAAGCAAAAGAACAGTACCTCGCCCGCCGGGGCGAGACCCGGCCAAGCCAAGCTTCAAAAAAAGTATAAAAAACTGGCGCGCAGAAACCCCTCACCCCTACCCTCTCCCCAGAGGGGCGAGGGAGTGAAAACCCAGTACTGGTGAGCTACCTCTTCGGTAAAAGCACACTCGCAATCGCCACCATCACCAACCCCACCGCAGCCCAATCCTGCCAGTGCAGCACCTCCCCCAGCCACCAGGCGCCGCTGAACACACCCAGCACGGGAATGAACATGACCGACAGGGTCGAAGCGATGGGAGGCAGGTCGCGCGCCATCATCAGCCAGGCGACCTGGGCAAAAGCAAAGACGCCCAGCGCGTTGTAGACGATGGCCGACCAGACGGCAGGCGTTGGCATCGCCCAGGCTTCACGCTCGAAGATGACGGCCAGTGCGGTGGTCCACAAGGCGGTGAAAAAGGTCATCCAGAACGACAGTGCCAGCGTGGGGTGAGGGATCTTCGTGCGGCGCATCAACTGCGTGCCCACTGCCCAGGCCACCGCAGCCACCAGCATCATGAACACACCCGCAGGCCTGCCCGTGAGCTGCGTCATCTCGTGCCACAGCAGCAGCACCACGCCCAGTGCGGCGGCGCCCACTCCGCCCCAGGCCCGGCCGGGCAGGCGCTGGCCGAACCACCAGGCGCCGATCACGGCAGAAAACACCGGCATGGTGTAACCCAGGATGGCCGCGCGGCCGCTGGAGAGCGTCTGGATCGCCAGAATGGCCAGCGTGTGCCAGACCAGCATGTTGAACACCGTGAGCACCGCGAGTTCGGTCCAGTGCGCCCGTTCGATGCGGAATGGCACGCGCCGCCACAGCAGCACCGCGCCCAGCACCGGCAGGCCGATCCACATGCACAGGCCGCGGAAGGTGAGCGGCGGGAAACCCGTCACGCCCAGCTTCATGATGGGCCAGTTGATGCCCCATACCAGCGTGATCAGGATGAGCAGGGTGAGTTGCTGGCGGGAGAGGGCGTGCATCCGGTGATCGTAGATGATGGAAGGCGTGGGGGCTTGTCGCCGAAGGGTGCGTTCCGGGTGACCGTGGGCCCCCTCGTAAAATCGCCGCATGACCTTTCTCGACATGCTGCGCCACGCTGAGCGCCAGAACCGTTCCCTGCTCTGCGTGGGCCTGGATCCTGACCCGGCGAAATTTCCCGACCGCTTCAAGGGCGATGCCAGCCGCATCTACGACTTCTGCGCCGCCATTGTCGAAGCCACCGCCGACACCGCCATCGCATTCAAGCCGCAGATCGCTTACTTTGCCGCCCACCGCGCCGAAGACCAGCTGGAGCGGCTGATGGCACACATGCGGGCCGTGGCGCCCCAGGTGCCAGTGATCCTGGACGCCAAGCGCGGCGACATCGGCAGCACCGCCGAGCAATACGCCATCGAGGCTTTCGAGCGCTACGGGGCAGACGCGGTCACGCTCTCGCCCTTCATGGGCTTTGATTCGGTGCAGCCCTACCTGAAACACCATGGCAAGGGCGCTTTTCTGCTGTGCCGGACCTCCAACCCCGGTGGCGACGACCTGCAGAACCAGCGACTGGCGTCGGTGGAAGGTCAGCCCCTTTTGTATGAGCACGTGGCAAGGCTGGCGCAGGGACCGTGGAACCTCAATGGTCAACTGGGTCTGGTGGTGGGGGCCACCTATCCGGCAGAGATCGAGCGCGTGCGCGAGATCGCACCCACCCTGCCCCTGTTGATTCCCGGCGTGGGCGCGCAAGGCGGCGACGCGGTGGCCACGGTGCGCGCCGGCTTGCGGGTGGAAAACGGGCAGACCACCGGCCCGATCATCGTCAACTCGTCGCGAGCCATCCTGTATGCGTCGGGCGGTGACGACTTCGCTGACGCGGCCAGGCGCGAGGCCCTGCGCACGCGCGACCTGCTGGAAGCCGCCAAGGGCTAGGCCGTTTCGCGCAGGCGACACCGGTTTTCCCCACAGATGCATCAGGTCTGACTACCATGCGTGATGAGATCTGATCAATTTGCCGCATGAAGCTCTACGTTGCCTCCCGGGCGCCCAATCCGCGCCGCGTGCTGATGTTCCTGGTGGAAAAAAACATCAACGGACTGGAGCTGGTGCAGGTGGACCTGAACGTGCAGGAACACAAGACCGACACCTACCGGGCCAAGAGCCCGCTCTCACGGGTGCCGGCCCTGGAGCTGGACGACGGCCGGGTGCTCACCGAGTCCCGAGCCATCTGCACCTACATGGAGTCGCTGCACCCTGAACCCAACTTGATGGGGGTGGATGCCGAAGAGCGCGCGTTCATCGAAATGGCGGACCGGCGCATGGAATGGCACCTGATGCTGCCCGCCGCCAATTGCATCCGCCACACCCACCCCGGCCTGGCGGTGCTCGAACAGCCACAGTTTGCCGATTTCGGTCAGTCGCAAATCAACAAGTTCATTGAGTCGGCGACCTGGCTCGACGCCGAGCTGCAACGCCAGCCCTGGGTGGCAGGCGAACGCTTCACCATCGCCGACATCACCGCGTTCTGCACCATCGAATTCGCCCGCCTGATGCGCTTCAAACCCGCCGACGCAGGCCTGCACGCGCTGCAGGCCTGGCGAGACAAGGTGGCGGCTCGCCCAAGCGGAAAAGTGTAGCCCCCCCCGCGCCGCCTTCGGCGTCACCCCCCGGAGGGGGGCGCACCTGGCGGCCCGGCAAAGCCGGTTCCGCGGGTGCCCTGGAAGGGGTGTGTCGCGCGCCGGAGACTTCGCCTGCAGTTCTTGGACCGAGGCTCCAATTCGACGCCCCGGGGTGCAAGTTCATGGGCCACTCCGGAGCGCGGTCCGTCCCGCCAGCAGCAGCCTTATCCAGAGCACCCGTGGAACCGGCTTTGCCGGGCCACTGGGTGCGCCCCCCTTCAGGGGGGTGACGCCGAAGGCGGCGCGGGGGGTTACTCTAGCGGAGCGGGTCGCGTGCTGTCGAACTGGGCGCGTGCGCTGCTGGCCAGTGCCATTTCGCCCGGGGTTTCGGGCGTCCAGCGGTCCACTGGCAAGGGGTTGCCTTTGGCGTCCACGGCGATCAGCACCACCAGGCATTCGGCGGTCTTCTCCAGGCGTCCGTCGCTGAGGTCGCCGCTGTGCAGGTCGACCGTGATGTTCATGTTCGTCTCGCCGGTGAAGGCCAGGCGTGCGCGGACTTCCACCAGTTCGCCCACCTTGACCGAGCGGTGAAACCGGATGCTGCTGACATAGACCGTGCGGCAGGCACTGCGGGACCAGGTCGTGGCGCAGGCATGTGCCGCGTCGTCCAGCCACTTCATCACGGTGCCGCCGTGCACCAGACCACCAGGGCCAGCCAGGCCCGGTTCAACGAGAAATCTCAGGGTGATGGACGCCATGGGAACTCCCTTGCAGTGCACGGATGGGGAGCCATTGTGGTCTGGCTGGGCATCTTTTGCCAAGCCCCGGTCATTTGCCTGGGTCAATCACCTCCACAGAAGGTGGGTTTTCAATAGCTTGCGCTCCACCCGCGGCAGGTCTTTCAGGCCGTCCTGAATCTGCACTTCGGCCCTGGCACGCAGCGTTTGAGCCTCTGGCAAGGGGCATTCCGCCAGCAGGGCTTGTGCCGTGCTCAGGTCGTTGAGATGGCCGAGCAGGTCCTGCACCTTGGCCAGCGTCGCGGTGCTGCGGGCCACCTGCTTGGGCCGCAGCAGACTGGCAAGGAACGACTGGGCGTAGCGCAGCTTCTTCAGCTCGATGCGCAAGTTGTGGCGGCCTTCGGGGCCGGCGTTCAGCGCGCGCCGCACCTCGCGGCGCAGGCGCTGGTGGCGCAGCATCAGGTGCTTGCCGGCCCACTCGGCCAGGGATGATTCGGGCGGGCTGTCCGTGGGCAGGGCCAGCACGGCACGGGTGAAGGCCAGCAGGTTCGAGGTGTGGGAGGGGTGCGTGAGCTGCGCCAAGGCCTGTCGGTTGGCCGTGCGCCTCTGGTTCTCGACCCATGCCTGCACCCCCTCGCCGGACGCCTCGTCCGCGGCAGCGTCGAGCAAGGCGGGCAGGCCCTCCGTGGCCAGAACGTCCCAGTTGCGCGCCTCGCCGAGCGCCTGAGCCGTCAGGCGCCACTGCGATTGCCAGTGCGCGGTGAACCGGCGGGGCAGAAAGGGCGCAAAAAGGCGAAGGCCGGTGCGCAGCCGCCGCAGGGCGATGCGAGACTGATGAATGAGTTCCGGGTCGGGCAAGGCGTCAGGACCGGTTTGCAGCAGACCGGCCACGTTGGCCTGGAAGTGGCTGATGCAGCTGAGCGCCGCGCACCGGAAGGCGCTCACGGCCGACATGTCGTCCCGGAGCGTGAGCGCCTGTGCAAGTGTGGGCTGTATTTTCTGACCGAGGAACAGCGCCAGCCCCCGCTCGGCCTTGCTGCGGTCCACGGGGTGCAGCCAGATGCCGCTGGCGGCGTCGCCGCCGGGGCCCAGGGCCAGCGTGTGGGCCAGATCCAGCAGCGCGTCGGGGGGGCCTGCCTTCAGCTCCAGTTCAAGTTCCAGCAAGGCTTCTTGGTGCGGGCCCTGGCCGTCGCCGGTGGTGATCCGGCCCTGATCGAGGGCGACTTCGATGTGCGCCTCGCCCAGGTGCAGTTGCCAGGTGTGGCGTTCGAAATCGGTCCGGAATACCGGGACCAGTTGCCAGGCCAGTGCAGAGAGTGACGAAGCGAGCGCTTCGTCATCGACCAGCGTGGCGAAGTCGAACTGGCCTGGCTGGGTGGGTGCTTCCCATTCCTGGCGCTGGCTCAGCCCACCGACCGAGCTGCCCGCCGTCTTGACCGTGAGCAGCGTGCGCCGGCCCACCTGGCGCTCCCGCACTGCGATGCGCTGGGCCATGAGGGCGAGGGTGGAGGTGTCGAAGTAGGTGTTGAGCAGGCGTTCCCGGCGCGGCTTCCGAGCCGCGAGCAGGGGGTGGGCCTTCAGTCTGGGCACGTCATTTGCCCTCAAAGCCAGCTTGAGCTCGATTTCCAGTGACATGGTGAGAGGGTTGGGTGTCAAAAATGGAGTCTGACAGTGTTGGAAAGAATCATCTACCGCAGAACACCCGGGATGAGTGAGTGTTGTTCAGACGACGCAGTCGTTTACAAATGGGCCAGGCGCGCCCGATAAGATGCAGACCCATGGTGTTTTCTCAACTGACCCGTCCCTCTCTGTCTGCCCTGGTGCTGGTCACACCCTTTTGGGCCCATGCCGAAGAAGCCAAGGACGGGCGCCACCACAAGGACTACCTGGTGGGCGCGTCGGTCGTGTCTTCGACGGCGCACATCGGTACCGGTGAGCGCAAGGTCAGTCTCAAGCCGGTCTGGTACTTTCAGATGGGGCCATTGCGGGTGTCCCGCTCGCAGGGCAGCACCTTGCTGGGCGCGGGGCGCCGTTCGGGTGAAACCGGTGTGAGCGCAGAACTGCTGGCGGCCCAGGACTGGAACATCGGGCTTTCATTGCGAATGGACAACGGACGCACCTTCGACGACGAACCGCTGTTTCGTGGCCTGCCCGATATCCGCACCACCGTGCGGGCCCGGGTGTCGGCGCACCGTCCCGTGGGTGAGCGTTGGTCATGGAACGTCAACATGGACCAGGACATCATGAGCAAGGGTGGCGGCATGCGGGCCGGTGGCGGCGTGAGCTACCGCTACCCGGTGTCCGACGCCACCCAGCTGGACTTCGGTCTCTCGGCCGGCTGGGCCGACGCACGGTACATGAAGACCCACTTCGGCATCTCGCCGGAAGCCGCACAGCTGGTCGGACGCGCGCCTTATTCGCTGGGCAGCGGCATGGAAGGCATCCAGGCCGGAGTCAAGTTCACCACCGCCCTGAACAAGCGCTGGGTGGTGTTCGGCGGCGTGGACCTGTCGCGCCTGCAGGGCGATGCCGCCCGCAGCCCGCTGGTGGGCCGCCCCATCACCCACACGGTGAACCTGGGGATCGCTTACCGCAATCGAAGGGAGTAGATGAGCCCACCCCCGTCGCTTGCTCGCTGCGCGTAGCCGCATCCCCCCTCAAGGGGGCGATACCAGTGGCCCGGCGAAGCCGGTTCCACGGTATCCCCGAAACAAGGCATTTCGCTCCGAATGCACTGCCCCCGTTCCCGTTCCCGTTCCCGCCTTAGCGTTTCAGCAAGCGCCGCAAGTAGTGGCCAGTGTGGCTGGCAGGTTCTGCCGCCACCTGTTCCGGCGTGCCGGTGGCCACCACGGTGCCGCCGCCAGCGCCGCCTTCGGGGCCCATGTCGATCACCCAGTCTGCCGTCTTGATGACATCCAGGTTGTGTTCGATCACCACGATGGTGTTGCCGGCGTCGCGCAGCTGGTGCAGCACTTTCAGCAGCAGTTCGATGTCGGCAAAGTGCAGGCCGGTGGTGGGCTCGTCGAGGATGTAGAGGGTGCGGCCGGTGTCGCGTTTGCTCAGTTCCAGTGCCAGCTTCACGCGCTGCGCCTCACCGCCTGAGAGCGTGGTGGCGCTCTGGCCGAGCTGGATGTAGCTCAGGCCCACGTCCAGCAGGGTCTGCAACTTGCGGCGCAGGGTGGGCACGGCGCCGAAGAAGGCGTGGGCCTGCTCCACCGTCATGTCCAGAATCTGCGCAATGTTGCGGCCCTTGTACTGCACGTCCAGCGTTTCGCGGTTGTAGCGCTGGCCGCTGCAGACCTCGCAGGGTACGTACACGTCGGGCAGAAAATGCATCTCCACCTTGACCACGCCGTCGCCCTGGCAGGCCTCGCAGCGTCCGCCGGCCACGTTGAAGCTGAAGCGGCCGGGGCCGTAGCCGCGCTCTTTCGCGGTGGGCATTTCGGCCATGAGTTCACGGATGCCGGTGAACAGGCCGGTGTAGGTGGCCGGGTTGCTGCGCGGCGTGCGCCCGATCGGCGACTGGTCGACATTGATGACTTTGTCGAAGTGCTCGATGCCTTCGATGGCTTCGTGGGCCGCAGGCTCTTCGTGCGATCGGTACAGCGTGCGCGACACGGCGGCGTACAGGGTGTCGTTCACCAGGGTGGATTTGCCTGAGCCGGAGACGCCGGTCACACAGGTGAGCAGGCCCACCGGAAAGGCCACGCTCACGCCCTTGAGGTTGTGGCCACTGGCATTGACCACGCGGATTTCCTGCAGGTCCCCCAAAGTGGCCACGTGGGCGGCTTCGCGGGCGCTGCGGCGCTCGGCCGCCGGGCTCTGGGGGAAGCGCGATTTGATCGGTGCTGCCTTGGCCTGGGCGGAGGCCTTGTTCACCGGCAGCCAGGGGGTGCGATGCGCGGGCACGGCGATGATGCGTGTGCCGCTGAGGTACTGGCCCGTGAGCGAATCGGCGGTCGCCATCACCTGCTCGCAACTGCCTTGCGCCATCACGCGGCCACCGTGCACACCCGCGCCCGGCCCCATGTCGATCACGTGGTCGGCGGTGCGGATCATGTCTTCGTCGTGTTCCACCACCAGCACTGTGTTGCCCAGGTCGCGCAGGTGCTGCAGCGTGGCAATCAGACGGTCGTTGTCGCGCTGGTGCAGGCCGATGCTGGGTTCGTCGAGCACGTACATCACACCGGTCAGGCCGCTGCCGATCTGGCTGGCCAGTCGGATGCGCTGGGCCTCGCCACCGCTGAGGGTGTCGGCGCTGCGGTCCAGGCTGAGGTAATTCAGCCCCACATCGTTGAGGAATTTCAGGCGCTGGCGGATCTCGTTGATGACGCGCGCGGCGATGTCACCTTTGGCGCCCTGCAGTTCGAGCCGCTGGAAGTAGGCGAGGGCCTCGCCCAGTGTGACGTGACTGATCTTGTAGATGGGCTGCTTCTGCTCGCCCTCACCCACGAACACGTGTCGCGCTTCCTTGCGCAGGCGCGCGCCGCCGCAGTCCGGGCAGGGTTGCACGGCGCGGTAGCGCGCAAGCTCCTCGCGCACAGCCGCACTGTCGGTCTCGCGGTAGCGGCGTTCGAAGTTGTGGATGATGCCTTCGAAGGGGTGCTTCTTGGTGATGCGTTTGCCCGCCTTGGCGCCGGACTCCAGCGCGTAGCTGAACTTGATTTCATCTTCTCCCGAACCGTAGAGCACGGCTTGCTGCACCGCTTCGCCCAGACTGTCCCAGGGGGCTTCCACGTTGAACTTGTAGTGCGCGGCCAGGCTTTCCATCATGGCGAAGTAGTAGCCGTTGCGGCGGTCCCAGCCCTTGATGGCGCCGCTGGCCAGGCTCAGTGTGGGGAAGGCCACCACGCGTGCGGGGTCGAAGAAGTCGGTGTGGCCCAGGCCATCGCAAGTGGGGCAGGCGCCCATGGGCGAATTGAAGGAAAACAGTCGCGGCTCGAGTTCGCCCACGGTGTAGCTGCACACGGGACAAGCGAACTTGGCGGAGAAGCCGTGTTCAGCGCCGCTGTCCATGTCCACCGCCAGGGCCTTGCCATCGGCCAGGCGCAACGCTGCTTCAAAGCTCTCGGCCAGTCTCTGGCGCAACGGATTCACGGCGTCTTCTTCCGTGTCGGCCCGTACCTTGATGCGATCAACGACGACGTCGATGTTGTGCTTTTCTGTCTTCTTCAACGCGGGCAGGGCATCAAATTCCAGCACCTCGCCGTTGATGCGGAAGCGCACGTAGCCCTGGGCCTGCATGTCGGCGAACAGGTCGAGAAATTCGCCTTTCTTCTCGCGCGCCACCGGCGCCACGATCATCAGCCGTGTGCCTTCGGGCAGGGCCAGCACCGTGTCCACCATCTGCGCCACACTCTGTGAGGCCAGGGGCAGGTTGTGGTCCGGGCAGTAGGGCGTGCCGGCGCGGGCGTACAGCAGGCGCAGGTAGTCGTGGATCTCGGTGACCGTGCCCACGGTGGAGCGAGGGTTGTGGCTGGTGGCCTTCTGTTCAATGGCAATCGCGGGCGAGAGGCCTTCGATCAGGTCCACATCGGGCTTGTCCATCAGTTGCAGGAACTGCCGCGCATAGGCCGACAGGCTCTCCACATAGCGGCGCTGGCCTTCGGCGTACAACGTGTCGAACGCCAGGCTGCTTTTGCCCGATCCCGACAGGCCGGTGATCACCACCAGGGCGTGTTTGGGGATGTCCAGATCGATGTTCTTGAGGTTGTGGGTGCGCGCGCCGCGCACCGACAACACCGCCGGGCGGTGCGGGGCCGACAGCGGGTGGAGGGCGGAATGGGGCAGGGGGGGCAGCGGGTGATTCAAGGCGGGCCAGGCAAAAGGGTAGACCGGAAGGCAACCCGACATGATAAATCCGGGTGGGATTTTGTGAAACCCTGCGCAAAGCAGAGGCCGGCTCAAGGCGCCAGAAGCCTGCAACGGACGCTGTCAGCGCCTATGATCACCACTCTTTGCCTGTGCGACCGGCGATCCGCTTCGGCGATGCCGCCGGCCCACCCATGCACCGTCTGCAGGACCGTCTTACGCACCTGAGGCGCTGTGCTCCTGGACCAACCTCCGTGCTGCGCCCTGCGGGGCTGAGCGCCTTCGGAACGGCCGGGCGGCGCTCACTGGCGTACCTTCTCCCTCCGGGCTGCGGTGCGAGCTAGCTTGGGAGCGGCCCGGCGCGGCGCACATGCCAGCGTGCTCTTCGGCAACAACACATCCCTACACTTCGATCCGACATGACTTTCGACATCCCCTGGCTGATGGAGCAGGACCCCGCCATTCAGGCTCTGCTGGGCCTGCTGGCCATGTGCGCGCTGGCCTACGTGGCCCGCTGGCTGGTGCACACCCTGCTGCAACAAGGCGTGGGCCGCTGGGTGCAGGCGATGCAGGGCCGCTGGGCCCAGGTGGTGTTGCACCGCACCGTGCTGCGGCGGCTGTCGCAGATCGTTCCTTCGCTGGTGATCCAGACCACGGTGGAGCTCATTCCCCACCTGCCCGCTGCGGCAGTGAGCATCATCCGCAATGTGGCGGTGGCCGTCACCGTGCTGCATGTGGTGCGCATCCTGATGGCGCTGCTCGACGCCGTGCAGGAAGACCACGAACGCGCAGGCGAGGCGATCGCGGTGCCCACGCGTTCCATCAAGAGCCACATCCAGCTCGGCAAGCTGGCGCTGATGCTCATCGGCAGCCTGGTCATCATTGCCGCGCTGATCGACCGCTCGCCATTGATCCTGCTGTCTGGCCTGGGCGCCATGTCGGCCGTGCTGCTGCTGGTGTTCAAGGACACCCTGCTGTCGTTCACGGCGGGGCTGCAGCTCGCGTCCAACGACATGCTGCGCGTGGGCGACTGGATCGAGATGCCGCAACTGGGCGCCGACGGTGACGTGATCGACATCGCGTTGCACACGGTGAAGGTGCAGAACTGGGACAAGACCATCACGACCATCCCGACGTGGCGCCTGATGTCGGAGAGTTTTCGCAACTGGCGCGGCATGTCGGAAGCCGGCGGGCGCCGGATCAAGCGCACCATTCGGCTGGACGCCGCCTCGGTGCGCTTCCTGGAGCCGCCAGACATCGACCGGCTCAAGCACATCGCCATCATCCGGCCTTACCTGGAGCGCAAGCTGCAGGAAGTGCAGGGCACCAACACGGAGCTGAGCCAGAAACTGGGCGACCTGGCCAAGGACCCCGCCAACCAGCGCCGGCTCACCAACCTGGGCACCTTCCGCGCCTACATCGACGCTTACCTGCGCCAGCATCCCGGCATCCACCAGGACATGACGCTGATGGTGCGGGCCATGGAGCCTTCCGCCCAAGGGGTGCCGATGGAGGTGTACTGCTTCACGTCAAGCACCGCCTGGGTGGTGCATGAAGGCGTGCAGAGCGACATCTTTGACCACCTGCTGGCGATCCTGCCGGAATTCGGCCTGCGCCTGTTCCAGGAGCCGACCGGGCACGACATCGGCGACGGCTTGCGTGCCGGGCTGGCGTTGACTGCGCGGGACTGACGCCCTTCAACGGCGATTCAAGTGCCGGTGCTCACCTGCGCCTGGGGGCGGGTCCAGCGTCGCGCCAGTTGCATGCCGGGGCGCTCCACCCAGCGGTAGAGCGCATAGGCGCACAGGTAGATGACGGCCATTGTGACCAGCAGATGGACCGGGCCATGCCGTCCCAGTTTGTGGAAGCCGTACACGATCAGCGGAAAGTGCAGCAAATAGATGGAGTAGGAAATCTGGCCGGTCCAGGCCAGAAACGGCTGCTTGAGCGCGGGAATTCTCATCATCCAGACGAACAGGGCCGCCACCCCCAGCCCGACGACCTGCGTCGCCATCTGCAGATGATTGAAATAGAAGGGCATGGCGCCCAGGCAAACAAGCCAGACGAGGCCCGGTATCCAGGCGCTGACCGCAGTCAAACGGTCGCGGAGGTGGTAGGCCACCGAGCCCAGGCCAAAATAAATCAGCTGCGCCGGGAAGGCTGCCCCGATCAGCACGCCGAGTTGGCTGGGCGACCAGGGGCGTGAAAGTTGCTCCAGTGTCGGCCGGTAGAGTTCATCCAGGTGGCGGTGACTGGCCATCCAGGTCCATGCGACCGAAAGCAGCATGAGGCCTGCGAGCAAATGCCACGGCCGGCGAAGGCCGGCCAGCAACAACAGGGGGGCCAGTGCATACCAGATCACTTCCACCGTCAGCGTCCAGGAGACACTGATCACGTCGAACTCAAACAGGGCGACCGCATGCAGTTGCTGAAGGTTGACCAGGTTCAGAAAGAACGGAAACGGACTCTCGATGATCCGGTCTGGAATGAGTCTGCCAGTCAACACGCCCACCAGCAGGTAGGCCACCCAGTACGCGGGGAAGATGCGGAGCACCCGGTGCAACCAGTAAACGGAAGTGCTGTGCTTGCTTGCACTCTCTGTGATCAGGTAGCCACTGAGCACAAAAAACAGCTGGACGCCAAGCAGTCCACCGAAGGTGCCGAGGATGGGCACCGAGAATCCCGTGTAGGCATGAACGTGGTGTGCCACGACCGCGAGGACCGCCATGCCTCTCATGATGTCGATATTGGGCAGGTGGCGTGGGGACGTCATACAGGGCGGACGAGAGGAGGTGCGCGATTTTGCCTGATTCCGCCCAGCGTCTCTTGTGCGTGCCAGGCGAGTTCTGCCCGGGGCAACCGTCGAGACCATGCGGGTTGGCGCACAATCTGGGACCCCGCCCACAGCATCACGCCGACCGGGGCCGTCCCGAATCCGATTCCTTGAACGTGACCTCATCCTCCCCCGTTTCTGCCGTTTCCCCCGATTCGTCGCACTCCAGACTTGACCGCATGACGCCCGCCGAGCGCCGCGCCAGCGGTTCGCTGGCAGCCATCTATGCGCTGCGCATGCTGGGGCTTTTTCTGGTGCTGCCGGTGTTCGCGCTGGAAGCCCGCCACTACCCCGGGGGCGACAACCCGGCGCTGGTGGGGCTGGCCATGGGCATTTATGGGCTCACCCAGGCCATGCTGCAGGTGCCCTTGGGCATTGCGTCGGACCGGCTGGGCCGCAAGCCGGTGATCCTGTTCGGCCTGACGCTGTTCGTGTTGGGCAGCCTGCTGGCGGCCTGGGCGCCCAGCCTGCCCTGGCTGGTGGCCGGGCGCGCCTTGCAGGGCGCCGGCGCCATGTCCGCCGCCGTCACCGCCTTGCTGGCCGATCTCACGCGCGACGAGGTGCGCACCAAATCGATGGCGCTGGTCGGGATCAGCATCGCGATGATGTTTGCGCTCTCGCTGGTGCTGGCACCGGTGCTGGTGCCGCACATTGGTTTGTCGGGTCTGTTCTTCATGACGGCAGCGCTGGCCGCTACCGGCATGGCGGTGGTGGCCTGGGTGGTGCCGCCCGAACCGGTGCAGCATGTGGCGCAGTCGCGCGGTGGCTTGCGCGAGGTGCTGGCAGACGCCGAACTGCTGCGGGTGGACCTGGGCGTGTTCGTGCTGCACGCGGTGCAGATCGCCATGTGGCTGTCCGTGCCAGCGCTGCTGGTCGAAGCCGGTGTGGCCACCGCCGATCAGTGGAAGGTCTACCTGCCGGCCGTGCTCGGCTCGCTGCTGGTCATGGGCGGCCTGCTGTTCCGGCTGGAGCGAAAAGGCTATTTCCGCGCGGTGTACCTGGGCGCCATCGCCATCATCGTGCTGGTGCAACTGGGCTTTCTGCTGAGCCTGCAGGCGCCTTCGCTGTGGATGGTGGCGGCCCTGCTCACGTTGTACTTCGTGGGCTTCAACACCCAGGAGGCCAGCCAGCCCAGCCTGGCCTCCCGGCTGGCGAAGCCACACCAGCGTGGCGCGGCGCTGGGCGTTTACAACACGTTGATGTCGCTCGGTATCTTCGCGGGCGGTCTGCTGGGCGGCCTGGTTTTCAAGCTGGCGGGCAGCGCCGGCATTTTTGGGGTCAGCGCCGCGTTGATGCTGGTGTGGCTGGTTCTGGCCTGGCCGATGAAGGCTTCGGCTCGTCGTTGACGCGCATCGGGGGCATCGCCACGAGGTGCTGCAAGGCCGAATCGCGGATCAGTCCTTCCGGGGTGGTGATCCGGGCTCGGGCGGCAGGTCGCCCTTGTCTGCGTCGTCCAGCAGGGAGCGTTGCACCGGTCCCCCGGCAGGGGGCTCTTCAGGCTGAGGATCGTTCGACGCTGTCGCGCTGTGCTCGTCAGGCACCGAGGCCTGCGGCGTGCTCTCGAGCTCGGCCTCGCGATGGCGGCGTTCGCGGGTCGGGCGCATCATCAGGTTGGACAGCGTGCCGTACAGCGGCCGGCTGATCAGGCGCGAGATCAGGCTGGCCAGCATCGCGGCGGCCATGAGGCTGAGCACCATGGGCCGGCCGTCGATCATCTCCATGACGATGATGAACGAGGTCAGCGGGGCCTGCGTGGTCGCGGCCAGGAAGCCGGCCATGCCCATGGCGATCAGGGCGGGGGCCAGCGCGCTGGCGTTGCTGCCCGCGACAACCTGGGCCACGTCGTGACCGACGCCCGCACCAATGGACAAGGAGGGCGCGAAGATGCCGCCCGGTACGCCGCTCCAGCTCGTGATCCAGGTGGCCATGAACTTCAACAGCACGTAGAGCCGCGAGATGTCGCTTTCGCCCGCGAGCATGTTGCGCACTTCTTCCGCGCCGGCACCGAAGGTGGCACCACCTGTCGCCAGGCCGATGATCGCCACCGCCAGGCCGCAGGCCGCGGCAAAGCGCACCGGGAAGCGTTTGCGGTAGGCGCTGAAACGGTCGGGCATGCCGGCCAGCGACGCGGCCAGCAGCCGCGCGAACAGCCCCCCGAGCACGCCGCAGATCACGGTGACCAGCACCCCCGGCAGGATCGCGCCCCAGCCCAGCCGGGGCACTTCGATGGAGCCGAAATAGGTCAGGTTGCCGAAGGCCGAAATACTGACCAGACCGGCCAGCACGATGGCGGCGATGATGAGGCCGTTGTTGCGCGCCTCCAGCTTGTTGGACAGTTCCTCAATGGCAAACACCACCCCCGCCAGCGGGGCATTGAACGCCGCCGCGATGCCGGCCGCGCCGCCTGCCACCAGCAGCGCCCGTTCGCTCATGACCGAACCCGGGCGCAACCAGCGGCGCGCGTCGTGCATGACGCCTGCGGCCACCTGCACCGATGGGCCTTCTCGCCCGGCCGAAAGCCCGCCCAGCAGGCTCAGCGAGCCCAGAACGATTTTGGCGAAGGTCAGCCTTAGCGACACAAAGCGGTGCCGTGAATCCCTTGGCAACTGGGGGTCCAGGGCGGTCATGACCTGGGGGATGCCGGAGCCCGCCGCGCCCGGAAAATAGCTGCGCGTGCACCAGACGATGAAGGCCGTCAGGGCCGGTGTCCAGATCAGGACCGCCCAGGGAGCTGCGGCGTGCAGGTGCATGAACCACTCGTACGCGGTCTCGCTCATCAGCGTGAACAAGACCACGCAAAGGCCGGCCAGAATGGCATAGCCCAGGACCACCGTGCGGTCCAGCCACGCGCGACCGTCGGACAGTTCGTCCTGCAGGTTCTGAAAAAAATCGGGTTCGCGGTTCATATCGGCCAGCCCGCATTGTGACATTGGCCCAACTGGCGCTTTGACCGCCTCATGCGGCACAATCGTGGCAGGCGCACCCATGACACCCGGCTGCACCGGTCCGCCGTTCTCTTCAGATACCCCAAGGAATTCCATGGCATCCGTCAACAAAGTCATCCTCGTCGGCAACTGCGGCCGCGACCCCGAAATCCGTTACCTGCCCTCGGGCCAGGCCGTGGCCAACGTCAGCGTGGCCACCTCCAGCCGTCGCAAGGACAAGAACAGCGGCGAGATGATCGAAGACACCCAGTGGCACCGCATCACGTTTTACGACCGGCTGGCCGAGATCGCAGGTGAGTACGTGAAAAAGGGCCGTCCCATCTACGTTGAAGGGCGCCTGAAGTACGGCACCTATGTGGACAAGGCCACCGGCGTGGAAAAGAACACCGTCGACATCATCGCCACCGAGTTGCAGTTGCTCGGCGGGCGTGAAGGCATGGGCGGCGGTGGTGGTGGCGAAGAGGGCGGCGGCGGTTATTCCCGCCCGGCCGCAGCGCCCCGCCAGGCCGCACCCGCACCCCGTCAGGCGCCTGCTCCGGCGCCCGCGCGCCAGTCCAGCGGCTTTGACGACATGGACGACGACATTCCGTTCTGATTTGCAGGAGAACGGCCCTGACAGGCCGGCTCGCCGCATCAGACCAGGAAGAAGCCCGAGGCGCCCGCGCCCCGGGCTTCTTTCGTCTGGCCAGCGCCTGCGGGCGCCGCAATGGCTCGGATGCGTGCGGCGAGGGGGTGCGCGCTTCGCATACATTCGCCAGAAGGCCTTGCCGCCGATCGCCCCTGACTGCTGGTGCCAGACCATGAACCCACCCATCGATCTCTCAGCCCCCGCCACCCGTTTCGCCGACATCCTGCCGCCCAACGATCCCCTGCGCGAAGAGCTGCACAACGAAGTGCACGCCCGGCCATCCGCGCGCATCCGGCTGCCGGTGCTCATCGTCTTTGTGGCGGTGCTCAACGAGGGCGTGAGCCGTGAGCAGGAGTGTGAGCACCTGCGCCGCCTGCCCGGCCAGGAAGACCTGCCGCTGGCGCAATTGCAGGGCAACTTCGTGCGCCTTCGCTTTGGCGACCACACGCTGAAATGGGAGCGGCACAGCGAATTCACCCGTTACTCCATCGTGCAGCCCTTGCCGGAAGGGACCGGGCTGGGCACCAGCGAACCCGAGCTGCTCAGTGCGCTTGTCACGCCCCCTGGCTGGATGCGCGACATCCCCGGGCGCACGGTGGCGGCGATCAAGATGGTCATGTTGCAGGCAGAGCTGCCTGAGCAGACGCCCCAGGCTCAGGCGGCATTGATGGCGCAAGCACAGCAGTGGTTTGGCGGGCGCACCGTGGTGGCCTCTCAGCTGGGCGGCGGGCATTCCTGGGCCTTGACCGATTTCCGTCTCAATCCCTCGGGCTTCGAGCGCATGTTGGTCATCACGCCGCCCGACACTACCGAGACGCGCGCCGGGCGCATTTCGCAGCGGCTGTTTGAGGTGGAGACCTACCGACTCATGGCCTTGCGCGGTCTGCCGGTGGTCAAGGCGCTGGCGCCCATGCTGGCAGAGGCCGAAACACAGCTGTCGGTGATCACCGCCCAGTTGGAGAACAAGTCCACCTCCGAGCAGCAACTGCTGGACCAGTTGGTGGCACTGGCCGCGCGGGTGGAACGCGCCACGGCAGAAAACGTGTACCGTTTTTCGGCCACGCGCGCCTACGACAAGCTGGTGAGCCAGCGCATCGCCGAACTGCGTGAAAAGCCCATTCCCGGCACCCAGACCATTGGCGAATTCATGCAGCGCCGGCTGTCCCCCGCCATGGCCACCGTCGCGGCGACGGCGCAGCGACTGGCTTCGTTGTCTGAAAGGGTGTCACGCGCCAGCGCCCTGCTGCGCACCCGGGTCGACATCGTCACCGAAGCGCAGAACCAGCAACTGCTGGAAAAACTCACGCGCGGGCAGGAAATGCAGCTGCGGCTGCAGAGCACGGTGGAAGGCCTGTCCATCGCGGCGATCTCGTACTACGTGGTGAGCCTGCTGCTGTACGGTGCCAAGGCCGGCAAGGCGGCCGGCCTGCCCATTCACCCGGAAATGGCCGCTGGCGCGCTGATTCCCCTGGTGCTGTGGGCGGTGTGGCGCACCACCAGGCGCATCCACGACAAGCTGCACCGGCCTGATTGAGAGGCTGTGCTGCTCGGGTGCCTGGGCCTGAGTGATCTGCAATCAACGCGGTGGCGCTGGCCACACCCAAGGCACGTTTCTCATGTAGGCACAGGTTGGCCACGGGGCTGCCCACTGGGCCTCCCGCACTCGATTTGCGCGTCGCACAGGCTGTGCCCGCCTCGACTGAGGCGCTGACTTCCGACCAGGACTTCTTGAGGCAGGACTGCCACAGCCTGCCATTTCTGTCAGACATGCCTTCGCCTGTGGCATGGCGCTGACCAGTGCTTTGCATGCAAGTGCCTGTCAGTAAAGGGATTTTTCGAGACGGACGTACTGGCACGGAACTTGGAACAAGAGAGCCATGCGTTCTGCTACCCCATCGATTAACCGGCACCTGGTGCGAGAACTGGCCTTTGTGCTGGCGCTCAAGCTGGTCGTGCTCACGGCGCTGTGGTGGGGCTTTGTGCACGAGCAGCAGGTGAGTGTGGACGGCCAGGCCGCCGCCTCGCAGTTGCTGGGTGCATCCCATAAGTCTGCGACTACCGAGGAGTGATCTGGTGATTTCCGAGCAACTGGTCGATCTGTCCCGCCTGCAGTTTGCGGCGACTGCGATGTACCACTTCCTGTTCGTGCCGCTGACGCTCGGCATGGTCTGGTTGCTGGTGATCATGGAAAGCGTGTACGTGATGACGGGCAATGTGATCTGGAAGGACATGACCCGCTTCTGGGGCAAGCTTTTCGGCATCAATTTCGCTCTGGGCGTGACCACTGGCATCACGCTCGAATTCCAGTTCGGCACCAACTGGGCCTACTACTCGCACTACGTGGGCGACATCTTTGGCGCGCCGCTGGCGATCGAGGGCCTGATGGCCTTCTTCCTCGAGTCGACCATGATCGGCCTGTTCTTCTTCGGCTGGGACCGGCTCTCCAAGACGCAGCACCTGATGGTCACCATCCTGATGGCGGTGGGCACCAACCTCAGTGCATTGTGGATCCTGATCGCCAACGGCTGGATGCAGAACCCGGTGGGCGCCGAGTTCAGCTTCGAGACCATGCGCATGGAGATGACGGACTTCTGGGCCGTGCTGTTCAACCCCGATGCACAGGCCAAGTTCGTGCACACCGTCTCGGCCGGCTACGTGACCGGCGCGATGTTCGTGCTGTCGATTTCCAGCTGGTACCTGCTCAAGGGCCGCGACATCGAATTCGCCAAGCGCAGCTTCCGGGTGGCAGCCGCCTTTGGTCTGGCTTCTGTGCTCAGCGTGATCGTGCTGGGCGACGAGTCGGGCTACACCGTGGGCGAGGCACAGCAGACCAAGATGGCCGCGCTGGAGGCCATGTGGGAGACCGAGCCCGCGCCGGCCGGCCTCAAGCTGGTGGCTGGCATTAACGAGGCCGAAGCGAAGAATGACTGGGAGATCGAAATCCCCTGGGTCATGGGCCTGATCGGCACGCGCTCGATCGACAAGCAGATACCGGGCATCAAGGAGATCAAGGCCAAGAACCGCGAGCGCATCGAGAGTGGCATTCACGCGGTGGTGGCGCTAGAGGCGCTGCGAAGCAACAAGAGCGACACGCAGGCGCGCGCCGTGTTCGAGCAGCACAAGGCGGATCTGGGTTTTGGTCTGCTGCTGCGCAAGTACGTGACCGACGTGAGCCAGGCCACGCCAGAGATGATCCAGCAGGCCGTGGACAGCACGGTGCCCCGGGTGACGCCCATGTTCTGGGCCTTCCGCATCATGGTCGGGCTCGGGTTTGCCATGCTGCTGCTGTTTGGCCTGGCGTTCTGGAGCACGCTCAAGCTGCAGTGCGCTGCGCGGCCGTGGCTGCTCAAGTGGGCGGTGTGGATGCTGCCCGCGCCCTGGATCGCCTGTGAGCTGGGCTGGTTCGTGGCCGAGTATGGCCGCCAGCCCTGGACCATCTACGGCGTCTTACCCACCCACCTGTCGGTCTCCACCCTGAGTGTGAACAGCCTGTATGGCTCGTTGGCGGGATTCGTTGGCTTCTACACCCTGCTGCTGATCGTCGAGATCTACCTGATGGTCAAGTTCACCCGCATCGGTCCCGGCAGCCTGGGCACCGGTCGCTACGAACAAGAACCCTCTGACCACGTTGCTCACGCATGAAATGTTGACCCCCACGCTCCGCCGTTGCACGGGTCGCTGCCCCCCAAGGGGGCGCGTTTCGGCTTGGGGCGGCCCGGCGCCGAAACCTGAAGGACTCTGACATGTTCGACTATGAAACCCTCAAACTGATCTGGTGGCTGCTGGTGGGCGTGCTGCTGGTGGGCTTTGCCGTCATGGATGGCCACGACATGGGCGTGGGCACGCTGTTGCCCTTTGTCGGCAAAGGCGATGTCGAGCGCCGCGTCGTCATCAACACCGTGGGCCCGCACTGGGACGGCAACCAGGTCTGGTTCATCACCGGTGGCGGCGCCATCTTCGCGGCCTGGCCGCTGGTCTATGCCACGGCGTTCAGCGGCTTCTACTGGGCCATGCTGGCGGTGCTGTGGGCGCTGTTTTTCCGCCCGGTGGGTTTTGACTACCGCAGCAAGATCCACAACGCCACCTGGCGCAGCACTTGGGACTGGGGGCTGTTCATTGGTGGCTTCGTGCCCCCGGTGATTTTTGGCGTGGCCTTCGGCAACCTGCTGCAGGGCGTGCCCTTCGGGTTCGATCAATACCTGGTCTCCACCTACACCGGCAGCTTCTGGCAACTGCTCAATCCCTTTGCCTTGCTCGCAGGTGTGGTGTCCAGCGCGATGATCACGCTGCAGGGCGCGACTTACCTGGCCCACCGCACCGAGGGGGTGGTGCAGGCGCGCACCATCAAGGCCGGCACCGGCGCTGCACTGATCATGGTCGCCGGCTTCATCGCTGCGGGGGTGTGGCTGCAGGGCATGGATGGTTACCGCATCAGCTCGGTGGTGATCCCATCGGCCCTTCCCGACCCCATGACCAAGACCGTGGTGCGCGAGGCCGGTGCCTGGATGGCCAACTACGCGGCCATGCCCGCGCTGTGGCTGCTGCCCGCGCTGGGTGTGGTGGGGGCGCTGTTGGCGGTGGTGCTGATGCGCAGCGGCCATACCTTGAGCGCCTTCGTGGCCTCGTCGCTGGCCACCACCGGTGTCATTGCCACCGCGGGCGCGAGCATGTTCCCTTTCATCATGCCGTCGAGCACCCATCTGGCGGCCAGCCTCACGGTGTGGGACAGCGTCTCCAGCCACCTGACGCTGGGCATCATGTTCTGGGCCACGGTGCTCTTTATGCCCTTCATCGTGGTGTACACCGGGTGGGCTTACCGGGTGATGCGCGGCAAGGTGACCGCTGCCTACATCCGGGAAAACGAACACGGGGCGTATTGAGATGACCCCCCTGCGCCGCTTCGCGTCTTCCCCCCTGAAGGGGGGACCGCACCTTCGGCCTGGCGAAGCCAGTTCCGTGGTGCGTGCTGGATGGTGTTGTGGCGTTCCTGGGTATTTGTGCATGCCGGGGCGGGGATTGATGGAACGCAATGCTTGCGGCGCAACTCGGGCCGAGACTGACGCTGGGGTATTGCTCATCCACCCCCGAGCAGGAGACAAGGCATGAACTGCCTCATCAAAAAGCGCCCGTCGCCACGAAAGTGGGTCGCTGCCTGTGCAAGCCTGGTCACTTTGCTGGCGCTGATGTTTGCCAACGGCGCTGCGCAGGCCAATGCGCCCGCAGCGCCTGTGGCCGAACCTGAAGCGGCTGCCCAGTGGGCGGAGGTGCCTTCCAAATCCAGGTCCACCGCCGACCACAGCAAGTTCAAGGAGCTGAAGGGGCCGTTCAAGAGTGGCTCGGAAGTCACCCAGGCCTGCCTGAGCTGCCACACCGAGGCGGCCAAGCAGGTCATGGGCACGCGGCACTGGACCTGGGAGTACACCAACCCCGACACCGGGCAGCAACTGGGCAAGAAGACCATGCTCAACAGCTTCTGCATCGGTGATCGCTCCAACGAGGCCTTCTGCCAGAGTTGCCATGTGGGCTATGGCTGGAAAGACGAAACATTCAACTTTCTCGACGAGAGCAAGGTCGACTGCCTGGTCTGCCACAACACCGGCGGCTACAAGAAACCGGCGGGCATGGCCGGCGAGGTGCCCACCGAACGCACCGAACTGCCACCGGGCTCTGGCAAGTTCATCGACCCGGTGGATCTGGCCATGGTGGCCAGGCACATTGGCCAGACCAGCAATGCGACCTGCGGCAGCTGCCATTACGCGGGTGGCGGCGGCGACGGCGTCAAGCACGGCGACCTTGACTCCTCACTCAACACGGCCAGTCCATCGCTGGACGTGCACATGGCCAGCAAGGCCAAGGGCGGTGCGGGGTTTGCCTGCGCCACCTGCCACCAGGCCGACGGCCACCAGATTGCGGGTAGTCGCATCAGCATGACCGCGTCCGACCCGCATGGCCCCATGTTGCGCGGCGGCACGGTGCACGCCGGTCGCAACGCCGCCACCTGCCAGAGCTGCCACGGTGACAAGCCCCACCGGCAGGGTCTGCTCTCGGTGGAGCTGCTGAACAACCACACCAACAAGCTGGCCTGCCAGAGCTGTCACATCCCGGCGTTCGCGCGCGGCGGTATCGCCACCAAGATGGCCTGGGACTGGTCCACCGCTGGGCAACTCACGGCCGAAGGCAAACCGTTCCAGAAAAAGGACGAGCACGGCCACGTGATCTACGACAGCAAGAAGGGCGACTTCCAGCTCAGCAAGAACGTGGTGCCTGATTACGTGTGGTTCAACGGCAAGGTCAGCTTCACCACGCAAGACATGAAGATCGACCCGGCCCAGGTGCTCAAGATCAATGCGTTCATGGGTGGCCCCGAAGACCCGGACGCACGCATCTGGCCGGTCAAGCGCTTCCAGGGCAAGCAGCCTTACGACGTGGTTCACAAGCAGTTGCTGGTCCCGCACACCGCCACGCCCGACGACACCGCCTTCTGGTTCAACTTCGACTGGGACAATGCGCTGGGGGCCGGTGCGACCGCCACAGGCCATCCCTACAGCGGCCAGCACGACTTCGTGAAGACCGAGATGCTGTGGCCCATCACGCACATGGTCGCACCGGCCAAAGACGCGGTGGCTTGCGCCTCCTGCCACAGCAGTGCGTCACAGAGCCGGCTGGGCGACCTACCGGGCGTCTACCTGCCGGGGCGCGACCACAACAGTTGGATCGACCGTCTCGGCTGGCTGGCCGTGCTGGGCGTGATCGGCGGTGTGATCGTGCACGCCCTGGCCCGCATCGTGACCCGCCCACAGAAGACCGGAGCGCACTGACATGGCACAGAACATCACGGTCCAGGTCACCCGCGACGCACAGCCGGGCCGCATCTACATCTACAAGCGCTACGAGCGCTTCTGGCACTGGTCGCAGGCCTTGCTCGTCATCACCATGCTGATCACCGGCTTCGAGGTGCACGGCAGCTACACGCTGCTGGGGTTTGCGCCGGCCGTGCGCCTGCACACACTGGCTGCCTGGGCGCTGCTCACGCTCTGGGCTTTCACCATCTTCTGGCAGTTCACCACCGGCGAATGGCGGCAGTACCTGCCGACCCACAAGAAGGTGGTGGCCATGGCGCTGTATTACGGCTGGGGCATGTTCCGCGGGGCGCCGCACCCGTTTCACAAGACGGTGCAGAAAAAGCACAACCCGCTGCAGCGCCTGGCCTATTTGGCCCTGCTGGCGATGATCTCGCCGCTGATCTGGGGCTCGGGCCTGCTCTACCTGTTCCGGGCTTTCTGGCCCTCGCTGGGCATCGACCAATGGCTGACCCTGGAGGTGGTGGCCTGGGCCCACACAGCCGGCGCTTTCATGATGCTGAGCTTCGTCATCGCACATGTCTACCTGACCACCACAGGCCACACCCTCACGGCCCACATCAAGGCCATGGTCACTGGCTGGGAAGAAGAGCCACACGAAGCGCAGCACGGTGAGCCGCACCCCGTCATCCCACCATCCCCGCCCCACAAAGGCACCCACTGAAGGCGTTCATCATGACAATCGACCACACACTGCCTTTGCCTGTTCAGCCCGCTGAAGGCATGGACCCCGAGCGCCGCACCTGGCTGCTCGCCACGACCGCCTTGGGCGCGGTCGCCACCGTTGGCGTTGCCATCCCGCTGGTTTCCAGCTTCGCGCCCAGCGAGCGCGCCAAGGCGCTGGGGGCCAGCGTGAACATGAACCCGGCCGACATCGCGCCGGGCGAGGTGCGGGTGGTGGAATGGCGCGGGCAACCGGTCTGGGTGATGCGCCGCACGCCGGAGATGCTGGCCGATCTGGAAGGCATGGAGGGCCTGACCGATCCGGCGTCAAAGGTGCGGCAGCAGCCGCCCTATGCGACCAACACCCACCGGTCCATCAAGCCCGAACTGCTCGTGACGGTGGGCATTTGCACGCACCTGGGCTGCTCGCCCGTGACCGTTCCAGAGGGCAGCAACAACCCCAGCGTGCCGGCCGATTGGAAAGGCGGTTTTTTCTGTCCCTGCCACGGCTCCACGTTTGATCTGGCCGGCCGCGTGTTCAAGAACAAGCCGGCTCCCACCAACCTGGTTGTGCCGCCGCACCAATACCTCGCCGACGGCAGCCTGCTGATCGGCGAAGACGACAGCGGCGCTGCCTGATTCAACCCTTTCAAGGAGAAAAACATGTGGTACTTCGCCTGGGTTCTCGGTGTCGGTTTTGCTGTGCTGCTGGCCATCCTCAACGCCATGTGGGGCGAGACCGAAGAGGCTCGTCGCCAAGCGAAAGGAGGCAGCTCATGAAGCCTTCGATCGGATGGGAGCAGGCGGCGGCCGCGCCGTCTGGCCTGCATCTGCCCAGCCTGGCCGTGGCCGTGTTCATCATGCTGGCCGGCAGCATCTATCCGCTGCTGTTTGCCGATGCACAGGGCCAGGCAGACCATGGCCTGGCCATGGCCCTCTTCTGGGCCATGAGTGCGGGCATGGTTCGTGGTGTGGGTTACGTGCCGGCCCACTGGTTGTGGCGCTGGTTGTTTTCCGGCTGGGCCTGCGCCGCAGGGCTGGCGCTGGCGGCCTGGATCCGCTGGGTCACCCCTTGATTTCATTGACCCAGGAGTTTTCATGAAGCAACTGCATTTCCAGGAAAAGTACCCCATCACCGTGGTGGACATTGCCAAGACCGAAACCTGCTTTCAGAGCGCGGAGGCCATCGCCGACTACTTCAAGGCCTGCATCGCCAGCACACCGCGCGTGAGCTACATCGCCGGCTTCGACCACCTGGCCCACACCAAAGCCATCGGCGGCGAGATCGCGCCCGGCATCCAGGCGGCGGTCAACGTGGTGTTCTGCTTCGGCCACGCGCTGCCCAACCCGCAGGTGCTGGCCGTGCGCCCGCGCTCCATCGGCATTGCCGACATGGGCGACCACTTCGTCATCAGCTTCATGGACGCGCCCATGAAGCCCGCGAACGACGCCATGCAGGCCTGGGCCCTGGCCTTGCGCAACGCCTGAGCGGTTGCAAAGGAAACGGTCATGTGGAAAGTCCTCAACTGGGCGCAGAAGAATCTGGTCTGGAGCATCCCGATTGCGATGCTCGCGGGCCTGCTGTTCGGGCAGGTGGCCGACTCGGCCTTCTTGCGCTGGGGCATCCTGCCGCTCACCTTCCTCATGGTCTATCCCATGATGGTCACGATGAACGTGCGCGACCTGCTCAAGCCGGGCGGCAATCGGCTGCAGGCCACCACGCTCGCCGTCAACTTCGTCCTCATGCCCGCCGTGGGCTATGCGGCTGGACTGCTGTTTTTTGCCGATCAGCCCATGGTGCGCCTGGCCCTGCTGCTGACCGCGCTGCTGCCCACCTCGGGCATGACGATTTCCTGGACCGGCTTCGCCAAGGGCAATGTGCCGGCGGCGGTGAAGATGACCGTGGTTGGCCTGATCGCCGGTTCGCTGCTGGCGCCCATCTATCTCAAGGCCTTGCTGGGCGCGGTGGTCGAGATTCCCGTGCTGCAGGTCTTCGGGCAGATCGCACTGATCGTCTTCCTGCCGCTGATGCTGGGCACGATCACGCAGCGCTGGCTGGTGAACCGACACGGTGAAGCGCGGTTCAACGGCCACTACAAACCCAGGTTCCCGCCGTTCTCCACGCTTGGCGTGCTGGGCATCGTGTTCGTGTCCATGGCGCTCAAGTCCCGGGACATTTTTTCCAATCCGGCCTTGCTGCCGAACCTGCTGCTGCCGCTGGCGCTGATGTACGCGCTCAACTTCGTCATCAGCACGCTGATCGGCAAGGCTTTTTTCAAACGCGGCGATGCCATCGCCCTGGTCTATGGCACCGTCATGCGCAACCTCTCGATCGCGCTGGCGATTGCCATGGGCGTGTTTGGTGAGCAGGGCGCAGACGCTGCCCTGCTGATCGCGCTGGCCTACATCGTCCAGGTGCAGGCCGCCGCCTGGTACGTCAAGCTCACCGACCGACTCTTCGGCAGCCCACCTGTGGCGCCACCCCCGGCCACCTCCAAGGCCGTCTGAAAAGAATTTCCATGTCAATCTACACCACTGCTGTCACACCCTACGAAGCCCTCGGCGGCGCCGCAGGCCTGCACCGCCTCGTCGACCGCTTCTACGAACTGATGGACGAGCTGCCCGAAGCCTATGCCGCGCGCCGCATCCACCCCGAGAGCCTGGCCGGTGCCAATGAAGCCCTGTTCGAGTTTCTCTCCGGCTGGTTCGGCGGCCCACCGCTCTACACAAAAAAGAAAGGCCACCGCGCCTGCGCATGCGCCACCTGCCTTACGCCATCGGCCCCACCGAGCGCGACGAGTGGATGCTGTGCATGCGCACCACGCTGACCGAACAAGTGGCCGACGAGAACCTGCGCGCCGGCCTGCTCAACGCCTTCACGCAGATGGCCGACCACATAGTCAACACCGGGGACCGCGCCGGTTGCGGCCATGGCCAAGCGCAAGGCCAGCAGTGCGTGACCGCATGAAAAAGATATTCACAGCCCTTGCGCTGGCGTTGGCGCTTCCCTTGAGCGCCATGGCTGGTCCCATCGAGCCCGGGCAGCCTCTGCCGGCGCTGCGCCTCAAGAACCAGCACGACCAGGACTGGCAGGTGCCCGCCAGCACGCGCCTCGTGGTGTTCGCGGCCGGTCGCAAGGCATCGAACCTGGTGATGGCGGTGCTCGGGCCGCAGCACCAGGGCTTTCTGGCCAGCCGCCACGCGGTCTACCTGGCCGACATGAGCAAAATGCCCGGCCTCATCACCCGCACTTTTGCCTTGCCCGCCCTGCGCGAGCAGCCCTTCGAGGTGGGCGTGTCGCTCGATGAAACCCTGCTGGCCACCTGGCCGCGTCAGGACGATGCGGTGACGCTCATCGGCCTGGAAGACGGCCGCGTGACCCACTTCCAGTACGCCAGCAGCGAGGCGCAGTTGCGCACCGCACTCGACTTGCCGCCCTGAGCGCTCTCGCCATCAGGCCCCTCTGCCATGCCGCGTTCGACGGGAACGAGAACGGCGCCTCGCAGGGCGCCGCTGCATCGAGGACAGTGCCGCTCAGAAAGCCAGCGTGCTCACACCTGGCTTGAGCAGATGGGCTGCCACATCGGCCGGCTTGGCCGGGGTCACACCTTCGATCAGGTCGGTGGGCTTGAGGCCTGTGTTGGGCAGGTACAGGGCACACACCTCCACCTGGGCGCCAGCCTTGATCACGCCCTGCAGCATCTGCTGGGTGCTCACATCACGTGGCTTGAGCTTCGGGCCTTCCTTGCCGGTCACCGCCATGTCGCCCGCTGCGTCGCACAGCAGCACGCGCACCTTGGCCTTCTGTTCCAGTGCCTGGCCTGCCAGCACCAACCCGGCGCCCTGGGCCATGGCGCTGCCACTGTGGATGTTGACGAAGAGGTCTTGGGCGTGGACGGTTCCGGTGGCCAGCAGGGCGGCGGTGCCCAGGGCGATCAGCGATTTCATGTGCGAACTCCTTGAATGGGATGGGTATGGTTTTCAGTGACGAGGCCACCGAAGTCCTGATTGTTCGCATACTGGGCGCAGTATCATTGAGAAAACGCAAGGCACGTGTCCCATGATAGAAACTGAGCCTCCTTCAAACGATTTGCGGGCCTGTGAAGACCCTGATCGCCTGCCGCTGGCCGGCGACGAACTCGATCTGCTGTCCGGCCTGATCGACCTCGCGCAGGCGAGCGTGGTTGAAGCCGGCTGCGGCAGCGCGCGGTTGCTGCGCCAACTGGTGCGGCGCCATCCGAAGGCCACCGGTGTGGGGCTGGAAGTCGATGCAGTCCAGCACGCGAAAAACCTGGCCACACCTGAGGCGCGCCTGTGTTTCGTCGACGCTGGCGCCCAGTCCATTCCGTTTCCCGATGCCGTTTTTGATCTGGCCCTGATGCTCAAGTCCTTGCATCATGTGCCGGTTGTGCTCATGGATGCGGCACTGGTCGAACTGGCTCGCGTGGTGAAGCCGGGCGGGTGGCTCTACGTATCAGAGCCCATCTACGGTGGCGCACTCAACGAGATCGTGCGCCTGTACAACGACGAAGGCGTGGTGCGGCGGGAAGCCCAGGCAGCGCTCGACCGTGCGCTGGCCGATGGGCGCTCGTGGCAGGCTGCCAGCGAGCGCCGGTTTGCCCAGGCGGTGCATTACCGGGATTTCGACGACTTCGCGCAGCGCATGCTGTACCCCAGCTTTGCCGACCACCGCATCACCGAGGATCTGCTGCAGCGCGTTCGCGAGGCCTACCAGCCGCATCAGCGTGCCGACGGTGCCCGCTTCGTTCGGCCCATGCATGTGCGGCTGTTGCGGCGCACGGGCTGATCAGGCGCAGGTCAAGGTTCGCTGGCCTCACCCCTGGTCAGTTCGGTCACTGCCTGGTGGTGAGTGAAAAATACCTTGCCGGTCAGGCGTTCAAGAAAGTCGCTGCGCTTGAGCCGGTCCATCACCGGGCCCTTGACTTCGCTGAGGTGCAGTTGCACCCCTGCCTCCCTGAGGCGTTGAGCAATGGTGCCCAGGCTTTCCAGTGCGCTGGCGTCGATGTCGTTCACAGCGGTGCATTGCAGCACCACGTGCTTCACGGCGGGGTTCAATGCCACCAGCGCCGCCACCTGGTCTTCCAGGAAGCGCGCATTCGCAAAATACAGGCTTTCGTCGACCCGAAGACCCAGGATTTCCGGGTGCGTTTCCACCTCATGGCGATGCACGTTGCGGTAGTGTTCGGTGCCAGGCACCCGGCCCACGGTGGCAATGTGCGGCCGACTGCTGCGCCACAGGTGCAACACCAGCGACACCAGCACGCCCACCACCAGTCCAGTCACCAGATCGATCAGCAGCGTGACCGCAAAGGTCAGCGCCTGCGCGGTGAAATCCACCTTGGAGTAGCGCCACACGCGCTGGAAGGATGGCACATCCACCAGGCTGTAGACGGCGACCACGATGGTGGCCGCCAGCACCGCCAGCGGCAGGTTGCGCAGGTAGGGCGTGAAGAAGAGTGCGGTGGCGGCCAGCATCAGAGCGGTGTAGATGCCCCATGCCGCCGTGCGCGCCCCGCCATCGGCCGCCACCACCGTGCGGGAGAAGCTGGCACCGATGGAGAAGCCACCCGTGAGCCCGGCAGCGAAATTGGCGGCGCCCAGACCTCGCATCTCGGCGTTGGGGTCGACGCGTTCGCGCCGGCGCGAGGCAAAGGTCTGTGCCACCGACACCGATTCCACGAACGACACCAGGCTGATCAGCAGCGCCGGCAGGAACAAGGCCTTCACCAGAGACCACCAGTCGCTCGCCAGCGGACTCAGGTCCAGGGTGGGCAGGCCACTCGGAATATGGCCCACCACCGCCAGGCCTTGCTTGTCCCAACCAAGCCAGGAGGTCAGCACGATGCTCAGCACCAGCAGCAGCAAGGGCGCGGCCTTGGTGAGCAGGTCGGCCTGTGGCGCGCGCAGGCCAATGGTCATCAGCAGGCGCTTGAGGTGAAAGCGGATGCTCAGCAGCGTCAGCATGGCCACCCCACCGACCGCCAGCGTCAGCCCATGCACCGCAGCCAGTTGGCTCGCCACCTGGCTGAGCAGGGTCACCACATCATGGCCCTGCAGTGGCAGGCCCAGCAGGTGCTGCAACTGGCTGCCGATGATCAGGATGCCGGAAGCCGAGATGAAGCCCGACAGCACCGGGTGGCTCAGAAAGCCAGAGACAAAACCCATTCGTAGCGCGCCCATCAGCAACAGCAGCGTGCCCACCAGCAGGGCCAGCACCGCGCTCGCCGCAATGAAACTGGCGCCCCCCACGGTCACCACCGCACCCACGGCAGCGGCCGACATGATGGACCGCAACGCCGCCGGCCCCACCGCCAGCACATGGCTGCTGCCCATGAGCGCATACACCACCAGCGGCAACATGCTGGCGTACAGCCCCGTCACCGCCGGCATGCCCGCCAGCAGCGCGTAGGCCAGGCTCTGCGGAATCAGCAACAAGGTGACGATCGCCGCCGCCGTGAAATCGCCGGTAAAGGACTCGCGGCCATACCCCCGCGCCCAGCGCAACACCGGGAACCAGTCGTGCAGATGGGCGCGAAACGGTGTTTTCAAATCAGGTTCAGATATGTCCGGCAATCACACGGGGCAACGACACGTTTCGACGAGCGGTGCAAACGATACAAACCAGCTTCCGGAGCGAAATGCCCCGAATCCAGGGCACCCGTGGAACCGGCTTTGCCGGGCCACAGGGTGCGTCCCCCCTCCAAGCGCCAAGGGCGCGCCAGAGAGGGGGGAAGCCGCGCAGCGGCGCAGGGGGGAGATCACTGTATGACGCCACCGCCAAGACACACGTCCCCATCGTACAGAACCGCGCTTTGCCCAGGCGTCACTGCCCACTGCGGCTCGCTGAAGCTCAGGGCAAAGTCGGCGTCACCTGCCGCCTCGAAGCTGCAGGGGGCATCGGCCTGGCGGTAGCGCGTCTTGGCCGCGAGCGCGCCGGCAGTGGGCGGCACGCCGGCCACCCAGCTCGCATCCTGCGCCTGCAGCGTCGGCGACAGCAACCAGGGGTGATCGTGGCCCTGCACCACCCACAAAGTGTTCTTCTCCATGTCCTTGCGCGCCACAAACCAGGGTTCGTGCTCGTTGCCGCCCTTTTGTGCGCCTTTGGCACGGATGCCCCCGATACCCAGCCCCTGGCGCTGGCCCAGGGTGTAGAAACTCAGTCCCACATGCTGGCCGATGGTGCGCCCGTTCGGCTCCTTGATCGGCCCCGGCTCCTTGCTGATGTAGCGGTTCAGAAAATCGCGGAAGGGCCGCTCGCCGATAAAGCAGATGCCTGTGCTGTCCTTCTTCTTGGCATTGGGCAGGCCGATCTCGGCCGCGATGCGGCGCACCTCGGTCTTGGGCAGTTCACCCACCGGAAACAGTGTCTTGCTCAGCTGTGCCTGGTTCAGCCGGTGCAGGAAATAGCTCTGATCTTTCAGCGGGTCCAGGCCCTTTAGCAGTTCAAACGCGCCGTTGCGCTCGCGCACCCGAGCGTAGTGGCCGGTGGCGATCTTCTCTGCGCCCAGGCGCATGGCGTGGTCCAGGAAGGCCTTGAACTTGATTTCGGCGTTGCACAGGATGTCCGGGTTGGGCGTGCGCCCGGCCTGGTATTCACGCAGGAACTCGGCAAACACCCGGTCTTTGTACTCGGCCGCGAAGTTCACATGCTCGATCTCGATGCCCAGCACGTCGGCCACGCTGGCCGCGTCCACGAAGTCGATGTTCGACGAGCAGTATTCGCTGTTGTCGTCGTCCTCCCAGTTCTTCATGAAGATGCCGATGACCTCGTACCCCTGCTGCTTGAGCAGGTACGCGCTCACCGCGGAGTCCACGCCCCCGCTCAAACCCACTACCACACGTTGCCTGTTCGTCATGGGTACCGATTATCCCGCGCAGGCCTCTTGCCATGGCCGGTCGCCGTTGCTGTCCCGCACCCGCGTCGGCAATCCCATGCGGTCCATCAGGCGCAAAAAGGGTGCCGGGTCCAGGTCTTCCACATTGACCATGGTGCCGGTGTCCCAGGTGCCATCGGCGATCAACAGGGCGGCGGCCACTGGTGGCACACCGGCGGTGTAAGAGATGCCCTGGCTGCCGACTTCGGCGTACGCTTCGGCGTGGTCGGCCACGTTGTAGATGAACACCTCGGCGGCTTTGCCGTCCTTGGTGCCTTTGACCCAGTCGCCGATGCAGGTCTTGCCGGAGTAGCTCGGGGCCAGGCTGGCCGGGTCGGGCAGCACGGCTTTGACGACCTTCAGCGGCACCACTTCCAGGCCTTCGGCGGTTTTGATGGGTTGTTCGGACAGCAGGCCCAGGTTGTTCAGCACGGTGAACACGTTGATGTAGTGTTCCCCAAAGCCCATCCAGAACCGCAAGTCGGCCTGCGGGTAACGGCTGGCCAGTGAGTGCAGTTCGTCGTGGCCAGTGAGGTAGGCCTTTTGCTCCCCGACCACCGGCAAGTCCCAGGTGTTGCTCACCTCGAACATCTTGTTTTCTTTCCATTGGCCCTGCTGCCAGGACATCACTGTGCCGGTGAATTCGCGGAAGTTGACCTCGGGGTCGAAGTTGGTGGCGAACCAGCGGTCGTGGCGGCCGGCGTTGATGTCGATGATGTCGATGCTGTGGATGACGTCGAGGAACCGGTCTTCGGCCAGGCGCGCATAGGCATTGACCACGCCGGGGTCAAAGCCCACGCCCAGCACGGCGGTCACGCCCGCTGCTTTGCACTGCTCGCGCCGCTTCCACTCGTGGTTGGCGTACCAGGGCGCGGGCTCGCAAATCTTCAGCGGGTCTTCGTGAATGGCGGTGTCCATGTAGGCCGCGCCGGTGGCGATGCAGGCCTCCAGCACCGACATGTTGACGAAAGCGCTGCCCAGGTTGATGACGATCTGTGCGCCGGTGCGCCTGATGAGTTCGGCCACCGCCGGCGTGTCCATGGCGTCGATGGTGTGGGCCTGCAGCACGCCGGGCTGTTTCAGGCTGCCCTTGGCTTGCACGCTGGCGATGATGGCCTCGCACTTGGCGATCTTGCGCGAGGCGATGTGGATGTCGCCCAGCACGTCGTTGTTCTGGGCGCATTTGTGCGCCGCCACTTGAGCCACGCCACCGGCGCCGATGATGAGCACATTGCGCTTCATGTCGTCGAATTCCTTTCGTCGGAGGTGGGTTGAAGAAAGAACGCGCCCGCCCGCCGTGTGGGCGGGGTGGGCCGTCGAGGGGAGCCTCAGGACAGTGCAGCCGCGAAGTCTGCGTAGCCGAAGTCGCGCACCAGGCGCACTTCGCCATTGAGTTCGCGCACCGCAATCGCCGGCATCTTCACGCCGTTGAACCAGTTCTTCTTGACCATGGTGTAGGCAGCTGCGTCTTCGATGGACAGGCGGTCGCCCACCTTCAGTGGCTGCTCGAACCGGAACTCACCCACGATGTCGCCGGCCAGGCACGATTTGCCGCAGACCATCCATTCGTGCGGCCCCTGGTTGGGTTCGATGCGACCGCTGTAGCGGTACACCAGCAGGTCGAGCATGTGGGCCTCGATGGAACTGTCCACGATGGCCAGGTTCTTGCCGTTGTGCAGGGTGTCAAGCACGCTCACTTCCAGCGTGGTGGAGTTGGCCACGGCGGCCTCGCCGGGCTCCAGATAAACCTGCACCTCGTACTTGCCGGCAAAGCGTTTGAGGCGCTCGGCGAACGCGGCCAGCGGGTAGTCCGGGTGGGTGAAGGCGATGCCGCCGCCCAGGCTGATCCAGTCCATGCGGCGGATCAGGTGGCCGAAGCGCTGTTCGATGTGGTCCAGCATTTCGCCGAAGCGCTCCAGCCGGCCGTTCTCGCAGTTGTTGTGGAACATGAAACCGCTGATGCCGCCGATCTCGCCCAATGCGCGCTCTATGGCGGCCGGGTCGTGCTCACCCAGGCGAGAGAAAGGCCGTGCCGGGTCGGCCAGGTCGAAGCTGGACGAGCTCACACCCGGGTTCACGCGCAGGCCGCGCACCTTGGCTTGCGAGGCGGCATCAAAGCGGCGCAGCTGCCCCAGGGTGTTGAAGATGATTTTGTCGCAGTGGCCCATCACTTCGTCGATCTCGTGATCGGCCCAGGCCACCGAGTAGGCGTGGGTTTCGCCGGGAAATTTCTCGCGGCCCAGGCGCACTTCGTACAACGAAGAGCTGGTGGTGCCGTCCATGTATTCGGCCATGAAGTCGAACACCGACCAGGTGGCAAAGCACTTGAGCGCCAGCAGCGACTTCGCGCCGGAAGTCTGGCGCAGCCAGGCCATCTTCTCCAGGTTGGGCAGCAGGCGGGACTTGTCGATCAGGTAGTAGGGGGTGGGTAGACGGGACGCTGACATGCACCGATTATCCCAGCGCCTCCTTGGGAGCCTCCAGCCGTGGCGGCATCAGGGCAGATGCGTCATCAAAACGTCATTGACTTGACTTATTCTGGGCTTTCCCGGATTCTGCGCTCCTGAAGCGCTGTTCCCACCCGGAGGCAAGGCCCGCCGGGCCTTCACTGCTCCCATCCTCTGTTTCCATGTCCTGTCACACACTGCTGAAAGTGAGTTTCCCCATGAAGCGTTCCCTGACCCGAATTGTCCTTGCCACCCTGGTGGTTGCTGCTGGTGCTGCCCACGCGCAAGACAACAAGACGCTGCGCCTGCTGACCTGGGGCGGGTATGCACCCAAGGACGTGATCGAGCAGTTCACCAAGGAAACCGGCTTCAAGGTCGAGGTCACCACCTCCAACAACGAAGAAATGATCTCCAAGCTGCGCGCCACCGCCGGTGCCGGCTTTGACCTCGCCCAGCCCAGCCAGGACCGCATCGCCGGTCCGCAGACCGAATTCAAGATCTACAAGGCCATGGACATGAGCAAGATCAAGGCCGATCTGTTCATCCCTTCCATGCTCGAAGCCACCAAGAAAAACACCACCGTGGGTGGCGCTGTGTACGGCGTGCCGCACATCTGGGGCACCGACGGTCTGGTGGTCAACACCAAGACTTCCAAGGCCACCGACTACGCCGACCTCTGCGCCGCCGAAAACGCCGGCAAGGTCAGCATGCGGCTGAAGCGCCCCACGCTGATCGCCATGGCCTTCGCTTCGGGCAAGGACCCGTTCGCGCTCTACAACGATCCCAAGGCCTACGGCGCGCTGATGGACGAGATGGGCAAGAAGCTCGCCGACTGCAAGAAAAACGTGAAGTTCTACTGGGACGGCAAGGACCAGTTGCTGGCCGGCATCCGCTCCGGTGAACTCACCACCGCCATGATGTGGGACACCGGCGGCTGGGAGCTCAACAAGGCCAACCCGGACGTGAAATTCATCGCGCCCAAGTCCGGCGCGCTGGGCTGGGTCGATACCTTCGCCATTCCCGCCAAGGGCCGCAACGATGCCGCCGCCTACGCCTGGATCAACTTCAACATGCGACCCGAGATTGCCGCCAAGGTGGCAGGGGCTGCGGGCAACTTCACCGCTTCCAAGGGCGCCGACCAGATGATGGACGCCGGCCTGAAGAAGCAATTTGCCGAGAGCTTCCCCGAAGCGGCCTTGAACAACATCAAGTGGTACCCGGCCGTGCCCGCCGGCATTGAAGACATCGAAGGTCGCGTGCTCGACCGCGTGAAGGCCGCGAAGTAAGCGGCTGCGGTGCCGAACCCACTACCCGCCGCACCTGCCGCACCCGCTGGAGCCGGCGAGCACGATCTGGAGGTGCTGTCCCTGCACAAACGCTTTGCGGCGTTTGTGGCAGTGCAGGACCTCAGTTTCAGCGTTCGCCGCGGATCTTTCTTTTCCATCCTCGGCCCCTCGGGCTGCGGCAAGACCACGCTGCTGCGCATGATCGCGGGCTTCATTGCCCCTGATGGTGGCGACCTGCGCATCAAGGGCGCGTCCATGCTGGGCGTGGCGCCCAACCGGCGCCCGGTCAACATGGTGTTCCAGCACCTGGCGCTGTTTCCCATGATGAACGTGGGCGAGAACATCGCCTACGGGCTGGAGCGGCGCGGCGTCAAGAGCGCCGCCGCCAAGGCGAAGGTGGCCGACATGCTGCGGCGCGTGGGCCTGCCCGGCAGCGAAGGCAAGCGCATCGACCAACTCTCCGGCGGGCAGAAGCAGCGCGTGGCCATCGCCCGTTCGCTGGTGCTCGAACCCGCACTGTTGCTGCTCGATGAACCGCTCGGTGCGCTCGATCTCAAGCTGCGCGAGCACATGAAAGTGGAGCTCAAGCAGCTGCAGGCCGAAGTGGGCACCACCTTCGTGTACATCACGCACGACCAGTCGGAAGCACTCGTCATGTCCGATCAGGTCGCCGTCATGAATCATGGCCGCTTCGAGCAGGTCGGCAGCCCGCAACAGCTTTACTACCAGCCGGCCACCGCATTTGTGGCGGGTTTTGTCGGCAACAACAACAGGTTCGAAGGTCGCATCGAGGCGCGCAACGGTGAGCAGGTGCTGCTGCGCACCGCCAGCGGTCTGGGCCTGTGGTCGCAGCGCGTGGGCTCGCTGGACGTGGGCCAGACGGCGGTGCTCTTCGTGCGCCCTGAAGCGATTGAGATTGGCCGCCAGGCCAGCGAACTGCCCGCAGGCGACCCGGCGTTCAGCGCCACGGTTCACAGCGTGTTGTTCGACGGGGGCAATTCCACCGTGCAGGTGAACGAAGTCACCTCTGGTGCGCCCTTGCACATTGCGCTGCCACTCACCGGTCGGCTGGCCGATCTGCAGCATGGCGAGCAGGTCCATTTTGCCTACCAGCCGGCGCAGGCCTGGTGTTTTCATGCATGAGGCCCACCCCCGTCGCTTGCCCACTGCGTGTGGCCGCATCCCCCCTCAAGGGGGCGACACCTGCCGTCCGGCAGAGCCGGCCCGGCGGTGTCCCTGGCCGGATCGTGTCGTGCGTGGCCAGCCGCGCGCCGGTGGATGACATGCAGTCATGAACGAGTCGAGCCACCGCCGCATCTTCCTCTGGGTGCTGCTCGCGCCTGCCTTGTTGTGGCTGATGGGTCTGGTCATCCTGCCGCATGTGGAATTGCTGGTGCTCTCGCTGCAGGCGCGCACCGGGCCGGGCGAGTACGGCTTCAGCCTGGACCAGTACCGCACCTTCGTTGACGAGCCGCTGTACTGGAACACCTTTGTGCGCACCGCCACGCTGTCGGTGCTGGCCACTGTGCTCACACTGTTGCTAGCCTTTCCGGCCGCCTGGTACATCGCCAAGGTGGCGCAGGGCCGCGCCAAGACCGTGCTGCTGGTGCTGTGCCTGCTGCCGTTCTGGGTCAGTGAAATGGTGCGCACCCTGGGCTGGCTGATCCTGTTGCGTGAAACCGGTGTGGTCTCCAGCGTGCTGCAGGCCGTGGGCCTGGCCGACCAGCCGGTAGAGCTGCTCTACCGCGACGCGACCATCCTTGTGGGTCTGGTGTATGCGTCGCTGCTGTTCATGGTGATTCCGCTGGTGAACAGCCTGGAAAGCCTGGACGACAGCCTGATCGAGGCCGCCTACGACCTCGGCGGCAGCACCGCCAACATCGTGCGCCGCATCGTCATCCCCCACGCCGCGCCCGGCATCGCCGCTGGCAGCATCGTCGTCTTCATGCTCTGCCTGGGCAACTACCTCACACCCACGCTGCTGGGTGGCAAGAACTCGCTGTGGTTCACCGAGCAGATCTACACCCAGTTCATCACCCGATTCAACTGGAACCAGGGCGCGGCGTTTGGTTTCTTGTTGCTGGTGCTGTCCAGCTTGTTGGTGTGGGCAGGGTTGAAACTCACAGGCCAGCGCTTCGGCGCCGTCATGAAGACATGACTACCCCCGTCGCTCGCTCGCTGCGCGTAGCCGCATCCCCCCTCAAGGGGGCAACGCCTGTGGCCTGGCAAAGCCAGTTCCACGGCGTTCCTGGATGGCGCTCGTGCACGCGGCCATATGAGGCGCTCTGCCCATGATTCCGAGCCTGCCCCGCCCCGCCTCGCAGCGCTTCGGCCTGGGCGCTTTCGTGGCCGCGTTTTTCGTGTTCCTGTTCGTGCCACTGCTGGTGGTGGCGGTGTTCGCGTTCAACGACGCGGCCTACCCCACGCCGCCCTGGATGGGTTTCACGCTTGACTGGTTCACCGCGGACACCGATGAGCGCACCGGCCTGCTGGCCGATGGTGAACTGCTTCGCAGCCTGGGCACCAGCGCCTGGGTGGCCTTGTGGGTCACGGTGCTCTCGGTGGGTGTGGGTACCTGCAACGCCTTTTTGCTGGAGCGGTTTGAGTTCCCCGGCAAGAACGCCATCGCGCTGCTGACCATGCTGCCATTGGTGATTCCCGGCGTGATCCTGGGCATCTCCATCCTCGCCTTCGCCAGCCGCATCGCCAACTTTGCCGACGAAACCTGGGGCCTGGAGCTCGACTTCCTGCGCCCCGGTTTGCCGCTGGTGATCCTGGGGCAGTTCTGCTACATCGTCACCATCGCCACGCTCACCATCTCGGCCAGCTTGCGTCGCTTCGACCGCACGCTGGAGGAAGCGGCCTACAACCTGGGCGCCAGCCGGCCCGCGGTGCTGTGGACCATCACGCTGCCCTATTTGCGGCCCAGCATGTTCGGCGCGGCGGCCATGGCTTTTCTGATGTCGTTCGAGAACTTCAACACCACGCTCATGCTGGTGGGCTCCGACCCGCCGCTGACCGTGCTCATGTACGGCCGCATGCGCGAAGGCGCCACGCCAGTGCTCAACGCCATCAGTCTGTTTCTCATGATCGCGTCGGCCCTGCTGGCCTTGATGCTGCTCTGGCGCAAACCAGCAGCGCAGGGATGAGCACAGCTTCCATGGTCTGGCTTGTGCAGCAGGTTCACACCATCGACCCACCGACGGCGCGCCGGCTGGCATCGACCCGCGTGGCACACTGAGCGCATGTCTGCGCGAGTCGATCCGAACGAAGTGGCCTTCACCGCCATCCGTGCCCAGGGGGCCGGTGGCCAGAACGTGAACAAGGTGTCGAACGCGGTGCATCTGCGATTTGCTGTGCACGCTTCAAGCCTGCCCGACGCGATCAAGGAACGCCTGCTGGCCCTGAGCGACCACCGCATCACCACCGAAGGCGTGGTGGTGATCAAGGCCCAGACCAGTCGCAGTCTGGAACAGAACAAGGCCGAGGCGCTGGAGCGGCTGCAGGCGCTGGTGGACAGCGTGGCCACCTTGCCCAAGGCGCGCAAGCCCACCAAACCCACCTTTGGTTCGAAGCAGCGCCGGCTCGAAGGCAAGGCCACGCGCTCGACGGTCAAGCAGTTGCGCGGCCGGGTGCGCGGAATCGACTGAAATCACCTCCTGCCGTTTCGCTTAAGGTTTTTTTACGATTCCTTTAAGCGCTATTTAGCAGCGCGCCGCGCGCCGGATTCCTAGACTTGTTTTCCATGACTCGCAGCACATGGGGTGTTGCGGTCATCACAAGTCAAAGCGGGCTCAGCCCGTCAAAGGAATCCACATGCAATCCCACGCAATCGAAATGGCCCAGGTGGCCGCTGCTGCCCGCACCGGCATGGGCCGCTTCAACCTGTACGCAGGCATCCACAAGGCATTGCGCGCCTTCATGGCCGACACACTGATCGCGGTTGGCCGTGCCGACCCGACGGATGATGCCGATGTGAGCCACGCCGCTGCCCAGGTGGAGGAACTCATGGCGCTGTGCGCCAGCCATGTCGCTCACGAGAACAACTTCGTTCACCCTGCGCTTGAAGCGCGCTGCCCCGGTGTTGCTCAGCCAGTGGCCCAGGAGCATGAACAGCATCTGCGCCACATCACCCACCTGCGCGATGCCGCCCGGGCCCTGGTTGCGCAGGAGGCCGCTGAGCGCGAGCCCGCGCTGCAGGCGCTGTACCTGGCGCTGGCCTTGTTCGTGGCTGACAACTTCCAGCACATGCATGTCGAAGAAACGGTACACAACAGCGCACTGTGGGCTTCCTACAGCGATGCGGAGTTGATCGGCTTTCACGACGCCTTGCTGGCCACGGTACCGCCGGCCGAAATGATGCTGGTGATGCGCTGGATGCTGCCGCAGCTCAACGCACCCGAGCGCCTGGGTGTGATGCAGGCCATGCGTGCTGGCGCACCGGCGCCCGTGTTTGAAGGGTTGCTGACCGGCGTCAAGGGTCAGCTCAACTCGCACGATTGGGCCAAGCTCGCGCGTGGTCTGGGTCTGTCGCCCGAGCCCGGTCTGGTGGCCTAAACCACCTCTTCCAGCTCGACCGGGCCGCTGGCCTCAAAACGAAAGCAGCCGCGCCCGGTCTTCAGGATGCGCAACTGCGGGCACTGCTCGCCCAGCCGGCGGTGCAGCAGCAGCAGGCGGGCTTCGAGGTTGTCGGCCACATCGGGCAGGCGCAGCGAGCTGTCCAGCCGCAGTTCGCGGTTGGTGAAGTCGTGGCGACCTTGCTGGCTGTCGCGGAGCAGCTTCCAGAGGATGGCGCCGGCCACGCCCTTGATCAGGTAGGCGTTGTTGATGAAAACGCTGTCGTTGCTGCGGTAGTGGCGCACGCGCATCGGCGGGCCTGTCATCACCGGGGGTGACCCGGCTGCCGTGGTTTCCACTTCGCCATCGGTGCAGGGCGTTTCTGCCTCGTGCATCAGGTCGATGGCCGCGCCCAGCTGACCCCCCAGCGCCACCAGCAGATCCTCGTCCTCGAAGCTGAACTGCATGTCCAGCGGGCTCTCGACGAACAGCACGCCCACCACCCGCCCCGCCGATTGCAGGGGGACGGCCAGCTGGCTGTGCGGTTCGGGCAGTCCGGGGTAGGGGATGTCGGTGCTTTGCGGGTGCGCATCGCCCAGGCTGTTGCGCATGGCGCAGCTGTAGAGGTAGGCGCTGGTCATGTGCATGATGCGCACGGGTGTGCATTCGCGCGCCGCCACACCGATGACGCCGTCGCCCAGGGCGATCTCGGAGCCCACGCCCGAGGTTTCGTAGCCTCGGCTCGCCACGGTGTAGAGACGCTGCGTGGCGGTGTCCAGGATCAGCACCATGGCGTGACGAACACCAAGGTCTTGCTCCAGGGTGTCCAGCGTGGCTTCGAGTGCGGCGCCCAGGCTGCGGGCGGCCGAGAGACGCACACTGCCGCGGCGCAACACCGCGAGAAAATTGGGGCGGGGCGGTGGCGCCGGCAGGGCCTCAGGCAGCGGCTCCTGCGGCAGCCGCTCGACCTCGATCACCTCGTGGATGTCCGACCCGCGCAGGCGGAACACGTCGGCCATGCCGGTGTGCGAGGCAATGCCGGCCAGCTGTGCCTTCATGCTCTCGAACACCGGTCCGGCGTCTTCGGTGCGCAGGTAGCGCAGGTGCAACCGGTAGAACACCGCGTTGAGCGGGTTGAGCAGCAACAGCGTGGAGCGCGGGTTGGCCAGCAGGTTCTGCCGCGTCTTGTTGAAGAACTGGAACGACAGCGACACATGGCCTTCGTCCACGTAATACACCTGCGAAATGTAGGCCACGTTGGGCGTGCCGTCGGCCCCGCAGGTGGCCATCATGGCCGGAATGGCGCCTTCCAGGCAGGGCCGCACCTCACCCAGATCCACCAGAGGCAGCGGGGGCAGGGTCGTCATGTGATTCCCGTGATGGGCTGGCCTGCCCTGGGGCCGGGCGTCTGGTCAAAGGCCAGCTCGGGCACAAACTCGATGGCCACGACGTCGTCCAGCCGGTAGGCCAGCATGGCGCGCGCATACACGGCGGCAAAGCCGATGCTGGTGAGCTCGCGTTCCATGCCCTGCAGATAGTGTTGCAGGGCCGGATCGTCGTCATCGGTGGCTTCGCGCAGCCGCGCGGAGCGGGTCTTGAGCTGCACGGTGCGGTGGGTGCTGGGCTGGCTGAACACGGCAGCCAGCCGGGCGCTATGGGCCACGTCTCTCAGCAACTGGGCCGACTGGCTGCGGCACATGTACACGGTGATGAGCCGCCCGTCATCAGCCACCCGGCTGCCCACCGCGCGCATCACGCTGGGCGTGAGGTCGGGGTCGCAGGAGCTGACGATCACCGACACCCCGCGCTCGATCATGGCGAGGTGCTCAGGTGTCAGCAACGTTCGGTTGGCGGGGGATTCCACGGTTGGCAGCGCCCAATATCGGACAGGCCCTGCATGATAGCCAGCCGCCTGATCGCAGCCAAGCGGCGAGCGGTCTCAGGCCGGTGGCCGCCCCACGGAGGGGTCGGTGACGACCAGGTCCATGGGATAGCGAATGCCCGCCAGGTGGTCTTCGATGCAGCGCAACACCAGCGGGCTTCTGTGCCTTTCCGTGCTGGCACGTATTTCTTCAGGCGTCATCCACAGCGTGCGCACGATGCCGGTGTCCAGCGCCTGGCCCGGCACTTGACCACCCACTGTGCCGCAGTAGGCAAAACGCAGGTAGGTGATGTCTTCGCCCGTGGCCTCGCGCTGAAAGCGCGAGAGGTACACGCCCACCAGTGCGGTGGGGGTGAAAGTGTGGGCGGTCTCTTCCAGCGCCTCGCGCGCCACACCCTGTTCGGGTCCTTCCCCCGGGTCCAGGTGGCCGGCCGGGTTGTTCAGACGCAGGCCCTCAGGCGTGTGTTCTTCGATCAGCAGGTAGCGGCCGTTGCGTTCGATGACGGCGGCCACCGTCACACTGGGTTTCCATCGGGTGTCCATGCGGGCATTATGTGGTGTGTCGTTGCAGGCGGATTCCGTCGAAAACCCGTGTTGCATGGTGGAAAGCGCCGTTCATGACCGGCGACGCGAGCAGGGACAGGCATCAAGTAAGGGCTTGAATGACAAAGGGTTTTTGTGGGTCAGGCAACCAGGCGCCTTCGGTTAAGCTCGGTCGCAAATGACAACCAATGACTGAGCTACTGGAAGCCATGAGCTGTTCACCAGGGGCGGAGGGACGCCAATGACAACAAAACTGAGCGCAGCAGCCACCTTGACCTGGCTGCTGCTTGCATTGGGCGGGACTGTGCAAGCCACTGAGGTGGTGTCGGTCGGTCGCGTCGATATCCAGTTGCCTGGGGAGGGCTGGCAGAGCCATGCCGTGCCCGATCAAGGCAATGCCATTTCGGGAATCGGCCTGACGCATCGGCAGCAAACCGAAACCAGGGTTCTGTTGCGTCGAGCGCCTGATCAAACCATCGACGCGGTCTTCATCGTGAGAGCCAACGTCACAGGCAAGGGGCGCTTCTCGGGCGTGCGCTTTCCCGATGCGCGCTGTGAAGGTCCGGCTGGCACCTTCGCCGAGGGCGATCCCCCCAGCCCGGCCGCCAGATCATTCCGTTGCCTGTACGTATCAGCGCCGGGTGCCGTGGGCGACCCGGTGACCTATTTCCGGCAGATGCAGAGTGCGCTGGACGTCACGAGCTGGAAGCTGGCGCCGAGCATGCACCTGATGGCGGCGAAGCAATATGCCAACACCGGTGCCTTCCTCGATGTCACGGCGCTGGTGGCTCCCGAAGCCCTACCGACGCTCACTGACGCAACCGGGCAAGCAGCAGAACCGCTGCCTGCTGGTGTCACGCCCGCCAGCGTGCAGTGGGGACGTCTGCTGCAAAAGGCCGTAACAGACAGCGTCTACAGTATTCGGGGCAAATTGCCAGTTCCAGACCTTCTGACCTCTGGCGCCCCGTCCCAAAGCAAATGACCTATTTCCGATAGACCGACCGAGGACTTACCCATGACTTCTGGCGCATCGACTGAAACCGCCGCTGCCATCTCGGCAGCCCCCACGCCGCAACGCATTGGCGTACCGCGCGAGATCTTTCCTGGCGAAAAACGCGTGGCCACCGTGCCTGACGTGGTGAGCAAACTGGTCAAACTGGGTTTTGCTGTGGTGGTGGAGTCGGGCGCTGGCGACCTAGCCGATCTGTCTGACGATGCCTACCGCGAAGCCGGCGCCAGCATCGCCGGCTCGACCGCCGAGCTCTGGAATGGCAGTGACATCGTCTTCAAGGTGCGCCCACCGACACCGGACGAGGTGACGCTGATGCACGAAGGCCAGACACTGATCGGCTTCATCTGGCCGGCCCAGAACCCGGAATTGATGCAGCAGCTGGCAGCCAAAAAAGTCACGGCACTGTCGATTGACGCCCTGCCTCGCACACTCAGCCGCGCGCAGAAGATGGACGCGCTGACCTCCATGGCCGGCGTCAGCGGCTACCGCGCCGTGGTGGAGGCGGCCAACGCTTTCGGCCGTTTCTTCAATGGCCAGATCACGGCTGCAGGCAAGGTGCCGCCAGCCAAGGTGTTCATCGCCGGCGCCGGTGTGGCAGGCCTGGCCGCCATTGGCGCGGCCGCCAGTCTGGGCGCCATCGTGCGCGCCAACGACACGCGCGCCGAAGTGGCCGACCAGGTGGTCTCACTGGGCGGCGAGTTCGTCAAGGTCGACTACGAAGAAGAGGGCTCGGGCGGTGGCGGCTACGCCAAGGTCATGAGCGAAGGCTTCCAGGCTGCTCAGCGCGAGATGTACGCGCAGCAGGCCCGCGAGGTGGACATCATCATCACCACCGCGCTCATCCCGGGCAAGCCGGCGCCCAAGCTGATCACCGCCGAGATGGTCAAGAGCATGAAGCCCGGCAGCGTGATTGTGGACATGGCGGCCGAGCAGGGCGGCAACTGCGAACTGACTGTGCCGGGTGAGGCGGTGGTGCGGCACGGCGTCACCATCGTTGGCTACACCGATCTGGCTTCGCGCATGGCGCGCCAGTCGTCCACGCTGTACGGCACCAACCTGTTCCGTCTGACCGAGGAGCTGTGCAAGACCAAGGACGGCGTCATCAACGTCAACATGGCGGACGATGCCATCCGCGGACTGACCGTGGTCAAGGACGGCGAGATCACCTGGCCTGCGCCGCCGCTGCCCGTGGTTGCCAAGCCGGCGGCCAAGCCTGCGGGACCAGTGGTCGAGAAAAAGGGTGGGCACGGCCATGGCAGCACCGGTCCGCTGCCCGCCAAGAACCTGGCCATCATCTTTGGCCTGGGCGCTCTGGCGTTCTGGTTCATTGGCGCCTATGCGCCAGCGGCCTTTCTCGGCCACTTCACCGTGTTCGTGCTGGCCTGCTTCATCGGCTACATGGTGGTGTGGAACGTGACGCCCGCGCTGCACACGCCGCTGATGAGCGTGACCAATGCCATCTCCAGCATCATCGCCATCGGCGCACTGGTCCAGATCGCGCCGCCTGATCCCTCCGCCGGCGGGCGCCCGGCCGAACTGATTCACTGGCTGGCCTTCGTCGGCATCACGCTGACCGCCATCAACATGTTCGGCGGCTTCTCGGTGACCCGCCGCATGCTCGCCATGTTCCGCAAGTAAAGAGACAAGAACAAGGAAAGACGACTATGTCCCAAAGTCTCACCACGGTCGCCTATCTCGGCGCCGCCATCCTGTTCATCCTGAGCCTGGGTGGCCTGTCCAATCCGGAAACCTCGCGCCGCGGCAACCTGTTCGGCATCATCGGCATGGCACTGGCCGTGCTGGCCACCATCTTCGGCCCCAGCGTCAGCGCGGCCGGTCTACCCTGGATCATCGGGGCGTTGGTCATCGGCGGCAGCGTTGGTCTGTACGCCGCCAAAGTGGTCAAGATGACCCAGATGCCCGAGCTGGTGGCGCTCATGCACAGCCTGGTGGGTCTGGCCGCCTGCCTTGTCGGTTTTGCCAGTTATGTCGACACCTCGATCGCCTATGAGGGCGCCGAGAAGGTGATCCACGAAGTCGAGATCTACATCGGCATCCTGATCGGGGCCATCACTTTCTCCGGTTCGTTGATCGCCTTCGGCAAGCTCTCGGGCAAGATCGGCGGCAAGCCGCTGCTGCTGCCGGCACGCCACTGGCTCAATCTGATTGCCCTGCTGGTGGTGATCTGGTACGGCCGCGAATTCATCCGCGTCGACAGCGTGGCCGACGGCATGACGCCGCTGATCATCATGACGGTGCTCGCGCTGCTGTTCGGCATGCACATGGTCATGGCCATTGGCGGTGCGGACATGCCGGTGGTGGTGTCCATGCTCAACAGCTATTCCGGTTGGGCCGCTGCGGCCACCGGCTTCATGCTCAGCAACGATCTGCTGATCGTGACCGGCGCGCTGGTCGGCTCCTCCGGCGCCATCCTCTCCTACATCATGTGCAACGCGATGAACCGCAACTTCATCAGCGTGATCGCCGGCGGCTTCGGCAGCGGCGGTGGCAAGCCCGCGCCCAAGGCCGACGGCGCGCCCGCCGAACCGCAAGGCGAAGTAGTGCCAGTGAGTGCCACCGAGACCGCCGAGATGCTGCGTGACGCCAAGAACGTGATCATCGTGCCCGGCTACGGCATGGCGGTGGCGCAGGCCCAGCACACGGTGTTCGAGATCACCCGCACCCTGCGCGAAAAAGGTGTCAACGTGCGCTTCGGCATCCACCCGGTGGCTGGCCGCATGCCGGGTCACATGAACGTGCTGCTGGCCGAAGCCAAGGTGCCCTACGACATCGTGTTCGAGATGGACGAGCTCAATGACGACTTCCCCGACACCGACGTGGCCATCGTCATCGGCGCCAACGACATCGTGAACCCGGCCGCGCAGGACGACCCAACGAGCCCCATCGCGGGCATGCCGGTGCTGGAAGTCTGGAAGGCACGCACCAGCATCGTCATGAAGCGCTCCATGGCCAGCGGTTATGCCGGCGTGGACAACCCGCTGTTCTACAAGGACAACAACCGCATGCTCTTCGGCGACGCCAAGAAGATGCTGGACGAGGTGCTGGTGGCGCTGAGGGGCTGAGTCTCCGACCAACCAAAAAAGGGGCCAACTGAACTGCCCCTTTTTTGTGTTCGCGGCTTGTACCTTGCGCCCCTCCAGCGAGGGCACCAAAATCAGCTTCCGTTCCGGTCCTGCCTGTCATGGCGGAAGTGGGTGCTTTGGTATGCATTGGGAAAACCAGCATGGTAGAAGGATGTAACTTCACGTAAACTGAAGTACCCATCATCGCAAAACGCGAGGCACTGTGACACCTCGGGACGAACAACCCGGCAGAGAGGCGACATCCGACCTTGTGCCGGAGTTGCTCCTCGGATGGATGGGCGGCAACGCCTCACTGATCATGGTCGCGGACGAGGCTGGCCGGGTGGTGTTTGCAAACGATGCAGCCTGCAAATGGCGTGGCCATGATCGCCAGCGGGTCTTGCAGGAGTGCATCCAGGACTTCGATGACGCCCTTTGGCGCGAGTGGTCAGACCCCGACCATCCCCGCTGGCAGCCAGGGCGTTTTTCCCAATGGCAGTCGTGGCGCGAAACTGCGGAAGGTCTTCGTGTGGCGACCAACTTTCGGTTGCAGGCGCTGGCACTGCGCAAGCAGCGCTTCCTGATGCTGGTGTCTGGCGAGCTCAATCCTCGGGAGGATGCTGAGCAGGAGCTGAAGCGAACGCTTGCTTTCGTGCAGGGCATCATCGATGCCTTTCCGGACTTTCTGTTCGAGGGCAGTGCCGACGGGCGCTACCTCAACACCTGGACGAAGAACCCGGAACTGCTCGCTGCGTCGCGGGATTTCATGGTGGGACGCACGCTCGACGAGGTGCTTTCACCTTCGAGTGCAGCGACGGCCAAGGCTGCGTTTCGCGAGGCGGACGAACAAGGACTGTCGTTCGGCAAGGTGATCTCGGTCGACACCCCGCATGGGCGACATTGGTACGAACTGTCGGTCTCCAAGATGCCGATGGGCGATGGCGAGGCGCCGCACTTCATCACCGTTTCCCGCGATGTATCGGCGCGGCTGGCCTTGCAGGAGGCACTTGAAGAAAAGGAGCGCCAATTCCGCACGCTGGTTGAGAATTCGCCTGATCTCATTGCAAGGTTCGACGCGTCATCACGCTGCCTGTACGCGAACCCGGCGCTTGCTGCGCGCGCCCACAGCGAACCCGCCGCGCTGATCGGCTTGACGCCCGCGGCGTGCCTGGGCAACGTGCCCGGCAACGAGCTGCAGCTTCGCATGCTTGCCTGCCTGCGCGGCGGTGAGTCGCAGCACTTCGAGATGAACTGGACCGACGCAGGCGATCGGCCAGCGAACCATCTGGTGAGCCTGACGCCCGAGTTCGACGCCCAGCACCTGGTGGGCAGCGTGCTGCTGGTGGGAAGGGACATCGGCGAACTGCGCGCGTACCAGGACCGGATCCATCGGCTGGTCGAGTCCAACATCATCGGAGTCCTGTTCTGGCGTGCAGACGGGCGCATCGAAGAGGCCAATGACGCTTTTCTCGAACTGCTGGGTTACTCGCGCGCCGACTTGTTGTCTGGCCAGTTGCACTGGGACCGCCTTGCAACCCAGGGGAAGCAAGCGGACGAGGCATTGATCGCGCAGGGCGCTCAGCACGCAGGTGTGCGTGGAGCGTACGAAACGGAACTGCTGCACCGGGACGGACGACGGGTGCCTGTGCTGGTGGGCTCGGCCATGCTGGACAGCGAGAAGCAGTTGCGGGTGACCTACGTGCTGGACCAGACAGAAAGGCGGCGTGCCGAGTTCGAGCGGCGGGCGCGTGAGGCGGCCGAGGCGGCATCCCGGGCCAAGGGTGAATTTCTGGCCCATATGAGCCATGAAATCCGCACACCGCTTCATGCAGTGCTGGGCATGGCGTATCTGGCGGAGCGGGAAACGCATGAGACTTCCACCAGAGACAGGCTGAACAAGATCACGCGCGCTGGCCGTTCGCTCCTGAACCTGATCAACGACATCCTGGACTTCTCCAAAATCGAAACGGGTCTGCTCAAGATTGAAAGCAGCCCGTTCGACCTGCACAAGCTGCTCGACAACGTTGCCGTCATCATGGGATCGGTGGTGTCGAGCAACGCCGTGGACGTGGTGATTGCCCCGCCGCCACCGGAGGTTCGGCATCTGGTGGGCGACGGGTTCCGGATCGAGCAGGTGCTGATCAACCTGGTGGGCAACGCCTTGAAGTTCACCCAGGAGGGCCACGTCGAACTGTCGGTCCGGGTGGTCGAGCGAGCGCATGACCACGTCATGCTGATGTTTTCGGTGGAAGACACGGGCATTGGCATGACCCGCGAACAGATGGCGACGCTCTTCAAACCCTTCACGCAGGCCGAAGCATCCACCGCGCGTCGTTTTGGAGGCACGGGGCTGGGCCTCTCGATCTCCAAGCAACTGGTGAAGCTGATGCAAAGCGAGATCGTGGTGGAAAGCACCGTGGGTCAGGGCAGCGCGTTCAGGTTCACGGTGGAGCTCGGCGTGGCGCTTGGCGAGGCGGGGCGGTCGCTCGAAGAGGCGAAGCATCGTGTGGTGCTGATTGTGGCGGGCAACGGGCGAACCGGGGGCAATCTGGTCCAGATCTGTGAATCGTTGAAATGGCCTGTTGCCCGCGCTTCCCACGGGGACGCAGCGCACATGTTGATGACCGGGCATGGTGCAGGAGCCGGAGCAGACGTGATCCTGATCGAGTGCGGAGAAGACAACAGTGTCGACACAGCGTTGGCGCGTCAGCTGCGGGGTGCCACGCCAGGCAAAAAGCCGAGACTGGTGGCGGTGGCCAGCGCTCGCGAGGCGCTTCGCCTGGAGGCGCTGGTCGATGATGGCCTGCTGGATGCCGTGCTTGTCAAACCCGTGACACCCTCGGCGCTTCAAGAGTGTGTCGACCGAGCGCTTGGTCGTGGCGGCCGCTCATTGGCCAGGGAGTCCAGAGGCGCGGACGAATTGACCTCCCTTCACGGCATGCGCGTATTGGTGGTGGATGACAACGAAACCAACCGGGAGCTGGCCACCAGCATACTGGCCAGCCACGGGGCTACCGCCATCACGGCCAACGACGGGCGCGCCGCAGTGAAGATGCTCAAGAGCGACGCGAGTTTGTGCGACATCGTGCTGATGGATCTGCAAATGCCGGGCATGGACGGTATGCAGACGACAGCGCAGATACGCCAGTTGCCGGGATATGAACGTCTGCCCATCGTGGCATTGACGGCCAGTGCCTTCAACGAACAGCGTGTGGCTGCGCTGCGTGCCGGCATGGACGCTGTGGTCACCAAGCCGTTTGATGTCAGCGGCCTTGTTCGTCTGCTGCTCCGACTTGTCAGGGGCGTTGCCGGGGGTGGTGAGCGTGCCGACGAAAGCCCGCCTGCCCGGCCGGCGCCTGCCAGTGCACCGTTGTTGGTGGACTTCGATGCAGGCATGGCGCTGTGGCAGGACGCCGAGCAATACCGTCATCACCTACATCGCTTTGTGAAAGAGCATGAAGACGAGGCACAGCGTGCCGACACGCTGGGGAACGAAGACCTCATCCTGCTGGTGCACAAGACGCGTGGCAGCGCCGCGGCGCTGGTTCTGGTGGCGGTTGCCGAGGCTGCCAACCAGCTGGAAGCGCACCTTCGATCAGGCGCTCGCGACCCTGAAGCCATCGCCCGCTTTGGCGCCGAGATCGGGCGCACCTGCCTGGCTATCAAGGAATACCTGAACGCTGCCGGTGCCGACTGAACGCTCACATTCCGGCCGGCGCTGAATCGAATCAGATTTGATAGCGATGGCGAGTTGAAAAGGGCCGTTTCAGGGCTTGTGTCAGAATCCCGTCAGGGAAAACACGCGCGCGGGTTGTGGGCTGGAACATGAGAATGCGTGCTGCACAACAACATCGATCCTGGAGACTTTTTAATGACTGATTCGACGCAGGCCTCTGCTGCACGTCCCTGGCTGGGTGCCTATCCTGAGGGTGTTCCCGCTGACATCGATGTCGCGCAATACCCTTCGCTGGTGCACCTGATGGAGGAGAGCTTTCAGAAGAACGCTTCGCGCACGGCCTACAGCTTCATGGGCAAGGATGTGACCTTCGCCCAGACCGACAGCCTGTCACAGGCCTTCGCCGCCTATCTTCAGGGGCTGGGCTTGGTCAAAGGGGACCGTGTGGCGATCATGATGCCCAACGTGCCCCAGTACCCGGTTGCGGTCGCGGGCATCCTTCGGGCCGGCTTTGTGGTGGTCAACGTCAACCCCCTGTACACCGCGCGTGAACTGGAACACCAGCTCAAGGACTCGGGTGCCAAGGCCATCGTCATCATCGAGAACTTCGCGCACACGCTGCAGCAGTGCATTGCCAGCACCCCGGTCAAGCATGTGGTGCTGGCCGCCATGGGCGACATGCTGGGCCTGCTCAAGGGTGCCATCGTCAACTACGTGGTACGCAACGTGAAGAAGATGGTGCCGACCTTCAGCCTGCCGCAGGCCGTGCGCTTCAATGAAGCCGTGGCCCGTGGCACGCGTGGCAGCTTCAAGCGCCCGGACATCAAGCCCGACGACGTGGCCGTGCTGCAGTACACCGGTGGCACCACCGGTGTGAGCAAGGGCGCGGTGCTGCTGCATCGCAACGTGATCGCCAACGTGCTGCAGTCCGAAGCATGGAACGATCCGGTGATGCGCAAGGTGCCATCGAGCGAGCAGCCCACCAGCGTGTGCGCACTGCCGCTGTACCACATCTTCGCCTTCACGGTGAACATGATGCTGTCCATGCGCACCGGTGGCAAGACCATCCTGATCCCCAACCCACGTGACCTGCCAGCGGTGCTCAAGGAGCTCAGCAAGCACACGTTCCACAGCTTTCCGGCTGTCAACACGCTGTTCAATGGCCTGGCGAACCATCCCGACTTCAACACTGTGAACTGGAGCCACCTCAAGGTCTCGGTCGGCGGTGGCATGGCGGTGCAGGGTGCGGTGGCCAAGCTCTGGCTCGAGAAAACCGGCTGCCCCATCTGCGAGGGTTACGGCCTGTCGGAGACCAGCCCATCGGCCAGTTGCAACCCGACCACGAGCACCGAATACAGCGGCACCATTGGCGTGCCACTGCCCAACACCTGGATGAAGTGCCTGGACGACGATGGCAATGAGGTGCCGCTGGGCCAGCCTGGCGAGATTGCCATCAAGGGGCCACAAGTGATGGCGGGCTACTGGCAACGCCCGGACGAGACCGCCAAGGTCATGACCGCCGACGGCTATTTCAAGACCGGCGACATCGGCGTGATGGACGAACGCGGCTACTTCAAAATTGTCGACCGCAAGAAGGACATGGTGCTGGTCAGCGGCTTCAACGTCTACCCGAACGAAGTCGAGGATGTGGTAGCGAAGCTTGACGGCGTGATGGAGTGCGCGGTGGTCGGCGTGCCCGACGACAAGTCGGGTGAGGCTGTCAAGCTGGTCGTTGTCAAGAAGGACCCGGCCCTGACCGAAGAACAGGTTCGCAACTACTGCAAGACCAACCTCACCGGCTACAAACAGCCCAAGGTGGTGGAGTTCCGCACCGAGTTGCCGAAGACGCCGGTGGGCAAGATTCTGCGTCGGGAACTGCGCGACAAGAAGTGACGCAGCGCGACTGCGACACAATCCAGGGCGGCTTCGGCCGCCTTTGTTTTTTGGAGTGACTCATGACCCGCACTGCCATTGTCTCGGCCCTGTATGACGAACTGGCCAGCGTGCTGGCGCTGATGCCCGACGAACACAAACAGACGGTGGGCGGGCGCGATTTCTGGGTGGGGCACCTGCATGGGCAAGATGTGGTGGCGGTGCTCTCTGGCATTGGCAAGGTGGCTGCTGCCACCACGGCCACGCTGCTCATCGAACGCTTTGGGGTGAATCGCATTGTTTTCACGGGCGTGGCCGGTGGACTGGGCGCTGGGGTGAACCTGGGCGATGTGGTGCTGGCGCGCAGCTTCCTCCAGCACGACATTGACGCCTCGCCCATCTTCCCGCGCCACGAGGTACCGGGCTACGCCCGCAGCCGCTTCGATGCCGACAGCCTGCTCACCGACGCCCTGGAACTGGCCTGCGAACGCATGCTGCATGCGTTGCCTGCGCAGCTGGATGCCGCAACGGTGAAGGCCTTTGGTCTGCAAACACCGCGCCTGCACCAGGGCCTGCTCATCAGCGGCGACCGTTTTGTTTCTACCACGGCCGAGAGCCAGGCCTTGCAGCGCGAACTGCCGGATGCGCTCGCCGTGGAAATGGAAGGCGCAGCCTTTGCGCAGGTGTGCCACGACTTCGGTGTGCCGCTGGCGGTCGTGCGCACCATCTCTGACCGGGCAGACGACGCGGCGCATGTGGACTTTCCCCGCTTTCTGCGCGAGGTGGCCAGCCGATACAGCGGGGCCATTGTGGCGGCCATGATGGCCTGATCGGCGAGCACGGATCGCCCGGCGCCTGGTCCACGGTAATGAATGGGCGCCTCGCATGATCTGACAGGGTGGTCAGATCCGATCGATTGACTTGTGCGAATATCGCGGCCTTGCAATCGAAAGTATTCAGGGAGGTGGACCTTGAACGTCCAGACAAATGCCAAAGCAAAGGCGGCAGCAAAGCCCAAGGAGCCGGTGTTCAAGACGCCTTACGAGAAGGCGGCGGGGATTTACGTTGCACTGATGGGTCTGAGCGCCCTGCTCATTCCGGCCGATATTCTCCAGGCCCATTCATGGGCGGTTGAATTCACTGACTTCATGGCGGCTTGGGTGCCGCAGATCGACCTGATCTCGAGCCTTGGCATTCGTCCTGAACTCAATCGCTTCTACTACTCGCTGCTGTGGGCGATGAGCCCCGGCCTGTTTGTGTTGTGCTGCTTGATGAGCTGGGAAGCAAGACAGAGAAGTTTTCCGCTCTGGAATATGCCCCTGCAAAAGGCGATCGTTCTGGCCCTTGTGACTGGCCTCGTTATTTATGCCGCTAGTCATGGGGGTTGGATAACCAATGCCAACAACGGTGTGATTCGCTTCATTTTGAGCAATCGCTTGGCCATGGGTTGCCTCGGCAACATCTTCTACGTCTCTGCTCCCGTTATGGCGGCAGGCGGTTTGTTTGTGTTGGTTGCTGGGTGGTTGAGCGGCGAGATACCCCGTCATATTCGACGCGGCACTGAAGGGGAGCATTGAATGTCTAGCAATGCCAATCAGGTTCGCGTAGACCGCCTTTATGTCTTTGACAGCGGCTCAGTGACGCAGCCTTCTACTTCCGGAGCTTTTGAAACCAACTCGGATGTCTGGAGCACCGCCTATCCTCGCGCACGGACGGCGACCCGCAGCCCTCTGTCCGAAACGGCCTCTATTCTTCTTCCAGGTATGGAAGAGGCAGGTCAGCAATCTGGAATTCCTGCAGGGAAGTACATTGCCTACGGGGCAAGATCCCTTGGAGCTCTCGACAGCGCCTACGCGGTTGGGCAACACGCGATACAGGGTGATGGGGCGGAAGCAGTCACAGCCGGGGCGAAGGTCGGCGGCGGATTCGTTGGCGGGTTCGCCGGTGTCAAGGCCATGGCACCTGTGGGAACCATGCTCGGCGGACCTGCGGTGGGAAAGGGCTTTGCTGTATTGGGGGCGGTCTATGGCGCCACCTACGGCGCAGAAGCAGCCGAATCCCTCGCCGAGAAACTCACCGGTGGCCCCACCCCAGACAAGCTCGGTCCACCCCTGACCCTGCCCAGCCACCTCAAGCTCGATCCCACCATCGTCACCGCCGAAGGCGAACGCTACGCCCTGGTCAATGTGGAGGGCAAATACAGTTGGTTCGGCATGCACGACAACCCGACCCTGCCCAGCCGCTACATCGAGATGGTCAAAGGTGCCAAGGTGGCCGAGTTGACCCGGAGCTACCTGGACGCGGCCGGGTTCCCAGAACAGGCCGAGCGCCACAACGCCGAACTGGCCGAGCAACACCGCACCGCCCTGCGCGACCAGTTCCGCCGCAGCGAAGCCGAATACACCAACAGCCTCGGCCCCGACGGCCAGCCTTGGGCCACACCCACCCGCGTGGCACCGAACGCCACCACCGAATGGACCCGTTCGCCCCAGCCGGGGCAGTGGCTGCACACCACCCACATCCAGAGCGGCGATGACACCGAAACCCGCATCACCAGGTCAGTAGACCCCGCCCGCTGGCAGGTGGTGAGTGAACAGGTCCATGAACGCGCCCACGGCGTCGAACGTCTGGTGAGCACCACCGACACCATGAGCGGCCAGGGCTGGACGCTGGACCGCAGCAGCGGGCAGATGCAGCCGTTCACGCTCGACGAGGAAGCGGCCGCACAGGCCCGGATGGCACCGGCGGTGCAGAACCACCGGGCGCTGAACAACGAGCAGTTGCAGCAGTGCCACCGGTATGAAGCCGAACAGATGGTGCAAAGCATGCACGGCGTGTATGCGCTGGCCACAGGCCAGGCGAGCAGACCCGACAGCCATGCCAGCATTGACCAAGCACATGTTGATCCCCAACAAAGGGATCAGGCCATCGAAGCCGGCATGGGGACGTTCCGCAGAGCCACCGCCGAGCTGCTCAGCGCGCGCGAGGTGATGCGCGAGCGTGGGATGGTGCTGCCAGAGGTGACCGATGTGCCGGATTTCTCGCGCCACCGGACCCAGGCTTCGGCGCAGATGCCGAATCCACAGACACAGACACAGATACCTGAACTCACCGAGCAACAGCAGCGCCACCAGCAGATGGCACAGCACCAGCTCGGCCCGCTGTTGCGCGAATACGGCCACAGCGACGAGCAGATTGAGCGGGTGAGTGCGGCGGCGGTGAGCCATGCGCAGCAGTTCGCGCACCGGGGGCCGGTGCACCGCTTCCTGCTGAGCCGGGACGGCAACAGCGTGGCGGTGATGCAGGAGAGCGCGCCGATGAGCGAGTTCAGCGTGCAGGAGGCGCAGCGCCAGAGCCCAGAGCAGCATCTGGAACGGGCGCATGTGCAGGCGCAGCAGCAAGAGCAGGAGCGGGCTGACAGTCGCCGGGAACAAGGCTTGGCCCAGCATGAGCCATTTCAACGATCAATGGCTTGAATAAGGTAGCTGCACTCACGTGCGCAACCTCACCCCGGTTACGCACAGCCTCTCAGGCGCGACGTGCCTTGTTCCAGGATACCGTCGGGCCGGCTTTGCAAGACGATGGGTACGCCTTTCAGGCAGCAGTCTCGCCGGAGCGCGAAGTCTCATCCAGGGGCATCGCGGAACCGGCTTTGCCGGGCCGCTGATGCCGCCCCCTTGAGGGGGTGACGCGCCGAAGGCGCGGCGCGGGGGTGAGCTACCGCAACCAGCCCCGCTTGCGGAAATACACCATCGGCACCACCGCCGACAGCACCATCAGTGCAATCGCGAACGGGTAGCCGAATGACCAATCGAGTTCGGGCATGAAGCGGAAGTTCATGCCGTAGCTGCTCGCCACCAGCGTGGGCGGCAGCAGGGACACGCTGGCCACCGAGAAGATCTTGATGATCTTGTTCTGGTTGATGTTGATGAAACCCACGGTCGCATCCATCAGGAAGTTGATCTTGTCGAACAGGAACGCGGTGTGGCTGTCCAGCGAATCCAGGTCGCGCAGGATCTGGCGCGCATCTTCGAACTGCTCCGCATTGAGCAGGCGGCTGCGCATCATGAAGCTGACCGCGCGGCGCGTGTCCATCACGTTGCGGCGGATGCGGCCCGACATGTCCTCGTGCCGCGCGATCGCTGAGAGGGCTTCGCTGAGCAGGTTGTCCGAAGCATTGCTGTTGAGCACCTTGCCGCTGACGATTTCGATCTCATCGTAGATGTCTTCCAGTGTGTCGGCACAGTACTCGGCGTCGGCGTCGAACAGCATCAGCAGCACGTCCTTGGCGTCTTCGATCAGGCCGGGCATGCGCCGGGCGCGCATGCGCAGCAGGCGGAACACGGGCACGTCTTCGTCGTGGATGGAGAACAGCACGCCGTGGCTCTTGAGTGAGTCGTTGTGCTCATTGAGAATGAACGCCACGCGGACCGAGCGCGGCGTCTCGTCGGCGGTGATCAGGAAGTCGCTGCGCACATGCAGTTCGCCGTTGTCTTCCTCGAAAAAACGCGCCGATTCTTCGATGTCCTCGTCCATCGCGTCTTCCGGGATCGACAGGCCGAAATGCTGTTTGACCCAGCGGCGCTCTTCGGGGGTGGGGTCCTCCAGGTCAACCCAGATGGGCTTGAACCGGGCCAGCTCTTCGAGCGACTCGATTTCTTCCTGGAAGAGGCGGCCATTGGCCAGCGTGAAGACGTTGAGCATGCGTGCGCTCCCGGCGGGTGTTCGGATTCTGTGATGGGACGGGCCTGGTTGCCGCGCCCCGACGGGCTTGGGGGTGGCGCTTTCAGCCGACCGTTGGCCTGATCACAGCCGCCGCAGAAAGGGCGCGAGGCTCAGGCGAAACAGGTGGGGACTGAAAGCACACAACTGGGAGGTGTGCTGTCCATGATGAGTTTCATTTGAAGTATGGGCGGCAATTATGTCACCGTAAAGGATGGCTCCCCCCGCGCCGCTTCGCGTCACCCCCCTCTCTCTTTCGCCTTCGGCGGGAAGGGGGCATCACCTGAGGCCCGGCGAAGCCGGTTCCTCGGTGATCCTGGTTGGGGCTGTCACTTCTGAAAAGGAGGCTCCCCAGGTGGTGTCGGCTCAAAGAACTCCAGCACCTCGTCCTTGCGTCGCCAGGCGTCACCTTCGCCCAGCGAGATCAGGGCGTTGACGAAGTCGGGTTCGAACAGCAGGTAGCTGGCCAGCGAGGCCGCGCTGCCTGCCGATCCTCGCGCCGTGTCGAGCGCACCCAGGCCGGCGAGGGTGTCGCGGGTGGAAGAGGGAAGCGCCCCGATGTGTTTGCGGGCGAGTTCGTCGAGCGAGAAGGTGGGCTGTATGGCGAGCACGCGCACCGGGCGGTAGGGCAGAGCAGCGGCCAGTGCGGGCGGCAGCCGGCTGATGGTCTGGCTCACGCGCTGCACCTGCTCCACGTCGGCCTGCAGGGTGTCGTGAAAGACGCTGGCCATGGCGTGGCCGGCGATGGTGCCGGCCGTGGGCTCGTCGCTGACTGGCGCGCTCATGCCTGAGCGCTGCGGCTGGCCCACGCCCACCACCAGCAGGCGCCGGGCACCGAACTGGATCGCGGGCGACAGCGGCGAGAGCTGGCGCATGGAGCCGTCGCCGAAATGCTCCTTGTGACCGTCCACCCACAGAGGCACTGCGGGAAAAAGGAAGGGGATGGCACTCGAAGCCATCAGGTGCTCGATGGTGATGGGCTGAAATTCGGCCCGGCGGCCTGGCCGATGCCACGGTGCCACAGGGTGGCCGGGGCGGGTCTGGCAGAAGGTCCAGTGTTCACCGGTGGTGTAGCTCGACGCCGTCACGCCCAGGGCGTCAATGTGGCCTTGCTCCAGCGCCTTTTCCAGAGCGGCCAGGTCGATGGCGCGGTGCAGGGTGTCCACCAGGGGCAGGGTGTCGAGCAGGGCGCGATGCCGCCGAACCTGGCGCGCGAGCGTCCACCCTGCCACCACCCGGTTGGCGCGCACCCATCGCGGGGCGTCGAGCGCGTAAACCTGCGACGAACGAAGCCCGCTCCAGAAGGCCGCGAGCATGGGCAACGCCTCGAGCCCATGCCAGGACCGGCTGGCCAGAAAAGCGGCGTTGAGCGCACCGGCCGAGGTGCCGAACAGCCATTGGAAGGGGAAGTCGGGCGTGGCGTCGGGTGAGGTCAAGGGGGCCCGTGCCGCCAGCATGGCCGCCACCGCCTTGAGCACGCCTGCCTGGTAAGCCGTGCGTGCGCCACCGCCCATGAGCACCAGGGCGCACGCACCGGGCCGCACCGGGATGGGGGGCGGCGTAAGCAGGTTGCGCGAGATCAGGGTGTCGAGCGACAAGGTTCGAAAAGCCTGGCCATGGCAGGCGCGGCGAGTGATCGGGGGATGCCGAAATCATGACACAGGGGCACACCTGAGCCCTGTGGTGTTTGCCCAGGTGTTACCGCAGGGCGACAGCTATCCCGCAGCTGCAATCGGCAGACCGACGAGGCGCTCCAGCTCGGCGTGTGTCAGCCCGTCTACCGCGTCGATCAGCCGCAGGCCTTGTGGTGTGCATTCGAGCGTGGCCAGGTCGCTGTAGATGCGCTTGACGCAGCCAATGCCGGTGAGCGGGTAGGTGCACTGCGGCACCACCTTGCTCTCGCCCTTCTTGGTGAGCAGGTCCATCATCACCCAAGTCTGCTTGGCGCCGATGGCCAGGTCCATGGCGCCGCCCACGGCCGGAATGCTGCCGGGCTCGCCGGTGCTCCAGTTGGCCAGGTCACCCGTGGCCGACACCTGGAAGGCACCGAGCACGCAGATGTCGAGATGGCCGCCGCGCATCATGCCGAAGCTGTCGGCATGATGGAAATACGCGCCGCCTGGCAACAACGTCACGGGTTGTTTGCCGGCGTTGATGAGGTCGTAGTCTTCGTCGCCAGGCGCGGGCGCGGGGCCCATGCCGAGGATGCCGTTCTCGCTGTGCAGGATCACCTCGCGCCCGGCCGGGATGTGGTTGGCCACCAGCGTGGGCTGGCCGATTCCCAGGTTCACGTAGGCGCCGTCGAAGATGTCTTGTGCAACCCGTTTGGCGAGTTCGTCCTTGGTTCTTCGCGTGTAGCTCATACCGCTGTCCTCGCATCAAATCGCATGTCTTGCTCCCTCTCCCGCGCGCGGGAGAGGGTTGGGGTGAGGGTGCATTTCATGGGGCTTCCTTGAAGCCGCCGGCCAGGGTCACAGTTCTTGGAACCAGAACCACCGCACTCACATGAATCCCGGGCGTCACGATGCTCTCCGGGTCCAGCGCACCCAGCTCGGCAATCTCGAACACGCTGGACACGGTGCGTTTGGCGGCGGTGGCCATCACCGGTCCAAAGTTGCGCGCGGCCTTGCGATAGGTGAGGTTGCCCCAGCGGTCGCCGCGCTCGGCCTTGATGAGCGCCACGTCGCCAAAGATCGGGTATTCCAGCACGTAGGGGCGGCCGTTGATCACCCGGGTTTCCTTGTCCGTTCCATCGGCGTTCTTGGCCAGGTCGGTGCCAAAACCGGTGGGGGTGAAGAAGGCGCCAATGCCCGCACCGGCTGCGCGCAGGCGCTCGGCCAGGTTGCCTTGCGGCACCAGTTCCAGCTCCAGCTTCCCGCTGCGGTACAGGCCGTCAAACACATGGCTGTCGGCCTGGCGCGGGAAGCTGCAGATCACCTTGCGCACGCGCCCGGTCTTGAGCAGCGCGGCCAGGCCGTGGTCGCCGTTGCCGGCGTTGTTGTTGACCACGGTGAGCTCGCGCGCGCCCTGTTCGATCAGGCCGTCGATGAGTTCGTTAGGAATGCCGGCGGTGCCGAAGCCGCCGATCAGCACGGTGGCGCCGTCGGCAATGCCGGTCAGCGCGTCGGCCACGGACGCGCTCAGCTTGTTGATCAAAACGGTCTCCTCTAGGGCCTGTTCACACTATTTTTCCAAGTGCGAACGGGTTGAAAACAGCGCCAATCTAGGCGCGCGACGACGGCCAGACTGGATGTCTGGCCTAGGAGTGCAACAACGGGTGGCGCTGTTTTCAACCCGTTCCCTTCGGGTTGCGGCCAAAAAGGCCATGCGCCGCGTTGCGAAGCCTTGCCGGGGGGCGACCCCGGCTGCGTTTCTCGCCTTGCGCATGGCCTTTTTGATCCGCAACGCATCTTGGAAAAATAGTGTGAACAGGCCCTAGGTGGATGGCACGGGCCTTGGGCAATTATGTCGGCGCCATCTGATGCCCGTGGCGCGCTGCCGAAAAACTGATTTTCAGGCCATCCGTTGCGGTGCTGCGTCGCTGCTCGGACACTCTGGCAAAAACCCAACCAACAACTGGAGACAAGCGTGAGCAAACGAATCGGATGGATCGGCCTGGGCCGCATGGGCGAAGCCATGGTGAAACAACTGACCCAGGCCGGGCACAAGGTGGAGGTGTGGAACCGCACCCGCAGCAAGGCCGAACCGCTGGCCAAGTACGGCGCGGTGCTGGTCAATACCAAGCAGGATCTGGCTGGCTGCGACACCGTGTTCACCATGGTCTCCACCACCGCCGATCTGAAGGAAGTGCTGTTCGGCGAAGGCGGTCTCATGACCGGTTCCACCAAGCCGAAGACCCTGATCGACAGCTCTTCCATCTCGCAGGAAGGTTCGGCCGAGATCCGAGAAGAGCTCGAAGCCATGGGCGTGGCCTATCTGTGTGCGCCCGTGTCGGGCAATGCCAAGGTGGCCAAGGCCGGCAAGCTGCTGCTGGTGGCCTCCGGCCCCAAGGCTCTCTATGAAGAGAACCAGCCCTACCTGGCCGCCATTTCGCGCAAGGCCATGTGGGTAGGCGAGGGCGAACTGGCGCGAGTGTGGAAGATCGCGCACAACACCATGTTCGGCGTGATCATCCAGAGCCTGTGCGAGATCACCGTGCTGGCCGAGAAGGCCGGCATTCCGCGCCACGTGTTCCTGGAAAGCATCAACGACTCGGTGCTGGGCAGCATGTACACCCGCTACAAAACACCGGTGCTCACCAAGCTCAATTTCGACCAGGTCACCTTCACGCCCAAGCTGCTGCTCAAGGACATGGACCTGGGCCTGGGTGCCGCCAAGGCCCACGGCGTGGCCATGCCTTCTGCCGCCGCCACGCGCGAGAGCATTGCGCGCATGGTGGGTCGGGGCTATGAGGACATCGACTTCGCCGTGCTGCTGAAAGAAACCGCCGCCGACGCGGGTCTGACGCTCAAGCCGGAAGACGTGGATGTGTCCGACGGCCTGAGCAGCTAAACCTGGAAGCCACAGTTGACCGCGCCATTTTCCGCAGGAGGTTGCATTGCACGCCCGTACCACTGACCACGAAGCCACTGATCTGAAGGGTAAAAGCGCTACAGGCCCGATTGATCTGCCAGGAGGCGCCCTGGCGGCGTTGCTCCTTCTTGCGGGCATCAGCCCGCTGCGTCGTCGCGCCTTGCCAGGCCACCCCCTGACAGCCCACTCGGACCTGTCCAACTGCTGCCTCCAGGTTGGGGCGTGAACGCCATGGCACAGCGCACACTGATTCGCGGGGCCACGGTCATCACGATGGACGCGCAAGGCGATCTGCCGCAGGCCGACATACTGGTGACCGGCGAGCAAATCACCGCCATCGCGCCGAGCCTGTCGGTGGACGACGCCAAGGTGGTGGATGCCACCGGCTGCATCGTCATCCCCGGGCTCATCAACGCCCACATGCACACCTGGCAGACGGCGCTGCGCGGCGTGGCCGCGAACTGGACACTGCTGCAGTACTTCCAGAACATGCACGCCGGGCTGGCCACCGCCTTCACTCCGGACGACCTGCACATCGCCACGCTGGTGGGCGCGCTCAACCAGCTCAACTGCGGCACCACCACGCTGGTTGACTGGTGCCACAACAACCCCACCCCCGCGCACAACGACGCGGCCGTGACCGCGCTGCTGGAGTCGGGCATTCGCGCCGCCTTTTTCCACGGCACGCCCAAGCCCGACCCCAAGCCCGGCCAGACCCCGTTCTGGGAAGTGCCGCACCCGCGCGCCGAGGTGGAGCGGCTCATGAAGGCCCACCAGGGCAAGCCCCTGCTTAGCATCCATGCCGCCGTGCTGGGCCCACACTACAGCACGCTGGACGTGGCCATCCACGACTTCCGCATGGCCCAGGAGCTGGGCATCATTGCCTCGCTGCACCAGGGCGGCGGGCCGGCGCGCACGCCCGATGGCTGGGAGCGGCTGGAAGAGCAGGGCCTGCTGGGGCCGAACGTGAACATCGTGCACGGGCACGCGCTGAGTGACGAACAGCTCAAGCGCTTCTGCGACCTCGGCATGAGCTTTTCCGCCGCGGCCGAGAGCGAAATGTCCCAAGGCCACGGCCACCCGCTCACCGGCCGCCTGCGCGCGCTGGGCCGAGCGCCATCATTGGGCGTGGACCTGGAAAGCGTGATGAGCGGCGACATGATCAGCCAAGCCCGCATCGCGCTGGGCATTCAGCGCAGCCTGGACAACGTGGCCTACCGGGCAGAACACGGCAGCATCCCGCCCACTTCCACGGTCAGCACGCGCGAAGCCCTGAGCTGGGTGACGGTGGAAGGTGCGCGAATGCTCGGCATGCAGGACCGCATCGGCAGCCTGGCGCCCGGCAAGCAGGCCGACCTGGTGGTGATCCGTGCCGACGAACTCAACATGCAACCGGTACACGACCCGGTGAGCGCGGTGGTGTTCCAGGCCAGTCTCGCCAACATCGACAGCGTGATGGTGGCCGGCCAGTGGGCGAAGCGCGAAGGGCGACTGCTGGGCGTGAACCTGCCGCCGTTGCTGAATGCGCTCCGCGAATCGGGTGAAAAGATCACACGCGCCATGGGCATTGGCGCTTCCGCGGGGGTCGCTGCATGAACATCCATCTCATCGGCGTGGGCAAGATGGGCCTGCCCATGGCGCGCCACCTGCTGGCCGCCGGGCACGCGGTGTCGGTGGAAGACCCTTCTGAAGAGCGGCTGGCACTGGCACGCGAAGCAGGGTTGGCCGTCGAGGACGGACTGGCCACCGCCGAGGTCATCGTGTCCTCCTTGCCGCACGACGCCGCGCTGTTGGCGGTGGGCGAGCGGGTGGCGAAACACGCCAGCGCCGGCAGCGTGTGGATCGACACCAGCACCGTCTCGCCCGGCGCCTCTGCCTGCGTGGCCGCCAGCCTGGTGGCGCCGGGGGTGCAGCACCTGCGCTGCACCGTCTCCGGCAACAACCACATGGCCGAAGCGGCGCAGCTCACGGTGATGGCCTCCGGCCCGAAAGTGCTGCACGAACGCCTGCTGCCGCTGCTGCGCTGCTGGGGCCCGAACCACTTCTGGCTGGGCGATGCCGAACAGGCGCGGCTGATGAAGCTGGTGGTCAACCTCATGATTGCGCAGACCAGCGCCATGCTGGCCGAAGCGCTCACGCTGGGGCAGAAGGGGGGGCTGGCCTGGGCCGACATGTGGCAGGTGATCGGCGCCAGCGCGGTGGCCTCGCCCATCGTGAAGGCCAAGAGCGCGCAGCTCTCCAAGCACGACTACACGCCCACCTTCACCGTGGGCCAGATGAACAAGGACATCGACCTGATCCTGGGCGAAGGCGCGCGCCTGCAGGTGCCGCTCACGCAGACCGCCGCGACACGGCAATTGATGGCAGCGGCGCAGGCGCAGGGCGATGCCGAGCTGGATTACGCGGCGATCATCCGGGTGCTGCAGCGTTCTGCAGGGCTGATGTGAAACACCCCCGCCGCGCTGCGCGCGACCCCCTCAAGAGGGCGGTGCCAGCGGCCCGGCAAAGCCGGTTCCGCGGCATCCCTGGACGGGGTGTCTGCGCTCCGGTGAAGTTCGTTCCCTTGCACTGATTGCGGAGATGCATCCATGAAACCCTTCGTTTACCAAGGCCTTCCCAGTCGGGTGGTGTTTGGCGCCGGTTCGCTGGAACAGTTGCCGCAAGCCATTGACGCCATGGGTGCCAGGCGTGCTCTGGTGCTGTGCACCCCCGAACAGCGCGCCAGTGCCGAACGAGTGGTGCAGTTGCTGGGTGAGCGCGCGGCCGGCATCTTTGACCGCGCAGTGATGCACGTGCCCATCGAGACCGCGCGTGAAGCCCGCGAGGTGGCGCGCCATCTGGGCGCCGACTGCGCCGTGGCCATTGGTGGTGGCTCCACCACCGGCCTGGGCAAGGCCATCGCACTCGATTCAGGCCTGCCCATCCTGGCCATTCCCACCACCTACGCCGGTTCGGAAATGACGCCGATCTACGGCATCACCGAAGCCGGCCTGAAGAAGACCGGCAAGGACTTCAAGGTGTTGCCCAAGAGCGTGCTGTACGACCCGCTGCTCACGCTGAGCCTGCCGGTGGGCTTGAGCGTGACCAGCGGCATCAACGCCATCGCGCACGCGGCCGAAGGCCTGTACTCGGTGGAAGGCAACCCGGTCATCGACCTCATGGCCGAAGAAGGCATTGCCGCCATCGGCCGCGCGCTGCCACTCATCAGCGCCAACCCGCAAGACGTGGAAGCCCGCAGCGATGCGCTCTACGGTGCCTGGTTGTGTGGCATTGTGCTGGGCAGTGTGGGCATGGCGCTGCACCACAAGCTCTGCCACACCCTGGGCGGCAGCTTCAACCTGCCGCACGCCGAAACCCACACCATCGTGCTGCCGCATGCGCTGGCCTACAACGCTGCGGCCGCTCCGAAGGCCATGCAGCGCATCGCTCGCGCCCTGGGACGCAGCGACGGCCACGCGGCCCAGGCCGTGTTCGACCTGGCCCAGGCCAGTGGCGCGCCAGTGGCGCTCAAACACATCGGCATGAAGGCCGAAGACCTGGACCGCGCCTGCGAGATCGCGCTGCAGAACCAGTACCCGAACCCGAGACCGCTCGAAGCAGACGCCATTCGCCAGTTGCTCGAAAACGCCTTCGAGGGGAGGCGGCCGAATTGATCCTTGTCAGAATCCTGAGGTTGCCAGGCCCGGCGTAGGGTTCGTCTGGACGGCCTCTGCGTTTGTACGGGCTCCGCTACTTCGCGCAGCCATGATCAGAGTCGCATGCCGAGCCAGATGACCGCTTGGGTGGAAGCGGCCACTACAGGCGACAGCACCGCGGACCAGATGCTCTTTTGTCCAGCGTGGGCGGCAGAGTGGTCATGGTGCGCCTGCTCTTCTTTCACGATGGCATTGATCGCTGCCGCAGCGGCCTCGTCCTTGCCCTGAAGTTCTTTCAGTTGATGTTCGAGGTGCCTGAGAACGACGCGCTCCACGGCCACGGTGGTGGCTGCGATGGCGGCTTTTCCAAGAAGGCCTGTTGTCACACCCAGGACGAATCCACCTAGACCACAAAGGCGGTAGCTGCGACAACGCCTGACGCCGCGATGCCTCAGTTCCTCCGCGAAGATGGCGCGGTGCCTCTCTTCGTCTTGCTTGAACGTCTGCAATTCGTGCATGAGCGCGGGTGCCGTTAGGCGCCCAACCAGCAACTGACCGGCATAGATGTGTACCGCTCCGTTCTCGCCCGCATGGTTGACTTTCAGAACCTGCTCCGCATAAGAAAGAGTTGATCGGACTTTGCTCAAGCGATGCATTTCAGGAAAGGGGGCTATGAGCGGTCGACTGCAGTGCGATCGGGAGTTTCGGTATCCGGCCCTACGTTCTTCTTCGGTGGCACAAGCAGATAGGACGCGCCCCCGCCGATGAGCGCCAGCACCAGCAGGACGGCCAGCCCAAACAGCCACTGCACTGCGGTCACGCCAAAGGCAAAGATGTTGAACAGGTTCGTCAGCCAGACAAAGAGGGTGACGACGACCAAGTGGACCAAGCGGTGCCGCTTGGTCAGCGCGCCCACGATGAAGAAGGCGATCACGCCAAAGAGCATGGATGAAAAGGCAAGGGCGCTTTCAAGCGCCGGCGATCCTGTTGCTCCCAATGCGGCTGCGGAGTAGCCCACGACCGCGCCCCCCAGGAACGTCATGCACCAATAAATGACAACATCCCGCGCAACGGTCATCCAGTTCAATTTTCCCTCCTTGTCTTGATCGCCTCTTCTTGCACCGACAAGAAGTCGGTGGCGGACGATTGTAGGAACATTGTTTCACCAGCCTCTTCGCGCGGTCTGCAAGCCCCAGGGAGTCACGCGCCCCCTTGGGTCGATCACGCGCGTCTTCACAAATCCCGCGCCCAGACCTGCCCTACCAGGTCCTTGCCAAAACTGTGGTGCGGCGCTTCCTCCACCAGCTCGAACCCGGCGGTCTGGTAGATGTGCCGGGCAGCCACCAGTACGTCGTTGGTCCACAGCACCATGCGACGGTAGCCCCTGGCGGTGGCGAACTGCAGGCCTTCGTCCACCAGCCGCCGGCCCAGGCCCAGGCCACGGGCCGAAGGCTCCACGTACAGCATGCGCAGCTTGGCGGTCTGCTCGTCCTCGCGCACCACGAACACGGCGCCCACGATTTCGCCCTGGCGTTCTGCCACCCAGCAGCGTTCGCTGTCGGGCTGGAACTGGCGCACGAACTGACTGGCAATTTCGGCCACCAGGCCCTCAAAGGTCCAGTCCCAGCCGTATTCCTCGGTGTACAGCCGCGCCTGCCGGTGCACGATCCAGCCCATGTCGCCGGGTTCAGGGTCGCGCAACGTGAAGCTGCGATCAAGTGGCTCGTCGCCCAGCAGGCCGCGGATGCGCGCCATGGCGCCCACCAGCTCACGCCGATCTCGCTCAGGCAAAGGTTTGAGCAGGCCGGCGATCTCGTTGGCAGAGGCCTTGTTGAGCGTGGCGAAGACCTTGCGACCGTGGCTGGTCAGCGTCAGCTGCAGGCGCTTGGCGTTGTGGGGCGAAGGTGTCCGTTCGATGAGTCCGTCACTCTCCAACCCGGCCACCAGCCGGCTCAGGTAGCCGGTGTCCACGCGCAACAGCTCCCCAAGTTCGCGCGCAGAAGGCGCTGCATCGGGCGGTGCATGGCCCACCTCGAAGAGCACCCGTGCCTGAGGCAGCGTGAAGCCGGATCCCAGCAGATGTTCGTTGAGTGCCCCCACCAGCCGTGTGTGGAAACGGTTGAATTCCCGGACGGCGCTGGTTTGGGCTTTGAGAGTCATGTGTGCTTTATATTGCCAAAAGCAACATGTATCAAGAGGTGCCTCCCTGTCCTGCCTTCCTGGCTCCTGAACCGGGAACGTGCCGCGCTGGTGGGAGTGCCCGGCAGCAGACGATCGGGATACGTGCAAGCCGGGCAGTGAGGTCATCTACAGTGGAGGCTGATTCACTGTAGGGATGGCACACATGAAACAAGTCCGGATCGTGGTGGTGGGTGGTGGTGCAGGCGGCCTGGAACTGGCGTGCAAGCTGGGCCGAAAACTGGGTGCGGAACAGGTCACGCTGGTGGATCAGCAGCTGTTTCACATATGGAAGCCTTCGCTGCACGAAGTGGCCGCTGGCACGCTGGACATCCATCAGGAGGGGCTGTCGTACGAAATGCTGGCACACGACAACCGCTTCACCTTCTGCCTGGGTGCCATGGCCTCGCTGGACCTGCCAGGCAAACAGCTGGGTGTGGCGGCCGTGCTGGACGAACACGGCGAAGAGCTGGTGCCGGCGCGCACGCTGCCATTTGACCAGCTGGTGATTGCGGTGGGCAGCACGGCCCACCACTTCAATGTGCCGGGTGCGGCCGAACACACGCTCTCGCTGAACCGCCCGGCCGACGCCGAACGCTTTCGTCAGCGCATGCTCAAGCTGCTCACCGCCGCTGAGCTGCGCAAGAGCGCGGGCAAGGAGGGGCAGGTGCGCATCGTGATCATTGGTGGCGGGGCCACCGGGGTGGAGCTGGCGGCAGAATTGCGCGAAGCCAGCGTGGTGCATTCGCGTTACGGCTACCGCCGCCTGGACCCGCACCGCGACGTGCAGATCACCCTGCTCGAAGGCGCTGATCGCATCCTCGCGCCGTTGCCGGAAAAGGTGTCGGAAGCCGCCACGCGGCTGCTCAAGGAGCGGCAGGTGCAGGTGGAAACCGGCTGCAAGGTGGCACGCATCACACCCCAGCAGGTGGAGGACGCCACAGGCCGCACGTTCGCGGCCGACCTGGTGGTGTGGGCCGCCGGCATCAAGTCGCCCGAGGTACTGGCCACGCTGGGCCTGCCCACCAGCCGCTCTGGCCAGTTGCAGGTGAGCGACCGCCTGATGGTGCACGGGCAGACCGACATTTACGCCCTGGGCGACTGCGCCGCCTGCCCCACGGCCGAAGGTGGCTGGGTGCCCCCTCGCGCCCAGGCCGCGCACCAGCAGGCCAGTTACCTGGTGACGGCCCTCACGCGCCGCGCCATGGGCCAGGCCGCACCTGACCGGCCCTATGTCTACCAGGACCACGGTTCGCTGGTGTCGCTGGGCACGCAATCGTCGGTAGGCAACCTCATGGGCAACCTGTTCCGTTCCACCTGGTATGTGCAGGGCCTGCTGGCGCGCACCATGTACGTGAGCCTGCACCTGATGCACCACCAGGCGGTGCTGGGCACGCTTCGCACCGGCGTGCTGGCGGTGGCGCGTTTTTTGGTGAAGCGGGCGACGCCGTTGGTGAAGCTGCATTGAAGCCGCGATGAAGGACGCAGTACGGGACTGCGCGTTCAGGGCCGCGCGGCGTCTCCTTGGGGCAGACTCTGTTGCACTGCCTCAGACAGCAACGCCTGAGCCACCTCGCGCTTCAGAGGCGTGTCTTCAAACAGAACCAGGGTGGCCATCTCGTACTTGCCACCGGGTTTCAGCCGGGGTTCGATGTGGCGCAACCGCTGATCACGCCAGAAACCGAACAGCAGGCGGGTGGCTTCGGCCCGGATCAACAGGACCGGACACTGGCCGTCACCCCCCGTGCTCAGATAGACGAGGTGCCCCCATTTCAGCCGCTCTTCCAGGCCGGGCGTGACCAGGGCCAATGCGCGCAGCGCTTCGACGCGCGGGCGCTGCCAGCCGAAGATGCACTGGACGTAGGCGTCGGTCGAGGCCAAAACGGGTTGCTTCTGCATCGGGTCAATCGCAGGCACCCAAGGTGCTGCGCGCCACCTCGGCAGCGAGGCGATCCAGGTTCTGTTCGTTGGCGGTGGCCACGAAGTCGGCCAGGCTGGCGTGGTGCGCAACGGTGTCGAAGGTCTGGCACCAGTGCACCCGTGTGCCGCCGGCTTCAGGCACCAGTTTGAGGGTGAGCACGAAGTGGTGGTCGGTGCTCGGGTGGTCGATCACCAGCAGGTGATCGGGCTCGATGCGTGTGAAGCGGTTGTGGTTAGGGTAGTCGGCTCCATCGGGGCCGTGCAGTGTCAAACGCCAGTCGCCGCCGGGCCGAAAATCGAACTGGTGCACCGTGCTGCTGAAGCCCGCTGGTCCCCACCAGCGCGCCACGCGTTCGGCTTCGCTCATGGCGCTGAACACCTGCGCGGGCGTGGCCTCAATGCGCCTGGAGCGCACGTCTGAACGCTGCTCGACCGGTTCCGGCGATGCCTGTGAAGGTGTGGTCATGGCGAGATTTTGCGTGGCATGGCTCATCTGTCAATCCGCAGGGCGCGAGTCGGACTTCTTCAAAGGATCTCTCCCGCCTCGTTGCAGGCTCGCCGCCAGGAAGTCGGCCAGCGCCCGAACCCGCAGCGGCATGTGGCGGCTCCCCGGGTAGATCAGAGAAAACGGCCGAGAAGCACCGCCGAACGGTTTCAACACCTCCACCAGCGTGCCCTGCGAAATGTCTTTCTCGACGATGAAACGGTAGGTCTGCAGCAGACCGGCGCCTGCACGGGCCAGCGTGGCGCAGCCGAGGATGTCTTCCGAGCAGACAAGGCCACCATTGGTCTGCAGGTCGCGTTCCTCCCCGTCGACTCGCAGACGCCACGGCACCCGTTGTCCGGTGCGTGGCAGGAGGAACTGGATGCACTCGTGGTCCTGCAGGTCGTCGGGCGATACGGGCGCAGGGCGGCGGGCGAAATACTGCGGTGTGCCAACCACCGTGAGTTCCGCATCCATCAGCTTTCTCGCGACGAGTCCGGAGTCGGCCTGCTCGCGGGCGCGAACGGCCAGATCGAAGCCGTCGGCGGTGAAGTCGATGTTGCGGTTGCTCAGGTGGACTTCCACTTCCACCCCGGGATGGAGCGCACGGAACGCCGGCAGCAGGGGCAACAGCCGATGGTGCCCGAAGGTGGTGGGCGCACTGATGCGAACCAGACCGCTGGGCGCGGTCTGGTGACCTGTGAGCTGTCGCTCCGCATCCACCAACTGGGCGAGTGCCTGTTTGCATTGCAGGTGGTATTCCCGCCCGCTGTCGGTCAGACGAACCCGCCGGGTGGAGCGGACGAACAGCCGCACACCGAACCGCTCTTCGAGTCGGCCAATGGCCCGGCTCACGGCGGCCGGCGTGATGCCTGCCTGCTGGGCTGCTGCCGTGAAGCTCTCCAGGTCAGCCGCCAGGCAGAACAGCTCGATGCTGCCCAGAGAAGTTTCGCCAAATTCCCGACTCATTGATTACCTCATGTAATTTAAATTTTGCATTCGAGGCAGTTTATCAATCAAGAGGGCTTGAATACGATGCCTTCACAGCCAATGGCCGTACGCAACACCCTTCAACTCTTACCGGAAAGGTCTCTCGTGTCTCATTCGATCAGCATTGTTTTTCACAGTGGTTATGGCCACACCCGACGCATCGCGCAGGCCGTCGCCGAAGGCGGTGACGCCCGCCTGCACGAAGTCGACGCCGACGGCGCTCTCGCTGCCGCGGACTGGGAGGCCATTCAGGCGGCCGACGCCATCGTGCTGGGCTCGCCCACCTACATGGGCAATGTGAGCTGGCAGTTCAAACGCTTCATGGACACCAGTGCCAGCGTGTGGATGCAGCAGCAATGGAAGAACAAGCTCGCGGCAGGTTTCACCAACTCCGCAGGCATCAACGGCGACAAGCTTGCCACGCTGGGCGCGCTGTTCACCTTCTCCCAGCAGCACGGCATGCTCTGGGTCGGCACGGGGCTCATGCCGGCCAACGCCAAGGCCTCCACCCGGGACGACGTGAACTACCTGGCGTCTTTCAGCGGACTCATGGCCGCTACCCCGGCAGACGCCACACCGGAAGAAATGGCTGCGGGGGATCTGCAGACCGCGCGTGCCTTTGGCGAACGCATTCGCCAGACCCTGCTGCGCGTCAAGTGAAGGAGTCTTGAAATGCCCTATGTGAACATCAAGGTCACCCGCGAGGGTGTGACGCCTGCCCAGAAGGCGGAACTGATCGCCGGTGTCTCGGACCTGTTGCAGCGCGTGCTGGACAAGGACCCTTCGCGCACGCACGTGGTGATCGACGAAATCGACCTGGAGAACTGGGGTGTGGGTGGCCTGCCGGTGCTGCAATACCGTCAGCGGAGCCAGCCATGAGCGCTGCGGCCGACTTCACATCCGAGGCGGCAGCTGTGGCCGCCGTCATGCAGCGCTATTTCGACGGGCTGCACCACAGCGATCCGGCTCTGCTTGCCACGGTCTTTCATCCGCAAGCGCACTATTTCTGCGCCACGGACGGCAGCCTCTTGCACTTCGACATGGCCCAGTACTTTCCGGTGGTGGCGAAGCGGCCGTCGCCCGCCAGCCAGGGCCACCTGCGCAGCGACCGAATCGCATCGATGGAATTTGCAGGCCCGGTCACCGTGTTCGTGAAGGCCGAATGCGCCATCCCGCCGAAGGCCTTTATCGACTTGCTGACGCTGGTGAAGCTGGAGGGTGAATGGCGCATCGTCAGCAAGGTGTTTCACTACACCCTCGAAGCATGACCTCCGCGTCCTCAGAACTGCATCGGTTGCTGCGATGCCGGTACCCGGTGCTGCTGGCGCCCATGGCTGGCATCGGTGGTGGCCGCCTCGCGCGTGCGGTGAGCGATGCGGGTGGCTTCGGCTTCGTCGGCGGTGGTTACGGCGACGAACCTTGGTTGCACGAGGAGCTTCAGAGGCTTGATGGCGTGCCGTTCGGCGTGGGCTTCATCACCTGGGCGCTGAAAGAACGACCTCACCTCCTGGCGCAAGTCGTGGATGCAGGGGCCGCCGCCATCCTGCTTTCATTCGGCGACATTCGCCCGTTTGCAGGGGCCGTGCATGCGGCCGGGCGGATCCTGGTGGCGCAGGTGCAGACCCTCTCACAGGCGCGAGAGGCCGAGGCCGAAGGGGCGCACATCATCGTGGCCCAGGGCGGCGAAGGCGGCGGCCACAGCGGCGTGCGGGGTACCCTGGCGCTGGTGCCGGCCGTGGTCGATGCGGTGAAGGTGCCGGTGGTGGCTGCGGGCGGTATTGCCGACGGGCGCGGGCTGGCCGCCGCTCTGGCGCTGGGCGCGCAGGGCGTGCTGTGCGGCACGGCGTTCTATGCCGCCGAAGAGTCACTTGCGCACCCACACGCCAAACAACTGCTCACGCAGGCGTCGGGCGACACCACCACCAAGGGCGAACTGTTCGATGTGGCGCGGGGTTTGAACTGGCCGTCCGGTCCCTGGGGTCTGCGGACCTTGCAGAACACATTGACTCAGCAGTGGCAAGGGGCATCATCTGCCTTGCTGCGCGCACATGCAGAGGAGCTGCAGGCGACCATCGCACAGGCAAGGCAGACCGCGGATCACCGCCTGGCACCGGTCATTGCCGGTGAAGCCGCCGACCTGGTGCGAAAGGTGGAGCCCGCTGCCTTGATCGTGAAGCAGATGGTGGAAACCGCCAGGCGGTCCATCGAGCGCCTGGCGCCAGTGCATCGCGCAGCGCCCGACCGTTGAAGCCCGCGAAGCTCAGTACACCGCAAACCGCCCGGTCCACTTGCGCTCGTAGTCCATCTTCTCGAAGTGCCCGGCCATGAAGTCGATGAAGGCGCGCACCTTGGCGCTGAGGTGTTTGCGGCTGGGATAGGCCAGGTTGATGGTGAGGTGGGGCAGGTCCCAGTCGTCGAGCACTGGCACCAGGCGGCCGGCCACCACGTCGTCGTAGACGATGTAGCTGGGCTGCACCAGGATGCCCATGCCGTCGAGCGCGGCGGCGCGCACGATCTGGCCGTCGTTGGTCTCCAGCAGGCCGTGCACGCTCACGCTGCGGTGTTCGTCGCCTTTGGTGAAGCGCAGCTCGTTGGGGTTGTTGGCGTGCACGTAAATCAACAGCTTGTGTTTCTGCAGGTCGTCCAGCGTGCGCGGAAAACCATGCCGTGCCAAGTAGCCGGGTGAGGCAGCAAGGATGCGGCGTGTCTCGCCCAGGCGACGGATGGTGATGTTGCTATCGGGCTCGTATTCGCGTGTGCGGATCGCCACGTCGATGTTGTTGTCGATGATGTCCAGGTAGCGGTTGGCGGCTTCCACATGCACCGTCACGTTCGGGTAACGGTCGGTGAACTCGCGCAGCAGTGGCGCAATGTGGTGCATTGCAAAGCTCAGTGATGAGGTCACGCGCAGCACGCCGGTGGGGTTGAGCGCGGCGGCGTTCACGGTGGACTCCGCATCGCGCAGATCACCCAGGATGCCCTTGGCACGCTGAAAAAATTCCTGCCCGGTTTCGGTGAGGTAGAGGCGGCGTGTGTTGCGCTCCACCAGGCGCACGCCCAGCCGCTCTTCCAGAGCGGCCAGATGGCGGCTGGCACTGGCGTTGGAGAGGTTCAACGCTTCGGCGGCGCGGCTCATGCTGCCGGTTTCGGCCACTTGCACAAACAGTTCGATCTCGGTCCAGCGGTCCATTGTTGTCTAGGGCCTGTTCACACTGTTTTTCCAAGTGCGAATGGGTTGAAAACAGCGCCAGTCTAGGCGCGCGACGACGGCCAGACTGGGAGTCTGGCCTAGGAGTGCAACGACGAATGGCGCTGTTTTCAACCCATTCCCTTCGGGTTGCGGCCAAAAAGGCCATGCGCGGCGTTGCGAAGCCTTGCCGGGGGGCGACCCCGGCTGCGTTTCGCACCTTGCGCATGGCCTTTTTGATCCGCAACGCATCTTGGAAAAACAGCGTGAACAGGCCCTGGTTGTTTCGCGTGCCGGAAAAGTCTTTTCAGCCCCCGGCATTCTCATTCAGCGCCCTGCGGCCTACATTGTGAGCCACACAAGGTGGCCCACGCCGCCCGCAGGAGACAACGGTGCGCAACCTCGACCAATACAACATCACACAGGCGGTGATCGCCCGCCTGGCACAGACGCCTGACCCGCGCCTGAAGCAGGTGCTGACCAGTCTGGTGCAGCACCTGCATGCCTTCGCCCGCGAGGTGAAACTCACCGAGGCCGAGTGGGCCTACGGCGTCGACTTTCTCACCCGCGTGGGACACACCTGTGACGACCAGCGGCAGGAATTCATTCTGCTGTCCGACACGCTGGGCCTGTCCATGCTCACGGTGGCGCTGAACAACGACAAACCCAAAGGCTGCACAGAAGCCACCGTGTTCGGCCCTTTCCACGTGGAAGGCGCGCCGCACTTTGAACACGGCGCCGACGTCGCCAATGGCGCGCCCGGCCAGCCTTGCACGGTGCGCGGCAGTGTGCGCGCGCTGGATGGCACGCCGGTGGTCGGCGCGGTGATCGACGTCTGGCAGGCTGACGCCGAAGGCAAGTACGACGTGCAGCGCGAGGACCTGCTGCACGCGCAGGGCCGCGGGGTGCTGCGCAGTGGTGCCGATGGCCGCTTCCATTTCCAGAGCGTGGTCGCCGAGCCCTACCCGATTCCCGACGACGGCCCGGTGGGCGAGATGCTGCGCGCCACGAAGCGCCACCCCTGGCGCCCGGCGCACCTGCACTTCCGCATCCAGGCACCTGGCTACCAGACCCTGGTGACCCACGTGTTCCGCAACGGTGACCCCTACCTCGATTCGGACGCCGTGTTCGGCGTGCGCCAGTCGCTGGTGGCCGACTGGGTGCAGCAGCCAGACGGCAGCTACAGCCTCGACTTTGATTTCGTCCTGCACCGTGCGAGCACACAGGCGCCACCGCTCACCCGACCGACCGAAGCTTCACCCACGGCCTGAACAGGCCCACACAACAGGAGACAACAGCATGATGAAGAAGCGCACTTTTGTGGCCACTGCCTTGGCCACCGCTCTGATGGCCGCCGGCATGCACGGCGCCGCACAGGCCCAGCAGACCTTCAAACTCACCGTGGCCTCCAGCCACCCGGCCACGCTTCCCTGGGTGGGGCTGATGAGCACGCTCTTCATTCCTGAAGTGACCAAGCGCGTCGAAGCGCTGAACAAGGGCTACAAGATCGAATGGAAAGAGGCCTACGGTGGCCAGCTCTACAAGATGAACGCCACGCTCACCAGCGTGGGCTCCGGCATTGCCGACATTGGCTGGGTGTTCGCCAACCTGGAATCGGCCAAGATGCCGCTGACCCAGTTCGCCACCGTCACGCCGTTTGCCACCGGTGATGTGCGCACCATCCTGGAGGTAGCCAACCAGATGAACGAATCGGTGCCCGCCCTCAAGGCCGAGTGGGACCGCAACAACGTGGTGTTCCTGGGCGCCAGCGGCGTGGACACCTACCACCTGTTCACCAAGGCGCCCATCGCGACCTACGCCGATCTGAGCGGCAAGAAGATCTCGGCCCCGGGCGCCGTGGGCCTGTGGCTCAAGGGTTCGGGTGCGGTGCCGGTGGACGGCTCGCTCACCAGCTACTACACCGACATACAGACGGGTGTGAGCGAGGGCACCATTTCGATTGCCACCGGCATCCTTCCGAACAAGATCTATGAGGTCGCACCCTACGTGACCACGGTGGACATCGGCGCGCTCTACAACGGCGGCATGGCCATGAACAAGGACAGCTTCGGTGCGCTGCCACCCGAGGTGCAGAAGATCATCAAGGACGTGGGGTTGATGTATTCGAAGACGCTGGGCGATACGCTCATGCAGCGCTACGAAGCCGCGCTGAAGTCCATCCAGACCCAGGGCGCCAGCCAGAGTGTGCCGGTGAAGGTGGCGCCGATGGCGCCTGGTGAGCGCGAGAAGTGGGCCAGCACCATGCCCGACATCGCCGCTGAATGGACCAAGGCGAATGCGTCGCGTGGGCCGGCGGCGCAGATCGTGAAGACCTACATGGAGGAGCTGCGCAAGCGCGGGGCCAAGCCGTTGCGGGACTGGGATCGCGGGCTGTGAGCCCGCTCTGGATGGACTACCCCCCGCGCCGCCTTCGGCGTCACCCCCCTGGAAGGGGGGCGTCACCAGCGGCCCGGCAAAGCCGGTTCCGCGGTGACCCTGGACTTAGCGGGTTTGCACTCCATCGCTTCTTGCTGCTTTCGAATGCCGCTGTCTGACCTTCGCTGTTCTTTCCTGGGCCTTGCCTTATGAGTTACGAAGCCAATACCAATCTCGATGAGGGGCCACTACCCTCGGCGCCAAGCAGTCCGTTCGGGTTTCTGGTGGACGGGCTCAACGGAGCGGGGTCGCTGGTGATCGCGGCGGTGATGCTGCTGATGTGTGCCGATGTGTTGATGCGCAATGCGTTCAACCAGCCGATTGACGGTGTGGCCGAGATGGTGGCGGCGTCGATCATCATCATCGTGTTCCTGCAGCTGCCCAGCACCTTGCGCCACGGGCGCATGAGCCGGGCCGATTTGTTCCTTGATCCGTTGCTGCTCAGCCATCCGCGCATCGCGCTGCGACTGCGGGCCGTGTTCTCGCTGTTCGGCGTCTTTGCCTGCGGCCTGATCGCCTACGCGACCTGGCCGATTGCCGTGCGGTCGTGGGCAAACGACGAGTTCCTCGGCATCGAAGGCGTCTTCACCTTCCCCACCTGGCCCATGCGCTTTGTGGTGGTGCTGGGCGCAGGGCTGGCGGCGCTGCAGTACGCCCTGCTCACGTGGCACGACCTGCGCAGCAGCGCGCAGGCGCCGAACCGGGGAGCGCAGGGATGAGCGATCTCACCCTGGGCTTCATGGCCATCGGCGCCATGCTGGTCCTCATCGTGCTGGGCATGCACATCGGTGTGGCGCTGATCGTCACGTCGTTCGCGGCGGTGTGGGTGATCCGCTCACCCGAAATCGCCGCCCGCTTCGTGGGCGCTGCCGCCAACGACGCCATCCGCGACTACCTCTTCGGCGTGGTGCCGCTGTTCGTGCTCATGGGCATGTTCGTGAGCGTGAGTGGGGTGGGGCGGGACACGTTTGATGTGTTCCAGTGGCTGCTGCGCCGGTTGCGCGGTGGCCTGGGCCTGGCCACGGTGGGCGCCAACGCGGTGTTCGCCGCCATCACCGGCATCTCCATTGCGTCGGCCTCGGTGTTCACCAAGGTGGCGGTGCCGGAGATGATCCGCCATGGCTACACGCCACGGTTTTCGGTGGGCGTGGTGGCGGGCTCTTCGGTGCTGGGCATGCTCATTCCACCCTCGCTGCTGATGATCATCTACGGCGTGATCGCCGAAGAGTCCATTGGCCGCATGTTCCTGGCCGGCATCATTCCCGGTCTGCTGCTCGCTGGCATGTTCGCCACGCTGATTCTGGTGTTCGCCTACGTGTTCCCGAGCAAGATCTTCCAGGGCGGTGTGCAGAAGGCCGACGCCGACGTGGAGACCGAGACCCTGGCCACTGCGGCGGTGAAGTTCGTGCCCATTCTGCTGCTGGTGATGCTGGTGCTGGGGGGGCTGTACAGCGGCTTCTTCACACCGACCGAGGCCGGGGCCGTGGGTGCGGCTGGCGCGTTCCTCATCGCCATCATCCGGCGTCGGCTCACCTGGCGCAAGCTGTGGAACGTGCTCACCGAAACCGGCTATGTGTCGGTGGCCGTGTTGTTCCTGATTGCTGCAGCATCCCTCTACAGTCGCATGCTGGCCATGACCGGCATGCCCGCAGCCATCACCGAAAGCATCACCCAGATGGGTCTGGGTCCCTGGGCTTTCCTGTTTGCCTACATCGTCATGGTGGTGCTGCTGGGCTGCATCATCGACTCGGTGTCGATCATGCTGATCATGTTGCCCATCGTGCTGCCCATTGCAGCGGCTTTCAACATGGACCTGATCTGGTTTGGTGTGCTGACCGTACTGGCCGTGGAGATCGGCCTGCTCACGCCACCGTTTGGTGTGTCGGTCTACACCGTCAAGAGCGCACTCAACAACCCGGCCATCACCATCCGCGACATTTTTGCGGGCACGTTTCCATTCGTGTTGATGATGGTGCTGGCCCTGTTCATCCTGGCCCTGTTCCCCGGCCTGTCCACCTGGCTGGCCCGCATGTGACGCGCTTTGCGCCCCGACACCATGATCTACGTCTTCCACCTGCTCGACAAGCCTGACGGCCTGGCCCTGCGCCAGCGTCTGCGACCCGAACACAAGGCCTACCTGGGCGCCATGGCCGAGCGCATCGCCTTTGCCGGGCCACTGCTGAGCGACGACGGCGCCACGATGATCGGCAGCGTGCTGGCCATCGACTTCGACAGCCGCGAAGCTGCGATGCAGTGGCAGGCCGATGAGCCGTTCACCAAGGCAGGCCTGTACGCCAGTGTGCAGTTGCATGCGTTCCAGAACCTGTGGCCGCAGAAGGCCGGTTTCCCGCCTGTCGTGTGAGAGATCCCATGATCAAACACATTGTGATGTGGAACGTGCTGGGCATTGATCCGGCCGAACGCCAACGCAATGCCTTGCGCATCAAGGCGGCGTTTGAAGGCATCAGCCAGCGCATCCCAGGTCTGCGCAAGCTCGAGATCGGTGTGGACCTGAGCCACGTCGACTACGCCTGCGACGTGGTGCTGTACTCCGAATTTGATTCGCTGCAGGCGCTGGCCGAATACGCCATCCACCCCGAACACACGCGCGTGCGTCAGGAGCTCGAAGGCCTGCGCATCACCCGCCACCAGGTTGACTACATTCCTTGAAAGGACCTCTCTCCCATGAACCCCATCGACCCTGCCGCGCTTGACACCCTGTTCCTGAAGGCGCGCACCGCCAATGGCTTCCTCGACAAACCCGTGGCACCCGAACTGCTGCGGCGCGTCTACGAACTGGCGGCCCTGGCCCCGACCTCCATGAACACCCAGCCCACGCGCTACGTGTTCCTGAATTCGCAGCCTGCCCGCGAGCGCCTGCTACCGGCCATGACGCCGGGCAACCTGGACAAGACGCGCAGTGCACCGGTGACCGTGATCGTGGCCACCGACACGAAGTTCTATGAATTCATGCCCAAGGTCTGGCACCGCGAAGGCGCGAAAGAAAATTTCGAAGGCAATGCGGCCCTGGCCAGCGCCACCGCCAGCCGCAACGGCACGCTGGGCGGTGCTTATTTCATTCTGGCCGCCCGTGCCGTGGGGCTGGACTGTGGGCCCATGAGCGGCGTCGACCTCGCCAAGGTCGATGCTGAGTTCTTCCCCGACGGACGCTGGAAGGCCAACTTCCTGATCAACCTGGGCTACGGCGACGACAGCCTGTTGTTCAACCGCAATCCGCGCCTGTCGTTTGAAGAGGCCTGTCAGGTGCTCTGATCAGATCTTGATCATCCGGCATGCCCGCTGGCCGCACGCCGGATGAGGGATGCCATGTGCTTGACCATGGGCGACCGGTTCGCCCCCTTTTTCCAAAGCAGCCCTGGCGTGCGGATCGGCGTGGGGTCCTCGATCGGGATCGCGCGCAGGTCTGCCGCCGGCGACACGGCGGTTTCTGCAATGATGCCGGCCAGGTCGGTCTGGCGGATGAGCTCGATCATGGGTGCAATCGAATTGAGTTCAGCAATCACCAGTGGCACCGCACCCGCCGCTTCAAAACAATCGTCCAGCAGCAAGCGAGTGGAGAACTGGCGCGGCAGAAGCACCATGCGGCAGTTGTGCAACTCGATCATGCGCACGCGCCGCCGCCTGGCCAGGGGATGGCGGTCAGACACCACCAGTTTCAACTCTTCGTTGTACAGCGGTTCGAACCACAGCTCGGAGCGGTCCTCTGGCCGGTACGCGACACCCAGTTCCAGGTGGCCACTGGCCAGCCGCTTGGCGATCAGGCTGGCCGAGAGTTCTTCCACGCTCACCTTGATGCCCGGGTGATGCGCCAGGAACGACGACACGCACAGCGGCACCAGGCGCGTGTTGAAACTGTGAGTGGCGGCGATGCGGATCTCGCCCGACAGGGCCTCCGCCGGGTGACTCAGGGCCTGCAGGCCTCGGTCGATCTGCTGCAGCGCGGGCATGAGGTGGCTGCGCAGCATCTCGCCGGCTTCGGTCAGCGCCACCTTCTTGTGGCTGCGGTCGAACAGCACCAGGCCCAGCTCTTCTTCCAGCTGCCGGATCTGGTGAGACAACGTGGATTGCGTGACGTGCAAACGCTCTGCGGCGCGCGTGAAGTTCTGGGTTTCAGCGATGGCGTCGAAGTACCGCAGGTGCCTGAGTTCCACGGGAAAATCTTTCATTTAATGATCGATGGCGTCGATCATAGCTGTTGAAAATCATCACTTCCATCGCCGCCTGTCCCTGCCTAGACTGGCGGCAGTTTCAAACAAGAACGCCGGAGACAAGACCATGGCTCAACTCGAAGCCGAAGACATCACCCAGGCCGTGCTCGACCGCATGGCCGATTGCCAGGACCCGCGTTTCAAGCAGGTCATGAGTGCGCTGGTCAAACATGCCCACGCCTTTGTCCGTGAAGTTCAGCTGAGCGAGGAGGAATGGATCAATGCCATCATGTTCCTCACCGCCACCGGCCAGAAGTGCGACGACAAGCGCCAGGAGTTCATCCTGCTCTCGGACACGCTGGGCATTTCCATGCTGGTGGTGGCGCTCAACCAGCTCAAGGCGGCCAAGGCTTTCGAGCACGGTGGCAGCGCCGGCAAGCCCACCGAAGCCACGGTGCAGGGGCCGTTCTACTGGGAGGGTGCTCCCGACATGCCGCTGGGTGCCGACATCGGCGAGAACATGCCCGGCGAGCCGGCTTACTACCACGGGCGTGTGACCGACACCGAAGGCCAGCCCATTGCCAACTGCTGCCTGGATGTGTGGTCCGGCGACGGCGAAGGCGTGTACGACATGCAGATGGGCGAAGACGCCGGCATGCGCCTGCGCGCACGCTTCCACACCGACGCCGAAGGACACTACCGCTTCTGGTCCATCAAGCCCAGCTACTACCCGGTGCCTGATGACGGCCCCGTGGGACAGATGCTCAAGCGCATGGGCCGCCACCCGAACCGGCCCGGCCACATCCACATGAAGGTCTACGCGCCCGGCCACCAGACCGTGACCACGCACCTCTTCGTGGCCGACAGTCCCTACCTCGATTCCGACGCCGTGTTCGGCGTGCGCAACAGCCTGATCGTGCCGTTCTCCACGCACGAACCCGGCACAGCGCCCGACGGCCGGGTGATGGACAAGCCCTACCACAGCGCCACCTATGACTTCCAGCTGGTGCGGGCCTGAAGCACTGCATTGACCGGCTGAGAAGACCTCAACCCTACCGGAGATCCCCTTGAAGATCGGTAAGGCCACCGTGCCGCATTCCGCCATTTGTGCGTCCAACGCCGACACCATCGTGGTGCGCGGCCAGGACCTCTGCAACGACCTGATCGGTCAGGTCAATTTCGCCGACTATTTTTACCTGCTGCTCACCGGCAAGAAGCCCGACGCGCCGGCCAGCGCGGTGCTCAACGCAACCCTGGTCGCGATTGCCGAGCATGGCCTGGTGCCCAGCGTGCAGGCCGCGCGCATGACGCTCGCCGCCGCACCCGACGCGCTGCAGGGTGCAGTGGCCGCCGGCATCCTGGGCTGCGGTTCGGTGATCCTGGGCGCATCTGAAACGGCGGGACGTTTGTTCGACGAGATCGACCGCGCCGCACCTGCGCACGGCAACGACCTGCAGGCCGCTGCGCGCGCCGTGGTGGGTGAGTGGCGCGCACGCAAGCAGGCCGTGCCCGGCTACGGTCACCCGCTGCACAAAGAACGCGACCCGCGCGTGGATGCGCTGTTCGCCGTGTCGAAAAAAGCCGGCGGCGGCCAGCGCTTCGTGCAGATCGCCGAGGCGGTGGAAGCTGTGTTGCCTGATGTGATCGGCAAGCCGCTCAAGCTCAACGTGTCGGCCGCCATTCCCGCCGTGCTGCTGGGCGTGGGCTTCCCGCTCAACGCGCTCAAGGGCGTGCCCATGCTGGCGCGTTGCGCCGGGCTCATCGCGCACATGAGCGAAGAACTGGAAGCGCCCATCGGCTTCGCACTGTCGTACCAGGCCACGCTGGAGCAGCGCTACACCGGGCACGTGCCCGACGGTTTCGTACCAGATCAGAAGATATGAAACACCCCCCGCGCCGCTTTGCGTCTCCCCCCTCTCTCGCCTGCGGCGGGAGGGGGGCAACACCTGCGGCCTGGCAAAGCCAGTTCCGCGGTGTTCCTGGACAAGGCTTTTTCAAACGTGGCGATTCGCGCCTTGGCGCGACGGAGCAATGACATGACCCAGGTTCTCAAAGGCCTCCGTGTCGTCGAACACGGCACCTTCATCACCGGCCCGGCCGCGTCCATGATGCTGGCCGACATGGGTGCCGAGGTGGTGAAGGTGGAGCTGCCCGGCAGTGGCGACCCGTTCCGTGCCTTCAAGGGCGGTCTCTACAGCCCGCACTACCAGACCTACAACCGCAACAAGCACAGCGTGGCGCTGGACACGCGCAAGGCCGAAGACCGCGAGACGTTTGACAAGCTCATCGAAGGCGCGGATGTCTACATCCAGAACTTCCGCCCCGGCTTTGCCGACCAGATCCACGCCGGCGAGCAGCGCCTGCGCGCCCTCAATCCACGCCTGGTGTACTGCGCCATCAGTGGCTTCGGGCAGGACGGCCCGGCCGCAGCGCGCCCCAGCTACGACACCGTCGCACAGGCCGCCAGCGGCTACCTGCGCCTGCTGGTCAACCCGGCCAACCCGCGCGTGGTGGGGCCGGCGATTGCCGACGCCATGACCGGTTACTACGCCGCCTTCGGTATTCTGGGTGCGTTGTTCGAACGCCAGACCAGCGGCCACGGCCGCCGGGTGGACGTGTCCATGTTCGAAGCCATGGCCCACTTCAACCTCGACGCCTTCACCCACCTATTTTCGGTGGGCGAGGTCATGGGCCCGTACAGTCGGCCCAGCGTGTCGCAGAGCTACGTGCTCGAATGCGCCTGCGGCGGCTGGGTCGCGCTGCACATGTCGTCGCCGGAAAAATTCTGGCAGGGGCTGGCCACCGCCATGGAGCGGCCCGACATCTTTGACGACGAACGCTTCCGTGACCGCAGTGCGCGCATTGCGAACCAGGACGCGCTCATCGACGTGCTGGGCGGCATTTTCAAACAGCGCCCGCGCACCGAATGGTGCGAACGGCTGGTGGCGCAGGACGTGCCCCACGCGCCCATGTACCGCACCGACGAAGTGCCTGACGACGCGCAGGCCAAGCACCTGCAACTGTTCGTGGACACCCAGCACCCGGTGATGGGACCGTCGCGCACCGTGCGCTCCCCCATCAGCTTCGACGGCCAGCGCAGTCTGCAGGTGGCGCCTCCGCCTACGCTGGGCGAACACAACACCCTCTACGCCAATGGCTGGCCAGCTCGCCAGGCCACGTCATCAAAAACCAACCAGGAGACCGCATGAATCCCACCCTTCCCCGCCACCCCAACCGGCGCGAATCCCTGCTCGTGCTGGCGGCCACCGCCAGCGCCTTTGGCCTGCCTGCCTGGGCACAGACCTTCCCCGACAAGCCGCTGCGTCTGGTGGTGCCCTTCGGCGCTGGCACCACCACCGACATCATTTCGCGCGTGGTCGGCGAAGCCATGGGCCGTGAACTGGCCCAGCCCATGGTGGTGGACAACCGGGCAGGTGCGGGTGGCACCACCGGTTCGAGCCTGGTGGCGCGCGGCCAGGCCGACGGCTACCAGTTGCTCATGGGCACGGTGGGCACACACGCCATCAATGCCACGCTGTTCAAGAGCCTGAGCTATGACCCGCTGAAGGACTTCGCACCCATTGCGCTGGTCGGCTACACCCCCACTTTTCTGGTGACGGCTGCCGACGGCCCCATCAAGACCCTGGCCGACCTCAAGGCCAAGGCCGCGCAAGGGCAGGGGGCATCGTTTGCTTCGGCCGGCAACGGCACATCGGGCCACCTGGCCGGCGAGTTGCTCAAGGCCCGGCTGGGTGGCCAGATGCTGCACGTGCCCTACAAGGAAGGCGGCATGGCCATGAGCGACGTGATCGCTGGTCGCGCCGACTTCATGTTTTACCACCCGGCCGCCGTGTTGCCGCACATGCAGGCCGGTCGCCTGCGTGCGCTGGGTGTGTCCAGTGCACAGCGCAGCGCCGCCGCGCGCGACGTGCCCAGCATCGCCGAACAGGTGGGTGCCGATTTCGATCTTGTGGCCTGGTTCATGTTGTACGCGCCGGCTGCCACCCCTGCGCCTGCGCTGGCGCGCCTGCGCGAAGCTGCGGCCAGGACTCTCGCGAGCAAAGAGGTCTCGGACAAATTGCTGGCGCAAGGCGTGGAGCAGCGCCCGCTGGATGCCGACGCCATGACCGCCTTTGGCCGCGCCGAGGTCGACAAGTGGGCCGTGCTGGTGCGCCAGTCCGGTGCCCAGGTGGACTGAACATGCGCCACTGACGTTTTCCGCAACCCAGGTGGCATGAACCACCGCCGATTCAACACAACAGGAGACAAGCGTGAAGACCATGAACCGTTCGACTTTCCTTCGTCTGGCCGCCGTGGGCGCTGCGGCGCTGGCCGTGCCTCTGGGCGCTGTCGCGCAACAGGTGATCAACCTCACCGTGGCATCCAGTCACCCCACCACCATCCCTTGGGTGGGCTTCATTCCGCAGGTGTTCATGCCGGAAGTGGACAAGCGCCTGGCCGCTGGCGGTAAATACAAGATCCAGTGGAAGGAAGCCTTTGGCGGCCAGCTCTACAAGGCCAACGCCACCCTCACCTCGGTGGAGCAGGGCATCACTGACATCGGCTGGGTGTTCAGCTACCTGGAGCCGGCCAAGATGCCGATCAGCCAGCTCAGCGTGCACACGCCCTTCGTGACCAGTGACACACGCATCGTGCTCGGCGCGATGAACGAGCTGATCGACAAGAACCCGGTGTTCCGCAACGAATGGGACAAATACAACCTGGTGTTCCTGGGTGCCACCGGGTCCGACACCTACGACCTCTACACCAAGTTTCCGGTGAAGTCGATCAACGACCTCAAGGGCAAAAAGATCTCGGCACCCGGCATCCTTGGGCTGTGGCTTCGCGGTGTGGGGGCCACGCCAGTGGATGGCGCGCTCACCACCTTCTACACCGACATCCAGACCGGTGTGTCCGAAGGCGTGGTCTCGCTGGCCACCGGCATCCTGCCCACCAAGATCTACGAGGTGGCGCCCTACATCACCAAGGTGAACATGGGCGTGGTGTTCTCTGGTGGCCTGGCCATCAACAAGGACACCTGGGGCAAGCTGCCGCCCGAAGTGCAGACCGCCATGCGCGAAGCCGGGGCCGAATACTCGCGCCGACATGGTGAAGACCTGGTGCAGCGACACCAGACCGCCATGGACCGCATGGTCGAAGTGGGCAAGACTCAGAACCCGCCCGTGACCGTGACCCCCATGTCCGAAGCCGATCGTCGCAAGTGGATCGACTCACTTCCCCCGCTGTCGCAGGAATGGGTGAAGAACAACGAGGCGCGCGGCGTGCAGGCCAAAGCCCTGCTGAACCAGTACATCACCGCCGTGAAGGCGCGCGGCGCCAAGCCAGAGCGCGATTGGGAACGCTGAAACCGGGTGCCTCCGTGGCAGCCTGGCCAGCCCCGGACTGCGTGTGTGATCGGGGTGAATCCAGCTTGCGGCGCACCGGGCCTTCACCGGTGCACCCTTGTGGACGGTCCATTTTCATTGGGTTAGTATTGCCTCTGTGAAAAAAGCAGCGGCCATCATCCGACCGTCCGAACCCTCGTTCAGAGGGTCCGGTCTGCCGCGCGGCTATTTTTTCTCGGTCACTCCGCCGTGACCTGTTGCAGACCACGTCTGCACACCTCCCTCTCGGAAACGCTGTCACGGCAGCGATCCACCGGGTGATGGCACCCCGGCCCTTCGTGGCCCGGAAACTCCACCACGCTTTTTTCGCTGATCTGGCCTGGGCCATGGCTGTTTGCCTGGTCTGAGTTCTGAGCGCCCCTGTTCACAGTCGGTTGCAGGCCATCTGTCTGTCCTCTCGGGAGGATGGGTTTTTGCTGAACACCGCACCCCATTTTTCATGATTCTTCCCATCGACCCCTCGTCGCCACTCGTCAGCGCGACGCAATCCGCAGGGCATCTTGTTTTGAGCAGCATTTATGGATGGCTGGCCGTCTCTCTGCTGCCTGCCGTGTTCGGCGCCTGGATCGGCGTCAACCTGCGCGTGACCGAAGGCATCACCGGCGCCGCCGCGTTGATTGTTCTGCTGCTGGGTGGATTCGGTTTCAGCTTGCTCATACGGCAGGTTCAGCACAGCCGGTTTGTATTGCCGGCGGTGTGGGCCTTCACTTTCTTCACGGGTCTGATGCTTTCGCTGACCCTGGTCCCCTGGCTTGGGTTCTACACCACCGGCAACACCCTCATGATGGCCTTTGCAGGTGCGGCCGTCTTGCTGTTCGCCGCAGCTGCGACCACCCGCGTGCTCAGGCGCGCGCCGCCCCCTGTGGTCGAAGCTGCGCTGGGCGTGGTGGTGGTCGCACTCGTCATCGGATTTGCCTGGCTGCTGCTGCGTTCAAACATCCAGATGATCGTGTGGTCGGCGCTGCTTGGCGGGGCGCTCGGTGCCGTCATGCTGCATGAGCGGCGGCGCCTCGCCCGCGGCGAAGAGGCATCTCTGCCTGCGTCGACCGCCACTGTGGATGTCTTCCTGAGCTTGTTCACGGCATTCCGGAGCCTGTCGCCTCTGCTGGGCCGAACAGGCGAAGAGCGCGTCTGAGAGGGCACGCGCCCGGCCGGGCGTTCTGGTGGTGGCATCTACAAGGGGTTCGCATCAATCGCATTGCTGCTTGTCAGCCCTTCAGTGGCCGTCGTATGCTCGGTGCTCGTGTCCATCCGCTGGAGTACCGCATGCGCAAGTTCTTCCTGATCGCGTGTTCCCTGGGCCTGTTGTGGGCTGGCCCGGCCTGGGCGGAAGGCACTACCTGCCTGGCGACCGCCGATGGCAAGAAGCTCGCAGGTGCGGCGCGCACATCTTTCCTGACCAAATGCGAGCGCGACGCCACCACCGTGTGCGACACCACCGCGACCGAGCGCAAGCTGCACGGTGCTGCCAGGACCAGCTTCACTCGCAAGTGTGTGAAGGACGCGGTGGGCCAGGCGCCCGGCACCTGAAGTTCCTTTGGCGCCGCTCGCCTACTGGCGCGAGGGTTGGCCCGGCAACGGCTGGAGGAAGGCGCTGAACTGTTGCAGTTTGCCGGTGTTGACCAGGCGGATCTTCATGACCACCTGAAACTCGGTGCCATCCCGCTTGACCAGGGTGCGTTCCAGCGTCTGGTCGGCAAAGGGGGCATGGCCGGTGGTCAGGAAATGCGCCACCGCCTTGATGAACACGTCATGGTGGCGTGCGGGCAGGATGATGTCAGGCAGCAGTTCGCCCAGAACTTCGTTGCGCTTCCAGCCAAACAGTTTTTCTGCTGCGGAGTTCCACTCGGTGATGTGGCCTTCGAAATCCGTAGCGAGAAAGGGGTCCTGCGTGGTTTCGATCACGCTCTGAAGACTCTCCTGGCTTTCAAGCAACCGCTCGATGGTGGCTTCGTACTCATTGGTGCGTTCAAGCACGCGCCGTTCCAGCGACACATTGAGCTGGCGCACCTCGGCCTCGTTCTGCTGCAGTTTGGCGATCAGCGAATTGAACGCCCTTCCCAGGGTGGCGACCTCTTCGTAGACACCTGTGCTCCGGGCTTTGACCGCATAGCCCGCCTCGATGCCCTGGGCCACGTCGGCGAGTTCCTGCAAGGGCCGGGTGATGCGCCGCGCCACCAGCCAGCCCATCAGTGAAAACAGTGCGGCCAGCACAAACCCGCCAATCAACATGCGCTGGTGCAACTGGTTGACGGGTGCAAACGCCTCGCCCGTGTCCTGCCGCACCAGCACCCGCCAGCCCAGGCCCGGGTAGGCATCGAAGCCCTGGTCCTTGCTGTAGCCCACCAGGTATTCGTGACCGTCAGGCCAGGTTTCGCGCACATGGCCACGCTCGTTGCGTTGTGCGGCGCTCAGGCTGGGCAGGTCCAGTGTCTGCCCCAGCAGATCGGCCGGACCCAGCAGCACCGCTCCGGTGCTGGAGACGATCACCGGGTCGACGGTGCGGCTGCGACCCACGGGCACAAAGATCTCGTGTTCGATGTCCTTCGCCCATTGCCACGACAGATGGGCACTCAACACGCCGGTGATCTGGCCACTGGCATCGGTCATGGGAAAGGCAATGTCGACAAAGCGAAGCGGGGCACCATCGCTGGCGCCCAGCAGCTGGGCCAGCAGCAGGGCGTCGTGCACATCGCCCATGTGCACGTTGTTGAGAGCGTTGCGGAACCAGGGGCGCGCCGAGACGTCTGCGCCTTCGAGCATGCCGCGCGTGGCGGCGAGCACGCGGCCTTGCGCGTCGGTCAGACCGATCCAGGCGTAGGTGGGGTAGCTTTGCTGCAGCGTCTCCAGTTCGCGGCGCACGGTGTCTGGGTCCTGCGTGTCTCGCAGACGATCGGCAATCAGCCGCACCTCCCGGTAGCGTTCAAACATGGACCGGTCCAGCCGGCTGGCGGTCTGGTTCGCCAGTTCGGCCAGGTTGTTGCCGATGCTCGCGCGGATGCGGGTGCTGGCCGCCCGATCGCTGTAGGCGGTGAGCAGCAGGGTCAGTGCCACGGAGAGCAGCGTGAAAGCCAGCGCCAGATAGGCGCCCAGGCTGTTGCGGGAGAAGGTCATGCGGATGGGGTCGTCGAGGTCACCGTGCCTCGCCAGGTGCGTTCAAGGTGTGAGGGCACAGCCTATACCTGTTTGCAGTGGCTGTCAGGGCGATGAACTGGTCAGAAAGGTGCCAGATCTCCAGCACCTGTTCATCGAGTCAGGCTACCCTCGTGCACAAGCACCGCGCCTGCCAGGTCCTCCAGCGCCGTGCCCACCGACTTGAACACCGTGCGGTCGCTGGGCGTGCGGCGTGCGGTGGCCACTCCCTTGCACAGAGTGGTGAGCGTGCCGCGCACTTCCTCCGGGCGCACCACGCCGCGCGACAGCGGACCGAGCAGGTCGCCACTCTTTTCCAGTGCTTCTTCGGTGTCGACGAACACGCGTGCGTCGGCAAAGCAGGCGTCGTCGGCTTCGCGCATGCCTGGGGTGAAGCTGCCAATGAGGTCCAGGTGAGAGCCCGGTGCCAGCCAGGCCCCGTGCACCACCGGTTCGGTAGCCAGGGTGGCGCAACTGATGATGTCGGCTTCACCACAGGCAGCAGGCAAGTCGGTCACGGCGTCGGCGTTGAAGCCTTCAGCGCGCCACTGCACGGCCAGCGCTGCGGCCTGTTCTGGCCGGCGCGCCCAAACCGACACCCGCCGAAGGTCGCGCACGGTGCGGTAGGCCGCTGGCAGCAAGGCGGCCACAGCACCGGCGCCCACCACCAGCAGGTGGCTGGCGTCTTCACGGGCCAGAAACGAAGCCGCCAGGGCCGAAGCGGCAGCGGTGCGGCGGGTGGGGAGC
>PHCQ01000162.1 GCA_002840835.1 Betaproteobacteria bacterium HGW-Betaproteobacteria-16 | reverse complement strand
ACTGGTGCAACGACTGCATCTCGCCGTGCCCCACCGGCTCGATCGACAACTACCGCACCATGCCGCGCATCAAGGCCTATTCGCTGGCCGAGCAGCTGACCTGGGACACGCTGCCCGTTGAATTGTCGGCGGCCGAACGCGCCGCGCTCGTGGGCGATGCAGTCGCTGAACCGGCCACCACCGAGACCGAACCCGTCACCGAAACACCCGTCGACCCCACCGGCCAGGACACCTTCAAGTCCGCCGCCTACGGATCGACCATCCCGCCCTGGAGCGCCGCCCACGCCTACACCAACCTCTACGGCCCCAAGGCCGCACAGAAGACCGTCACCGCCACCGTCACCGGCAACGTGCGCGTGACCGAAGTCGGCAAGCAGGCCGGCCACGACTACGACACCCACCACATCGTGCTCGACTTCGGGTCCATGCCCTTCCCGGTGCTCGAAGGCCAGAGCATCGGCATCGTGCCGCCCGGCACCGATGCCAAAGGCCGACCGCACCACGCCCGCCAGTACTCCATCGCCAGCCCGCGCAACGGCGAGCGCCCGGGCTACAACAACCTCTCGCTCACCATCAAACGCGTGCTCGAAGACCATGCCGGCCAAGCGGTGCGCGGGGTGGCCAGCAACTTCATGTGCGACCTGCAGGTGGGCGACCAGGTCGAAGTCATCGGCCCCTTCGGCACCAGCTTCCTGATGCCCAACCACCCCAAATCGAACATCGTGATGATCTGCACCGGCACCGGTTCGGCGCCCATGCGCGCCATGACCGAATGGCGCCGGCGCCTGAGGCAGTCGGGCAAGTTCGAAGGCGGCAAGCTCATGCTGTTCTTCGGCGCCCGAACGAAAGAAGAGCTGCCGTACTTCGGGCCGCTGCAGAACCTGCCCAAGGACTTCATCGACACCCACTTCGCCTTCAGCCGTACGGCCGGTGCGCCCAAGCGTTACGTGCAGGACGCGATGCGCGAGCGTGCCGCCGACCTCGCCGTGCTGCTGCAGGACCCGAACACCTATTTCTACGTGTGTGGCCTCAAAAGCATGGAAGAGGGCGTGGTGCTCGCGCTGCACGACGTGGCCACGCAGGCCGGGCTGAACTGGGACACCATCGGCGCCGCGCTCAAGCGCGAAGGGCGCCTGCACCTCGAAACCTACTGAAGACGTGCCGGGGCCGCCGACCCCGGCGCTGGCCCTGGAAAACATGGAGGGGGCCAGGGTGAACGGGCTGGTGGATGGAGGCCTGCCATGGGATGGCTTACATTGCGGGCTACCTATGACATCCGAACATACCGCGTCCGTTGCTCCGCGCCGTCCCGCCATCGAGGTGGACGTCGTCATGCGCCGCGAGCCGGTCAGCGGTCCCATGAGCCGCTGGCAGCCCTGGCGCTGGGTGCTGGCTGACGTGCTGCCCTGTGGCGACCCCGAAGACGCCGAATTCCTCGCACCCGACCCCACCCACGAGCCGCAGGCCGTCGAGCCCTTGCAGCCGGCGGCCGACGCCGCATCGACCCACTGGCTGTTCCCGCGCTTTCGTGTCGAACTTTTCCGTGATGACGCCGAAGGCTACTTCCTCAACCTGAACAGCCCCCAGCCCTGTTTCTGGGTGTTCTGGCGTGCCGATGAAGAGCGGCTGCTCGATGGCGAGCCCATGGCGGTGCCGCAGATCGTGACGCTGAGCTACCACGACGCCGGGCGCTGGCTCGACGCGCAGGAGCGGGTGGACCAGGTCGCGGCGGCCGACGAGGTGGTGGACTGGCTGCGCGCTTTCGTCGATGCCACCTACCAGCCCGAGCCCAAGCGCCGCAAACGGCCCGACAGTTTCAAGCCACTGACCGACCGCTTCGGTCAGCCGGTTCGCATCTCCACAGAAAAAAACGGCACAGGGCCCCGACGATGACACTCCGCATCGGTATCAGCGCACGCTTGTTGCACGATCCGCCACCCGGTCTGGGTCTGCCGCAGAAGCGGTTGCAGTTCCTGGAAAGCTCCATGGCGCACTGGATCATGGCCCACCGGGCGATCGCGCTGATGGTCCCCTTCATCGACGAGGACAGCCCCCTGTCGGCCAACCGCGCGCCCATGACCGAACTCGTCGACCTGCTCGACGGCCTGGTCTTGCAGGGCGGTATCGACATCTGTCCGGAAACCTACGGCGACACGCTGCGCGACCCGGCCTGGGCTGGCGATGCGGTTCGCGACCGCTACGAGCTCAACCTCCTGCGCGGCTTCGTCGAAGCGGGCAAGCCGGTGCTCGGCATCTGCCGCGGGGCGCAGCTCATCAACGTCTATTTCGGTGGCAGCCTGGTGCAGGACATCCCCTCGCAGCGCCCCGGGTCCGTTCACCACCAGGACACCACGCGCTACGACCGGCTGATGCACGACGTGCATTTCGAAACCGGGTCCTCGCTGCAGCGGCTGTATGGCAACAGTGCGCCCCACCGTGTCACC
>PHCQ01000104.1 GCA_002840835.1 Betaproteobacteria bacterium HGW-Betaproteobacteria-16 | reverse complement strand
TCGCCTGCATTACAGAAAGGAAAACGCCTGATGGAAGCCATGCTCGCCATCGCGATCGGTCTGCTATCGAGCTGCGGCGTCTATCTGATGCTGCGCGCGCGCACCTTCCCGGTCATCCTCGGCCTGACGCTGCTGTCCTACGCCGTCAACCTGTTCCTGTTTGCCAGCGGCCGCCTGGTGGTCAACGCGCCGCCCATCATCAGTAACGAAGCCAGCCACTACACCGACCCGATTCCGCAAGCGCTGGTGCTGACCGCCATCGTCATCGGCTTCGGCATGACCGCCTATATCGTCACGCTGGCTCTACGCGGCCTGTCCGAATCCGGCGGTGACCATGTCGACATGCCGGCACCTGCAGATGACACCAGCCACGCCGACAGCAAGCACCGGCCGGAACAAGCATCATGAGTTCAAGCTTCATCAATTCGAGCATCATGCATAGCCCGATCCTGCCTATCCTGATCCCGTTCATCGCCAGCACCCTGCTGCTGATATCAAGCAGCCGCAGCGCCTGCCTGCAGCGTGGCATCAGCGCGCTGGCCGTTGTAATGCTGCTGCTCGCCGCCGGCCATCTGCTATGGCTGACCGATACCGGCAACCCCTTGAGTTACGCACTCGGCGAGTGGTCGCCGCCGTTCGGCATCACGCTGGTCGCCGACCGCCTGGCAGCATTGGGTGTCATGGTGACCTCGATACTGGCAGCGGCCGCCCTGCTCTATGCCAGCGCAGGCTTTGATCAGAAAGGTCGGCATTTCCATGCCATCTTCCAGTTACAACTGGTAGGCATCAACGGCGCCTTCCTGACCGGCGACGTCTTCAACCTGTTCGTCTTCTTCGAAGTGATGCTGCTCGCCTCCTACATCCTGCTGGCGCACGGCGGTGGCCCCAACAAGAGCCGCGCGGGCTTTGCCTATGTCACGCTCAACCTTGCCGGTTCCGCTGTGTTCCTGATCGCCCTCGGACTGATCTACGGCACGCTTGGCACCCTCAATCTGGCCGATATTGCGCTGCAGCTGCAAAACATCCCTGCCGAGAAGACCGCACTGGTGCGCGTCGCCGGTGCACTGCTGATTACCGTGTTCGTACTGAAAGCTGCCGTGCTACCGCTGTCGTTCTGGTTGCCGCACGCCTATGCTGCGGCCGGGCCGGCGGTCGCGGCACTGTTCGCCATCATGACCAAGGTCGGCATCGTTGCCGTGCTGCGGGTACAGATGATCGCCTTCGACGCCGCCCCGGCCACGGCCGGGCTGGTCGGCGACTGGATGGTGATCGCCGCGCTGGCCACCATCGTTTTCGCCGCGCTTGGCATCCTCACGGCAAAGAGCCTGCAGGCACTGGTCGCCTGGCTGGTACTCGGCTCCGCAGGCGTGCTGCTGATTGTGCCGTCATTGAGCGGCAGCCTGACTACAGCGGCCGCACTATATTATCTGGTGCAATCCGCCATCGTCGGTGCCGCCTTCTTCATGCTGGCCGGCCTGATTCGTGATGCCCGCGGACGCGCCGGCGACGGCCTGTTTCGAGCAGAGAAGGTCACCAGCATCAGTCTGCAGATCGGCTTTTTGCTGCTGGCAGCGACTGCCGCCGGCCTGCCGCCATTTTCCGGCTTCATCGGTAAACTGATGCTGCTCTCTGCGGTAAGCCAGAGTTCCATGGCCGCTGCCATCTGGGCCGTGATTCTTGTCTCCGGCCTGCTGACTACGGTCGCGCTGGCCAAGGCCGGTAGCCGCCTGTTCTGGGAAGCGCCGCCGGAAGACGAAATCCATCAAGAGCCGATAGCACAAGCAGCTGTCAGAAGCTGGCGCCAGTATCTGGCGACCTTCGGCCTGATTGCGGTTTCCATGCTGCTCGTAATCTTTGCAAAGCCGGTATCAGACTTCACACAGCGCACTGCTGCACAGCTACATGAACCATCGCAATACATCGACGCGGTGATTCCTGACCATGCTGCGATACCGAGGATGACCAGACCATGAGACGTTTCTTCCCGCATCCGGCCCTCTCCATTGCCATCTTCCTGCTCTGGATGGCGCTCAACAATGCATCCTCGCTGGCACACGCTGTCCTGGCACTGATCCTGGCAATAGGCCTGCCGCTGCTGACTCATCGTTTCTGGCCCGAGCATCCGCCCAGCGTCAAGCTGCTGCCGGCGATCAAACTGCTCGGTATCGTTCTCTGGGATATCCTGCTGGCCAGTATCGATGTCGCCAAACTGGTGCTGGGCCCGACCAAGCGTATCAAGCCGGCTTTCATCGAAGTGCCGCTGGATATGCAAGACCCTTTCGTCGGCACCCTGCTAGCCAGCATTGTCTCGCTGACGCCGGGGACCGTATCCATCGATATCGATCGCAGCCGCTGGGTGTTGCAGGTGCATGCACTCAATGTAGATGATCGCGAAGCGACGATACGCGCCATCAAGACGCGCTATGAGCAACCGTTGAAGGAGATATTCTCATGCTGAACGCCGTTATCCAGATTGCCTTTGCCATGATCGCGCTGGCCATGGTGCTGAGCCTCTACCGCATGGTGCGCGGCCCGGATGCCACCGACCGCATCCTCGCGCTCGACACGCTCTACATCAACACCATCGCCCTGCTGGTGCTGCTCGGCATCAACACCAGCAACTCGGCCTATTTCGAATCCGCGCTGCTGATCGCCATCATGGGCTTTGTCGGCACGGTGGCGCTTTCCAAATATCTGCTGCGGGGGAACATCATCGAATGAATATCTGGACCGAAAGCCTGATCGCCCTCTTGATCCTGGTCGGTGCCAGCTTCACGCTGCTGGGCTCGATCGGCCTTGCGCGCCTGCCGGACTTCTTCATGCGCCTGCACGGCCCGACCAAGACCACGACGCTGGGTGTCGGCGCCATGGTCATCGCATCCGCCATCTATTTTAGCGTGAACGACCCCGGCATCAGTCTGCACGAGATCGCGGCCACCATGTTCCTCTTCATCACAGCGCCGGTCAGCGCGCACCTGCTTTGCAAAGCCGCACTGCACATCGCGCACAAGCCGGACAGCGAATCAGATCCTAAAGGTTAATCCCAGCTCCGGCCTTCATCGGCCGAACGCCGGCTGAACTGCTGGCCAGTTTCATCCTGCCAGGATATGTTCAACTGCTGACCATCCAACTGGAACTCGACCTGTTGCACAGGCTGGTCGACAATGCGTTTCTTCGGTGAGGACACCCAAGCCTCGCCATCCATGCGCGCATAGAACAGACCCTTTCCGGGCTCCTGCCAGACCATGTGCCAGCCCCAATCACCACCCCGTTGCAACACCAACGGCTGATAGGTACAGGCAGATTCCCTACCGGAAAAACTGATGCGTTTTATTTCCGGTGCCTGCTCGCCGAGCAAGATCGCCAGATCATATTTCCCCGCTTCGAACTCATACACGGCCAACCTCACCACGCCATTCTGTTCGCTTTGCTGGCGAATTTCCTGCTTGCATCCCGGTTCGGCCAGTGCCGCCACAGAATACATCAGCATGAAAAACGATAGCCCGCTCACCAATGCCAGGCTTCGCAGGCCACGTGATGCAGGTTTGTGGGTAGTCATACGCGTTTCCTCTTTGGCTATTACTAGTGCTTAGTATGCCCACGGTCAGAGAGGTTCACCATAAGCTATCAGCGCCAACAGTGAACAAAAAAAAGGAGGGTGAGTAATCACCCTCCGGGAGAGGCCAAAGTCATGCGGCAGGAGGATTATTCCGCAAACGGCTCTGGTCTTGGGGTCTTGTCTGAAGATGGCGGCAGTTGCGGCAGCTGGAAGGACGGCTGATCGCCGGTCAGCGTCTTCAGGAAAGCCACGATCTGGGCGTTCTCTTCATCGGTAAACTTCTTGCCGAGCTGCAGGCGGCCCATGACATCCACCGCTTCCGTCAGCGTATCTGCTTCACCATCGTGGAAGTACGGATAGGTCAGTTCGACATTGCGCAGGGTCGGCACCTTGAAACTGAAGCGGTCTGCATCGTTGCCGGTTACGGCAGAGCGACCTTCTGCCGGACTCGTAGCATGGTACGGCTCAACCAGCCCCATCTTCTGGAAGGAGTTGCCGCCGATGCCTTCGCCACTGTGACATGCTACGCAACCGCTAGACTTGAACAGGTTGTAACCGGCCAGTTCGGTCGCAGTCATCGCGTTGTCGTCACCCTTCAGCCAAAGGTCGAAGCGCGAATTCGGCGTCACCAATGTTTCTTCGAAAGCGGCGATCGCCAGCGTCACTTCATCGATCGTGATCTCCTCCTTGCCGAAGGCTTCCTTGAACTCAGCCACATAACCGGGAATCGAGCGCAACATATCGACGGCCAGCGCATGCGTGAACGCCATTTCTCCCGGATTGGCGATCGGGCCAGCAGCCTGTTCCTTCAGGTCAGCGGCGCGGCCGTCCCAGAACTGCGCCAGATTCAGGCTGGAGTTCAGCACCGTCGGCGAGTTGATCGGCCCCTTGGTCCAGTTGTGGCCGATGGACGTCTTCAGATTATCGGTACCGCCCATGGACAGGTTGTGACAGGAGTTGCAGGAGATGAAACCGGATTTGGACAGGCGTGGATCGAAATACAGCTTCTTGCCCAGTTCGACATACTTCGGATTTTCCACATTTGCCGGCTGAATCGGCTTGATCGGCTCATCGCGGTAGACCGCCTCGACCATATTGGCTGCCGGTTCCGCGCTTTCGGTGTTTTGATTCTCGGTGGCTTGTTCACTACAGCCGGCGGCACCAACAAGCAGCCCCGTCAACAGCCAAATCATTTTGATACGCATCTTCAACTCCCGTCACTTTCATAAAACCTGAATTCATCCTAATCATTTCCTTGAGCCGCTGATTTGACCTATATCAAATATAATATAGGTGTCGGCAGCGCCTACTGCACCTGTTGCCGGATCGAGATCGCACCGCGGATCTGGCCGGCGCTGTAACCGGTCGCCTTGTCTTGCGGGTATTCGGCCTTGAGCAGCGTCTTGACGCCATCCGGAATGTCCTGCTCGGTGCCGTGGCACTTCAGGCACATGGCCTGTGCCGGTATCGCCTTCATGTAACGGAACCAGCGGCCATCGGCGCTCTCGCTGTAGGCCGTCACCTCCATACTGGCCGGCGGCTTGCCGGCCTGCTGGTCTTGATCGAACCCCTCAAGCACCATCTTTTCCCAATGGTCCGGCGTACCCTGCACACTGTTGCGCGGTTTGAGGGAGACACGCTTGACCGTACGCGTGTCCGACGAATATTGCGCCGCCAGCGCCGGCGCCACCTGCTTGCATACACCGATGGCGCTCTCGAAGCCTCCTACCGCAATCTGTTGTTTAAGCGTGCCGCCCAGGGTCTGCATGAACTCCTGCGCCGTCTTGCGGCTTTCCTCCAGATATCTGGCTTCCGCCTCATCGGTGCCGCCGGCTTGCGCCGTCAGCGCGAAGCTGGCCAGTGTTGCCACTGCGATTCTTGAATATTGCATGATGCCTCTCCTTTTACATGACAGTGGTGACAGTCTTGTGACCGGACTCGACCCAGGATTGGATGCCGCCTTCCAAGTTGTAAAGTTGGTCGAACCCGGCTGCCTTGATGATGTGGAACGCTTCTGCCGAACGCCTGCCGGAACGGCATTGCACGATCAGCGTCGTGTTCCGGTAAGGCTCGAGTTCCTGCAGCCTCGAGGACAACTGCCCGAGCGGTACATGAATGGCACCTTCGATCCGCCCCTCGTCCCATTCCTGCTGCTCGCGCACATCGACGATAACGGCCTGCCGCTGCGCGAACATCTCGGCGGCTGTATCCGAAGATACGCTCTCCACCTCCGGCTTTGAACAGGCCAGCAAGGCAGCACCCAACAGCCATGCCGCTGCGATCCGCTTCAGATTCCGATTTTCCATCATGCTCCACCTCATTTCATTTGTGTCATGGACGCCGACAGGTGCTGCATCTCTTTACCGACCGGCAAATCATTTTATGCATAGATAATATATCAGTTTATATATTAATTAGCCGATGAATTTTATCTATGTCCGCGATAAGCGTCGTATTCATTTATAAATACTATCGATTAAATATTAACAATCAATTTAATCAATTAAGCATTCCATCCTATGATGGTCACACCTGATGCCATACGGAGGACCTATGCACTACGCGCTTCAACCTATTACCAATCCGTATCTGCTGGAGTATCTTGCCAGTTACGGCATTGGTCACTAAGAACAATCACCCAACCGAGAAGGAGTTCGTCCATGGAAAACAAATCAGCCCCCACCGGCAAATGTCCGGTCATGCACGGCGCCAACACTGCCGCTGGCTCGTCCCAGATGGAATGGTGGCCCAAGGCCCACAACCTCGACATCCTGCATCAGCACGACAGCAAGACCAATCCGCTGAGCGCCGGCTTCAATTACCGCGAAGAACTGAAGAAGCTGGACGTCGATGCACTGAAGAAGGACCTCAAGGCGCTGATGACCGACAGCCAGGAGTGGTGGCCGGCCGACTGGGGTCATTACGGCGGCTTGATGATCCGCATGGCTTGGCACGCCGCCGGCACCTATCGCGTCGCTGACGGCCGTGGCGGCGCCGGCACCGGCAACCAGCGCTTCGCGCCGATTAACAGCTGGCCAGACAACGCCAATCTCGACAAGGCACGCCGCCTGTTGTGGCCGATCAAGAAGAAGTACGGCAACAAGATCAGCTGGGCCGATCTCATCATCCTCGCCGGTACCGTCGCCTATGAATCCATGGGCCTCAAGACCTTCGGTTTCGCTTTCGGCCGCGAGGATATCTGGCACCCGGAAAAAGACACCTATTGGGGCTCGGAAAAGGAATGGCTGGCGCCCAGCGGCAGCGAGGGCAGCCGCTATTCGGGCGAACGCGATCTGGAGAACCCGCTGGCCGCCGTCATGATGGGCCTGATCTACGTCAACCCGGAAGGCGTCGATGGCAAGCCGGATCCGATCAAGACCGCGCATGACGTGCGCATCACCTTCGCCCGCATGGCGATGAACGACGAGGAAACCGTCGCACTGACCGCTGGCGGACATACCGTAGGCAAATGTCACGGCAACGGCGACGCCGCCAACCTCGGCCCGGCTCCGGAAGGCGCGGAACTGGAAGAACAGGGCCTCGGCTGGCAGAACCATACCACCCGTGGTATCGGCCGTGACACCGTCACCAGCGGCATCGAAGGCGCCTGGACCACGCATCCGACCCAATGGGACAACGGCTACTTCGACCTGCTGCTCGGTTACGACTGGTGGCTGCAGAAATCACCGGCCGGCGCCTGGCAATGGGAACCGGTCAACATCAAGGAAGAGGACATGCCGGTCGATGTCGAGGATCCAAGCATCCGCCGCAAGCCCATCATGACCGATGCCGACATGGCGATGCGATTCGATCCGGAATACCGCAAGATCGCCGAGCGCTTCCACAAGGACCCGGCCTACTTCTCGGAAGTCTTCGCCCGTGCCTGGTTCAAGCTGACCCACCGCGACATGGGCCCGAAGAGCCGCTACATCGGCCCGGACGTGCCGCAGGAAGATTTGATCTGGCAGGATCCGGTGCCGGCCGGCCGCACGGATTATGACGTCGCGGCGATCAAGGCGAAGATCGCCGCCAGTGGCCTCGGCATCGGTGAGATGGTCGCCACCGCTTGGGACAGCGCCCGCACCTTCCGCGGCTCGGACATGCGCGGCGGCGCCAACGGCGCACGCATCCGCCTCGCCCCGCAGAAGGACTGGGACGGAAACGAACCTGCACGCCTTGTCAAAGTGCTGGCCGTCTATGAAAAGATCGCGGCCGAGACCGGCGCCAGTGTCGCCGATGTCATCGTGCTGGGCGGCAACGTCGGTATCGAACAGGCCGCCAAGGCCGCCGGCATCAACGTCAATGTACCGTTCGCCCCCGGCCGCGGCGATGCCAGCCAGGCACAGACCGATGTCGAATCATTCGAGGTGCTGGAACCGTTGGCCGACGGCTACCGCAACTGGCTGAAGAAGGACTACGTCGTCACCGCCGAGGAACTGATGCTGGACCGCACGCAACTGCTTGGCCTGACCGCGCACGAGATGACCGTGCTGGTCGGCGGCATGCGTGTGCTGGGCACCAACTACGGCGGCAGCAAACACGGGGTCTTTACCGACCGTGTCGGCGCGCTGACCAACGACTTCTTCGTCAACCTGACCGACATGGCCTACACCTGGAAGCCAGCCGGCAGCAACCTGTACGAGATCCGCGAGCGCAAGACCGGCGCGGTGAAGTGGACGGCCACCCGCGCCGACCTCGTGTTCGGGTCCAACTCCATCCTGCGCGCCTATGCGGAAGTCTACGCACAGGACGACGCGAAGGAGAAGTTCGTGCAGGACTTCGTCAAGGCCTGGACCAAGGTGATGAATGCGGATCGCTTCGATCTGGAGTGATTGCTAACGTATAACGTGTTGTTAGCATCAACGAGAAAGCCCGCGATTGCGGGCTTTCTACTGAGGTCGTCTTGACTGGTGAGCCTAGAATTTCTTTACCAATTCCGGATCATAAGGCTCCAGTACGCAACGCACGTCCAGCACCTTGACCTGCACATCTGCGGTCCCGGGAGTTGCCTCGAACCGGACCACATCCTTGGCGTGACTGGTCCAGACAGTGCCGTTGGCCGCATGCAAACGCTGATTGAATCTGTGCAACCTGTCCGAACATTCAGTCAGGTCGGCATTGACGGACGTCTTGAGCAAATAATGATTGTTGTTGTTATCGAAGATGGCGATCACCGTAGACCACTGGCCGGGCTTGGGATCGTAGTTGCCCGAGGTGTCGGCCTGCGCCGTTGTCGCGAACGCCAGCAAGCCGGCCGTCAGTATCATGTTGATTCGCTTCATGCCTTTCCTTTCTTTAATTACCTGAACTTGTCCGACAACAGCAGAAAAGAAAAGTTGACGCGAATTTTTCGCCACTTCAGCGCGGCTCGAACCTCAGGGCGGCGGAATTGATGCAGTAGCGCAATCCGGTCGGCTGTGGGCCATCGTTGAATACATGGCCCAGATGCGCATCGCAGACGTTGCAAATGACTTCGGTGCGGATCATGTGATGCGAGCTATCGATGCGCTCGCGCACGTTTTCCTCATCGATCGGCTTGAAATAGCTGGGCCAGCCGCAGCCGGAATCGAACTTGGCATCCGATTCGAACAGCGGCGTGCCGCAACAGACGCAGGTGTAAGTGCCTGCCTGCTTGAAATGGGTGTATTCACCGGTTCCCGGCCGCTCGGTCGCGGCCTTGCGGGTGACTTCGTACTGGATCGGGCTGAGCTGCGCCCGCCACTCGTCGTCGCTCTTGATCACTTTCGCCATGCTTCTCTCCTTGCCGATATCTGCGGCTACAGACACCGGTCAGCGCCCTCTGGTTTCCCTGAAAGGTCAGGTGCGGGGCTTTTTGAAACTGTCCAGCAATAATAATACGACACCACAGCTGATGGCGGAATCCGCCACGTTGAATGCGGGCCAGTACCAGCCCTGGTAATGGAAGAACAGGAAGTCCACCACATAGCCCAGGGTCAGGCGGTCGTACAGGTTGCCGAGGGCACCACCGAGCACCAAGGCCAGCGCAAAGCAGAACAGCTTCTCGGTCTTGTGCTTTCTCAGCAGATAGACGATGACCACAGATGCGACGATGGCGATGGCGCTGAAGAAGAACCGCTGCCAGCCGCCGGCGCCGGCTAGAAAACTGAAAGCCGCGCCCTCGTTGTGGTAGCGCACCAGATCGAAAAAGCTGGTGATATAGAGATGCTCGCCGAGTGCAAAAGCCTGCAGCACCAGATGCTTGGTGTAGAGGTCGAGCGCGATGACAATCGCGCTGAGTCCCAGCCACTTAAGCATGGCTTCTGGCTTCACCTGCACCGAACAGGTTGCTCACGCAACGACCGCAGATGGTCGGATGCGCGGCATCGGCGCCGACATCGGCGCGGTAGTGCCAGCAACGTTCGCACTTGGCATGCGGACTGGGCGTGACCTTGATGCGCACATCGCCATCCGTCAGCTCATGCAAGGTCGCACGCGAAACAATCAACACAAAACGCAGGTCGTCACCCAAGCGGGTAAGCGCCTGATAGGTCGCACCTGATGCGTGAATATCCAGCTCGGACTGCAAGGACGAGCCGACAAGGCCCTGTGCACGCTGCTCCTCAATCGCCTTGTTGGCGAGCGCTCGCACTTCAAGTACGGCTTGCCATTGCGCGATTCCAGCCTCGCTCCAACCATTGACCGGCAGCTCATACCAGACATCCTCGAATACGGTCGCTTCTGCGTCCATGCCCAGCGTCTGCCAGATCTCGTCCGCCGTGAAGCTGAGGATGGGCGCCATCAGGCGCATCATGGCCTGCGTGATGTGATGCAGCGCACTCTGCGCGGCGCGGCGGGCATGGGAAGTCTCACCGCTGGTGTAGAGCCGGTCCTTGAGGATATCCAGATAGAAGCCGCCGAGGTCTTCGGAACAGAAGCTGACGAACTTCTGCACGGCGAGGTGGAACTCGTAGCGGTCGTAGTCGGCAAGAATTCTACCCTGCAGGTCCTGGGTCAGCACCAGCGCGTAACGGTCGATTTCCAGCCATTGGTCGACCGGCAGCAAGTCCTTGCTCGCATCGAAATCCGCCAGATTAGCGAGCAGGAAGCGCAAGGTATTGCGGATACGGCGATAGCCTTCCGCCACACGTTTCAGGATCTCGTCAGAAATGGTCAACTCACCGGAGTAATCGGTCGAAGCCACCCACAGGCGCAGGATATCAGCACCGTAGGTATCCATGACCTTTTGCGGCGCGACGACGTTGCCCTTGGATTTGCTCATCTTGTGGCCGGAGCCGTCGACGACGAAACCATGGGTCAACAACGCATCGTAGGGCGCACGACCGTCGATAGCGCAACCGGTCAGTAGAGAGGACTGGAACCAGCCACGGTGCTGATCGGAGCCTTCGAGATAGAGATCAGCCGGATGTTTCAGTTCTGCGCGGCGCTTCAATACTGCGGCATGCGTCGCACCGGAATCGAACCAGACATCCAGCGTATCGGTGACCTTCTTGTATTGTGCAGCGTTGTCCGGCGCATGCTGGGCGAGGAAAGCGGCACCATCCAGCGAGAACCAGGCTTCAATGCCCTGCTGCTCGACCTGCAACGCGACCTTTTCCAGCAATTCCAGCGTCTGCGGATGCGGTTCGCCGGTTTCCCTGTGAACGAACAGCGGCATCGGCACACCCCAGTTGCGCTGACGCGATACGCACCAGTCCGGACGGTTTTTGATCATGGCTTCCAGCCGTGCGCGGCCCCATGACGGGAAGAACTCGGTATTGGCGACGGCCTGATTGGCATGTTCGCGCAAGGTCTTGCCTGATGCATCCTGCTCGTTCATGCCGATGAACCACTGGTGGGTGGCACGGAAGATCACCGGCGTCTTGTGGCGCCAGCAATGCGGGTAGCTGTGATTCAAGCGTGCCGAAGCCATCAGGTTGCCGCCGGCCTGCAGGGTCTCGATCACGGCCTTGTTGGCATCCCAAATGCTCATGCCGGCAAACAACTCGACCCGGCTGTAGAACTTGCCGTCGTCGCCGACCGGATTATCGACCGGCAGGTTGTAACGCATACCGACCGCATAGTCTTCCAGACCGTGCGCCGGCGCAGTATGCACCAGACCGGTACCGGCATCGGTCGTGACATGATCGCCGCAGATGACCGGCACCTGTCGTGCATAGAACGGATGTTGCAATTGCAAGTGTTCAAGTGCAGCACCCTTGCAACTGGCCAGTACCTTCGTGCCTTCTTCGCCATAACGCGCCAGCGTGCTCCCGGCCAGCGCTTCCGCAAGCACCAGCAAGCCCCTGCCGGTCTGAATCAACTGATAGTCCAGCTCCGAATGCACACAGACTGCCTGGTTGGCCGGCAATGTCCATGGGGTCGTGGTCCAGATGACGGCATAGGCATCGCCCTTGACCTCGGCGCCGAATGCCTTACACAGCGCGGTCTTGTCGACGAACTTGAAACCGACATCGATCGCCGGCGAGTTCTTGTCTTCGTACTCGACTTCCGCTTCCGCCAGCGCAGAGCCGCAGTCCACACACCAGTGCACAGGCTTGGAGCCCTGATACAGGTAGCCATTCTTGTAGATGTCGCCGAGCGCGCGCATGATGTCGGCCTCGGTCCTGAAATCCATGGTCAGGTAGGGATGCTCCCAGTCGCCCAGCACGCCGAGGCGGATGAAATCGGCCTTCTGCCGCTCAACCTGTTGCTTGGCATATTCGCGGCACAGCTCGCGGAATTTCGCCGGGGCGATGTCCTTGCCGTGATTCTTTTCCACCACCAGTTCAATTGGCAGGCCGTGACAATCCCAGCCCGGCACATAAGGCGCGTCGAAGCCCGACAGCGTCTTGGACTTGATAATGATGTCCTTCAGGATCTTGTTGACCGCATGACCGATATGAATATCGCCATTGGCATAGGGCGGGCCGTCGTGCAGCACAAACTTGGGTGCACCCTTGCGCGCTGTGCGAATCCGTTCATACAGCTTTTTCTGCTGCCAGGCCTTCAGCCATTGCGGTTCGCGCTTGGCCAGATCGCCACGCATGGGGAAAGCGGTTTCAGGTAGATTCAGTTTGTATTTGGCGTTTTTTTCGTCAGTCATGTGGCGTACTTAAAATATTCGCGCGCTTTTTGCGCGTCGCTGGCTATCCAGG
>PHCQ01000016.1 GCA_002840835.1 Betaproteobacteria bacterium HGW-Betaproteobacteria-16 | reverse complement strand
TCGTGCATCACCGCCGTGGCCGCCGCCATGAGCGACATCGCATCGGAAGCCGGCACGGTGCAGTTGGCCGGCTCGCCAGTGGGCCTGCCACCCGGCAAGGACAAGTGGGTGTTCCGCCTGCCGCAGTCCAACACCGTCATGGGCCACGCCGTGGTGGAGCACATGAAGAAGCAGGGCGTGAAGACCATCGGCTTCCTGGGTTACACCGACGCCTATGGCGAACAGTGGCTGAAGGAAATCGGCCCGCTGCTGGACAAGGCCGGTATCAAGATCGTCGCCACCGAACGCTTCGCCCGCACCGACACCAGCGTGACCCCACAGGCACTGAAAATCAATGCTGCCAACCCGGATGCGGTGCTCATCGTGGCTTCCGGCAGCGGCGCGGCCATGCCCCACATGGCCATGGTGGACCGTGGCTTCAAGGGCAAGATCTACCAGACCCACGCCGCGGCCACGCAGGACCTGATGCGCGTGGGTGGCAAGGCCGTGGAAGGCGCGTATGTGGTCTCCGGCCCGGCCGTGATCGCCGAGCAATTGCCCGACAGCCACCCTTCCAAGGCTGTGGCGATTGACTTTGTGCAGAAGTATGAAAAGGCCGTGGGCGCCGGCCTGCGCAACCAGTTCGCGGGCCACGCCTACGACGCGCAAATCACGCTGGAGAAGGTGATCCCCATGGCGCTGCAAAAGGCCAAGCCCGGCACGCCCGAATTCCGCGCGGCCATCCGCGACGGCATGGAAACCATGGGCCGCACCATCTTCTCGCATGGCGTGATGAACTGGACACCCACCGACCACTGGGGCTTCACCCTGGAAACTGGCGTGATGCTCAAGGTCGTCGACGGCAAATTCAAAGTGGAGTGACCCGGTAAACACCCCCCGCGTCGCCTTCGGCGCCACCCCCCTCTCTCGCCTTCGGCGGGAGGGGGGCGACACCTGGGGCCGGCGGAGCCGGACCCTCGGTGTCCCTGGATTTGCAAGCGCTACTTTTCTTCGGTGAAGGCCCATATGGACTTTTCTATCGCCAGCATTTTGTTGCTGGACGGCTTGACCAACGGTGCCGTGTACGCCCTGCTCGGGCTGGCCACGGTGCTGGTGTTCACGGTCACCCGCGTCATCTTCATTCCCCAGGGCGAGTTCGTCGCGTATGGCGCGCTCACCCTGGCCATTTTTCAAACCGGCCAGGTGCCGGGCACCGTGTGGCTGCTGATGCTGCTGGCCACGGTGGCCGCGCTCATGGAGCTTTCCGGCCGGTGGCAGCACCACCGCAACGCACTGGTCGCGTTCAAGGCTGCCGGGCGCATGCTGGTCGTGCCCATGGTGGTGGCCGGTGTGGCCATCTGGGCAGCACCGCAGCAGTTCCCGCTGGCGGTGCAGGCAGCACTGAGCGTGGCGGTGGTCACGGTGTACGGCCCGCTGGTCTACCGCGTGGCCTACCAGTCACTGGAAAGCGCCACACCGCTGGTGCTGCTGATCGTCTCCGTGGGCGTGCACTTCGCCATGACGGGCCTGGGCCTGGTGTTCTTCGGCGCTGAAGGCTTCCGCAACCCGGCGTTCTGGGACCTGCGCCTGAACATCGGCCCCGTGATGCTCTCCGGCCAGGCCATCATCACCGCGCTGGCCACCATCGCGCTGATCGTGTTGCTGTGGCTGTACTTCGAACGCTCACTGCGCGGCAAGGCGCTGCGCGCCACCGCCGTCAACCGCACGGGTGCGCGGCTCATGGGCATTTCTTCGCAGGCATCGGGCCAGTTGACCTTCACCATGGCCGCGTTCATTGGTGCACTCTCCGGCCTGCTCATCGGCCCCACCACCACCGTGTTTTACGACTCCGGCTTCCTCATCGGGCTGAAAGGCTTTGTGGCTGCTGTGGCTGCGGGTCTGGCCAGCTACCCGGGTGCGCTGATCGCTGCGTTGTTCGTGGGCGTGATCGAGGCCTTCGGTTCATTCTGGGCCAGCGCATTCAAGGAAGTGATCGTGTTCACGCTGATCCTGCCGGTGCTCTTGATCCGCTCCCTGCGCAGTGGCCATTCGGACGAGGACCACTGAAATGAAGAATCTGCAAAACATCGGCCTGCTGGTGCTGGCCGCCGCCATTCCCCTGATCGCGGTACTGCCGCTGCCCGATTTCTGGATCGCCCAGCTCAACTACATCGGCATGTACAGCATGACGGTGATGGGACTGGTGCTGCTCACCGGCGTGGGCGGCCTCACCTCCTTCGGTCAGGCGGCGTTCGTGGGCATTGGTGCCTACACCACGGCGTGGCTCACCCTCAACACCGGCATCTCGCCCTGGCTCACGCTGTTCATCGGCATGGGTCTCACGGCCGGCAGTGCGCTGCTGGTGGGCCTGATCACCTTGCGCATGTCGGGCCACTACCTGCCGCTGGCCACCATTGCCTGGGGCCTGTCGCTTTACTACCTCATGGGCAACATGGATGGTCTGGGCAAGTACGACGGCCTGTTGGGCATCAAGAGCCTGTCCATCGGCGACTTCGACATCGGCCAGGGCCGCGCTTTCTTCGTGCTCACCTGGGCCATCCTGCTTTGTTTTGCCGCTGCGCTGCTTCACCTGCTGGACTCGCGGGCAGGCCGCGCAATCCGTTCCCTCAAGGGTGGCTCGCAGATGGCCGAGGCCATGGGCATCAGCACCTTCCGCTACAAGGTCACCATCTTTGTGCTGGCCGCCCTGGCCGCCTCCGTGGCCGGCTGGTTGCTCGCGCACTTCCAGCGCACGGTCAACCCTTCGGCCTTTGGCCTGAAGATGGGCATTGAATACCTCTTCATGGCGGTGGTGGGCGGTGTGGGTCATGTGTGGGGTGCCATCGTGGGCGCCGGTCTCATCCGCCTGCTGGAAGACCAGTTGCAGGTGCTGCTGCCGCGCCTCATAGGCACCAGCGGCAGCTACGAAGTGATCGTGTTCGGCATTGCGCTGGTGATGGTGCTGAAGTACCTGCCAGACGGCCTGTGGTCGCTGGTGGGACGGCACCTGCCCAAACGCCCACGCCCGGTGGACTGGCAACAGGCAGCACCACTGGCAGAGCGCGAGAAACCCGAAGCCGGTGCACTGGTGCTGGACGTGCGCAAGGCGCGCATGGAGTTCGGCGGCCTGGTGGCGGTGAACGACATCAGCTTCCAGATCCATGCCGGGCAAATCGTGGGCCTGATCGGCCCCAACGGCGCAGGCAAGTCGACCACCTTCAACATCATCACCGGCGTGCTGCCTGCCACACGGGGTGAAGTGATGTTCCGCGACCAGAACATCAGCGGCCTGCACTCGCGCGACATCGCCAAGCGCGGCATGGCACGCACCTTCCAGCACGTGAAGATGATCGCCGACATGACCGTGCTGGAGAACGTGGCCCTGGGCGCCCACACCCGTGGCAGCAAGGGCGTGCTGCCGGCCATGCTGCGCACCAACCGCTCGGAAGAAAAGCAGCTGTTCCGCGAAGCACAACGCCAGCTGGAACGCGTGGGCATGGGCGAGTACCTGCATGAGCAGGCCGGCAACCTGGCCATGGGCCCGCAGCGGCTGATGGAGATTGCGCGCGCCCTGTGTGCCGACCCCACCCTGCTGCTGCTCGACGAACCCGCGGCCGGCCTGCGCCACAAGGAAAAACAGGCACTGGCCGATGTGCTGCGCCAGCTCAAGGGCGAGGGCATGAGCATCCTGCTGGTCGAACACGACATGGACCTGGTGATGCAGATCTGCGACCACCTGGTGGTGATGGAGTTCGGCACCCTGCTCACACAGGGACCACCGGCGCAGATCCAGCAAGACCCGAAAGTTCGCGCGGCCTACCTCGGCACGGAGCACTGAAATGACCCATCCGATCCTTCAAGTCAAAGGCCTTCGCGCCGGCTACGGGCGCGCCGAGGTGCTGCACGGCATCGACCTGCATGCCGACAAGGGCAGCGTCATCACCGTCATCGGGCCCAACGGCGCAGGCAAGTCCACGCTGCTCAACACCCTCATGGGCATCCTGCCGGGCAAGGGCAGCATTGAATTTCGTGGCCAGGACATCAGCACCCTCACGCTGGAAGACCGCGTGATGAACGGCATGGCGTTGGTGCCAGAAAAGCGCGAACTCTTCGGCACCATGCCGGTGGAAGACAACCTGCTGCTAGGCGGCTTCCGCCAGATGCGGCTGGGCAATGCGAAATGGCGCAGCCGGCTGGACGACGTCTACAGCATCTTCCCGCGCCTGCAGGAACGGCGCGTGCAATTGGCCGGCACGCTCTCTGGCGGTGAAAGACAGATGCTGGCGGTGGGCCGCGCGCTCATGTCCGCGCCTGATCTGCTGATGCTTGACGAACCCAGCCTGGGCCTGGCACCGCTGATCGTGAAAGAGATTTTTTCCATCATCGAGCGGCTGCGCGAAACCGGCGTGACCATCGTGCTGGTGGAACAGAACGCGCGCGCCGCCCTGCAGGTGGCCGACCACGGCTATGTGCTGGAAATGGGCGAAGTCAGCGCCCAGGGACCCGCCAGCGAACTGGCCCACGATCCGCGCGTGATCGAGACCTACCTGGGCAGCGCACGCCAGGCCGCCTGATCACCAGGCAGCCGCGGATTCAGCACGCAGGCGCAGCCGCTAAACCTTGCCACCCCACACCACAAGGAGAGAGACATGAACCACACTCACCCGGTGCTGCCACCATCTGCGGTGCGCACCCACCGTCTGACCCCTGCACTGCTGCCCACCGCGCTGGCGCTTGCGCTGGCAGGCTGCGGCACCGCATCCGGCCCAGCGAAATCGACGAGCGCTTCCCTCACGCCCGCCATGGGCGCAACCCTGCGCCAGTGCGACTCTCTGGTGAATCAATTTCGTTTCGACCAGCTTCGCCTGCAGTCTGCCGCCCCTGTGGCGCCGGGCAGCGTGGCACCCGGTGGTGCAGCCGTGGGTGCGCATTGTCTGGTGAAAGGCGAGATGCATCCGCGCAAGGGCAGCGATGGACGCGACTACGCCATCGGGTTCGAGATGCGCCTGCCCAATGACTGGAACGGTCGCTTCTACTACCAGGGCAACGGCGGCCTCGATGGCAACATCCGCCCGGCCGAGGGCGCCTTGGGGGGTGGCCCCCTCACCGGCGCGCTGGCCCAGGGCTTCGCCGTCATCAGCTCCGATGCCGGCCACACCGGCGCACAGACGCCCTACTTCGGCCTGGAGCCGCAGTCGCGCCTGGACTATGGCTACCAGGCCGTGGCCAAGCTCACACCCATGGCCAAGGCACTGATTGCCGCCGCCTACGGCAAGGCCCCTGATCGCTCCTACATTGGCGGCTGCTCCAACGGTGGCCGCCACGCCATGGTGGAAGCCGCGCGCGGCCAGGCCTACGACGGCTACCTGGTGGGCGCACCGGGCTACCGCCTGCCGCTGGCCGCACTGGCGCAACTGTGGGGCGCGCAACAATGGACGCCGCTGGCCACGGCAGGCGCCACCACCCAACACCCGCTGAACCCCACCGCCCGCATCCCCGACATCAGCAGTGCACTCACCAAAGGCGAGCGCAAACTGGTGGCCGATGCCATCCTGAACCAGTGCGACGCACTCGACGGGGCTCGCGACGGATTGGTGCAGGCCACACAGGCCTGCCAGACCACCTTCAAGCTGCAGACCGCCGTGCCCACCTGCAGCGCCGAGCGCAACGGCCAGTGCCTGAGCGCCGCCCAGAAAAGCGTTCTTCAGAACGTGTTCGACGGCGGGCGCACGCCCGACGGCAAACCCTTCTACGCTCCCTTCCCGTTCGACCCCGGCCTGGCCGCCGACAACTGGGCGACCTGGAAGTTCACCAACTCCGTGGCACTGGACCCGCTGTCGGTGGGCACCATTTTCAGCGTGCCGCCCGGAAGGGTGGACCCGCTGCAGGACAACATCGCCGCGCGCCTGCCCATGCTCAGCGCCACCAACGATGTCTATCGCGAATCCGGCTTGTCCCTCATGAGCCCACCTGGCAATGAGAACCCGGTGAACATGCGAACCCTGCAAGCGCGCGGCGCGAAGATGATCATCTATCACGGCGTGGCCGACGCGATCTTCTCCGCCGAAGACACCCGCCAGTGGATGCTTCGCATGGACAATGCGCTGAATGGCGAGGGTGATCGCTTTGCCCGCTTCTTCCCGGTGCCCGGCATGGCGCACTGCAGCGGCGGCCCGGCCACCGATCAGTTCGACCTGCTGTCCCCGCTGGTGAAATGGGTTGAGCAGGGACAGGCTCCCCAGGCCGTGACCGCATCGGCCCGCGGCCCCGGCAACGCCGGTGGCGTGAACAACGACGTGCCCGCAGACTGGGCGCCCAACCGCTCCCGCCCGCTGTGCGCCTACCCCACCGTGGCCACCTACAAGGGCAGCGGCTCCATCGAATCTGCCACCAGCTTCACCTGCAAGTAACGCAACCATCCATGAACAGCTTCCAGCCCCGCACCGACGACATGCAATTCATCCTGCAGCAGGTGCTGCAGGCACCGGCGCAGCTGCAGGCCCTGCCTGCCCACGCTGAAGCCGACGAAGCCCTGATGCAGCAGGTGCTGGAAGAAGCGGGCAAGTTCGTGGGCGAGGTGGTGGCGCCACTGAACCGCGATGGCGACGAGACCGGTGCGCAGTGGAAAGACGGCTCGGTCACCATGCCACCGGGTTTTCGAGACGCCTACCAGGCTTTCTGGCGGGCTGGCTGGCCCTCGCTGGCCTGCGCCACTGAAGACGAAGGACAAGGCCTGCCCACCTTGCTGGAAGCCATGCTGTATGAAATGCTCAGCGCGGCCAACCACGGCTGGACGATGGCGCCCGGCCTGCTGCATGGCGCGTACGAATGCATCAAGCACCACGCGTCAGACGAATTGAAGGCGCGTTACCTGGAAAAAGTGGCCACCGGCGAATGGCTGGCCACCATGTGCCTGACCGAGCCTCATGCCGGTTCTGACCTCGGCCTGGTGCGAACCAAGGCCGTCCCCCTTTCTGACGGCCGCTACGCGCTCAGCGGCACCAAGATCTTCATCTCCGGCGGCGAACACGACCTCACCGACAACATCGTGCACCTGGTGCTGGCCCGCCTGCCAGATGCACCACCCGGTCCCAAAGGCCTGTCACTCTTTCTGGTCCCCAAGTGGTTCGAAGATGGCAGCAGAAGCCCTGTGGTCTGTGAACGCATCGAAGAAAAAATGGGCCTGCACGGCAGCCCCACCTGCGTGATGCGATTCGACGAGGCCCCCGCATGGATCGTGGGCGAACCCGGCAAGGGCCTGAATGCGATGTTCGTGATGATGAACGCCGCGCGCCTGCACGTGGGCCTGCAAGGCATCGGCCTGCTCGAAGCCGCCTGGCAGAAGGCCGATGCGTACGCGAAAGAGCGTCGGCAGATGCGGGCACCTGGAAGCAGCGCCAAGGCGGGCGAGGCCGACGTGATCGAAGCGCATCCAGCCATGCGCCGCATCCTCGATGCGCAACGCGCCTGGATCGACGCCGGCCGTGTGGTCGCCTACCGCACTGCGCTGGAACTCGACACCCTCAAGCACCACCCGGACGCCGGGCGGCGCGAAAGTGCCAGCCGCTGGTGCAGCCTGGTCACGCCCGTGCTCAAGTCCGCGTGGACCGACCAGGCCTTCACCGGTGCCAGCGCCTGTCTGCAAGTGTTCGGCGGCCACGGCTACGTGCGCGAATGGGGCATTGAACAGCATGTGCGCGACGCTCGCGTGGCCATGATCTACGAGGGCACGAACGAAATCCAGGCGATCGACCTGTTGCTGCGCAAGGTGCTGCCCGATGGCGCCCAGGCCTTGCTGCATCTGCTGGGCGACCTGATTGACGATCTGAACGACGAACCCGGAACCGAACGGGCCCGCCAGGCCATCGATCAATTGGCAGCTTTCACGCGCCAGCAAGTGCTGCCCCGCTTGCAGTCCCCCGATGCGCCGGCCGACACCGCCCACTGGCTGGCCGATGATTTCCTGCGCGCGCTGGCCCTGGTGCTGATGGCCTGGGCCTGGGCGCGAATCGACATGGCCGACGACGGGCATACGACGCGCTGGTCAACCGCACACACGGGCTTCTGGCGCTGGGTCTGGCCTGAATTCGACATGCGCATGGCGACCATGAAGGCCACACTCGCACCGGCGCGAGCGGGAATCCCCTGAACGAGCCGCTCACGCGGCCAAGCTATGCTCTGACCATGCCAGAAACCACCGTTGCCAACGCCTTGCGCCGTCCACGCGTGCCCCGGAATACCGCCCCGTCACCGGGCGACGCCATGGCAGGAGAAGCCAACGCCGGCGACATCGACACCAGCTATCTGGAAAGCCTGCTGGGCTACAACGCCCGCCGTGCAGCGCTGGCGGTCATCACCATCTTCCTGCAGCGCATGGCGCCGTACGGCTTGCGCCCCGTCGATTTTTCCGTCCTCACACTTATCGCGCACAACCCCGGCATCACCTCCCGCCAGATCTGCGCCGCGCTCGACATCCTGCCGCCCAACCTGGTGGGCATGATCAAGCAACTGCAGAAGCGCGAACTGATCGAGCGCCGCCCCCACCCCACCGATCGCCGGGCCCAGGGCCTGCACCTCACCCCGTCAGGCAAGAAGCTCCAGCGCGAAGCCCAGGCCACCGCCTCCAGCCTGGAGCAGGGTGCCACCCACTCGCTCACGCCGGCAGAGCTGAAGACACTGATTCACTTGCTGAAGAAGGTGTACCGGGGCTGAGAGCGACGGAAGGTTTGGAGAGTCGAGCGGCCATCCACGTTTTGCATCGCCCTTTGAATTTGCGATTCTCGTGTCACTGAGGCGCAACCAGCGATACCGGTGGTTTGGCTGGAGCAAGGTAGTCATCGCTTCTGCAACAACTAGATTGCACCAACAAGGGCCAGGGGCGGTTCTGCAGCGATTGCCGTCGGTCGGTCCGGCCAGGCAGGCTCTTGCTGTGTACCGCGAAGTGGCTGTTCAGTGAGACGACTTGTACTGGTCTGAGCGACCGCTTTGCAAGTTGCCGGGTTCATAGCACATCCGCGATACTCCCAAAGCGGCGCGGCGCCACCGACCGCATGCCTGGACGCCCTATTGCAGTCCTACGCGCGATGTGATTCGACTCTCGATGTTTGCCGTTTGCTGGACATGAACGGGCCAAAGGTCGGAGCAGCAGGGGAATTGACACTCAATGGAGGCCGCACGAGGGCGCCGGACAACTCCTACCAGACATGGCTGCGGCGACCGGAAGGCGATAGACTGCCAAAATGAACTTACCTGCTATTGAACTCATTGCCTTGCACAAGCACTGGTGCGTGGCCGACGCCGTTCGGGTGGTTGTAGATGCACCAATCGGCCACAAAGAACAGAAGGCGGAGTCTTTAAAGCAGTTCGACACAGAGTTCCTAATGCTTGGCGAGAGAGCGTCAGCAGTTTCTCGGATTTCTGTGTGGTATGCACTTCTGCAGGTGGTTGTGGAAGGGTATCAAGAACTCAAGCCGAAATTTGCACCGCTGGACGAGTTGCTGTCGAAGGTCGACTATGTGCAAGGCTTGCGCCGATTCAGGAACGCAACTTTCCATTTCCAAGAAGACCCGCTGTCTGACAAGATACTGGCGTTCCTAGATATGCAAAGCAGCGAAGTTTGGATTCACGCCCTCAACGATCAGTTCGGGAATTTTTTCCTTGAACGGCTGCACATTTTCGAAAAGATAGACCAGGTTAGGTGCCACGGCATTAGTGACAGACTGCGACATATGGCGCGCAATCTGCCTTGGGCGCCAATGAGCAGACGCGATTAGACCCGCCGCGAGATGGAAAATCCTTTCTGTATACAAGGATGTCATTTTCGGATGCTGGCGCTTTCACATCGCGGCTTATCGACAACAGAGTGAGTCCAGCATGCAGGCCTACGTTTTTTTCTAGCACAGACATTATCTTGAGATGATCCGAAACATATACTCATTCTCCGATGAAGGGATGGTGACGACGAGTTGTGGATCTAATTATTGATCCGTACTGAGGAGTTCCGCGTATTATTTCGGCACGCTACCAGTAAAACTGGTTTAACTCACAAGTGGAGATGAAAGTTGTGAAAATCGACATCCACACACACACCAGGAAATGCAAAACTGGTGACGCGAAGACGAGGGAAATTTCCCCAGAGGACTTTCGCGACGTGATCCTATCAACAGACGTCAGAGTCGTCGCTATCACGAATCACAACGTGTTCGACCTCACTCAGTTCCAAGCCATCCAAGCATGCATCGGAACGGACGCGCAAGTATGGCCAGGCGTCGAGCTTGACGTTTGCGACGATCACAGCAAAGGCCACCTGCTGGTAATTACCTCGCCCAACTTCGCGACACAGCTCTCGGTTGCAGTTGCTGCTCTAACAAGAGAGCACACGCCCGACTCTTTCAAGGTGACTATTCCGGATGTTCTCGCGACGTTTGATGCGATGGAACCACTTTATGTTGCCCACTACAAGCAGAAACGTCCAAGCGTCTCGGACGACATGCTTGCAGTACTAGAAGCGGGAGCGCGGAACAAGTGGAGCATCCTGAAGGAGGTAAGCAATGCTATCTCCGCTGGTATTCATATTTCGCATGGTCGGTCTTCGATTTACGGCTCCGACGTCCATGATTGGGCAAAGTATGTCGAGGGTGCCCATTCATTGCCTGATCTACGCCTTCCTATCGATAGCTTCGAGCACTTCTGCCTACTTCTGAAAAAGGATCCCACCACGATCAACACTGCGATGGATCGCAAGACGTCGGAGGAACTCACGCTGGCTCCCTTCGAAGACGGGAAGAAGCTCACCATAAGGGTATTCAACGATATCAACATCATCTTCGGACCGAAGGGGACAGGGAAGTCATGCATCCTCCAGGCAATTGCAAAGCACTATACGAAGAATGGGGTCGATGCCAAGGTCTTTGAGTCCGCCAGTGGGCGGCTCCATGACATCTTTGACGCCAAAGGCAAGAGCCTGAGCATCAATCTCAACAACTATAGCATCAATTACTGTCAAGATGAAATTCTAGTGGTGCGGTCCGCCGTAGAAGAGGACGTCACAAGCGTTATTAAGTTCAAGACATTCTTCGAGTCCACTGTTTCGAACAAGAATGCGAAGCTCATCCGGATAAAGGACATTGACACTCAGGAAGAAGGTGCCGCAGAACGGAACTTCTCCAAATACCACGATACTGCCGCGAAAGTCGTGGGTTTTTCAGCAATGATGGAGGAGGATTCGCTGGTTAAGAAAGAACTCTCGACCGAAGAATTCGGCGAGCTGCAGCGCATCCTTGGTTTACTTCTTGACCGGCTTGTTGGGAATGAATGGTCCGGATTTGTAGATTGGAAAGAGCTTTCGATGCTCAATTCAGCGGTTAAGATCTTCCGGGCCGAAGTCGAACGAAAGACGGGTTCGCCCGCGAAGCCGATAACGACGGGTTTTCGTGATTACGCGATGAACCGCATCAGGATCGCAGCCAGTATTCGTTCGATCGGCAAGAGCCTAAAGTCTGTAATCGCCAGCGAGGAGGAGATCGTAGGTGATCTGGGCTCAGGAAAGGGCCAGTTGAAGTTTGTGACTCAATTCCTCTTTCAGGATGGCAACGTTACAGATGGAGAGTTATCAAGCCTGACGAGTGTGAAAAAGGGCATTCAGAAAAATTGTGTTAAAGCTCTCCGCGAGATCGGCAAGCACGTATTCCATGACGACCTGTTCCACTATGTCTCGGAATTCAATGCCATCGAGGGGGTCGATGAGATAAAAACGGTCCATGAACTACTTCTCTTCAAAAGGTACTTCACGCTAGATTGCCTACCATATACGCCCTCAAGTGGCGAGGCGTCGATGGTGATGCTGCAAAAGGAGCTCGGGACCGACAAGGATGTATATATTCTCGATGAGCCGGAGAAGAGCCTCGGAAACGAGTACATAAACGATGTAATTGTGCCTCTCATAAAGGATCGAGCGAAGGCGGGCCGTAGGGTGTTCATCTCGACGCACGACGCAAACATTGCCGTGCGGACGTTGCCATACTGCTCAATTTACAGAACCTATGGACCGGAGGGTTACAGCACGTTCGTAGGCAACCCATTCACGAACAACCTAGTGAATGTTGAGAATCGCGAGGAGCTTGATTGGAAGGTGATCAGTATGCGCACACTTGAAGGCGGCAAGGATGCTTTTGGAGAGAGAGGGAAAATCTATGGTCACGCTTGATGCGACAGTGGAGTGCGATGAGGAGAAGTACTTTATCAAGATCAACGTAGAACAAGGCTCCATAACGATCCCGCTGTCAGACGACAATCCGAATGCGGTCAAGAGTGCATTCAACAGACTCCTACAACGCGTCAGAATCGGGGAATTCACCATTAAGCTGGACAAGGTCGGTGAAGATCTGTTTTCCATGGTCGCAAACGAGTACATCACACAACTGAATCGTGAGATTCAAGAAGTGCACCGCCAAATGCAGGAATACGGTTTGGTAAAGTAGCGCCGTCGCAGTAGATTGACTGGGGGAAGAGCTCCAAAAACACAAATAGTTGGCAACGTAGACATAGGCCTCCTCTGCCTGTAAGCTCTGGCGCTGGTAGCAACCCGGAGATGTCATGAATAAAGAAAAACAATTTGAAATTGCAGCAGCAGCGGTGGAGGAACTGGAGAAGCAGCATCATGACTTCATGGCGATCTTTGAAGCGTTGGAAGAGCCCATGCTCAACGGAGCCGAGTTCCAGATCGTCGACGGCGAACTCGAAGTCACCTGTCTCGGGAAATTTTTGAAGGCGAACCATCGACTGATCGCAGTTGATGGTTATCTCGATTGCCTGGAGTACCCATTTATCGCCAAGGAGCAATGCGAAGATGTTCACGTTTGGTCGATGTTCTTGAAAGGTCGTCGACTGTATCGCGACAGTGAAACCAAGGACCTCATTTGGGATACGTCTGACCGATACACGCCGAGACTAGTCGCCGCTGACTTGGCTTCAAAGTTGCTGGCATCGAGGATTTTTTCGCCGAAGTAATACTGGCCAACTGGTCGCTCGGCGCGAACTCAAAATGGCAGGAGGTGGCTTGGCTGCTGGAGTTTCGATCTGGTCGTTCCAAAGCTAGTCATGCCGGGAAAATCACGAGGCTTGCTGCACCTGTCGCTCACGATACGCCCTCCAACTTCCACAATGGTTGAGCGCTCGAGTTTGTTCTCGGCTTGAGCCGTGTTCCCGACACTTGCTCGGTCGGCCTTGGCCGAGCGACTGGTCTAGGCGATCGTGGAGTCGCTTAATGCCTTGCCGGGTGAATGACCGGTGTGGTGCCACGCGTACGCTCGGTAATCAGTTTCGAATACCCGTACACAGCCTGGAACCGACTTTGCAGAACTGTGGGGCAGCGATTGCCGTCGGTCGCGTCCGGTGATGAGTGCGATGTTCTGGCGCGAAGACGTCATCGGCTCACCCGGCTGTGCGACGGCATCGATGACTGGTGTCGAGCGGACTGGAGTCATCCAGCCAGGCAGTCCGCAGGTTGGCCCGCCAACTCACGGTCGAATGTCTCTCAGGGAGTCTTTGGGAATTTTCTGAGTACGATTCCCGCCTGGCTAACGAATAAGACACATTTGTCGGACACCCCATCCAAATCTAAGCAGCGTATGCGCTGGTCTAACCCGCGGCAAGCTTGCTGGCAACCAAATCAATGGAGACTCTATGCGGATAGTGACCTGGGCAAATCCTTCGGGGCCTGAGCCTCATCCAGAGGAGAAGCTCGCTCCGGCCGCTGATTCCAAGCAACCGTGGGTCTCGATTCTGGTTGGCAGGAACGGGTCAAGAAAGAGTCTGTTGCTCCGCTTCTTAGCGGAGGCTGCTCTTGGGACCGACTCGGTGCGTCTTCAAAATCATCCGACGTTGAAACCGAGACTCAAGACGCACCCGCCAAATGCAGTTGCAGCGCGCGTGATCGCAATAAGTGGCACTCCGTTCGATCGTTTTCGAAGACAGAAGCTTCCCACATCTACTACCAAGGTCGTCCTGCAGGAAGCCGAAGCAAGGTACTACTACCTAGGGTTGAAGGCGGCCAACGGGGCCACTGGTCTCTCTCAATCCGTAAGAACGTTGGCACACCTGCTGTTTGATCAGCCTCAACGGCATTTGCCGACGCAGTCAAAGAACATCTTTGAGTTCCTCCAATTGCTGCCGAGACTCTCCGTCGTACTTCGGCGCCACAGCTCGATCAGTGTCTCGCGCAACGACAAAGACCGTGGCTCACTGCCCCTAAGTGCGATGAGCCCGGAGAAGCTCACTCGAAGGTTCCGCGAACTGAGTGCTGAACTCAATCGACATGTGCGCGAGATGGCGGTAGATAAGCGAAGCACTCACGGCGAACGAGAGGCACGCGTCCTTTCGCTGCGATCCGTTCTAGACAATCGAGCAAAGGTTCGACAAGCGCTCGCTAAATTGCCTGGCAACTTCGCATTTAGCCTCGCTAACGGCGTTCCGAAGAGCCACCCTTCCGCATCCTCTCCAGACCTCGGGTGTCATGTTAACGATCTGATCGAGGTCGGGCTAGTCGTCGTTTCTCATATTGCTTTATTCCGCGCCGACGCCGAAGAAAAACAGGTAGTCGTTCCAGAGAGCGACCTCAGTTCCGGGCAATGGCAGTTGCTGTCTTCGATGCTCGAGTTGAGCTTGGCAGCAACTGACAACTCTGTCGTATTCATCGACGAACCTGAGAACAGTCTTCACCCGGGATGGCAGATTTCCTACATCGACTTGCTGACTCGAATGTTGAGCGGCACCAATGGCTGCCACGTTGTCGTTGCGACACATTCACCTCTGATTGCCTCGGGCGTTCGAACGAAAGAAGGTAATGTTGTCCAGCTTGTTCGTCTTGATAGCGCACCTCTCGGGGTTTCAATGGTGCCGCGAGAACTGACGTACGGTTGGGAAGCTGGGGATGTTTATCACGATGTCTTCGAAATGAAGACAACTCGAGCAAAGTCTTTCATCGAACACGTTGACCGCGCACTTGAGATCGTGGGTACGGGCCAAATTGCTACGGAATTTGCTGAGTTGAAGAGACTCTCGGTTCTGCTTCAAGGCATGAGTGAGTCTCTTCCCTCACAGGATCCGATGCGCCAGATCATCGCTGCCATAGTCGCGGTAGTGAACTCACAGCCCGCTAGGACGAAGGCAGCATGAATTTGCTCGCTATCGATTCCGCAATCAGCGACGCATTCAGCGCCGCGAAAAGGCCCGAATGGAAAACTAATCTCAAGGCAGTCATCGCATATCGCAAGGCGCTATTGGTTGCACAAGAGCACCGCTGCGCCTACTGCGCGCGGACCATTCGAGATGAAGTTGGCCATCGTGAGCTTGAGCACATTCTCCCGCAGTCTCAATGCCCGGCGCAGGACTTCGACGGAGGTACGGCGGCCAGCAATGACTGGATCCATCGGCGACACACGCGTGGATATGGAGACTTCCGCTACGAGCCTCTGAACCTTGCTCTTTCTTGCAAGCGATGCAACAGCTACAAGGGGTCGTTCGATCCGCTGCTAAACCGAAGCGTCGCGATTGCCGCATACCCTTCCGCGAGCGGCGACTACCTTTGGGTCCATCCGCACTTCGACCCCTATTCGAAACATATCAATATTCTCGAGGGACTGCTCTACTCACCAGTTCAGGGTTCGCAAAAGGGACAAGCGGTTATCAAGGTGTGTGGCCTTGATCGCGCCGAGGAGATTACGGCAAGACAAGTTGAGGCATGCCTTACTTCAACGCAAGAGTTGGTTCAAGCAATGATCTCCTTGACCATCTCGGGCGAGCCACTAGACAGCGCGGAAGTCGGCGATGCACTTCACAAGCGATTTAAGGTTGCCACTTCGGCCAAGATGAAGGGCTTTCTAGACCAGCTGCTGGCAAACGCCGGCAGAGGTAGTGATGTGCTAGTCGCCTCAATCAAGCAAATCTCCTTGGAGATCGGAACGGGAAATCCGATTGTGGCGCCTACCGTTCCAGCATTTGTAGTCAAAAGGGGGGCGGCGAAAAAAGCATCTGTACCCGCTAAGACGAAGAAGTGCCCAACGAAATCCGTTCCTGCGAAAGCAATCGATAAGACCGTTGTGGCTAAGCAGAACAAGTCCAAGCCGAAGCGGTCGGCCGGCTCGCGCCGAAACTGAAGGCCTGCTTGGTGCCCGCGCCGACATTCGACAGCGACATTCGACCAACTGCAACCAGCCTCAAGGCATTAGTTGGTCTGCAGGCCCGTCAAGCTGGTTGTGGCCGGAGCCATGCCCTCTGGCTCCTTCGCCTCGGCGCACAATTTGTATGCCGTTCATCAGACCCCGATTTATTAAAGGAATTGACGGCTGGCGACCACAAGACCCAAGGCGCCAGCCCCACTGCTGCGCCAATACAGGCCTTCGCAAGCTGAAAGCCAGCGACCAGTCAATCGGTGTTGATCCGCATGCGGGGTCCGCCGTGCGCAGAAGTGCACACTCACCCCGCCTGAAGCCTATTGCTGCAGTGCACACAGCTAGCAAATGGGTAGCAAAAGGGCTTTCCTGGCCTATAGTGCACTGACGCGCCCAATGAAGGCCGCCCAGGAGACAAGCATGAGTGCGAGAGACAACGCTGCCATGGTCCAGTTGCTCGATTTGCTGGAGTCCCGATATGCCATCCGGGTGGTCTGGGCCTTGAGCGATGGCCATCCTCAGACCTTTCGCCTGCTGCAGGACAGCGTGGGCGGCGTCACTCCCAACACCCTCAATACCCGCCTGAAAGAGCTTCGTGCCGCCAAACTGGTGGACCACGGGGGAGACGGTTACCGCCTCACCTCTCAGGGGGCGGATCTGGCCCGGCGCCTGACGGAGGTGCAGCGCTTTGCGAGCAAATGGTCACAGCAGCTTGCGCGCAGCCACGCCACGCCGGCTCCCGCCAACCGATCCAGTGCGACCCGCATGGGGGTCTGACCGTCACCCAGTCGCCGGGCTCGGCACCACGGTCTGGCGCTGCTCGCCCAGACCGCTCGCACCCAGCGTCATCACATCGCCGGCCTTCAGGTACAACGGTGGCTTGTGCCCCATGCCTACGCCAGGTGGCGTCCCAGTGGCGATCACGTCGCCGGGCTGCAAGGCCATGAAGCGGCTGAGGTAACTCACGATGTGGGCCACGCCAAAGATCATGGTCCGGGTGTTGCCTCGCTGGCGCGGCAATCCGTTGACATCCAGCCACAAGTCCACGTCCTGCGGGTCACCCACTTCGTCGGGGGTGACAAGCCAGGGGCCGATGGGGCCATGCGTGGGGTAGCCCTTGCCCTTGGTCCACTGCCCTTCCATCTCCATCTGGTAGGCCCGTTCGGACACATCGTTCACCAGGCAATAGCCTGCCACATGGTCCAGTGCGTCTGATTCGCGCACGTGCCAGGCGCGGGTACCGATCACCACACCCAGCTCCACCTCCCAGTCCAGTTTGAGCGAGCCAGGCGGCAGCCATACGTCGTCGTTCGGGCCGCTGATGGCGCCACTGTGTTTGTTGAACACGATGGGCTGGCCGGGCGGTGTCAGGCCGGCTTCGGCCGCATGATCGGCGTAGTTCAGGCCGATGCCGATCACGTTGCCGATGTTGCCCACGCACGGGCCCAAACGGGTGCCGCTGGGCAACTCGGGCAGGCCCGACGGGTCCAGCGCGGCCAGACGGGCCATAGAATCGGGGGTCAGCGTGGTGCCGGCGATATCGGCCACCACGCCGGAGAGGTCGCGCAAGGCGCCATGGGCGTCTATCAGGCCGGGCTTCTCAGCGCCCGGCGGGCCGTGTCGAAAGAGCTTCATGGGGTTTTGCCGATTGAAAAACCCCGATTTTCACCGGCGTGCGCACGTTTTGCCACCTGCACCCTTGAAACCCGGGGCTTTCATCCCCAAGTGCCGCGCAGCACCTCATTTGCCCATGTTTTCAAGATATTTCAGATCGCCCATGAGCCAGAACCCAAACCCAGCCGACAACGCCCAACCCGCCGACGCTGCGGCCACCGATGCCGTGCGCCCTGAAGAAGCCGAAGCGGCTGCGGCCGCCAACGAGACCGATGCGCTGGCCGCCCTGACGAACGAAGTCAGCGCCCTCAAGGCCCAGAACGCCGATCTGGCCGAGCAATTCCTGCGCGCCAAGGCCGAGGCCGAAAACACCCGCCGCCGGGCTGAAGAAGAAACGTCCAAGGCGCGCAAGTTTGCGGTGGAGAGCTTTGCCGACAGCCTGCTGGCCGTGGCCGACAGCCTGGAAGCCGGCCTGGCCATTCAGGAAGCCACGCGCGAACAGCTGCGCGAGGGGTCTGAAGCGACGCTGAAACAGCTCAAGAGTGCGCTGGAGCGCCACAAGGTGATCCAGATCGAACCCGCCAGCGGCGCCAGGTTCGACCCGCACCAGCACCAGGCGATCAGCATGGTGCCGGCCGACCAGGAACCCAACACCGTGGTGGCCGTGCTGCAAAAGGGCTACCTGATCGCGGATCGCGTGCTGCGCCCTGCCCTGGTGACGGTGGCCGCGCCCAAGTGAAGCCAAGGGCCCTGTGAAGCCGGACTTTTCCAGCCATCGCACACAGCCTGCCCACACCGCGCCCACTTGAAATCCACATAGTTATCCACATCTCTTCAACAATTCAACTCTTCCTCTCACGGAGCAAACAAAATGGGAAAAATCATTGGTATCGACCTGGGCACCACCAACTCTTGCGTGTCCATCATGGAAGGCAACACCACCAAGGTGATTGAAAACGCGGAAGGTGCGCGCACCACGCCGTCGATCGTGGCTTACCAGGAAGACGGCGAAGTGCTGGTCGGCGCCAGCGCCAAGCGCCAGGCCGTGACCAACCCCAAGAACACGCTCTACGCCATCAAGCGCCTGATCGGCCGCAAGTTCACCGAGAAAGAAGTCCAGAAGGACATTGACCTGATGCCTTACACCATCGTGGCCGCCGACAACGGCGACGCCTGGGTGGAAGTGCGCGGCAAGCAGATCTCTGCCCAGCAGGTGTCGGCCGACATCCTGCGCAAGATGAAGAAGACCGCCGAGGACTACCTGGGCGAGCCGGTCACCGAAGCCGTGATCACCGTGCCGGCCTACTTCAACGATGCCCAGCGCCAGGCCACCAAAGACGCTGGCCGCATTGCCGGTCTGGACGTCAAACGCATCATCAACGAGCCCACCGCTGCGGCCCTGGCCTTCGGCCTGGACAAGCAGGAAAAGGGCGACCGCAAGATCGCCGTGTACGACCTGGGTGGCGGCACGTTTGACGTGTCCATCATCGAGATCGCCGACGTCGACGGTGAAAAGCAATTTGAAGTGCTCTCCACCAACGGCGACACCTTCCTGGGTGGTGAAGACTTCGACCAGCGCATCATTGACTACATCGTCACCGAGTTCAAGAAGGAACAAGGCGTCGACCTGACCAAGGACGTGCTGGCGCTGCAACGCCTGAAAGAAGCTGCTGAAAAGGCCAAGATCGAGCTGTCCAGCTCGGCCGCGACCGACCTGAACCTGCCTTACATCACCGCTGACGCTTCGGGTCCCAAGCACCTGAACATCAAGCTCACCCGCGCCAAGCTCGAAGCCCTGGTGGAAGAGCTGATCGAGCGCACCATCGCGCCCTGCCGCACCGCCATCAAGGACGCCGGCATCAGCGTGAACGACATCCACGACGTGATCCTGGTCGGCGGCATGACCCGCATGCCCAAGGTGCAGGAAAAGGTGAAGGAATTCTTCGGCAAGGAGCCGCGCAAGGACGTGAACCCTGACGAAGCCGTGGCCGTGGGTGCTGCCATCCAGGGCCAGGTGCTCTCCGGTGACCGCAAGGACGTGCTGCTGCTCGACGTGACTCCGCTGAGCCTGGGCATCGAGACCATGGGCGGCGTCATGACCAAGATGATCGCCAAGAACACCACGATCCCGACCAAGTTCGCGCAGACCTTCTCCACCGCCGAAGACAACCAGCCGGCCGTGACCATCAAGGTGTTCCAGGGCGAGCGCGAAATCGCCAGCGGCAACAAGCTGCTGGGTGAGTTCAACCTCGAAGGCATTCCCGCCTCGCCACGCGGCATGCCGCAGATTGAAGTGTCGTTCGACATCGACGCCAACGGCATCCTGCACGTGGGCGCCAAGGACAAGGGCACCGGCAAGGAAAACAAGATCACCATCAAGGCCAACTCCGGCCTGAGCGAAGAAGAGATCCAGCAGATGGTGAAGGACGCCGAGCTCAACGCTGCCGACGACAAGAAGAAGGTGGAACTGGTGCAGGCCCGCAACCAGGGCGAAGCCATGGTGCACAGCGTGAAGAAGAGCCTCGGCGAACACGGCGACAAGCTCGAAGCTGCCGAGAAGGAAGCCATCGAGACCGCCATCAAGGACGTGGAAGAAGCGCTCACTGGCGACGACAAGGCCGCGATCGAAGCCAAGACCGAAGCCCTGATGACCGCCAGCCAGAAGCTGGGCGAGAAGGTGTACGCAGCCTCGCAAGCGGAAGCAGCGGCTGCGGCCGGTGGCGCCGCCCCTGAGGGCGAAGCCCAGGCCGGTGGCAGCAAAGCCGGCGCCGACGACGACATCGTCGATGCCGAGGTGAAGGAAGTGAAGAAGGGCTGATTGCCTTCTGATCGACCTGCCACCCACCGCCGCGTCAGGGCAACCTGACGCGGCGTTTGTACTCAACAAGAACCGCATTCCACCATGGCTAAACGCGACTTTTACGAAGTGCTGGGCGTTCCCAAGAACGCTTCAGACGACGAAATCAAGAAGGCGTATCGCAAGCTGGCGATGAAGCACCACCCTGACCGCAATCAGGGTGATGCAGCCAAGGCTGCAGAAGAACGTTTCAAGGAGGCCAAAGAGGCCTACGAAATGCTGGCTGATCCGCAAAAGCGGGCAGCCTACGACCAGCACGGCCACGCTGGCGTCGACCCCAACATGCGCGGCGGCCCGGGCGCAGAAGGCTTTGCCGGCTTTGGCGATGCCTTTGGCGACATTTTTGGCGACATCTTCGGTGGCCAGCGCGGCCAGCGCGGCGGCCGCCAGGTCTACCGCGGCGCCGACTTGTCGTACGCAATGGAAATTTCGCTGGAAGAAGCGGCTGCAGGCAAGGAAAGCCAGATCCGCATTCCCAGCTGGGACGACTGCGAAACCTGCAAGGGCACTGGCGCCAAACCCGGCACCAGTGCCAAGACCTGCTCCACCTGCCACGGGCAGGGCGTGGTGCAGATGCGCCAGGGCTTCTTCAGCGTGCAGCAGACCTGCCCCCACTGCCACGGCAGCGGCAAGATCATTCCTGAGCCCTGCACCACCTGCCACGGCCAGGGCAAGATCAAGAAGCAGAAAACGCTGGAAATCAAGATCCCCGCCGGCATCGACGACGGCCAGCGCATCCGCAGCACCGGCAACGGCGAACCCGGGCAAAACGGCGGCCCCTCAGGCGACCTTTACATCGAAGTGCGCCTGCGCAAGCACGACATCTTCGAGCGCGAAGGCGACGACCTGCACTGCCAGGTCCCCGTGCCCATGACCACCGCCTCCCTGGGCGGCGAGATCGACGTGCCCACGCTGCAAGGCAAGGCCACCATTGACCTGCCCGAAGGCACCCAGAGCGGAAAGACCTTCCGCCTGCGCGGCAAGGGCATCAAGGGCGTGCGAAGCAGCTACCCAGGCGACCTGTACTGCCACGTGGCGGTGGAAACGCCCGTGAAGCTCACCGAGCACCAGCGCAAGCTGCTGAAAGAACTCGACGAGTCGTTCAAGAAGGGCGGCCACAAGCACAGCCCGAACGACAAGGGGTGGTTTGAGAAAGCGAAGAGCTTTTTCAGCTGAGTTGGACCCAATAGGACCCATTGAAAGGGCGACAGGTGACTGTCGCCCTTTTTGTTGCGCTTTATTTCATTAGCCACCCAACGTGGCCAAACCTTCGCCACACAAGTCAAGCAACCGCGCCCTCAACCGCCGTCTGGGGCCTCACTTTGCCCACACGCCAGCAGCGCCAGCGTCTTGGTGCAGCGGGTACCGCCGTAAAACTGCTTCAACGCGGCGGAGAACACGGGTGTCTCTGGTGAAACGGCTTCAAACAGCGTCAGACAACTGCGAAACTTGAGCGCGTCGATCGGACCCAGTATGGACTCTGCGCCAAGGTCCGCGTGCTGCAAGATCGTGCGCACACATTCGATCAGTCGCGAACCCAACACTGGGTGGACCAGGTATGCGGTCGCTTCGGCTTTGCTGCTGATGCCATAGAACTGGGCATGGTGGCTGGAGCCCAACCCCTTGAGCTGGGGCAACACGAACCAGATCCAGTGGGACTGCTTTCTTCCCTGCTTAAGCTCGGCGAGCGCGCAGTCGTACACGCGAGACTGGGCATCAATGAAACGCTGCAGGTTGAATATGTCTTGCATTCAAAAACAGGGTTGCCCGCTACCATCGTTGGTGTGCCTCAGTGTACCGATGTGCAGAGGTACGCCCATTGGGAATTGGAAAGCCAGTGAAGGTATGCAACCCTTACCAAACGATGGCGATCCGGACGCTTGGGTCGTCGGGTTGCGCGGCCCTCGGTGACCCACCTGCGGCACACTGTCGAACGCATGACCCCCGCCACCCCTGACCTCGTCATCGCCCGCCCCGAAGGCCTGTACTGCCCAGCGGGCGACTTCTACATCGACCCATGGCGTGCGGTGGAACGCGCCGTGATCACGCACGCGCACTCGGACCACGCGCGCAGCGGACATGCGCACTACCTGGCGCACACCGACAGCGCCGGAACGCTGCGCCAGCGGCTGGGCGCGAGCATCAACCTGCAGACGCTGCCCTATGGTGAGGTGATCGAACACCAAGGCGTGCGCTTGTCGTTGCACCCGGCCGGGCATGTGCTGGGCTCGGCGCAGGTGCGGCTGGAACACGGTGGCCGGGTGTGGGTGGCTTCGGGCGACTACAAGACCGAGCCTGATGGCACCTGCCCGGGCTTTGAGCCGGTGCACTGCGACACCTTCATCACCGAAAGCACCTTCGGCCTGCCCATCTACCGCTGGCCCACGCAGGCCGTGCTGTTCGACGAGATCAATGCCTGGTGGCGCCGCAACGCCGATGAGGGCCGAGCATCGGTGTTGTTGTGTTACGCCTTTGGCAAGGCACAGCGCATCCTGCACGGCGTGGACGCATCCGTTGGGCCCATCGTGGTGCACGGCGCGGTGGAACCGCTCAATGCGGTGTACCGCGCTGCTGGCGTGGATTTGCCGCCCACCTTTCGGGTGACGGATGCAGCGATGGACAAAGCTGCGCTCAAGCGCGCGCTGGTGCTGGCACCGCCCTCTGCGCAGGGCACGCCGTGGATGAAGCGGTTTGGTGCGGATGCAGTGGACGCCTTCGCCAGTGGATGGATGCAGGTGCGCGGCACGCGCCGCCGGCGCGGCGTGGACCGGGGCTTCGTGATGTCGGACCACGCCGACTGGCCCGGCCTCATGGCCGCCATCCAGGGCACGCGTGCCGAGCACATCCGCGTGACCCACGGGAGCGTGCCGGTGCTGGTGCGCTGGCTGAATGAAAACGGCCTGGACGCGCAGGCATTTGACACCGAATACGGTGATGACGATGTGGCAGACCAAGCCTCGGCAGAAGCGCCCGAGCCAAAGCCAGACCATCCTGAAGGTGAAGCCGCATGAAGCGCTTCGCCGCGCTCTACCGCGAACTGGACGCCAGCACGTCCAGTCGCGACAAACAGACTGCCCTGCAGCGCTACCTGCGCGCAGCGCCTGCCGAGGACGCTGCATGGGCGGTGTATTTCCTGGCCGGTGGCAAGCCGCGTCAGATCGTGCCGACCGCATTGCTGCGCACCCTGGCGCGCGAAGCCGCCGGCCTGCCGGAATGGTTGTTTGACGAAAGCTACCAGGCCGTGGGGGATCTGGCCGAAACGGTGGCGCTGTTGCTGCCGCCCGGCACAGACCCGGTCGAACGCGGTCTGGCCGACTGGCTGCGCCATCACCTCTTGCCTTTGCGCGGTCAACCACCCGAGGCGCAGGCCGCAGCTCTGCACACCGTGTGGCAGCAGTTGCCGGACGACCAGCGCTTCATCTGCATCAAGCTCATCACCGGCGGTTTTCGTGTGGGCGTGTCGCGCCTGCAGGTGACCCAAGCGCTGGCGACGGTGGCCGGGGTGAGCACACAGCGCGTGGCGCAGCGGCTCATGGGCTACACGCACATTGGCGCCTTGCCCTCGGCTGCCGCGTATGAAGCACTGGTGGCACCGGAAACCGCCACTGAAACCAACCAGAAAACCAGCGGACAGCCCTACCCCTTTTTTCTGGCCCACCCGTGGAACGAACCTCTGGAGCGGTTCGACGAACTGCTGGGCCCGCCCACCGACTGGCTGGTGGAATGGAAATGGGACGGCATCCGCGCCCAGCTGGTGCGCCGAGCTGGCCAGACCTGGTTGTGGTCGCGCGGCGAGGAGCTGGTGACCGAACGCTTCCCCGAGCTGAGCGCCATGGGCGACGCCCTGCCCGATGGCACGGTGGTCGACGGTGAGATCGTTGTGTGGCGCAATGGCCAGCCACAACCCTTTGCCGATCTCCAACGCCGCATCGGCCGCAAGACCCTGGGCGCCAAGCTGCTGCGCGAGGTACCGGTGGTGCTGCTGGGCTACGACCTGCTGGAAGGCGAAGGCAACGACCTTCGCGAACTGCCGCAGCATGCGCGCCGTGATCAACTCAACGCGCTGGTGGCAGAGATGAACCACCCACAGTTCATCGCCAGTCCGGTGCTGCAAGGCGACTCATGGCACGACCTCTCGCAACAGCGCGAAGCCGCGCGTCAGATGGGCACCGAGGGCTTCATGCTCAAGCAGCGCGAGGCGCAGTACGGCGTGGGCCGAACGCGCAGCGTGGGCACCTGGTGGAAGTGGAAGATCGACCCGCTGAGCGTGGACGCGGTGCTGATCTACGCCCAGCGCGGCCACGGCCGCCGCGCCAGCCTCTACAGCGACTACACCTTCGCGGTGTGGAATGCGCCACCAAGTACCGAAGGCCGGCAGCTCGTGCCCTTCGCCAAAGCCTATTCAGGTTTGACTGACGCTGAAATGGCAAAAGTGGACGCGATCATCCGCAAGACCACGGTGGAGAGCTTTGGCCCGGTGCGCAGCGTGCGGCCCACGCTCGTGTTTGAACTGGGCTTCGAAGGTATCTCGCACAGCACGCGGCACAAGAGCGGCATTGCGGTGCGCTTTCCGCGCATGCTGCGCTGGCGCGAAGAAAAGCCGGTGGAAGAAGCCGATACCTTGCAGACCCTGGCCGCGCTCATGCCCGGCGCAGGGTCGGCGTAAAGATCGCGCGCTGGCTCAGAGGTTGCCGGTGTACTCGCCGCGCGCTGGATAGTCTTTGTCGATGGCGAAGTCGATGGCGCCGAGCAGGTCCTGGAACGACGGGCGCGCAAACGGCATGGTCTGCGTGGACCCGTAGTACAGCGAGCCGTCGGGCCGCACGATGAACACGCCCGGCTCGCTGAACAGCTCGGGCTCGTCAATCCGGATCGAAGTCTTGCCACGTGAGGTGCTGATGTACAGGCCCCATTGCCGGGCGCTGTGCAGGCTCAGGCTGTGGCCGAAGCGCAGAGCGTTTGCCTTGACTTTCTCGGCCATGGCCTGTGCGCGCTCTGCACCGTCGCTGCTCACGGCGATCACCTTCACACCACGCTTCTCGAATTCGGGCGCGAGGCGCTCCAGCTCCATCAGGTACTTGGCGCAAATGGGGCAGTGCAGACCGCGGTAGAACACCACCAGGTCAAAGCGCTCGCCCGCCCGGGCGCCGAGCACAAAGCGTTCGCCGGTGGTGAGTGGGACGTTCAGGTCGGGAACGGGCAGGCGGGGGGTCAGAGCGGTGAGGGTCATGGGATCTCCTTGGGTGAAACCGGCAACAACGAACTCGAACAAGATTGACGGGATGCCGCCAGTATGCTGAACTCCAAGCAAACCAAGTCCACTTTTCATTGCATTTCGTACACATGAGCCCGCCTCGCCTCGACCGCCTTTCCGCCTTGCTGGAGGGCCTGGCCCCCATGGTCACGCTGACCACCGCCGGGCCCGGCGATATGGGCGCTTCGGCCGGCCCCGCCGCCGATCAGGCCTTGTGTGTCTACCTGCTCAGCGGCGGGGCCATGGGCCTGCAATGGGCCGGTGCTTCGGTGCAGGTTCAGGGCCCTGCCCTGGTGGCCCTGCGCGCAGATCAAGCCCATCGGCTGCAAAGTCTGCCCGCACCCCAACAGGGCCGACTGATCTGCGCGCACACCCAGTTGACCGGCCCCGTGGCCACCCTGTTTCTGGAAGAATTTGCCGAACCGCGCGTGCTCTCGCTGGTGGATGATGAGCCCCCGCTACGGCTGGCACTGACCATGATCGAGATGGAACTGAACGCACCGCGCTGCGGCCATCCGGCGCTGCTCAACCGCGCAGGCGACATTCTGTTCATCGGTCTGCTGCGCCATCTCGTGGCCCACCCCAGCCCACACGGCACCGGTCTGTTCAATGGCCTGGCGGACCCGCGCATTGCCAAGGCCCTGGTCGCCATGCACCAGCGCCCAGGGGCCGAGTGGTCGTTGGAGCGGTTGGCCGGAGTAGCAGGTATGTCACGCACGGCCTTTGCTTCCAGCTTTCGTCACGTGATGAAACGAACGCCGGGTAAATACCTCGCGGCCATCCGGCTGGCCATGGCCCAGCGCGCCGTGGATCTGGGCAAGGGTTTGAAGGAAGCGGCCAGAACAGCGGGCTACGGCAATGTATCGGCCCTGTCGCGTGCACTGAGCCGGGCGCGCAGCACACACGCGGAATGAAGGTGCCCGTGCCCTCACCCATCAGCGCAACGGCCTGGCTCACCGCGCGCGGCTGGAAACCGTTTCCCTTCCAGCGCCAGGTGTGGGCCGCCATGGCGCGTGGCCAGAGCGGCCTGCTGCACGCCACCACCGGATCGGGCAAAACCTTTGCGGTTTGGCTGGGGGCGTTGCAGGCGCTGGTCGACGCCAAGGCATCGAGATCGAAGGCAGTCGAATCCGCTCGGGCAACCAGCGCAGAGATCGAAAGCCCAGGCGCACGCCTGAACACACGCGCGCAGCCCGCGGCCCCACTCACCGTCATCTGGATCACCCCCATGCGCGCCCTGGCCGCAGACACCTTGCGCGCCCTGAAGGAACCACTGGCCGAGATGGCACCGCACTGGAGTGCAGGCGCGCGCAGTGGCGACACCGCCAGCGGCGAACGCAACGCACAAGACCGCCGCCTGCCGACCGTTCTGGTCACCACGCCTGAGAGCCTGAGCGTGTTGCTGGCGCGGGCCGACGCGTCGGACACGCTGGGCCGCACACGCCTGGTGGTGGTGGACGAATGGCATGAGCTCATGGGCAACAAGCGCGGCGTGCAGACGCAACTGGCGATGGCGCGCCTGCGCCGCTGGAACCCGGGGCTGATGGTGTGGGGCATGTCGGCCACGCTGGGCAACCTCGATGTGGCGCAGCACACCTTGCTCGGGCCCGGATGCAAGGGTGTGCTGGTGCAGGGCAAGACACCCAAGCGACTGACGGTGGACACACTGTTGCCACCCCACACCGACCGCTTTCCCTGGGCTGGCCATCTGGGCATCAGCATGCTGCCGCAGGTGGTGGAAGAGATCGAACGCAGTGGCAGCACGCTGGTCTTCACCAACACGCGATCACAAGCCGAACTCTGGTACCAGGCCCTGCTGGACGCTCGGCCCGACTGGGCCGGCCTGATCGCTCTGCACCACGGCTCGCTGGACCGCGGCGTGCGCGAATGGGTGGAAGCTGGGCTCAAGAGCGGTGCGCTGCGCGCGGTGGTGTGCACCAGCAGCCTGGACCTGGGTGTCGACTTCCTGCCGGTGGAACGCGTGCTGCAGATCGGCTCTCCCAAAGGCATTGCCCGGTTGCTGCAGCGCGCCGGGCGTTCCGGCCACGCGCCGGGCCGGCCTTCGCGCATCACCATCGTGCCCACGCATGCGCTGGAACTGATCGAAGGTGCGGCCGCACGCGACGCTGTGGTGGCCGGGTATATCGAAGCCCGCGAGGTGCCGCTGCAACCGCTCGACGTGCTGGTGCAGCACCTGGTCACGGTGGCGCTGGGCGGTGGTTTCGTGCCCGAAGAATTGCTGACCGAAGTGCGCAGCACAGCGGCCTACGCACAGCTCAGCGATGCCGACTGGGCCTGGTGCCTGGCCTTTGTGCGCCAGGGCGGCGAAGCACTGGGCGCCTACCCGGACTTTCACCGCGTGCAGGTGGACGCGAATGGTGTGTGGCGCGTGCCCGATGCACGGCTGGCCAGACGCCACCGCATGAACATCGGCACCATCGTCAGCGACGCCAGCATGTCGGTGCAGTTCGTGGGCGGTGCGCGCCTGGGTCAGGTGGAGGAGAGCTTTGCTGCGCGCCTGAAACCGGGCGACTGTTTTCTCTTCAGCGGGCGGCTGCTGGAACTGGTGCGCGTGCACGAAATGACAGCGTGGGTCAAACGCGCGCACGGGCAACGCCCTGCCGTGCCGCGCTGGAACGGCGGCAAGATGCCACTGTCCACCACGCTGGCCGACGCGGTAGTGGACCAGCTCGAACAGGTGGCCGATGGCCACCACCGCGCGCCCGAGTTGCGGGCTGCGAAAGGCCTTCTGGCGGTGCAAAGCGAATGGTCGGCCTTGCCCACACGACAGCAACTGCTGGCCGAAGTGCTGCACTCCCGCGAAGGCACGCACCTGTTCCTCTACCCGTTTGCGGGCCGCCATGTGCACCTTGGCCTGGGTGGCCTCGTTGCCTGGCGCGTGGCACGCCATTCGCCCACCACGTTTTCCATTGCGGTCAACGACTACGGGTTTGAATTGCTTTCACCCACCCACACGGACTGGGCCGAGCTGCTGCCACAGGTCTTGCGCACTCCCGTGAGCGACGACGCTCTGCGGCAGGAAGTGCTCGACAGCCTCAACGCCGGCGAACTGGCGCAGCGGCGCTTCCGGGAAATCGCGCGCGTGGCAGGCCTGGTGTTTCAGGGCCACCCCGGCGAGCAGCGCAGCAGCCGGCAGCTGCAGGCGTCGTCACGCCTGTTCTGGGAGGTGTTCCGCCAGTACGACCCGGCCAACCGCCTGCTGCACCAGGCGGAACAGGAACTGCTGGCGCTGGAGCTGGACATGGCGCGCCTGCAGGCCGCGCTCGCGCGGATGAGCAAGCAGACATTGATGCTGCGGCCACTGGAGCGGCCCACGCCGTTTGCCTTTCCGCTCATGGTGGAGCGCTTCCGCGAAAAGTTCAGCAACGAGAACGTGGCCGAACGCATCGCGCGCATGGTGGCCCAACTGGAGAAAGCCGCTGACGGCAAGTCCAGGAAGAACGTACGCGACAAGGCACAAAGCCCGGAAGGCGAAGACACTGGCGACGTACAGGCCGTGCTCGACACACTGGACTTCGGCCGCGACAGCCCCGCCTCCCAACGCGCCGGTGATCGGCGATCACGCCGCGAACGCAAACCGTCGCGACCGCTGCCACCGCTCTGAACCCTTTTTCATGACCGCGTGAAAGCCATTTTCAGAATGCTACAAAGCCTCCACAATGGTGTTCGCCAACACCATCATTGCTTCCTTGGGTCGCTTCTAAGCCCTGCAAGTTAAATAACACGTGAACTGCGAGCGCGATATCGTCACTGCTTTCAATGAGAAGCTTCCCCACGTTTGATCATGAACAAAGCCGAACCAACAGAACCCATCAGCATCATCGTCGCTGCGGACGCCGCTTATGCGATGCCTTTGACTGTGACACTGCATTCAGCGCTTCGGCGACTGGACAAGGATCGGGAAGTGGAGATCGTGATTGCCGATGGCGGGTTAGGTGCGGCCAATTGCGCGCGAATTCAGACGGCGCTGGGCGGAGCGCACCCACGGATGACCCTGAGGTTCATTGCACCGCAGATGGAACGGTTTGCAGGCTTCAACAGTGGCATATATTCCCAGTCCACCTATTTGCGGATCATGGTTCCAGAATTTTTTCCGAGTGGAAGAAAAAAAGCGCTCTATCTGGATAGCGATATTCTGGTCACCACCAATCTTGCCCCTCTTTGGGATACCGACTTGGGCTCCTTCCCGGCTTGGGCGGTTCAGGACTATGCACTCGGAGCATTCGACGAATTCGTGCGGGACCGTTTTCCGGAAATTGAAGCGCCTGCAGGAGCGGTCTATTTCAATGCAGGCATGCTGCTATTCAACCTACCTGTCTGGGAATCCGAAAAAATCTCCGAGCGCGCCTTCCAGTTTCTTGACCAGCACAGCCATCGCCTCAGCTTCCCGGACCAAGATGCGCTCAACGCCACATTGGCGGGAAACTGGGGCCGGCTCGACCCGCGCTGGAACATTCAGGTATCCAACGTCGGCGTGGTGCCCTCACTTGAGATGCCAACCAATGGTCCGACGAACCAAGCGGCCGTTGACTCACTCAGTGGCGTTTGCCACTTCACCGTCGCCAAACCCTGGCACCCCGAATACACCGGCAAACTGAGCTGGTCATGGGCCTGCGAGACCGTCCGCACAGGCTGGCGCTCTCTTCCCCAAGCAGCGACGTTGTGGGTGCGGCAGGCTGTGGCACGAAATGGTGGGCGCATTCGACGACGCATGAAATTTCTGAGCCCACCGCAGGTTCGCGCGGATGAGGTCTGACGCTTGAGCACGTGCCCGACACGAACGGGCTGCCTTGACTTTTGTTGAGTCTGGGCAAACACCCTACCACCGTTCTCCCCGCGGTGCGCTCAGGTCTGGCCCGCTGTCACACACTTGCCGGCAACATCTGCCCACAATCCAGGGCATGCTCCCCATCGCCGAACCTCCTCACGCCTGCGTCGAATGGGCCGGTGAAAGCCTGCACCTGCTGCCCGAGCGTGCGCTTTGGTGGCCGGCTGCCCACACGCTGTTCGTGGCCGACCTGCACCTGGGCAAGGCGGCGACTTACCGTGCACTGGGCCAACCCGTGCCGCACGGCACTTCGCAGGACAACCTCACGCGGCTCGACGAACTGATCACCCGCCACCAGGCTCGCCGCCTGGTGTGCCTGGGCGACTTCCTTCACGCGCCAGCCGCGCGCACACCACATGTGCTGGCATCGCTGCAGGCCTGGCGCGAACGCCACGCTGCACTGGACGCCACCCTGGTGCGCGGCAACCACGACGATCGCGCCGGTGACCCACCTCCCTCGCTGGGCATTGCCGTGGTGGACGAACCCTGGTTGCTCGGACCCTTTGCTTGCTGTCACCATCCACAAAGCCATCCCACCCACCACGTGCTGGCCGGCCACCTGCACCCCGTGGTGGCGCTGCAAGGCCCGGGCCGTGACCGGCTGCGCCTGCCCTGTTTCGTGAGTGAGCCGGGACAATCCATCCTGCCCGCCTTTGGTGCCTTCACCGGCGGCCATGTGCTGGGCGCCGCGCCAGGCCGTCAGCACCACGCCGTGGGAGGCGAGCGCGTGTGGACCCTGCCTCCGCGCTGAACCCACTCCCGACGCCATGCCGCTCGAACCGTTGCGACAAACCTTCGGACGCACCAGGAACCTCCGTCGGGCAATGGCCTCACACTGCGTTGCCCTGCCGCACAGACAGCACACCTGACCCTGGCGCCCTCCCCCACGCTTCCCGCACCGAATGACAGACACCATCCCACCCATCATCGAAGTCGACAACCTTTCCATGTCGTACCCCCTGGCCCACACCCGGGTGGACGTGCTGCGGGGTGTGAACATGCGCATTGAAGCCGGCACGCGCGTGGCCATTGCCGGGCCCTCGGGTTCGGGCAAGACGTCACTGCTGTTGCTGTTCTCCGGCCTGGAGCGCCCCAGTGGCGGGCGCGTGGTGATCGACGGCGTGGACCTGGGCAAGCTGGACAGCGATGGTCTGGCCGATCTGCGGCGCGAACGTGTGGGTATCGTGTTCCAGAGCTTTCACCTGCTGCCCAGCCTGAACGCGCTCGACAACGTGGCCCTGCCCCTGCAAATGGCCGGGCGGCGAGACGCCCGGGACCAGGCCCGCGCCATGCTCACCCGCGTGGGGCTTGGCAGCCGGCTGGATCACTTCCCCACCCAGCTCTCAGGCGGCGAACAGCAACGCGTGGCCATTGCCCGCGCCCTGGTGCACCGCCCTCGCCTGCTGCTGGCCGACGAACCCACCGGCAACCTCGATGACCACACCGCCGAATCGGTGCGCGAACTGCTCTTTGAACTCAACCGCGGCCTGGGCACCACGCTCGTGCTGGTCACGCACGACCTGGACTTTGCCGCCCGCTGCGACCGCGTATTGCGCCTGCACGACGGCCAGCTGCACGAAACCGCGCCGAGCGACGTGCACAGCCCCATCCCCACGACCGTCCATCCCGTAGCAGGAACCACGCCTCATGCCGTTCCTGCTTGATCTGGCCTGGCGCGACCTGCGCCGCAGTGGCCGCAGCCTGTGGATCTTCTGCGCCTGCCTGGTGCTGGGCGTTTCGCTGGTGGCGGCCGGCGGTGGCCTGTACCGCCAGGTGGCCGACGCGCTGCGCTCCGACGCGCGCCTGCTGTTCGGCGGCGACGTGGAAGTGGAATACCAGCAACCCCTGCCCGCCGACGTGATGGCCTGGATGAACGACACCGCCACCGTCTCGCGCATGGTCGAGTTGCGCACCATGTTGCGCACTGCCAGCGGGCAGGCGCAACTCATTGAACTGCAAAGCACCGATGCGCAGTACCCGCTGTACGGCGAAGTGACGCTGGCCCCGGCCTCTGCGCTGGACGCGGCCCTGGCCCCGCGCGGCGCCGACTGGGGTGCAGCGGTGGACGCCACCCTGGCCCAGCGCCTGAACTTGCAGCCTGGCGACCGCATCGACATTGGCGATCTGAACCTGGAGGTGCGCGCCCTCATCACCCGCCAGCCCGACCGCAGCCTGCGCGCCGACTGGGGTGGCGCCCCCGTGCTGGTGGCCGATGGTGCGCTAAAGGCGACCGGACTTGTGCAGCCCCTCAGCCGCGTGGAGTACCACTACCGCGTGCGCACCGACGAACCTGCCAACGAGTGGCGCGACGCCTTTGTGGCCGCCTTCCCCGCACTGGACGCCGAGGTGCAGACCTTCGACCAGCGCAGCGCACGCATGGCCGAGGTGCTGGCACAGATCGGCTCCGGCCTGCTGCTGATCGGGTTCTCTGCGCTGTTCATTGGCGGCCTGGGCGTGTTCAACAGCGTGCAGGCCTACCTGCAAGGCAAGCTCACCTCACTGGCCACGCTGCGCGCGCTGGGCCTGCGTGACAGACAACTGGCCGCGATGGTGCTGCTGCAGATCGTGATGCTGGCGCTGCTGGCCAGTGCTGCAGGCGTGCTGCTGGGCAATGCCCTGGCCCTGGCAGCCGCCTTCGCCACGGCCGAGCGTTTGCCCATGGCGGTGCTGCTGGTCGGGCTGTGGCCTTCTTCGCTGGTGGCGCTGATGTTTGGCGTGCTCACGGCCGTGGCCTTCGCCTTGCCGGCGCTGGGCCGCGCGCTGTCGATCTCCCCCGCTGCACTGTTTCGCGGCGTCAATGGCGCCAACCTCACGACCCCGCGCAGCACGTGGTGGCTCACGGCCGCTGCGGCCGGCGTGGTGTTGCTGCTGTTGGTGCTCACCCTGCCCGACCCGCGATTTGGCCTGGCCTTCGTGGCCGCCACCGCTGGCCTGCTGTTGCTGCTGGAAGGCATCACGCGCGGGCTGAAACACGTGGCGCGCCAGGTACAGGGCATGACGCGCTGGCAGCCGCCCGTGGAATTGCAGCTGGCGTTGGCCGGCCTGCAGCAGCCGCACTCGCCGCTGCGGCCTGCGCTGCTGTCGCTGGGCTCGGCGCTCACCCTGCTGGTGGCCTGCACGCTGGTGGTGGTGTCGCTGCTGCGCACGGTGAACGAAACCGTACCGGCCAACGCACCGGCCCTGGTGTTCTACGACGTGCAGACCGAACAGATCGACACCCTGCGCGAAACCCTGCAGGCCGCGCCCGGCCTGGACCGTGTGCAGACCGCGCCGCTGGTGCTGGGGCGGCTGGTGGCGGTGAACGGCGAAGTCCTGCGCAGCAGCACCGATGGCGAACGCGCCATGGAGGCGCGCGACGAGCACAAGCTGAGCAACCGCGCCGGCAACATCGACGACGTGGTGATCGACCGCGGGCAATGGTGGCCGGCCGACCACACCGGCGAACCGCTGGTGGCCATGGAAGACCGGGAGGCCGACCAGCTCGGCCTGAAGGTGGGCGACGCGCTGCGCTTCGAGATCATGGGCACACCGGTGGACGTCACGCTGTCGGCCATCTACAGCCAGCGCCGCATGCAGTCGCGCCTGTGGCTGGAAGCGATCTTCAGCGACGGCGTGCTCGACCCCTTCATCACCCGCCACGTGGGCGCCGCCTGGCTGCCGGCCGATGAAGCCCTGTCCGCGCAAGACCGCCTGGCCGCCGTGGCACCCAACATCGCCAGCGTGCGCACCGAATCGCTGCTGCGCGAAACCCGCGCCTTGATGGGCCGTGCCAGCAGCGGCCTGGTGGTGGTGGCCGGTGTGTGCCTGGCCGCCAGCCTGCTGGTGCTGGCCAGCGTGGTGGCCGCCAGCCGCACCCGCCAGGTGTTCGACGCCACCGTGATGCACGCCCTGGGTGCGCGCCATTCCAGCCTGCGCCGTGTGCTGTACTGGGAATACACCTTGCTGGCCGGGGTGACCGCAAGCTTTGCCGTGCTGGCCGGCAGCGCGCTGGCCACCGGCCTGCTGCGCTGGCGGCTGGACATGGACCCCTCCGGGCTGTACTGGAGCGGCGTGCTCACCGCCGTGGGCGTGAGTGCCATCAGCCTGGGGCTGGGCGCACGCTACTTGCTGCGCCAGATGTCCCTCAACCCCGCCATGCTGTTGCGCAGCGGGGGATGAGACTGTCACTGTCCGGGTCGACCGGAAGAGGGCCATGCCTCCACACTGAATGCCCTGTCAAACACCTCCCGCGCGAACGAAAAAAGAGGGGGCCAGGACCAAGCCGTGAGTCCTATCTGTATCCTTGACCTCCTCTTCACCACCAATTCCCTCCATGGACCCCGCCTCCGTATTGCCTGACACCCTCAACACCTTGACCAGCGTCTCCCTCGGCGGCGACGCCTTTCTGCTGGTGTTGTACGTGGTGCTTGCACTGCTGTTTTCTTTCCTCTGCTCGGTGGCCGAAGCCACGCTGCTGAGCATCACCCCTTCCTACATCGCCGGCTTGCGCGAAACCCAGCCCAAAAAGGCTGAAATGCTCAAGCAGCTCAAGGAAGACAAGATCGACCAGTCCCTGGCCGCCATCCTCACGGTCAACACCATTGCACACACCGTGGGCGCCATTGGCGCGGGCTCCAAGGCCACGGCCGTGTTCGGCAGCGCCTGGTTCGGCCTGTTTTCGGCGGTCATGACGCTGCTCATCCTGTTCCTCTCAGAGATCGTGCCCAAGACCCTGGGCGCTGTGTACTGGCGCCAGCTCGCGGGCATGACCGGCACCTTTGTGAACCTGCTGATCAAGAGCATGTACCCGCTGATCGTGGTCTCTGAAAAGCTGACCCAGATGATCTCCGGCGGACAGAAGCTCCACCACTTCAGCCGCGACGAATTCGTGGCCATGGCCGGCATCGGCCAGGAACAGGGCATGATCAACGAGCGCGAGTCCAAGATCATCCGCAACCTGTTTTTATTCAAGTCGGTCGAGGCCAGCACGGTGATGACGCCACGCATTGTGGTGGCCGCACTGCAAAGAGACACCAAGGTCAGCGACGCCCTGAGCACGCCAGAGAAGACGCCTTTCTCGCGCCTGCCCATCTTCGGCGACAACCTGGACGCGGTCACCGGCTTTGTGCTGCGCGAAGACCTGCTGGTGGCGCAGAACCAGGGCAAGGGCGACCTGCCTGTGTCCACCTTCCAGCGTGAGATCGTGGCCGTGCTGTCCAGCACGCTACTTTCGCGTCTGCTGGAGACCCTGCTGGAACAGCGCCAGCACATTGCCCTGGTGGTGGGCGAATACGGCGAAACCAAGGGCCTGGTCACGCTCGAAGACGTGGTCGAGACCCTGCTGGGCATCGAGATTCTTGACGAAGGCGACAAGGTCGCGGACATGCAGCAAATGGCCCGGCAGCTGTGGGCCAAACGCGCCGAGCGCATGGGGATCAAGCTGCACAAGGACGAGGATGGGGATGCGGAAAACGCCGGATCAGCAGGGGCTGGATCACCGCGCGATTGATGCGACAGCCTGGGCAGGTGCGGCTCTGAGGCCAGGCCTGGACAAGCGCACTCAGGCTGCGGCTCTTCGCATGCGGGGCGCCACCAGCCCCATCCGCGAACGGATGCGCGACAGCGCGACATTGGTGATGCCCAGGTAGCTCGCCACGTGGTGAAGCGCGATGCGCTGTTCGATCTCGCCGTATTCGGACTGGAAAGCGAGGTAGCGCGAAGAGGCATCGAGCAGCAGCAGGTCCGCCTCGCGCGCCGCCTGCTTGGCAAAGGCCGCGCTCAGACCATCATCCAGCACCGGGCGCGTGGCAGGCAGGTCGTGCAGCCAGCCTGCCAGCTCGGCGTAAGACATTTCCACCAACTGCAGCGCCTCGACGGCTTCCATCGTGTACGGACTCGGACTCGGATGCGGCGGGGTGCCACCCCCCACCCAGGTGCCTTCGGCGTGAAACGAACGATTGCGCTCCCGGCCATCGGCCGACAGGAAATAACAGCGCACAAGCCCCTGCTGGACGAACCACACATGGCGCGCCATGTCGCCCTGGCGCAGCACGCATTCGCCGGCCGCGATGGTGCGGCGCGGCAAGGCTTGCCATCGCGACAACGCGCCCGGCACGGCTGTCAGCATGGCTTCGATATCGGGGCGGCAGGCCAGGCAGTGAAAGTCGCGGGACATGGCGCAATGAACCCAGGTTAATGCGGTGGCGGCCAAGGCTGCGCACCATACACGCCAAGTCAACACACAGAGAAGGACATGGCGTTCAAATGAACACGAAGCATACACATGCGGGGTGGAACTGGGCTCACCTTACGCTGCTGGCAGGGATGCTCGCCGGGCTGTCAGCCGCACATGCAAGGGGATGGGCGCTGGAACAAACGGCGCTGGTGGCCAGCGTGCTGATCATTGCCTGGCTCAGCATGGCGGAATGGCGTTGGCCTCACCGGCGCGAATGGGTGCCCACGCGCGCCGACCTGCGCCGCGACGGCTTCTACTTCGTGTTGGCCGCCATCACACAAAGCGCAACCCGGTGGCTGGTGCTCGCAGGCGCCGTGATGCTTGCACAGGTGTGGCCCGCACCCACCTTGCTGCAGGATCTGCCGCTGTGGGTCGCGGTGCCGCTGGCGCTCTGGGTGGGCGAACTCGGCCTGTACGCGGTGCACCGGCTGGAACACGCTGGCGGCTGGCTCTGGCGGGTGCACGCGCTGCACCACGCGCCGACTGGCGTGAACGCCACCAACAACGTGACCATCCACCCCATCAACGTGGTGCTGGTGGAGGCGGTGCGCGTGCTGCCCCTGATGCTGCTCGGCTTCGGGGCTGAGGCGATCGTCTATGCCGGCATCCTGGCGCAAGCGCAGTCCTTCGCCACGCACGCCAACACACCCGGCACCATGGGCTGGCTCAACCTGGTGATCGGCACCGCCGAACTGCACCGCCGCCACCACAGCACACGGCCAGACGAAGCTCTCAATTTTGGCACCGCCGTGCCGTTGTGGGATCAGGTGTTCGGCACCTACCGCTGGCGCGCGACACCGGAGCCACAGCGGGTCGGTTTGTCCACGCCGGAAACCTATCCTGCGTTGGCGGACTTCGCGGGCTGGCTGGCCTATCCGCTGCGGTCATCGCGTTCGGCCAACGCTGGCGCGCACGACGAGGGTTGTACAGAGCGACTCTAATTTTCTGTCGCGCAGAGCCAAGATCCATCGACGACAAATCCACCCACCTCTGCTCAAACAGCGTAGGCCCTGCGGCAAAACACAAAACTCGCAGACAACGAAAACACCGCGACCGCCAACCCGAATCGCAAGCCTTCTGCCATCGCAAGCAGGCTTGCAACGGCGCTGATGGCGTACACAAAGAACGGCCCGCCGTTGCCCAGGTGCCTCAAAACACTGAGGGTGGGTGCCAACAGCAAGACCCCGCCAACAAACACGAAGAAGGGACCCAGCAGCATCCCGATACCGAGCTCCTGCACCCAATCCAGCCATGACGCGGTGTTGGTCTGAAGAAAGAGCCTGGCGATGAGCGTCATGAACGCGCCTGCAGGCACACCGGCCAACAAGCTGGCCAGTGCCACATTGCCCAGGATCTTTTGTGGGCGCGCTGTGAAGATGCTCATGCCATTCCACCCTCAAGACCTACCGAGGGTGGAATGGCTGCCAAGTGTTCGTTCATCGTTGTTCCTCCCGGCGGTTCCGCCGCGTCCTTTGCTTGACTTGCCTCGGATAGCCCGGACGGCCCACGGCAGTGTGCCAGCCAAGCCGGGATCGCCCCACAGTCCCTATGGCGGCGCATTGCCGGCGTGGGTCACCACTGAGGACTATCAACGCAATCGAGTCAATCAAATGGCAAATTTCGATAGTTTTTGTCACACTGAACAGCCATTCCAACGGACCTCCCATCCAAGAGCCGCCCATGACCGCCCTCATCCGCCAGCTGCAGCCCGCCTGGTTCCAGATTCAACAACTGGAGCTTCCCTTGCCGCCTCACGCCCTGCGCAACGCCTTGCTGGCACTGGGCGCGGGCCTGCTGTTGATGGCAGGGTTGGTGGCTGGCAGCACCTTCTGGGGGCCCACTCGCCTTTGGTGGGATGCCACGGGCGCCAGCAGCGCGATGACGGCGGGGGTGCAGGCCTCGCTGATCGCGGCACTGGCCACGGCGGTAGGGGCCTTGCCGGTGTTTCTGGTGCAGCGGGTGAGCAAGCGGCAGGAATCGGCGCTGATGGCTTTCGCAGCGGGTGTGATGCTGGCGGCGGCCATATTTGCGCTGTTGCTGCCCTCGCTGGAATCCGGACAGGCCATGATGGCCGCCACCGGTGCGGCGCAAACAGGCGCGGCCGGGCTCACGGCAGTGGGCTTGCTGCTGGGCATGGGCCTGATGCTGGCGATCGACAAGGCCATGCCGCACGAACATGCCGTGCTGCCGCCGGCAGCGCCCGGCCACGCCGGGCAGTGGTCGGCGGGCGGCGAAGCGGCGAATGCTCAGCGGGCCTGGCTGATGGTGCTGGCCATCCTGATCCACAACGTGCCTGAGGGGCTTGCGGTGGGTGCGGCGTATTCGGGCGCAGGGCTGGGTGTTGACGCTGCCGGTGCAGCACAGGCCGGCGCTTCAGTGGCGCTGGCAATTGGCCTGCAGAACATGCCGGAAGGTCTGATCGTGGCCATGGCGTTGCGCTCGCTGGGCAAGAGCGCGGCCTTGTCGTGGGGCGTCGCGGCGCTCTCTGGCCTGGCCGAGCCGCTGGGCGCCATCCTGGGGCTGTGGGTGCTGGGCAGCCTGCCGGCGTTTTACCCGGTAGGTCTGGCGGTGGCGGCAGGCGCCATGATCTTTGTGGTGAGCCACGAGATCATTCCCGAAACGCACCGCAACGGATTCGAGAGCCTGGCCTCGGTCACGCTGATGGCGGGGTTTGTGTTCATGCTGATGCTGGATGCAGCTTTGGGCTGAGCCCCCACGCTCCGCCGCTGCGCGGGTCGCTGCCCCTGAGGGGGCTGGCCCGGCGCGGCGGTCGCTGAGCATACGCGCGGGGCGTAAGATGCCCGCATGAGCGTACACATTCGATTCCTCGGCGGTGCTGGCACCGTCACCGGCTCCAAGTATCTGGTGGAGCACGATGGGCACAGCGTGCTGGTGGACTGCGGCCTGTTTCAGGGCTACAAGCAGCTGCGGCTTCGCAACCGCGACCCCTTGCCGGTGCTGCCGAACCACATTGGTGCGGTGATCCTCACGCACGCCCACCTGGACCACAGTGGCTACCTGCCGCTGCTGGCCAACGAAGGCTTTCATGGCAAGGTGTGGACCACCCCTGCCACGCGTGATCTGGCGCAGATCCTGTTGCCTGACAGCGGCCACATTCAGGAAGAAGACGCGGCGTTTGCCAACCGCAAAGGTTTTTCCAAACACGCACCGGCGCTGCCGCTTTACACCGAAGACGACGCACGCCGCAGCTTGAAGCTGATCCGCACCGCCCGCATGAACCAGGCTTTCGAGCCGGTGCATGGGTGGACGGCTCGCTTCTCCGGCGCCGGCCACATTCTGGGTGCAGCCAGCCTGCTGCTGGAAGTGGGCGGGCGGCGCATTTTGTTTTCTGGCGATCTGGGTCGGCCGGACGATGCCATCATGCTGGCCCCTGAGAACCCGCCAGCGGCCGACGTGGTGGTGTGTGAATCCACTTACGGCGACCGTGAGCACCCCGACGAAAACGTGCTGGCCGAACTGGGCCCTGCCCTGCAGCGCGTGGCCGCGCGTGGCGGTACGGCTGTGGTGCCCGCGTTTGCCGTGGGCCGGGCACAGGCGCTGCTGCACGCCATCGCCGAACTCAAGGCCGCAGGCGCCCTGCCGAGCGGACTGCCGGTGTACCTGGACAGCCCCATGGCCATCCACAGCACCGAGCTGTTTGCCCAGCATCTGGGTGAGCACCGATTGAACGCAGCCCAGTGCCACGCCATGGCCACCGTGGCCACCATGACGCGCACGCCCGACGAATCCAAGGCCATCGCCCTGCAGCATGGTCCGAAGGTGATCATCTCTGCCAGCGGCATGGCCACGGGCGGGCGCGTGCTTCACCACCTGGCCAAGTACCTGAGCGACCATCGCAACATGGTGCTGCTCACCGGCTACCAGGCGCCCGGCACGCGCGGCGCCAGCCTTGCCCATGCGGCCACCCAGTTGCGCATCCACGGCAAAGACATTCCCGTGCGCGCCGAGATCGTGCAACTCGCTTCCGCCTCTGCCCATGCCGACGCTGGCCAGCTGCTGACGTGGTTGCGCGCACTGCCCGGCGCCCCGCGGCGCGTGTTCGTGGTGCACGGCGACCCGGAGGCATCAGACCGGCTGCGCTACCGCATTGAAAACGAGTTGCGCTGGCAGGCGCTGGTGCCGGAGCATGGGAGCACATGGCAGGCCTGACGGCCTGCCATGGATCACCCCCCTGCGCCGCTGCGCGGCTTCCCCCCGCTCTGGCGCGGCTTCGCCGCTGGGCAGGGGGACGCACCCTGTGGACTGGCAAAGCCAGATCCACGGGTGCCCTGGATGGGGCACTTCGCTCCGCCATGGCGTGCTTACCGAAAAAACGTCTGTTTGCCTTTCCTTCTTCGCCTCTCTGAACTTTGTTGAGCTTCCCGCCCCGAACCGCGATGACACTTTTCCGAACTTCTTCATTGCTTTGTGCTGCCCTGCTCGCTGTGCCCGCGTTGGCGCAAAACACCGAGTTTGAAAACTGCCTGAACACCTTGCGTGCGCCTGCCCGTGCAGCGGGTGTACAGGACGCTACGTTCACGCTTCACACGCAGGGCCTGGCGCCCGACATGAGTGTGATCGACAAGCTGAACTTCCAGCCCGAGTTCCGCACTGCGATCTGGGATTACCTGGCAGGACTGGTGGACGAGGAGCGGGTGGCCGAGGGGCGGGCCTTGCTGGAACAGCATGCCGACACACTGGCCCGTGTGCAGGAGCGCTATGGCGTGGACCCCGCGACCGTGGTGGCGGTGTGGGGTGTGGAAAGCAACTTCGGGCAAACGTTTGGCAAGTCGCCGCTGGTGCAGTCACTGGGCACCTTGTCCTGCTTCGGGCGGCGGCAGACGTATTTCCGCACAGAGCTGTTTGCTGCGCTGCGCATCCTGCAGGCCGGGCACATCGCACCTGAACGTTTTGTGGGGTCGTGGGCAGGTGCGTTTGGTCACACGCAATTCATGCCCAGCACCTTCGAGCGACTGGCGGTGGACTTTGACGGCGACGGCAAGGCAGACCTGATGGACAGCACCGTGGACGCCCTCGCCTCCACGGCCAACTTCCTGCAGAAGGCTGGTTGGCAGACCGGCCAGCCCTGGGGCTTTGAAGTGCGCCTGCCGGCCGGCACCAACGTGAGCGGCGAAGGCCGACGGACCAAGCGGCCCATGAGCGAATGGGCCTCGCGCGGGCTGCGGCGTGTGGACGGATCGCCCTTGCCCACCGGCCTGGGCAGTGCGGGTCTCATGACCCCCGCCGGCGCCGAAGGCCCGGCTTTTCTGGTGCTGCGCAACTTCGACGCCATCTACAGCTACAACGCCGCCGAGAGCTACGGCTTGGCCATCGCCCACTTGGCCGACCGCCTGCGCGGTGACGGCCCCTTCACCACCCCCTGGCCCACCGACGACCCCGGCATATCGCGCGCCGAACGCCGCGAGCTGCAAGGCCTGCTGATTCTGCGCGGGCACGAGATTGGTGAGGTGGATGGCATGCTGGGCGAAAAAAGCCGCGCCGCGATCAAGCTGGAGCAGGAACGCCTGGGCCATGAAGCGACCGGTCGCGGCGGGCAGAAGATCTTGCGCGCGCTGCGGGGCAGCTGAGACATCAGGCTGATGCGCCGCTGCGTTCAGCGCGGGCCAGGCTGCTCGCCACCCGCTCGCTGGCCACGCGCAGGCGCTCTTTGAGCACAGGCGGGGCCAGCACGTCAAAGTCCACGTCCAGCGCCATGAGCCAGTAGACCAGCGAATCCAGCTGGCCCGCACTGCACAGCATGAGGCAATGTTCACCGTCAATGGCCTCCAGCGTGGCAGCGCTGGGGGGAATGGTGCGCAGCATCACATCTCGCGACCGGTGCAGCACCACGCGCGCCTGATCACCCTGGTGCACACCCGTCATCGCACCCGTAACGTAGGCACGCAGGTCGCCCGCTGGTGCCGGGCGCGGCGCGAAATGGTCGCCCGTGCGCGGCGCGCCCTGCACGCGGTCGATGCGGAAGGTGCGCCAGTCGTCGCGCGCCGGGTCCCAGGCCACCAGGTACCAGTGATTGCCGGTGTGCACCAGCCCATGCGGCTCCACCGTGCGCACGCTGGCCTGACCGCGCAGGTCCCGGTAGCTGAAGCCCACCTGCAACTGATCGCGGCAGGCCGTGGCCAGTGAGGCCAGCACGCCGGCATCAATGGTGGGCCCGATGCGCTGCACTGGCACGATGGCCGAACGCAGCGCGTTGGTGCGGCGGCGCAGGCGGGTGGGCATCACCTGCTCCAGTTTCACCAGCGCGCGCAGCGAGCTTTCTTCCACACCACTCACCGTGCCCGCTGCGGCAATTTGCAGCGCAATGGCCACGGCCAGCGCCTCTTCGTCGTCCAGCAGCAGCGGCGGCAGCGATTGCCCCGCGCGAAACGCGTAGCCACCCGCCACACCGCTGCTCGCGTGAATGGGGTAGCCCAGCTCACGAAGTCGATCGATGTCACGCCGCAGCGTGCGCGGGTGCACCTCCAGCCGCTCGGCCAGTTCAGGGCCTGCCCAGTGGCTACGGGTCTGCAACAACGACAGCACCCGAAGCAAGCGCGAAGACGATGAAAGCATGTTCGCACTCTACCTTTTATTGAGGGCCGAAATTGTCCGCAATGGGAGCGACATTGCAGTCACGTTTTCGACGCGGTGTCGAAACGACTTTCCACCCCTTCAATGGAGCCCTTCATGTCCAAGATCGTTCTCTACTGGCACCCCATGTCCAGCGCCTCCCCCGTCGCCTGCGCCCTAACCGAACTGGACGTTCCGCACGAGCGCGTCAAGGTCGACATCACCACCGGGGAACAGCGCCGGCCCGAATACCTGGCCCTGAACCCCAATGGCAAGGTCCCTACGCTGACAGTCGACGGCGCGCCCATGTTCGAGGCCCTGGCGATCGAAATGTGGCTGGGTCAGACCTACGGCGTCAAGAGCGGTCTGTGGCCCGCCGAAGGTACGCCTGAGCGCCTGCAGGCCATGGCATGGAGCACATGGTCTTACGTGACCTACGGTGCGCAGGTGTTTCGACTGCAGGCGGCGAAAGATTTGGGCACGCCCGCCGATGCGCATGGCACCGCAGCACACAAAGGCCTGGACGAACTGCTGACCGTGCTCGACGGCCGCCTGGACCAGCAGGCGTGGATGCTTGGCGACAAGTACACGCTGGTGGACCTGATCGTGGCCTCGGTGATCGGCTACAGCGCCTACATTGGTGCGCCGGTGGCCGAGCACCCGACGACGCTGGCCTGGCTGCAGAAGGTACAGGCGCGTCCGGCGATGCAGATCGACGCTTGACGCCCTGAGCTGCCCCCGCGCCCCCCAGCGACCATCACGCTGTGTTCAGGTCCAACTTCGGGGGAACTGGAGCGGTGGCCATGACAAGCCAGCGCGCGCAATCGCGTGGCATGTCATGGATTCAGGCATGTGCGCAAGTGACAAACACGCCGCTTCGGGTTGAGCATCCGGGGCAGACGCGGGAAGCCAGAACAGGGGGGACAGGCTCTGGCACAGGCGCTTGCTGGTGCACAGCGTCAACAGCACGCCAAGCAACAGCCAGCGTGCCCACCACGACTGCCCATGCCCCCAGCCATACGCCACCACGACGGCCATGGCTAAGACTCCAGCCAGCGCGAAGTTGAGGCACAACACGGTGATCCACAACTCGACACGGGCTGTGGTGAATCGATCCATCAAACGCTGGCCGCCGACTTCGCTCCAACGAACCTGAGTCGGGGCCATCATGTCAACGCCTCACTTCCAGCACCATGTTGAATGGCGTCTCGGCTGCCCGGCGAAACCGCGTGAACCCAGCCCGGCGGAACACTTCCGCCAGGCGAGATTCGCCCGCCTGCGCGCCCAGCACGAGCTTGCCACCTTCAGAGATCGCATGGGCGCAGCACAGCACCGATGAAGCGGCGTAGTACAGACGCCCCACCGGCGAGATGTTGTCTTCCACCCGGTCGTTGGCGAAGGGCTCGATCAGCATCACCGTGCCATCAGGTGCCAACACCTCGGCCGCATACCGCGCTGCCGCCACCGGGTCGCCCATGTCGTGCAGCGTGTCGAAGAAGCAGATGAGTCCGTACCGCCGGTTGGGGTAATCGGTAGCCCTTGCCATCTCGAAGTTCACCCTTTCGGCAAGACCGGCCTTGGCCGCGTTGACCCTCGCTTCGGCAATTGACAGCGCGTGGGTGTCGATACCGTGGAAGCGGGACCTTGGAAAGGCTTGCGCCATCAGCACGGTTGAATGGCCGTGGCCGCAACCCACGTCTGCCACCTCAATGCCCGCTTCCAGCCTCGCCACCACACCATCGAGCGCTGGCAGCCATTGCGGCACCAGGCTGGCCCGATAGCCGTTGCGGTAGAAGGCCGCCACGCCGCAGTACATGCGGTCGGCATGGTCGCCCCATGCAACACCCTTGCCTGTGCGAAACGCATGGACGGCCTTGTCCTCATCGGCCCACATCGAAGCCGGCACGTTCCACGCGTAGGGGATGTAGGCAGGGCTGTCTTCGTCGGCCAGCACCATCGCCTGTTCGGGCGTCAGTTCATAGGTCTCACTCATGGCGTGGTAGTCGACGTAGCCGCCTGCGGCCTGCGCGTTCAACCACTCGCGCACATAGCGCTCGGCGCATTCCGCGCGCAACGCCAGCTCCTTGGGGCTGATGGGGCCGGCCCCGGCCATCGCCTTGTACAGACCCAGCTTGGCACCCAGGCTGACCATCACGCCAGCGTAACCGGCAGACAGGTCATTGACCGTGCGCATGAAGAAGGCTTCGAGTCTGGCTTGATCAATCACGGGTGCCTCCATGGTCGCCCGCGTATCGGCTTGGGTTGCAGCACTCATTGGGCGCCTCCCACCGGAGCCAGCATGTCGCGGACCGCCTGGTGGCCGATCTGCTCGCCCAATTGCAACCCGGCTGTGGTGGCGAAGCGGAAATGCAGGCCGGCGCGCACCCTGGAGTCGGCGTTTTCCTTGGCGGCGGCTCTGAAGCTCTTGAAAGAGCGCTCAGGTGCTTCAGGCAGCGCACTGGGCGAAGCCATCGTGAAGGCCACACGGTCGCCTCCAAAGGCGTGCGCCAGTGCCACCGCAGCGGCCGCACCGAGTGCGCTGTGCGTGGACGGGTGGTCCTGCACCGGTGGTGTGGTCAGCATCGGTTCCCAGTGAGCCGCAGCGGTGGTGGCTGGATTGTTGTCGGTATCTGCCTGCTGAATCGCGGTGACCGGGCGCCAGAAGTTGTAGTGCATCTTGGAGTCCCAGCCGGCGATATAAGCGTCAGCCATCACGGCGTTGAGCAATGCGAAGGTGCGAGCGCGCTGCCACAGGTCCTGTGGCTTGTCGCGGGCCACAGTGCGCGCTATGCGGTTCCAGCCGCTGTCAGAGAACTCGTACCAGTAAGCCGCGTACTGCGTCTGATCGGCACTGCGTCTGGCATTGGCTGCCTTGCTGCCCGTGGCCTTCACTTCGTTGAAATCAACGACGTATGCAGTGCTTGTCAATGCCGGAGGAGGCGCCACCCGGAACTGCTCAGGCGCGCGCATGGTGAACGGTTTCACTGCGCGCCAGTGCGGCGCGGCGACGAAATCGAAGCCGGGCACAAACTGGTATTCGCCCGGACGCTTGCCCGGCTTGTAGGCCTCGTCGGCCTGGCTGCCGTCGTCTGCACGCCTGGCGATCATCGCGGCCGCAGCTTCGGCACCCAGCTTCTTGCCTTCTGCGATGGAAGCACCCATGCCGGCATCGTGCAGGGTGGCGTCCAGCGTGGCACGCAGCATCTCCTGCTGCTTCGGGAACATGGAAGCCAGCACGTCGTGAGCGGCCACGGCGGCAGCCACTGCCGCGTCGGCTCCGGACTTGCTGGTAGACACTTTGGGCTGGTAGGCGTAGGTGCGGTAGCGCGGCTGCGCGGCGTTCACCGCGTCGTGCATCGCCAGGTGCACCATCGCCAGGATGCGTGAGGCGGCCATCGGATCCTGGTAGCCAGTGGCCGCCTTGATGACCTGGTGGGTCTGCTGGTTCCAGTCGATGACGATCTGGTCGCAGCGGTCGGCACACCAGGTCTTGCTGGTGTTGGCGGCCTGTGAAGCCGTGGCCAGCGCCGCCAGAGCGACCGCCGTCAGCAAGCGAGGTGCATTGATTTGAGAGGAAAGTGACATGAGTTTTCTCCTGTGAAGGTGAAGGGTTGGTGAGGGGTTCATGATCGATTGGCAACGGCTTTGGGAACAGAGCCGGAATCACCCAGGAAAGGGCCGTTCGTGCCAGTTCGGGCATTCGCTGAGTTGTGCTGCGATGCGCTTGCAGCAGTTGCTTGTGCACTGCCTGCGAACAAGCGCCACAGCGTCAGCACGGTGGTGAGCAAGGTGCCCGCACTGAGGCCGATCCAGATGCCGGTGATGCCCATGCCCTGCACTTCGCAAAGGTAGATGCCGATCGGAGCACCCACCGCCCAGTGACCGATCAGCACGTAGACCATGGGCGCGCGGGTGACCTTGCGACCGCGCAGCAAGCCAGCTGCCGCCGAGCCGGGACCAACGATGAGCTCCATGACACCCAGCAACACCAGCAGCCCCGCTGCCAGACCGGCGGCCGCGAGACCAGCAGGGCTGCCGTCGAAGAACCCGTGTGCCAGTGGCCCGGCACCAATCCCCAGTGCGAGGCAGATGGCGAGCCCGAAGCCAAGCGACAGGACGAGACTGCCAGTGGTCACGGCGCGCTGCATCGCCACATCGCCCAACGTGTGCGCCCGCGCCATGCGCACCATCGAGGCCTGCAGCAGCGCCGCCGGCACCGCATAGGCTACGCCCGCCGTACGCAGGGTGAGTGTGTGGGCCGCCACGTCGGCTGCACTCAGCGTCGCCGCATAAATGGTGGCACCGAGGAAGACGCCCACCTCGGCCACCGTGGCAATGCCGATCGGCAAGCCCACTCGCAGCACAGGCACCAGACCGGACCAGTCGACCCTTGGGTCCCTGGGAAGCAGACTGAACCGCTCGGTGGAGCTGCGTGCGACAAGCACCAGAATCAACAGGCTGGTGCTCGCGACGATCAGCGACGAGTACCCGGCCCCGGCGGGACCGAAGGCCGGTATCGGGCCCGCACCGACCATCAGCACCCAGTTCGCCGCCGCATTCAGTGGCAGCATGGCGAGCGTGACTTTCAGGAACACCTTGGGCTTCTCGGCTGCGGTCAGGATGGTGCGGTAGAGCATCACGCCCAGCATCGGCAGCAGCGTCAGTGCCATGGCGCGCGTGTACCCGCTACCTTCGTGTAGCAGCACCGCATCGATGCCGAGCAGCCCCAGCCAGTCCGGCGCGAACCAGACCAGCGGCACAAGCAGCAGGCCCAGCAGAAGCACCACCACGCGACCGATGCGCTCAAGGCGCAGCCGATCAACCGGGTCCGCTCGCACCACGGCTGCGGTGTAGAAAGGCACCAGACCACCCAGCACCCCCGCACCCAGATAAAAGAGAATGGAGTAGAGGTCGCTGCCGACGGCCACTGCAGCCAGGGCCTGAGCGCCAAAGAGCACAGAGACCATCGCGGTGTCGGTGATGCTCATGCCCATGTTGACCAATGCGATCAACATGATGGGAGCAGCCAGGCGCAAGAGCGATCGCCCTTCCTGAGCAACCGGGCGAGGCCCGGCAAGCTGGCCCGGCGAGGATGCGGGCGCGGTATACGTAGGTGAGGTGGACATGTTGGGTTCCCTAAATGGAGGCATAAGCGGAGCGCCGCTCGCAATGGAGCGGCGCACAGTGAAGAGTCACAGGCTTATGATCCGGACGCGATCGCACCAGGAACAGAGCTGGAACCGCCAAGAAAGGGGCATTCGTGCCATTTCAGGAGAACTTCGAACCATGATCGCCAAGCCAAAAACTCACGCGGGACTGGGTCCGATCCACGTCAGCCTCGTGGCCCTCCCCGATGCGGTGGCATCCACGCTGTTCGGCATCTTTGACGTGATGAACGCCTTCACTCTGATGCGCATGTCGAGCGAAGGAAAACGCCCGCCGTTCCAGATCGAGATCGTGGGCGAGACCGCAGGCCCGTTGACGCTGGCCAGCGGCGTGCCGATCACCGTGCAGCGATCGGTCGCCGACGTCGAGACCACAGACATCGTCATCGTCCCGTCCATCCTGCTGAGACCGGACGGTTGGCAAAAGAATCGCTACCCCAGACTGGTCAACTGGGTGCACCGAATGAACGAGCGTGGCGCACTGCTGGGTTCGGCCTGCTCAGGCATCTTTCTCCTGGCGGAGACGGGCCTCTTCGATGGCAAGGACGCCACCGTTCACTACGGCTATGCGCCGGCTTTCTCGGCGGCCTTTCCGGACGTATCCGTGCATCCGGAGCGGGTGCTCGTGATCTCGGGGTTGCACGAAGATCTGGTGAGCTCGGGCGCATCCACCACCTGGCACGACATGGTGCTCTACCTGATTGCCCGCTATCTGGGCGCGACCGATGCGCAGGAGGTGGCGCGCATGTTCGCATTGCAATGGCACCAGGACGGACTCACGCCCTTCATCGTCTTCGAAGGCAAGAGCGATCACGGCGACGCCGAGATTCAGAGTGCACAGCAGTGGCTCGCCTCCCATTTTTCCGTTGCCAACCCGGTGGAAGAAATGATCAAGCAGTCGAAGCTGGCTGAGCGAACGTTCAAGCGGCGCTTCACTGCGGCCACCGGCCTGGCTCCGATCGCCTATGTGCAACGTCTGCGCATTGAAGACGCCAAGCGCCGGTTGGAACGCACCGACGCGTCGGTCGACGACATCAGCTGGCGCGTCGGCTACGAAGATTCAGCCTTCTTCCGGCGCCTGTTCAAGCGCACAACAGGCCTTGCGCCAGGCGCCTACCGGAAACGCTTTCAAATTCCTGAATTTGCGCGCCCTGTGTGATCTGGTTGTCGAACCCTCCTGGCGCCTCGGTGATGCACAAGGCAGGTCCGATCTTCACACCCACCCAAACTGCGCCCTCACATCCCGCGCCGTCACATTGACAGGTGCCGCCGGCGCATGGGGGTATTGGCGCAGGTTGGGGGCGCGCACACCCCCGTCGTTCTGTCCGAGCACGGCCACGCCCTTGATGCGCCAGCCCATCTGGCGAAAGGCGGCCACGTAGGTTGCGGCATCAGGAAGCTCGACGGCTTCGTTCCTGTTGGCCGTAGGTGACAGGCAGAACACCGTGGCCTCGCAGCGCGCGCGGGCCACTTCAGCAGCGAACTGCTCGATGGTGGTGTGGGTGTCTTGCAGCGTGCCCACGCGGGCGTAGAAGCGCTGTGGCCGTTTACTGCCTTGCAGCAGGATGTCGCGCACGCTGCGGTTGAAGCAGCCGGTGAGGCTGCGCACCAGCGCCGCTTTGCGGGTGCGGGTGTTGCCGATGATGATGTAGGCGTCCATGTCGAAGGGGTGTGGCTATCTGCTTGGCCAATGGTGTGAGGAGAGTCGTCAGTGGGTGGCCATTTCAGCCCAGCTTCACCGCAGTGCCGCTCGCGGCCACCATCATCATGCCGTTGGTCTCGCCCAGCACCTCGTAGTCGAAATCAATGCCGATCACACCGGTGGCGCCCAACTCTTTGGCGGCTTCAATGAGTTCGGCCATGGCCGCATCGCGCGCGCCGGCCAGGGCGCGCTCGTAGCCACCGGCCCGGCCACCGACCACATCGCGCACGGAAGAAAACATGTCGCGGAAGATGTTGGCGCCGATGATGGCTTCGCCATTGACCACGCCCAGGTACTGGTTGAGCGCTATACCTTCGGGCAGGGTGGTGCTGAGGAAAAACTGATCGCTGCTCTTGGAAAACCAGCCCATGGGCAACTCCCGTCAAACACACCTCAACGCGGGTGCCCGGCCATTGTGCCGCACCCTCACCACAGCGCCACCAGTTGCCCACCCTGCAGGCCCCAGGCACGCTGCGCCATGGCGCGGGCCTCCTGCTCATCGTGGGTGACCAGAATGGCCGTCATGCCGGCCTCGGTGATGTGTTCACGAAACTCATTGCGCAGCTGTTCGCGCAACGTGGCGTCGAGTGCGCTGAAGGGTTCGTCCAGCAGCAGCGCACGGGGCTGTGTGATGAGCGCGCGCGCCAAAGCCACGCGCTGCTGCTCGCCACCAGAGAGCGTCCAGACCCGCGCGGTGCCGCGATCGGCCAGACCAAAGCGCAGGAGCATGGTGCGCGCCTGCTCGCGAGCGGCAGCCTTTCGCACGCCCTGTTCCACCAGGCCAAAGGCCACGTTGTCGACCACGTTCAGGTGTGGAAAGAGCGCGAAATCCTGGAACATGAGTGCAAAGCCGCGCCGCTCAGGGGGCAGGCGGGTGATGTCCACACCGTCAAACCACACGCTGCCGGACTCGGGCTGATCCAGGCCCGCCACGATCTTGAGCAGTGTGCTCTTGCCGCTGCCTGAAGCGCCCAGCAGGGCCACAGTTTCGCCGGCCGCCACACTCAGGCTCACGCCGTCCAGCAGCGGGCGGTGGTCCCATTGTTTGTGGATGTCGCGAAGTTCAAGCATGGCGGGCATTGTCCTGATTGGTGCGCTGCGCCCGGCCTTCGATGCCGGCGAAGGCCAATAACGCCAGCAGCATGAGCACACAGGCCAGCACCAAGGCCGCATCCAGGTTGGCGGCACCCGGGCGGCTCAACCGCTGGTAGATGAGCGTGGTGAGCGTGGTCCACTCAGGGCGTGAGAGGAACAGCGACACCGCGAATTCGCCCAGGGCAGTCGCTGCCGCAAACGCCATGCCCCGGCGCAAGGCGGTGGCCACCAGCGGCAGGGTGATCCGCCAAAAAATGCGCCAGGGGCGTGCACCCAGTGTGGCCGCAGCCTGCGCGTAGCTGGCCGGCAGCGCATCGAGCGCGGCAGTGAGTGACTTCGCCACGAACGGGTAGGCCAGCAACGCGTAAGCGGCCACCAGCAGACCCAGGCTGGCCGTCCATTGCGGGTACAGCAGCAGCAGTCCAAACGCCACCGTGACTGGCGACACCACGAACGGCAAAAACGCCGCCGCGCGCCAGCCCAGCGCAGCTGTGGATTGCACGCCGCCGGCGCCGCGCAGGGCACTCACCCGATCCAGCGCCTGCACCGCGAGCGCGTGGGTGAGGCCCAGTGCCGTGGCCAGCGCCAGCGCCATGCCGGAAAACCGCAAGGTGTTGCCCAGCGCCTGCAGCGTTTCGGCTTCCACCAACACGGCAGCGCCCTGCCCCCACAGCAGCGCATGCAGCGCGCGCAGCACAATGGCCAGCAAGGGCGCCGCACACACCAGCAGCAGCACCGCCAGCGCACCGGCCACCGCCCACCACTGGCCTGCTCCCTGTGGGCTCTGACGCATCACTGGCACCGTTCGTCCCGGCGCCGCCAGGCGTTTTTCAATGGCGGCGTAGGCCAGCGCCACGGCACCGGTGAGCAGCAACATCCACACCGCCAGCACGCCGGCTTCCGCCAGCGCCAGTTCATGCGCCACCAGGGTGTAGATCTCCACCTCCACCGTGGCGTAGCGCTGTCCGCCCAGGATCAACGCCAAACCAAAACCGGCAAAACAGTACAGGAACACCAGGCACAGGGCAGATGCCAGCCAGGGCGCCACTGCAGGCCATTCCACGCGCCAGAAGGCCCGCCAGGGCGTGGCGCCCAGTGTGCGTGCAGCGGCCACGCGTTGCGCGCTCACCTGCTCCAGCGCGTCCACCCCGGCACGCACCACCACACACAGATTGAAGAACAGGTTGCCGTACAACAGCAGCCAGGGCGTGTCTTCCAGGCTCCAGCCCGCCGCCGCCATCGGCTCACCCAGCCAGCCCCGCGGCCCCCACAGCGCCAGCACCCCCATCGCCGCCACCAGCGTGGGCACCACAAACGGCAGCATCAGCAATCGCAGCACCAGGGCGCGACCAGGAAACTCCAGCCGAGCGAGCACCCAGGCCACCGGCAGCCCCAGCAACAGCGCGAGCACGCACGTGATGCCCGCCTGCGCCACCGACCACCCCACCCGCCACCGCAAATGATCGTCCTGCCAAACCGCCCACCAGGCAACATTGGCCGTTCCCATGCCCTCCAACAGCAACCGCACCACCGGCGCCACCAGCAACACCCCCAGGAACAGCAGCGGCCCCACGAGAAGCCAACGCCCACGCGCGTTCATGCGAGGCCAGACACTGCTACTTCAACACCACCTTTGTCCACCGCTGCACCCATCCACGCCCCTTGTCTTCCATCTGCGCAGCAGGCGGATTGTCAAACGCGGTGGGCTCCACCGCGTGCTGCTGCATCACTTCCACGCGTGGCGCACCAGCCTCGGCCGGGTACATCCACATGGTGGTTTGAAGGGCCTGTTGGGCCGGTGCCGAGCGCAGGAATTCGATGAACCGCCCGGCCCCTTCACGTGCAGCCGGGTTGCCGCCCCTCACCAGCGCCACGCCTTCCACCTGCCGGAACACGCCGCCTTTGAGGAACAGGTTCGCAGTGGGCGATTCGGTGAGTTTGTCTTTGCTGAAGAACACCTCGGCCGCCGGGCTGCTGGCGTAGCTCACCACAATGGGCCGTGTGCCGCCGTTGCGGGTGAATTCGGTGTAGTAGGCCTCGGTCCAGCCTTTGGCCACCTTCACACCGTTGGCTCGCAGCTTCGCCCACCAGTCGAACGCGGCTGCTTCGCCCAGGGCAGCAATGTTGGCAAACAGAAAGGCCAGGCCAGGGCTCGACGTGGCGGGGTTCTGTACCACCAGCAGTTTGGCGTAGGCCGGTTCGGCCAATTGCTCCAGGCGGGTGGGCAAGGCCAGCCCCGCTTTCGCGAACCAGGCCTTGTCGATGTTGAGGGTGACGTAGCCATGGTCCACCGGCACCACGCCGGCCACCACACCAGTCGTATCCGCGGTTTCGCCCATGCCGGCAGCGGCCTTGCGTTGCGTGGCCGGTCCCGCATACGGTTCGATCACATTGGCGGCCACTGCACGCTGCAGCAGGGTGTTGTCGATGCCGAAGACCACATCGGCAATCGGTTTGGCGCGGGTGAGGATGAGCTTGTTGAGCATCTCGCCGGCGTCACCACCTTTGACGATCTGCAACCTCACGCCAGCTTGCTGCTCGAACCCTGCCAGCAGCTCGGCCGGCAGCTCAAACGAGCTGTGGGTCAACACGCGCAGGGTGGGCGGCTTGGGGGACTGGGCCAGTGCGGTGCCGCCCAACAGTGCCAGGGAAAGAAAGCCGCCTGTCGCCAGGGAAAACACTCGTCGCTGCATGCCAAACCGCCAATTCATGAACGCCGCGAAGGGCGGTGGCAGAGGCGGTTTCCGGCAAGGCGGATAGGGTCTGTCACGCTCCCTACGCTGGCACAACCCAGATCAGGTGAGAGGGGTATTTCTCAGCCCTTGACCAGCGCAAAAACAGCACTGGTCAGGCACCCCCGGTGAAGGCCTGCATTGTAGACCTGGGGGCGTGTTAATGTGGTCGAGCGCCAATCCCCTGGCGCACGCCAGTGCCTCTTCGGCCTGCATGGCTTTCCCCTGGAATGTGTCCTTGTGAAGCGTTGTGCCCGTTCGATCTGAACACCCGACGCTCCCACTTCAAGGAAAGCAGCCCATGCCCGGCTACCAGGTCAAGACCGAAACCCTTTTGCTGGGCAACACGCCCTGGCAGATCCGCAGCCTGGTGGACAACCAGCAGTACGCCGATCCGCAGAATGCCTCGGGGGACATAGGCATTCCGCCGGCCGGCTGGTCGATGTTCGGCCAAGTGTGGCCGTCGGCACGCGTGCTGGCGCTGGCCATGCTGACCCATCCACTGCGCGGCCAACGCATTCTGGAGATCGGTGCCGGCCTGGCACTCACCAGCCTGGTGCTGCACAGCCGGGGGGCCAACGTGACGGTCAGCGACTGGCACCCGCTGGCCGAGTCCTTTCTGCAGGAGAACCTGCGCCTCAACCGCCTGGGCCCGCTGCGCTACGCGTCTGGCAACTGGGCCACGGCCAACCCCTGGCTGGGCAGGTTTGACCTGATCGTGGGCAGCGACCTGCTCTACGAGCGCCAGCAGCCAGCCCAACTGGCCAGCTTCATCGACCGGCATGCGGCCGCAGGCTGCGAGGTGATCGTGGTGGACCCGGACCGGAGCAACCGGGCCGCGTTCGGGCAGGAAATGGCGGCGCTGGGCTATGGCCTCATCATGCGCACGGCCGACCGCGAGCTGGAAGACGGCGTGGCCTACAAGGGGCGGTTTTTGACGTTTTCCCGCTGAAAGGGAACACCCCCCGCGCCGCTTCGCGTCACCCCCCTCAAGGGGGGCGGCACCGGCCGTCTGGCAAAGCCAGCCCGGCGGTGCCCCTGGATGGGACCGTTTCGTGCGTCGTGGGTCGCGCTGCGCGGTGGAGCAACTGAATGCAGCATCGCCCATGCAAAAAGCCCGCTGGAGCGGGCCTTTTGCATGGGCGATGCGTGAAACGCAAAGGCGGATCAGCCGCCCTTCTTCGAGCGCTTGCCGGGGTTCTTCTTGCTGCGCGTGGCCACGCCGCGCTCCAGGCTCACGCGTTGACCGCGGCCGGGGGAGGTCAGCGAAACGCCAGGCACGGGGGTGGGACGGGGGGTGGCTCTGCGGTCGGCTTCGGTGACGATTTTGTTGCCCATGGCTGCATCCTGAGAAAGTTGGAGGAAAAACCGCTATTGGACCACAAGCGCCGTAGCGGGCGTCAGATCAGGCCGTGTCCACCATGTTCCAGGTGAATGCCGAGTCGGTGGACAGCGCTTCTTCACGGTGCACCGGTAGCTGCCATCCGTTCTGCGGATTCACCTGAGCCGAGATGTCGATGCGCGGCGCCTGGGCGTTCACGCCACCGAAGATGGTGGCAAACGAGGCATCGGCCGCGTCGCGCCCGGTACCAATGCGGATGAAGCCCATGGGAATGGCGGTGCCCGATGGGTCGAACATGTACCAGCGGTGACCCAGGTACACCTCCACGTAGGCATGGAAATCTGTGGGGCCCAGCGCCGGATCGGCACCGTAGTCGATGGCGGTGGTGAAGCGGGCCGGGATGTTCAGCGCACGGCACATGGTGATCATGAGATGGGCGAAATCGCGACACACGCCTTTGTGGTCGTTGAGCGTGTCCAGCGCCGATGTCATGGAATTGCTGGTGTTGGACTCGAACGTGACCTGGCTCTGCACCCAGTCCTTGATGGCCTGCACCCTTCGGTAACCCTGAGGCAGCTGCCCGAACAGCTCCATGGCCATGGCGGTCACGCAGTCGGACTGGCAATAGCGGCTGGGATAGATGTAGCTCAGCACTTCGGTGGGCAACTGGGCCACCGGGGTTTCAAACACGCTGTCGGGCTGCGCCACATGGTGGGTGATGTCCAGCGTGGCGCGGTAGCGCAACGTGAGTGGGCCGGGTCCGGCCGTGAGGCGCAAGGTGCGGTTGCGGGTGGCGGCGTCGGTGTGCATGACCATGGGCACCGGCTGGCTGACCTGCAGCTCTTCCCACACCACTTTTTGTTGTGGCGCGTGGGCGGCCTGCACGTTGAAGATGAAATCGGCGCTGGGGGGCGCCACGTCGTACTGCAGATCGATAGCGAGGTGAATGCGGACCATGGGTGACACCGTAATAAAGATGTTGGCCGCCAGTGTGGCGGGCGTAGCGCCTAACAGCGCCAATGAACGGTGAAAGCCTGTCAACCGGTGGGCCATCTTACGCTCCACAGAACGTTCCATCTGTGCGATGCCCCACCTTCAGAAGACGTCTTGCTCAGCCTTTTGTTGCGGACTCACTGGAGCGCGTAAGCTCGAAAACATGCGCGCCCTGCTGACCACGTTTTCATTGCAAGAACTGCGCCACCACCCGTGGCGCAACGCGTCGGCGGTGGCGGCGGTGATGCTGGGCGTGGCGCTGGCGTTTGCGGTGCACCTCATCAACGCATCAGCCCTGGCTGAATTCTCCAGCGCGGTCAGTTCCGTCAACGGCCAGCCCGATCTGGAACTGCGTTCGCGTCAAGGCCTGCTCGACGATGCGCTGGTGGAACGTGTGGGTGCGCACCCCGGCGTGGCTCTGGCCAGCCCGGTGCTGGCACTGTCGACTGCGGTGCTCGATGCGCGCGGTGAAAAGCTGAATGTACAACTGGTGGGCGTGGACGCGCTCTCGGTGGCCGGTGTGTCGCCTGCACTGATGCCGCGCACTGAACAGGCTGACGACGACACCGGGGGCCGGCGTCTGGACCTGTTTGCATCAGACGCCGTATTTCTGAACCCGGCGGCCCGCCTGGCGCTCAGCACGGAAGGTGAACTGCCCGCCACGATGCAGGTGCAAAGCGGCCTGAGCCTGCGCACCGTGCGCGTGGCCGGCACCGTGAACGCGCCGGGTGCGCCCATGCTGGTGATGGATGTGGCCGCCGCGCAGGCCCTGATGGACCGCGTCGGCGCAATCAGCCGCATCGACCTGCGCCTGACACCCGGCACGCAGGCAGACGCCTGGCTGGCATCGATGGCGCTGCCGCCGCAGGTGGTGGCGCAGCGCCCGGAACAGGCCACCGAGCGGGTCAGCAACCTCTCAAGGGCCTACCGCGTGAACCTCACTGTGCTGGCACTGGTGGCTTTGTTCACTGGCGCCTTCCTGGTGTTCAGCGTGCTGTCGTTGTCGGTGGCGCGGCGCCAGCAGCAGTTCGCCTTGCTGGGCGTGCTGGGGCTGTCCGCACGCGAACGGCTGCGCCTGGTGCTGGCCGAATCTGCCCTGCTGGGTCTGCTGGGCAGTGTGCTGGGCGTGGCACTGGGCTCTGCGCTGGCGGCACTGGCGCTGGGTCTGTTGGGTGGAGACCTGGGCGGCGGCTATTTCTCTGGCGCCACGCCACCCTTGCAGTGGCAATGGTGGGCCGCGCTGCTCTATGGCGGGCTGGGGGTGGCCGCCGCTGTGACGGGCGGCTGGTGGCCCGCGCGCGCCACCGCGCAAATGGCACCGGCCCTCGCGCTCAAGGGCCTGGGCGGTGCCGGCAACGGTTCCGCGCGCCGGGGCCATTCCCTGGCGCTGGCCATGGTGTTGCTGGCGGGCGCTTTGGCCTGGGCGCCGCCAGTGGCGGGCATTCCCTTGTTCGCGTATTTTTCCGTGGGCCTGTTGCTGGTGGGGGGCATTGCGGCGCTGCCACTGGGCGTGAGTGCCTTGCTCGACAGGCTGGCGCCCTGGGTGGCTCGCCACGCCTTGCCGCTGCTGGCGGTGGAGCGCTCACGCCGCATGCGCGAAACGGCCGCCGTGGCCACCAGTGGTGTGGTGGCCAGCCTGGCGCTGTCGGTGGCGCTCACCGTGATGGTGGCGAGCTTTCGCGATTCGGTGACGCAGTGGCTCGACGGCGTGCTGCCAGCGCCGCTGTATGTGCGCGCAGCCGCCAGCACGCTGAGTGAGAGCAACACCCTGCCAACCGACTTTGTGCAGGCGGTGGGCCAGGTGCCCGGCGTGGCGCGGGTGGACCCGCTGCGCGCCACCTCGCTGCAGTTCAGCCCCACGCTGCCCGCAGTGGCGCTGCTGGCCAGGCCGCTGGACGGCGCGGGCACCACCGGACAGCGCTTGCCGCTGGTCGGCAACCCGCTGCCTGTGCCCACAGCGGCTGTGGGCGAAGACGTGGTACTGGTGTACGTGAGCGAGGCCATGCTGGACCTGTACGACGCCCGACCCGGCGGCTGGCTTCCGGCTCTGGGCCTGGCTTTTCCGTCAGTGCGTGCGGGCACACCCGAGCCCCGCTTCTTTGTGGCCGGCGTGTGGCGCGACTACGCTCGCCAGCATGGCAGCGTGGTGATGGACAGGACCCACTTCGTGCGCCTCTCTGGCGACGACCGGGTGAACGATCTGGCGCTGCATCTGGACGAAGGCGCTGATGAAACTTTGGTACAGGAAGCCATACGCGCGCTGGCCAGTGAGAAAGACGCAGAAGACCTGATCGAGTTCGCGTCTGCCGGGCAGATCCGTGCCACATCGCTGCGCATTTTTGACCGCAGCTTCGCCGTGACCTACTGGTTGCAGGCGGTGGCCATTGCGATCGGCCTGTTCGGCGTGGCCGCCAGCTTCAGTGCTCAGGTGCTGGCTCGCCGACGCGAATTCGGTCTGCTCGCCCACCTGGGGCTCACGCGCCGGCAGATCCTCAGCCTGGTGGCGCTCGAAGGCCTGGCGTGGACGGTGCTGGGCGCCATCGCCGGCCTGCTGCTGGGGCTGGCAGTGAGCCTGGTGCTGGTGCACGTGGTGAACCCGCAGAGCTTCCACTGGACCATGGACCTCGCCCTGCCCTGGGCGCGGCTGCTGGCCCTGTGCTTCGCCGTGGTGCTGGCAGGCACGGCCACCGCCTGGCTGGCCGGGCGCGCAGCGGCCAGCCGCGACGCGGTACAGGCGGTGAAAGAAGACTGGTAAAACGCTCGCCATGAACCTCACCAAAGTCACACCAGTCTGGACCCACCAGGCCATCGACCTCATCGACGCCGACTTCTGCCGAAGTGCTGACACGCACCTCATCGCCCTGCCCCTGCCCCACTGGGCCGCGCACGGCATTGACATGTACCTCAAGGACGAATCCACCCACCCCACCGGCAGCCTCAAACACCGGCTGGCGCGCTCGCTGTTTTTGTACGCGCTGTGCAACGGCTGGCTGCACGAAGGCACCACCGTGGTCGAAGCCTCCAGCGGCTCCACCGCCGTGAGCGAGGCCTACTTCGCCCGCCTGCTCGGCCTCCCCTTCATCGCGGTGATGCCGCGCAGCACCTCACAGGAAAAAGTCGACCAGATCACGTTCTACGGCGGGCGCTGCCACTTCGTCGAAAAGGCTGGTGAGGTGTATGCCGCCGCGCAGCAACTGGCTCAGGACACGCGCGGCCATTACATGGACCAGTTCACCTACGCCGAACGCGCCACCGACTGGCGCGGCAACAACAACATCGCCCAGAGCATGTTCGAGCAGATGGCCCGCGAGCGCCACCCGGTGCCGCGCTGGATCGTGGTGGGCGCGGGCACGGGCGGCACCAGCGCCACCATCGGCCGCTACCTGCGCTACCAGCGCCACGCCAGCCAGCTCTGCGTGGCCGACCCGGAAGGCTCGGTGTTCGCCGCCTACCACCGCAGCGGCGACACCACGCTCACCGCGCCGGGCTCGCGCATTGAAGGCATCGGCCGCCCACGCGTGGAACCCAGCTTCATTCCCAGCCTGGTGGATCGAATGATCGAAGTGCCCAATACCGACTCGCTGGCAGCCATGCATGCACTCTCCGCATTGCTGGGCCGCCGCGTGGGCCCTTCCACTGGCACCAATCTGGTGGCCATGCTCACACTGGCCCTGGAGATGAAGGCCAGGGGCGAGACCGGCGCCATCCTTTCGCTCTTGTGCGACAGCGGCGAACGCTACCGGCCCACCTACTTCGACGCCGACTGGGCCAGCGCGCAGTTTGGCGACTGCGCCACCGCCAACGCGCGCATCGCCGGTCAGCTTCAAGGCGCATGAGCTTCATTCAGGCCCCCCCCGCGATGGCAGATGCTGCCCGGCTCAGCCGGCGGCGAGTGCTGCTGGGTGGAGCGGGTGCTCTGGTGTTGCCCTTGGCGCGCGCACAGGCATCTGCACACACGCCGGGCGACGTGCTGCAACCCCGCGCGCTGACCTTTCCACGCGACCACGGCAGCCACAATGACACCCGCACCGAATGGTGGTACCTCACCGGCCACGGGCAAACTGCCGAGGGCCGCGCCTTCGGCTACCAGATCACTTTTTTCCGAAGCCGCGTGGACGAAGCGCAGCCGCTGCAAAGCCGACTGGCGGCACGGCAACTGCTGTTCGCCCACGCCGCCATCACTGATGTGCAAAGCGCCAAGCTGTGGCACGACGACCGCATCGCCCGGTGGAATGGCCTGCCGCCCGTGCAGACCGAGCGCGGCGTGTTCGCCAGCGAAAGCGACACGCAGGTGGTGCTACGAGACTGGTCGTTCCAGCGCCTGCCCGACGGCCGCTACCGGTCGCGCATCGAAGGCAGCGACATTGCCATTGAGCTGATCGCCACCCCAACGCAAGGCCTGCTACTGCAAGGCGATGCGGGCTTTTCGCGCAAGGGGCCGGAACCCGCCCAGTCCAGCTTCTACGTCACCCACCCGCAACTGACGGTGCAGGCCGCGCTCACGGTGCGCGGCCAACGGTTCGACGTGAAAGGCACGGCCTGGCTGGACCACGAATGGAGCGAAGCCGTGCTGGCGCATGACGCCGTGGGCTGGGACTGGATCGGCATGAACCTGTTCAACGGCGACAGCCTCACCGCCTTCCGGCTGCGCCGGCAGGACGGCAGCGCCCTGTGGGCCGGTGGCTCCTTTCGCAGCGCGACCGATGCCAACGCGCCAATGGCCGGTCAGCGGTTCGCCGCCGATGCCGTGCACTTCGAACCCCTGCGCACCTGGACCAGCCCCCTCACCCGCGCCACCTACCCCGTCGCATGGACCATCACCACGCCCGCTGGCCGCTTCAGCGTTCACGCAGTGATCGACGCACAAGAACTCGACAGCCGCCAGAGCACCGGCACCATCTACTGGGAAGGCCTGTCAGAGCTGCTGAACGATAGGGGCAAGACGGTGGGACGCGGCTACCTCGAAATGACAGGGTATGCCAAGCGGCTGGTGTTGTAGTCTGATCAGACTGTGTCAAGCCACGCAGCAAAAGCCATCACGCCACCGGCGTAAGGTCCATCCATTCCAGGGGCGCCAAGGGTCCGGCTCTGCCGGCCCAAGGCGCCGTCCCCCCTCCAAGCCGAAGGCGCCAGAGAGGGGGGAAGCCGCGTCAGCGGCGCAGGGGGGTGCTCCTATTGCTTCCACTCCCTGAAGAACCGGATGCGCTCGCCGTGGTCAGGGTGACTGGAGATGGCAATGGGCAGTGCCACCCCTTCCTTGTCCTCGTCTTTGTTCGCCTTGCCCTTTTCGTCGTCACCTCGATCTTCCTCCTGCATGCGCTCAAAGAACACTGCCATCGCTGATGGCGAGAGCCCGGCTGCGTGCAACATGCTGGCTGCATGCGCGTCGGCGCGGCGCTCGGCGTCGCGGGAGTAGGACTGGGTGGCCAGCGTGGCGGGCACGGTAGCGATGAAGCCGCTGGCGTCGCCCAGCACCACGCCCACGAGCGCGCTCACCAGGCTGGCGCGGACCATCATGTCCATGCCGTCGCGGTGCTGCACGTGAGCGAGCTCATGGGAGAGCACACCCACGATGGCGTCAGGCTGGTCTTTCAGCAATTCGACCAGTTCGTCGGTCATGACGATGTAGCCGCCTGGCAAGGCAAACGCATTGGCACCCAGTATCTCGGAGGCATGGAACGAGAGCTGCCAGGGCGGCGCATCGCCCGCCGGGTAGGCCTGTTCCACCACCCTTTCGAAGCGATTGCGAAGGTCGGCCTGCTGCGCTTCAGGGAGCTTGCTCGGTTCCAGAAACAGGCGATCCAGCTGCTGCAGGCTTTGCTGACCGACGCGAACCTCCAATGAGTCCGGCACGGCGTGGGCCAGCGTCTGGCTCAGCCAGGGCACACCCCACACCCAGGCGGCCGCAAGAAACACCACCGTGCCAGCCATGGCCATGAGTGTGGCGCGCCAGCTCTGCATCCAGCCCACGATGGGGCTTTCCATCTGGTGGTTGGCCTGCCACCACGCGTCCCATTCCACAGCATCGGCATGCTGGATCATGCCGCCGTCGGGCAGGTCGGTCTGGCGCTGACCGTGCGAACGCCGTTCGGGCCATCGCACCTCGTTCAGCGGGTAGTGACGAACCTCGACACCGGTGTGCATGAGCAGTTCGGCCCCTTCGATGCGAAGGCGCACCTTGCGTGCCCGGGGGCTTTGTCCATCAAACCAGCGGGTGACGATGGGCTCATCCGGCAGCATCACAGGCCCATGTCCATGCCGAAGAAATCGCCGGCAGCGTCGCCCAGCACACCCTTGTCTCGCTGCTGCGCTTTCACCAGCCACTGGTCCACGTCGCCATCCACATCGACCGCCATGGCTTCGAGCTTGACCCGTGCGGTGCGCACCTTGGCAAAGGGCCAGTAAAGGCCAAGCGTGATCACGATCAGCAGCCAGTTCACCAGGGTGACGCGGAACAGGCTGCGAAAGCGCAACTGGCTCTGGAACGTCAACTGTTCGCTGCGGGTGTTGTCCCATAGCAGGTTCTGGGTACGGGATGCGGCGTAAGGCCCCAGGATCAGTGGCATGGCGATGTAGAAGCAGGCGAAGATGGCAATCGGAATGAACACCATCGCACTCCTTCCCGCGCCGCGCCCAAATCCGTCCGTGACCGCCGCCACGCCCACGGTGAGTGCCACAATGGCCAAGGCCAGCGCCACGGCCGCCAGCAGCACCAGCAGGATCACGCCCAGCAGTTTGAAGAACAGCAGGTACATCTGGCCTGCGCCCAGTTGCAGCTCGGTGCGTTCCTGGGCAAAGCTGTAACCGCCATGCTGATAGCGTTTCATGCGCACCCAGAACCAGGGCGCGAGCACCATGAAAACCAGCGTCACCAGACCCATCGCAGCGGCAGCGACCTGCGCCGATCCGCCGACCATCTTCTCGTCCGCTTCCAGCGCCGGGATGGCCAATACGAATGCAAGACCCGGTAGAAAAAACGGCAACATCGCCAGGTAGGCCGACTTCAAATCCCCCTCAAACGCAAAACGCACGCCGCGCCAGCTGGTGTTGCGAAGACGGAACTGGAGGGAAGCACGCCACAAGGCTGGCCAGAGCACCATGAGCACCAGAAACGGTACCCACGACAAGGACGGCACGAAATTCGTGATCGCCCAGTAGCCAATGCCCAGGACCAGCATGACCATGTAGCCACGGAACATCTTCCAGGGATCGGCATGAAAACCCAGCGGGTCGCCGCCGACGAGGGTGTTGTTCTGGAAGTAGGCCATGCGCCGGGCGCGCGCGAAGGGCCAGTACAAGGTCAAGGTGACCAGGGTCAACAGCAGGTTGACGATCCAGATGCGGAAATACTCGCTGCCGGAGCCCGTGAAGCGCACATCGAGCGTGCGGTTTCTGTGGCTCTTGGGGTCGCTTTCATCAGGCAGCGTTTGTGTGGGCGCGAATTCGCCTTGTGATTCCATCCCTCATCCTCCGTAGTTGTAAAAATCCGCGCCGATCGTAACATCGGCGCAAAGCTCAACAGGAGGAAGAAGGCCCCTTCTGAATCACGTCTGTGGGACGGTTTCAACGTGCCTCAAGGTGAATCCCAGAGTTGTTTGACGCGCGCGTCGCGCCCGCAGGAGAGGCGATAGTAGTTGTAGCGCACCGGGTTCTTCTTGTAATAGTCCTGGTGGTAATCCTCGGCCAGGTGGAAGGCGGTGGCTGGCGCCAGCTCGGTGTGGATGGTCTTGAAGCGCCCGCTTTTCAGCAGTGCCGCATGGCTGGCCTCCACCACCTTGCGTTCCTCTTCGTTCTGCCAGTAGATGCCGCTGCGGTACTGGCTGCCGATGTCGCAGAACTGCCGGTTCTTGACGGTGGGGTCGATGTGGCGCCAGAAGTATTCCACCAGTTCGGCGTAGCTCACCTTGGTGGTGTCGTAGGTCACGCGAACGGCTTCGGTGTGGCCCGTGTGACCGTTGCTGACCTGTTCATAGGTGGGGTCGGGGGTCTTGCCGGCGGTGTAGCCAGATACGGCCTCCAGCACCCCGGGCAGCTTTTCAAAGTCTTTCTCCACACACCAGAAACAGCCCCCGGCAAAGATGGCGGTGGCCGTGGCGGCTTGCGCCGCGCCGGCCAGGGTGGCCAGCCAGGCGGTGGCGATCAGGGCAGAAAGTGTCTTGTTCATCTTGTTGGCTCGGTGAATGGGTGGCAGGGTTTCAAGTGCGCAGGGCTGGCAGGGCCGTGCCTTCAGGCACGAACGCCAGCGCCACGCCGTTGTTGCAGTAGCGCTTGCCGGTGGGGCGCGGCCCGTCGTTGAACACGTGGCCCTGGTGCCCGCCACAGCGCGCGCAGTGGTATTCGGTGCGCGGGAAGATGAGCTTGAAGTCGGTGGACGTACCCACCGCATCGGGCAGCGGCTGCCAGAAACTGGGCCAGCCGGTGCCGCTGTCGTACTTGTGGGCGGCACTGAACAGCGGCTGGTTGCAGGCGGCACACACGAAGGTGCCCGGGCGCTTTTCACCATCCAACGGGCTGGAACCGGCTGGTTCGGTGCCGTGTTCGAACAGCACATGGTAGGCAGCGGGCGAAACGATCCGCTTCCACTCGGCCGCCGTCTTCTTCACTGGAAAAGGTGCTGCCGCCACAGCGGTGGCAGGCACCGCAGCACCGGCGATCCATCCGGTCAATGTCTTCAACATGGTTCTTCGCTCCATCACACATTCCTCGGTTCGTTGCACGCAGACGCGGAAACCAGCGCAGGGCCCGGACTGGCAGCACTGCGCTGCCGTCGTCTGCACCATAGAGCAGTTTCCGTGACCATGAGTCGGTCCGGGAGCAACATCCTTACAGCCCGGTTTGCAAGATCCCGGCGGCCAAACGGCTACATTGGTGCGGCTTCCACCCTGCACGCCTGCTCATGATCACCTCCGCCGAACGTCCGTTGCCCGTGCGCTTCCTGCGCTTTCTCGGGCCCCTGGTGCTCACCAACGTACTGAACGCACTCTCGGGCACGCTCAACATCATCTTTCTGGGTCAGTTGCTGGGCGCGGCGTCCATGGCGGCCGCGGTGGGCTTCTTTCCTGCATTCATGTTCCTGATCGCCTTTGTCATCGGGCTGGGCACGGGCGCCTCGGTGCTGGTGGGGCAGGCGCATGGCGCCCGAGAGCCCGACAAGGTGCGCGAAGTGGCCGGCGCCGTGTTGCTGGGGGGCGTGTTGCTGGGTGTCCTGGTGGGTGTGGCCGGCGCTGCGTTCGCACGGCCCTTGATGCACTGGTTGGGAACACCGCCCCAGATCCTGGCGGATTCGGTGAGCTATGCACGGGTCATGCTGTTCGGTCTGCCGGTGTTCTTCACCAACATGCTGGTGGCCGCCGTGCTGCGTGGCATGGGGGATTCGCTCACGCCGCTGCGCATGCTGATGGTGTCATTCGCTGTGTCGGCCGTGGTCACGCCCGCTCTGATTCTGGGCTGGTGGGGTCTGCCCCAGCTGGGTGTGGCCAGCGCAGGCTGGGGCACGCTGCTGGGCACATTGACCGCACTGGTCTGGCTGGCGTGGCGCCTGCATCGTCAGGCCCATATCCTGGCCTGGTCAGACCTGTTGCCACACCTGCGGCTCTCGCGCCGGCTGTTGACGGTGGCCCGGCTGGGCGTGCCCACTGCGCTGTTCTTCATCACCAGCGCGGCGGCCGACATGGGCCTGCTGGCCTTGGTCAACGACCATGGCGTGCACGCCACCGCTGCCTGGGGCGCGGTGAGCCAGACCACCGCGTATGTGCTGTTCCCCGCCATGTCCATCGCCATTGCGGCTTCCGTGTTCACGGCACAGGCCGTGGGGGCTGGCGACACCGCCCGGATCGATCAGGTGACCCGCGTTGGCCTGCTCATGAACCTGGTGCTCACCGGTTCGCTCGCCCTGGGCGTGGCCTTGCTGGCGCCCCGGATTGCTTCGCTCTTCGTGCAGGACGCCGCCGTGATCGAGCTTGCCGCCACGGTGCTGCGCATTGCGGTCTGGGGCAACATCATCTTTGGCATGGCCAGCGTTTTCAGTGGCGTCATGCGCGCCACCGGCACGGTGCGTGTGCCCACCCTGATGTCGCTGGGCTGCCTGGTCTTTCTGCTGTATCCGCTGGGTCGGGTGTTCGACAGCACCCTGGGTTTGCCCTTCATCTGGCTCACCTATCCCGTCACCTTTGCGGTGGCGCTGCTGCTGCAGACGGCGTACTTCTACGGTGTGTGGAAGCGGCAGCCCGTGCACAAACTGATCTGAGAATGTGTTGGCCTTCCAGGGGAAAGCAACATTGCACATCGCCCTTGACCAAAAAAAACCTGCCAGAGGCAGGTTCTCCTGGCGGACCTGGTGGTCCGGCCCAGAATCATCAGCGTGCAGGAACGATGACGACGGTGTCACCTGGCTTGGTCGCACCCGTGGCACCCGTGCTACCCGTTGCGCCTGTGCTGCCGGTGGCGCCGGTGGCGCCGGTATAGCCCGTGGCACCTGTGTCGCCTGTGGCCCCGGCACCGCCGGTTGCTCCAGTGGCGCCGGTGTAGCCTGTGGAACCGGTTGCGCCGGTGTCTCCCGTGGCGCCGGTGTATCCGGTGGTTCCGGGGCGGCCTTGAGCGCCTGTGTCACCCTGGGGGCCGGGAGGGCCCGCAGGTGCCGAAATGCAGGCGGCAAGGACGAGCGAAAAGCCGCTGGCGAGCAGCAATTTTGAGTATTTCATGATGGTTCCTAAGCGTGGCAACCAACCGCCTCGCACCGAAGGTGACGGGTACGGCCGGTCATTGATCGGTATCTGGAGACAGGTTCGGCGAAGACAGATCACGTCTTCACCGCGCCAGTCGCCCACGCGCTTGTTTGACCAGATGCCCAGGTGACTGAGGGTGGTGTTGCACGCCGGTGTGCGACCCAGGCATTTGGCGACAGCGTCGCGACTGGGGTCCAGCATAGGCAGACCAAACGTTCCTGTCGGTGTGTTGAAGCACATTGCCGTGGCGCTGAATACTCGAGGCTCACCACGGAACGCCAGGCTTCAGGTGGCGCATGCGCGGGCCGCCTTTCACCACCCGTCTCAAAACCCGGCACACTTCAGCCATGAGTCTCACTTCAGCGTCCGAACGCCCCAAGGCGTCTTCCCCCACTTCGCTCAGCGGCCTGTTGCCCTTCATGCGCCCTTACAAGGTGCAGATTGCGCTGGCGGTGCTGTTCCTGACGCTGGCCGCAGTGGCCACCCTGCTCTTTCCGGTGGCGTTGCGCCATCTGATCGACACCGGGCTGGTACCCGAGGACCGAAACGCACAGGCAATGGCCCTGCAGGGGCACTTTCTGGAACTGTTCGGCGTAGCCGTGGCGCTCGGCCTGTTCTCGGCCGCCCGCTTCTATGTGGTGAGCTGGCTGGGCGAGCGCATCACCGCCGACCTGCGCAACGCTGTCTACAGCCATGTGTTGCGCCAGAGCCCGCAGTTCTTTGAGACCACGCAAACCGGCGAGGTGCTCAGCCGCCTGACCACCGACACCACCCTGGTGCAGACTGTGGTGGGCTCGTCGCTGTCGATGGGCCTGCGCAACGCATTCATGGGACTGGGCGCACTGATCATGCTGGTGGTGTCGCACCCCTACGTCATGATCCAGGTGCTGCTGGTGATCGGCCTTGTGGTGCTGCCGACCATGTGGTTCGGCCGCCGGGTGCGCAAGCTCTCGCGCGCCAGCCAGGACCGCGTGGCCGACTCCAGCGCCATCGCGGCCGAAGTGCTCAACGCCATCCCCATCGTGCAGAGCTACACGGCGGAAGACCGCGAAGCGCAACGCTTTGACGCCTCCACCGAACAGGCGTTCAAAACCGCCGTGCGACGCAGCCGGGCACGTGCCGGGCTGGTGGCCTTCATCATCATCGCCAATGCGGCACTGGTGCTGTGGGGGCTGTACCAGGGCACGCAGGCGGTCATTGCAGGAGACCTCAGCGCCGGCCAACTGGGCCAGGCGGTGCTCTACACCATCATCTTCGTGGGCGCGGTGGCCGTGCTGGGCGAGGTCTACGGTGACCTGCTGCGCGCAGCCGGTGCCAGCGAGCGGCTGGTGGAGTTGCTGAACACCCGGTCACCTGTGCAGTCCCCTGAGCGGCCGCAAGCCGCACATGCACCCCAAGGGGGTAGCAGCGTGCGGTTCGACGACATCACCTTCCACTATCCCTCGCGCCCGGCACAAGCGGCGCTTTCAGACTTCACGCTCGAAGTGCCTTCGGGGCAAACCGTGGCACTCGTCGGCCCGAGCGGCGCGGGCAAAAGCACGGTCTTCGGGCTGCTGCTGCGTTACTACGACCCGTTGATGGGCAGCATCCGCCTTGACGGTGTGCCAATCGACCAGCTCAGCCTGCAGGACTTGCGCGCACGCATCGGCATCGTGCCGCAGGACCCGGTCATCTTCTCCAGCAGCGCGATGGAAAACATCCGCTACGGCCGGCCCGAAGCCACCGATGACGAGGTGCGGGCCGCTGCCCACGCTGCGTTCGCCGACGAATTCATCGACAAACTGCCCGAGGGCTACGACACCTTCCTGGGCGAGCGCGGCGTGCGTCTCTCAGGTGGTCAGCGCCAGCGCATTGCCATCGCACGCGCCATGTTGAAGAACCCGCCGCTGCTGTTGCTTGACGAAGCCACCAGCGCACTCGACGCACAGAGCGAGCGTATGGTGCAGGCAGCCCTCGAATCGGCCATGAAAGATCGAACCACCCTGGTCATCGCCCACCGCCTGGCCACCGTTCAGCAAGCCGACCGCATCGTGGTGCTCGACCACGGGCGCCTGGTCGAGCAAGGCACGCACGCCGAGCTGGTGGCAGCCGGCGGCGTGTATGCGGGCCTGGCGGCCCTGCAGTTTCAGATCTGACACCCCCCTGCGCCGCTGACGCGGCTTCCCCCGTCTCTGGCGCCTTCGGCTTGGAGGGGGGACGACCTCTCGGGCCGGCGAAGCCGGACCCTTGAGGTCCCTGGACGGGGGCACTTCACGCGAACCGGATCATGCTCCGGATAGATGTGCACTTTCTGCGCGACTGCAGAAGAAGCATTTCCAGGGAGAGATGTCCCCCTCCAGGGGCACCGAAGGTCCGGCTTTGCCGGCCCAAGGGTGCCGTCCCCCCCTCCAAGCCGAAGGCGCCAGAGAGGGGGGGAAGCTGCGTCAGCAGCGCAGGGGGGTGTTACGAAAGCCCGCGCAGCTCGCGCAAAGCCACCGAAACGGGGGCCAGGTCAGGCGTCTGGCCTGCAATGCTCTCGCGCATGGCATTGAGGCGTTCGATGGCCTTGGCGTGGCGTTCCAGCCATTGCGCCAGCGGTTGCTGGCTGGACAGCAGCGACAGGGACATCTGCGCGGCAATGGAGTACACGTCGTCGCGGGCGCTGGCGCGGGCCTGGGTCTGCCAGAGGGACTCGGTGGGCAGCTTGCCGATCTGCTGGCGCCACAAGGCGAGGCCCAGTGTGTTCTCGATGGCGAAGTAGGTGCGGGCGGCCTGCTCCAGCGTGCAGCCGGCTTTGGCGGCCACGTCCACCAGGTCAAGCACCGGGTACAGGTAGTCCAGCACCGTGAGGTCGTCGGCCAATTGGGCGTCCACGCCAGCTTCGATCAGTCGCGCGCTGTCTGCCTTCCATTGCGCCACGGCCGTGGTGGGGAGCCACTGGTCCACATGCTGGCGCAGCGTCTGCGCCGCTGGCTGGTAGTGCGCGATCATGCTCGGCAGATCACCCTGGCCGCGGTGGCGCAACATCCATCGGCTGGCGCGCTGGGCAATGGCAGCCAGTTGCGTGAGCAGGCTGAGCTGCAGGTCGGAACCGATGCGGTTGTCGAGCGCATCGATGCGGTCCCAGATCTGTTCCAAGCCAAACACCTCGCGCGCCAGCGTGTAGGCGCTGACCACGTCGCTGGCGGTGCACGAGGCCTCGTTGGCCAGGAAGTTGACGAAGGTGGCCCCCACCCGGTTGACCACAGCATTGGTCATGTAGGTGGCAATGATTTCCCGGCGCAGCGCGTGGCGCGCAATGTACTCACCGTAGCGCTCACCCAGCACCTTTGGAAAGTACATCGTGAGAACCCGCGCATAAAAAGGGTCGTCGGGCAGCGTGCTGGCGCACAACTCCTCGAACAGGTTCATCTTGGCATAGGCCATCAGCACCGCATTCTCCGGCCGGGTGAGACCTTTGCCTTCGCGCTTGCGCCTGGCCAGCTCTTCGTCACCGGGCAGGAACTCGATGGTGCGATTGAGCAGTCCGGTGCTTTCAAGCCAGCGCATCAGGCTTTGCTGCCCGTCCAGCAGGTACACAGGGCGAGCAGCGGCCAGTTCGATCTGCTGCGTCTGGTAGTAGTTGTCCTGCAGCACCAGCAGGCCGACTTCGTCCGTCATGCTCGCCAGCAGCTCGTTGCGGCTGTCCTGCGTCAGGCCGCCGGCCTCTTGCACCGCACCCACCAGAATCTTGATGTTGACCTCGTGATCGGAGCAGTCCACGCCGGCGGAGTTGTCGATGGCATCGGTGTAGATCAGCCCCCCGGCCTGGGCGAATTCGATGCGGCCGTTCTGCGTGCAGCCCAGGTTGCCACCTTCGCCGAACACCTTGCAGCGCAGCTCATTGCCATTGACACGAAAGGCATCGCCGGCCTTGTCGCCGACCTGTGCATGGCTCTCGAAGCTGGCCTTCACATAGGTGCCAATGCCGCCGTTGTAGACCAGATCCACGGGCGCCTTGAGGATGGCGTTGAGCAGATCGTTGGGCGCCATCTCGGAGGCTTCGGTACCGATCACGGCCCTGGCCTGAGGGCTCAGGCGGATGGATTTGGCGGTGCGGGGAAACACGCCGCCGCCCTCGCTGATGAGCGACTTGTCGTAGTCATCCCAGCTGGAGCGCGGCAGCTTGAACAGGCGCTCGCGCTCGGCATGGCTGAGGGCCACATCCGGGTCGGGATCAATGAACACATGGCGGTGGTCAAACGCCAGCACGAGTTTGATCTGGGTTGACAGCAACATGCCGTTGCCGAACACGTCGCCCGACATGTCGCCAATGCCGGCCACGGTGAAGGGCTGGGTCTGTGTGTCCACGCCCAGGCCACGGAAGTGGCGCTTGACCGACTCCCAGGCACCCCGCGCGGTGATGCCCATCTTCTTGTGGTCGTAGCCCACCGAGCCACCCGAAGCAAACGCATCCCCCAGCCAGAAGCCGTAGGCCGCGCTCACGCTGTTGGCGATGTCGCTGAAGGTGGCTGTGCCCTTGTCGGCCGCCACCACCAGGTAAGGGTCGTCTTCGTCGTGGCGCACCACATCGGTGGGTGGCACCACGGCGCCCTTGACCAGGTTGTCTGTGACATCGAGCAGGCCAGAGAGGAAGGTCTTGTAGCAAGCCACACCTTCGGCCAGGAAGGCCTCACGGTCGGTCGCTGGTGGCGGGTTCTTCAGAACGAAACCACCCTTCGAGCCCACCGGCACGATCACGGTGTTCTTCACCATCTGCGCCTTCACCAGGCCCAGAATCTCGGTACGGAAATCCTCACGCCGGTCGGACCAGCGCAAGCCTCCGCGCGCCACCTTGCCACCACGCAGATGCACCCCTTCCACCCGGGGCGAATACACCCAGATCTCGAACAGTGGCTTGGGCTCGGGCATGCCGGGAATGCTGCGCGGGCTGAGCTTGAAGCTCATGTAGTCGCGCCCCTTCTGGTACACGTTCGTTCGAAGCGTGGCATTGATCGTGCCCAGGAACTGGCGCAGCACACGGTCCTCTTCCAGGCTGGCCACATCGGCGAGCAAGGCTTCAATGACCTGTACCTTGGCGTCGGTCCGCTCCTTGCGGCGCTCGGCTTCAGCCGGGTCGAAGCGCAGCGCAAACAACTCAAACAGGTTTTGCGCAATCAGCGGATTCTTGTTCAGCGTGTCTTCGATGTAGCTCTGGCTGAAAGCAAACCCCAGTTGCTTGAAGTAGCGCACGTAGGCCCGCAGGACAGCAATCGCACGCGCATGGAGATCGGTGGACAGCACCAGACGGTTGAGCGCGTCGCTTTCCACCTCGTGGCGCCACACCGCATGAAACAACTCTTCAAAGCGCGGCTTGAGATCGGCCACATCCAGCGGCTGGGAAAAGGCCATGCCCCAGTCGTGGATCCAGTGCCCTTGCGGCGCGAAATGGTAGGGGTGTTCGTCCAGCACGCGGGCACCCATGGCCTCCATCACGGGCATGGCATCGGACAAGGTGATCTTCTGTGTGGAATAGGTCTTCAGGCGGACCTGGCCCTGGCGGTCGTACAGGTTCAAGGCCAGCGGTTGCTGCTCGTCCAGCTGGCTCAGGATCACCGCATCCTGGGCCGCGGTTTCGGCGTCAAAATTTTCACGGTAGGCGGTGGGGAAGGCGTCCAGCAGGTCGCTCAGCCGGGCCGAACCCTTGCCACTGCGCGCCAGCAGCACGGCGTGCACACCGTCGACCCAGCGCTTGCAGGCCTGTGCCACCTGCGCTTCCAGCTTGGGCAGGTCCACGTCCAGGGGCAACTGGCTTCTGGCACGCACGATGTAGTGAATGCGCGCCAGGGCGCTGTCTGTGAGCATGGGTGTGAACTCGACCGATTCGGCATCAAACGCCTCTGCCAGCAAGGCGCCGACCTTGACCCGCAGCTCGGTGGTGTAGACATCGCGTGGCACATACACCAGCACCGACGCGAGCTTGCCAAACGCGCCGCGACGCACGAACAGGCGAACCCGTTGGCGCTCCTGCAGCCGCAGGATACCGATCGCGTGTTGCGACAACGTGTCCGCGTCGATCTGCAAGATCTCGTCACGCGGATAGGTTTCAAGAATGGCCTGCATGGCCTTGTGCGCGTGGCTGCCTTTCACCACGCCCGCATCGGCCATGACCCTGGCCACGTGCTGACGCACCACCGGAATCTGCTCCACCGACGCGGCGTAGGCTGCAGCAGTGTAGAGACCAAAAAACCGGCTTTCCCCCACCAGCCGGCCAGCGGCATCCATGCGCTTGACGCTGATCGCATCAAGCCAGGCAGGCCGGTGCACGGTGGAGCGCCGCATCGCCTTGGTCGAGAGCACCAGCACCGGATTGGCACTGAACTGCTGCGCGGGTTGGCTGGGCAGGGCCTGCTCGCCAGCGTTCTTCAGCAATCCCAGCGCCGTGCCGGGAACGGGAACGAGCTGCTTTCCCTTGAGCTCATAGTCTTCTGCTGCCAGGAAGGTGAAATGGCCTTGCTCCAGCCAGGTCAGAAAGGCCTTGGCTTCGTCGGCTTCAGGTGCATCCACTGCCGTGAAACTGGCATTGAGCACCTGCACGCGAGACAACATGGCTCGCCAGTCCTGCACGGCGCACCGCACGTCGCGCAAGGTGTCTTCAATCTTCTGGCACAGGGCCTCACCATCCGGGTCGGAGGCGAGACGGTCGCACTCGACCAGAATGCACGACACCATCTGTCCTTCGCCCGGCGTGTGGTCCACCGCTCCTGCGATTCGGGCCACTTTCCCGGCGGCGTTTCGTGTCACCCTCAACAAGGGGTGGACGATCCAGTGCACCGTGCGGCCGGAGCCGTTCACGGCCATGGTGACCGAGTCGACCAGAAAAGGCATGTCCGGGTGCACGATCTGCACCATGCTGGTTCCTGCATCCTGCTTCTGGTCAGTGGGCTGTGCCAGCAACTGGACCCGCACTTCGTTGGCTGCCGACGCGTTGAGCAAAGCCAGGTGCGACTCGGCCATGAGCTTGAGCATGGCGGGGTCGCGACTGCGCATTTCGTCGGGATCGGCGGCGGCAAAAAACAGGTCCTGAAAACTCGGGTTCATGATGGGTATCCAGTCGGATGGGGGCAGAGTGGTGTCACTGAGCGGGCGTCGAATCGCGCAAATTCTAGGAGTGAACAGGGCTCCGTAACCGGGTCAGTAGAGGATTGCATGGACCCATACCATGGGATTATGCAAAAAATGCATGAAACCGCAGGGGCGCATTTTGATTGGCAGTGAGGGCCACGGTACCGCAAAAACCGGGATTGGGAAACCGGGCCAGGCCAGGGGCCTGGGTGGACTCATGCGCCGGCCCGACGCGAGTCTCTCGAATGAACCACCGCCATGCACCGACGGAGAACCGCCCGTCAAGGCGCATGCCGGACGCTATTGCAGCGTTTCCTTCAGCAGAGGGATCTCGGGCAAGGGAAGAACCTCGATGCCTTCTTCGATCAAGGCCACGGCCTCTTCCGGGCTCGTGCGTCCGCGGATATTGCGCTGATCGATTTCGCCCTGGTGCATCGCCCGGGCTTCATCGGCAAAACGTTCGCCCACGTCCTCGGTGTTATCAAGCACATGGCGCACTGCCTTGAGCCACTGTGCCTGCATGGGTGAATGACCACCAGGCGAACCTACCGCCCGCTGCTGCGACGGGTCCGGCGCAGCGGCTTCCGTTTCGCGCGCCACCCCCAGGTTCAGCCGGGGCGCCGAGAGCATCTTGCGCACCTGCGCATCGCCGCACAAGGGGCAAGTCAACTGCCCGCGCGCCAGCTGCTCGCCGAAATCGCTTTCGGACGCAAACCAGCCTTCAAAGCTGTGCTGTTGAGAGCATTGCAGGTCAAGAACCTTCATGTCGCGGATTATCCGCCAGCGGAGGTGCAGGGCCGGTCGACCAGTTCAATGACCAGGCGCCTTGCTGGACCTGCAGCAACCACAGGGCGCCGACCAGGGTCTTGCCATCGACCACTTCTCCACTGCGGCACCAGGCGTTCAACTGGGCGGGCGTGGCGGTGATCACGTCGAGAAACTCACCTTCATCGAGCCGGCGCTCACCCAGGCTCAATCCGCGCGCAAACCAGATGTCGATGAGTTCGTTCGAGTACGCAATGGTGGGCGCCAGTCGCCCGGCAAATGCCCACTCCCTGGCGCTGTAGCCGGTCTCTTCAAGCAGTTCGCGTCGGGCACAGGCCAGACTGCCCTCCCCTGCATCGAGCTTGCCTGCAGGAAACTCGATCATCACGCGCTGCATGGGGTGGCGATACTGACGCTCCAGCACCAGCTGGCCGTCGTCGAGCAAGCCGATCACCATCACGGCACCCGGGTGCAGGACGTACTCGCGGGTGGCATCGCGTCCGCTGGGCAAACGCACCGCGTCACGCACCACGTGCAAGAAATGACCATTCAGCAATTCGGTACGGCCGATCGTGGTCTCTCGCAGATGGACATCGCTGCCCATGGGTAGATCATTCATTTCAAAGGCCTGGGAAAGGATTGGCGTGAAGCGACCCAGGGTGGTTCTGAGCTTCTCCGGAGCGGAGTGACCCACATCCAGAGATACCGTGGAACCGGCTTCGCCGGGCCACTGGTATCGCCCCCTTGAGGGGGTGACGCGAAGCGGCGCGGGGCTGATCCATCTAGTGCCGGCGCTTGAACAGATAGCGGTACACAAACCCGGGGAAGGCAAGCGTCAGGAACAGGGCGCCGGTGGTAGCATAAAACTGCCAGCGCTGCGGATAGATCTGCCCGACGTACTGCTCAAGCGTCAGGCCCAGCGCGCCCACCAGCAGGTAGCACACAACCAGTTCGGCTGCCCGCATGCCCAGGGTTTTGGGGTTGGCACGCGGAACAATGGCCAGCCAACGGTCATTGAGGAACGGCAGATTGGCCGCCACCAGTGCGGCAAGCAGCACCAGCCAGATGGAGACATCTTGGGTCATGTTGTGGCGTTCGATTGCACTGCGCGCAATGAGTTCACCGCCAGGCGGTGAACAACATCAGGCGAACAGCGTGGAGACCGCCTGCGCACACAAGGTCATGAGCCCACCGGGCACGATGCCCAGCACGAGCACCAGGGCGCCATTGAGCGAGAGCACGGAACGGGCGTCTGCACCGGCCACGATGTCGGCGGTCTGCGTGGGTTCGTCGAAGTACATCACCTTGACGAGTCGCAGGTAATAGAAGGCCCCGATCAGCGACATCAGCACCGCAAACACCGCAAGGCCGATGTAGAAGGGGCCGCTGGACGCAAGCAGCGCCTGCAGCACCGAGAGCTTGGCGTAGAAGCCCACCAACGGCGGCACACCGGCCAGCGAAAACATGCAGATCGCCATCACGCCGGCATACAGCGGGCTGCGCTGGTTCAGACCCGCCAGATCGCTGATGTTCTCCGACTCGAATCCGCTGCGTGACAGCAGCAGGATCACGCCGAATGTGCCCAGCGTGGTCAGCACATAGGTCACCACGTAAAACATGGACGATGCGTAGGCGTTGGCCATGTTGCCGCTGTCGCCATCCAGGATGCCGGCCAGCAGGCCCAGCAACATGAACCCCATCTGGGCGATGGTGGAGAAGGCCAGCATGCGCTTGAGGTTGGTCTGCGCAATCGCCGCCAGGTTGCCCACCAGCAGCGAAGCCACCGACAGCACGGCAAGCATCTGCTGCCAGTCGAAAGCCAGCGGCTGCAACCCTTCGACCAGCAGTCGGATCACGATGGCAAAGGCGGCAAGCTTGGGTGCACCACCGATCATCAGCGTGATCGCGGTGGGCGCTCCGTGGTAGACGTCGGGCACCCACATGTGGAACGGCACCACGCCCAGCTTGAAGGCCAGGCCCGCTACAACAAACACCAGACCCAGCACCAGCACCTGGCTGGAGCCCTTGAGCGTGGCCTCGCCTCCGGAAATGGCCTCCAGGACCGCCGCCAGATCCAGCGAACCGGTCGCGCCGTAGACCATGGAAAGTCCGTACAGCAGGAAACCGCTGGCCAGTGCACCAAGCACAAAGTACTTCATGGCCGCTTCCGTGGCCTGCGCGTCATCGCGCCGCAGGGCCACCAGCGCATAGCTGGACAGCGTCAGCAGCTCCAGCCCCAGGTAGATCACCAGGAAGTTGTGACCCGAGATCATGACGAACATGCCCAGCAAGGCAAACAGCGCCAGTGTGAACAGCTCGCCACCGCGCAGCATGTCACGAGCACCTGCGTAGGCACGGCCATACACCAGGGTGACCATCACGGCCAGTGCCGCGAAGCATTTGAGCCAGTTGCCCATGGGGTCGCTGACCACCATGCCGCCCCACCCCATGATGGTGGTGCCTCTGCTGGCGTAGTAGCCTTGCAGCGCCGCCACCACCGCCAGGGTCGCCATGGTCAGCACATAGGTGGCACCCCGAAGCGGGCTTTTGACGGCGAGATCCAGCAATGCGATCACGCAGGCCATCACCAGCAACAGGATTTCAGGGTAAGCCGCGACCCAGCTGAGATTGTCAATCATGTAAGCGCTCTCTTGCATTTTTGCTGGTCACGGAATCAGTTCAGTTTGGAGATGGCCACGTGGCGCAGCAGTTCGGCGACCGAAGCGTCCATCACATCCGTGAAGGGCTTGGGGTACACACCCATGACCAGCACGGCGATGGCCAGCACCGCCATGACAAGGAATTCGCGCGCGTTGATGTCGGTCAGCGCTTTGACGTTGTCATTGGCCGGCGCACCCAGGTACACCCGCTTGAACATCCACAGCGAATAGGCAGCGCCAAAAATCAATGCGGTCGCGGCACCCATGCCGATCCAGAAATTGGCTTTGACGGCAGACAGGATCACCATCCACTCACCCACAAAACCAGCCGTGCCTGGCAGGCCGGCATTCGCCATCACGAAAAGCAGGGCGAAGGCGGTGAAATTGGGCATGGTGTTGACCACACCGCCGTAATCGGCAATTTCGCGCGAGTGCACGCGGTCGTACAGCACGCCGATGGCCAGGAACATGGCGGCCGACACAAAGCCGTGGGCGATCATCTGCACAATGCCACCGGCCATACCGAGATCGCTGAATACGAAGAAGCCCAGCGTGACAAAACCCATGTGCGCCACCGACGAGTACGCCACCAGCTTTTTCATGTCCTGCTGCACCATGGCCACCAGACCCACGTAGATCACCGCAATCAGCGACAGCGTGATCATCAGCCAGGCCCATTCCTGGGATGCGTCGGGCAGGATGGGCATGGAGAAGCGCAGGAAGCCGTACGCACCCAGCTTGAGCATGATGGCGGCCAGCACAGCCGATCCGCCGGTGGGTGCTTCCACGTGCACGTCGGGCAACCAGGTGTGCACCGGCCACATGGGCACCTTCACTGCAAACGCCGCAAAAAAAGCAAAGAACAGCAGCGTCTGAGCCGTGCTGCCCAGTGGCAGCTGGTACCAGTCGGCCAATGCGAAACTGCCCGCAGACTCCGTGTAGAGGTAGATGAGCGCCACCAGCATCAGCAGGGAGCCGAGCAAGGTGTAGAGGAAAAACTTGAAAGCGGCGTAGATCTTGTTGGGACCACCCCAGATACCGATGATCAGGTACATCGGGATCAACGTGGCTTCAAAGAACACATAGAACAGCATGGCGTCCTGTGCGCTGAAGACGCCGATCATGAGTCCCGAGAGAATCAGGAAGGCGCCCATGTACTGGTTCACGCGCTGCGTGACGGCTTCCCAGCTCGCGACCACCACAACCACGTTGATGAAGGCGGTCAGCAACACCAGCCAGAGCGAGATGCCATCCACGCCCAGGTGGTAGTGCACATTGAATCGCTCGATCCACGCGGCTTTTTCCACAAACTGCATGCTCGCCGTACCCAGCTCGAAGCCGGTGTAGAGCGGCACGGTCACGGCCAGTCCGGCGATGGCGCCCACCAGCGCGATCCAGCGCACCATGTGTGCCTGATCGTCACGTCCAAATGCCAGCAGCACGACGCCGAAGAAAACCGGCGTCCAGATCGCAAGGCTCAGCAAACCCATCTTGTTCTTCCTCTTATTTGGCGAGCCACACGAAATACGTCATGAACAGCAACACGCCCACGATCATCACCAGCGCGTAGTGGTACAGGTAACCGGTCTGCACGCGGCGCACCACGGACGACACCAGTCCCACCAGCTTCCAGCTGGCATTGACCACCCCACCCTCGATGACCCCTCTGTCACCACCCTGCCACAGCCCGCGCCCGAGCGCACGTGCCCCGCGCGCCAGCACGTTCTCGTTGAACCAGTCCATGTAGTACTTGTTCTCGAGGATCGTGACCAGAGGGCGCAATGCGCGGCCGATGGCGACCGGCAACGCCGGGTTCACGAGGTACATGTACCAGGCAGAGATGGCACCAGCGAGTGCGAGGTACAGCGGCGGCGTGAAGAAGGCGTGGCTGACCATGGCCAGCGGGCCATGGAAGATCTCACCGAACTTGACCATCGCCGGGTGGATTTCGGTGTTGATGTAAATCGCATCGGCAAAGAAGTCACCAAACACCATCGGCTGGATCGTCATGTAGCCAATCACCACCGACGGGATGGCCAGCAGGAGCAAAGGTACCGTGACCACCCAGGGCGACTCGTGCGGCTTGCCGTCGCCGTGTCCGTGGTCGTCATGGTGACCGTGGTCGTCATGGTGAGCGTCCGGATTCTGGTCGTAGCGCTCCTTGCCATGGAAGACCAGGAAGTACAGGCGGAACGAATAAAAGGACGTGACAAACACACCGGCCAGCACAGCGAAGTAGGCAAAGCCCGAGGCGGGCAGCGCGCTGAAGTGCACCGCTTCGATGATGCTGTCCTTGGAGTAGAAGCCGGCAAAAAACGGCGTGCCGATCAGGGCCAGCGTGCCCAGCAGGGAGGTGATCCAGGTGATGGGCATGTACTTGCGCACGCCCCCCATCCAGCGGATGTCCTGGTTGTGGTGCATGCCGATGATCACGGAGCCCGCCGCCAGGAAAAGCAGCGCCTTGAAGAACGCATGCGTCATCAGGTGGAACACCGCCACCGAGTAGGCGGAGGCCCCGAGTGCCACGGTCATGTAGCCCAGTTGAGACAAGGTCGAGTAGGCCACCACGCGCTTGATGTCGTTCTGGATGATGCCCAGGAAACCCATGAACAGCGCGGTGATGGCGCCAATCACCATGATGAAGTTCAGCGCCGCGTCCGAGAGTTCGAACACCGGCGACATGCGGGCCACCATGAAGATGCCCGCGGTGACCATGGTGGCCGCGTGGATCAGTGCCGAAATGGGGGTGGGGCCTTCCATGGAGTCAGGCAGCCACACGTGCAGAGGGAACTGCGCCGACTTGCCCATGGCGCCGATGAACAGGCACACGCCGATCACGGTCACGAGCAGCCAGTCGGTACCGGGGAATTGAACAGAGGCCAGGTCGTTCACCTTGGCAAATATCTCTGTGTAGTTCAATGTGCCCGTGTAAGCCACGATCAGGCCGATGCCGAGGATGAAGCCGAAGTCACCCACCCGGTTGACAAGGAAGGCCTTCATGTTGGCGAAGATGGCCGTGGGCTTGTTGAACCAGAAGCCGATCAGCAGGTAAGACACCAGGCCCACCGCTTCCCAGCCAAAAAAGAGCTGCAGCAGGTTGTTGCTCATCACCAGCATGAGCATGGAGAAGGTGAAGAGCGAGATGTAGGCGAAGAAGCGGTTGTAGCCGGCGTCTTCTTCCATGTAGCCAATGGTGTAGATGTGCACCATGAGCGAGACGAAGGTCACCACACACATCATCATGGCGGTCAGACCGTCCACCATGAAGCCGATTTCCATCTTCAGGCCGCCCACCACCATCCATTCGTAGATGGTCTGGTTGAATCGCGCGCCGCCGATCACGTCCTTGAGCGTCATCGCCGACAGGATGAAGGCCACCAGCACACCCAGGATGGTGAAGGTGTGTGAGGTGCGGCGACCGATCACGTTGCCGCCAAAGGTGGTGCCCAGGATGCCGGCCAGTGCGGCCCCGACCAGAGGGGCGAGCGGGACAGCCAGCAGGGTGCTTGCAGAGAGGGTGGAGCTCATCGTTTTCGTGTCTCTTCTGGATCGGGCTTCAACCCTTGAGGGTGTTGATTTCTTCGACGCTGATGGACGACTTGTTGCGGAACAGCAGCATCAGGATTGCCAGACCAATGGCCGACTCGGCAGCGGCCACCGTCAAGATGAAGAACACAAAGACCTGGCCGTGCATGTCACCCAGGAAATGCGAGAACGCCACGAAGTTCATGTTCACGGCGAGCAGCATCAGCTCAATCGCCATGAGCAGGACGATGAGGTTCTTGCGGTTCAGGAAAATGCCGATCACCGACAGGGTGAACAGGATCGCACCGACAGAAAGAAAATGTCCCAGTGTGAGGCTCATGCCTTGCCCTCCTCGGTGGCGGCCACGTCAACCACAGGCGCCTGTTTTTGGGTGGCGGCCATGGGCAGCACCACCAGGCGGTCGCTGGCGCGCACATGCACCTGCAGCCCCGGATTGATGGCCTTGCTGTCCTTGCGTTGGCGCAGGGTCAGCGCAATGGCTGCGATCATGGCCACGAGCAGAATCACCGCAGCCACTTCAATCGGATACAGGTACTCTGTGTAGAGCAACAGTCCCAGTTCGCGGGTGTTGGAATAGTCGGCAGCGTTGACACCCACACCGGCGGCATCCGGACTGGTGGATACGGAAGGAAAACCGGCCCAGAGCACAGCAATGAGTTCGGCCGCAACCAGGGCACTCAAGATCGCTGCGAGCGGAAAGTGTTTCCAGAAACCCTGGCGCACCGAGTCCATGTTGATGTCGAGCATCATCACGACGAAAAGGAACAGCACCATCACCGCCCCAAGGTAGACGAGCACCAACGTGATGCCCAGAAACTCGGCCTTGAGCAACAGCCAGAGCGCAGCCGCCTGCGAAAAGGCCAGCATCAGGAACAGCACCGCGTGCACGGGATTGCGGGCAGTGATCACGCGGAAGGCTGCAAAAAGCAGCACGGCCGCGAACAGATAGAAGAAGCCGGTCTGGTAGTCCATAGAGGGGGTCGGGCTGGATGCGTTGGGCGATTTCGCGGGTGTGGTGTCGCTGAACGATCAACGGTATCTGGCGTCTGCGGCTTTGGCTGCAGCGATCTCCGGCTCGTATCGGTCGCCGACGGCCAGCAGCATCTCTTTGGTGAAGTAGAGGTCGCCCCGCTTTTCACCGTGGTATTCGAGGATGTGGGTCTCCACGATCGCATCCACCGGGCAGGCCTCTTCGCAGAAGCCGCAGAAGATGCACTTGGTCAGATCGATGTCGTAGCGCGTGGTGCGGCGGGTGCCATCTTCGCGCTGGTCGGATTCGATGGTGATGGCGACTGCCGGGCACACGGCCTCACACAGCTTGCAGGCAATGCAGCGTTCCTCGCCGTTTTCATAACGGCGCTGGGCGTGCAAGCCACGAAAGCGTGGTGACAACGGTGTCTTCTCTTCCGGAAATTGCACCGTGACCTTGCGGCGCAAGGCATAACGCCCGGTCAGGGCCATGCCCTTGACCAGTTCAACCAGCAAAAAGCTCTTGAAAAAATCCCGGAACGAGAACGGCGCGACAACCGCAGGCGATGCGGCCGTGGTGGCGGTAGAAATGGACATATCGATCGCCCTGCTTATTTCCAGAGATTCCAGGACGTCTGCATCAGGCCGCCAACCAGCAGCAACCAGATGAGGGTCACGGGAATGAAAATCTTCCAGCCCAGACGCATGATCTGGTCGTACCGGAAGCGCGGGAAGGTGGCGCGGATCCAGATGAACATGGACACCACCACGAAGGTCTTGAGACCCAGCCAGATCCAGCCGGGCACCCAGTTGAAGACGGCGCTGTCCACCGGCGGCAACCAGCCTCCCAGGAACATCAGCACGCCCAGGATGGACACCAGCCACATGCTGGCGTATTCGGCCAGGAAGAAGATGGCAAAGCCCATGCCGGAGTACTCCACCATGTGGCCGGCCACGATTTCTGCCTCACCCTCAACCACGTCGAACGGGTGGCGGTTGGTTTCGGCCACGCCGGAAATCAGGTACACGACGAAGATGGGCAGCAGCGGCAGCCAGTTCCACGACAGGAAATTCAGGCCCACGTCGGCGGCCATGCCTCGCGACTGGGAAGCCACGATTTCGCCCAGGTGCAGGCTGCCGGCGGTCATGACCACCACCAGGAAACAGAAGCCGATGGCGATTTCGTAGCTCACCATCTGAGCCGACGCACGCAGCGCGCCCAGAAAGGCGTACTTGGAGTTGGACGCCCAGCCCGCAATGATCACGCCATACACCTCGATCGAGGTGATGGCCAGGATCACCAGCAGCCCAGCGTTCACATTGGCCAGAATGGCATCGGGCCCGAAGGGTACTGCCACCCACGCGGCCAGCGCCGGCATGATGGCCATGATGGGGCCCAGGCGAAACAGCCCGTTGCTGGCCGCCGTGGGGCGAATCATTTCCTTGGTCAGCAGCTTGACCGCATCGGCAATCGGCTGCAGCAGACCAAACGGGCCCACACGGTTGGGACCATGGCGCACCTGCATGAAGCCCAGCAGCTTGCGCTCCCAGAGTGTGAGGTAGGCCACGGCGCCCATCAGCGGCGCCAGCACCGCCACGATCTTGATCAGGTTCCAGAGCACGGGCCATGCGGCCGTCGTCCACCAGGACGCTGCAATCAGCCCCAGACCACCGTTGTACATCGCATCGATCATGCTGCCACCTCTCCCGCCGCGACTTTGCCATCGCGACCGTCAGCCGTGCTTTGCAAGGCAGGCGCACGGCGCACCAGGCCATCGAGCTGGTAAATCGAAGCCACGCAGGGCACGCGGCTTGCGGGCACCAGATCAGGCACCACGTTGCCGGTGTTGTCCAGGCGGGTGGCATCCACAAAGGCACCAGAGGCCACGCCTGGCAATGCCTTGGCGAGCACCGCCTGTGAAGAATCGGCATCAAAGCCGCTCAGCCCCATCAGATTGCCCAGCACCCGCAACACCTTCCATGCAGGCCGGGTCTCGCCCAGCGGCTTGACCACGGCATGGAAACTCTGCAGGCGCCCTTCGGCGTTGACGAACGAACCCGACGTCTCGGTGAAGGGCGCGATGGGCAACAGCACATCGCTCACATCGAGGTTGGTCTTGAAGGGGCTCAAGGTCACGACCATGCCCGCCGTCGCCAGGCCTTTTGCTGAAGCGGCTGCGTCATGAGAGGGTTCGGTGTTCAGCAGCAGCACAGCCTTGAGCGCGCCCCCCAGCATCTGCGAAGCGTTGTGCCCACCGCGCCCGGGCACGGCGCCCACCAGCTGTGCACCAACGGTATTGGCCGCCTCGCTCAGGTACCCCACCGTGGCGCCCGTTTGCTGGGCAATCCAGTTGGCGAGCGACAGCAGGCTGGCCGCTTTTTCGTGGTGAGCAGCCGCATTGCCCAGCAACACGGCTTTGCGCTCGACGCTCAGCAGCGACTTGGCGATGGCGCGGGCTTCATCTCGCACGTCTTCGACAGTCACTGGCGCCTGAACACCCGCTTCAGCCGCCACGGCTGCAGCGATACCGGCGAGTTCATTCACCCACTGACGGCTGTCGTTGACGATGCGCTGCGCCACGGGCATGGCCCAATCGGCGGAGTTGTCGTTCAGCAGGTGAACCACACCGCCTTTGCGCGCTGCTTGACGGATGCGCTGGGCGAACAAGGGATGGTCCTTGCGAAGATTCGATCCCACCACCAGCACGCGCTGCAGGCCCGACAAGCCCTCGATGGGCATGCCCAGCCAGCGGGCGTTGCCTGCAGCTGCGTGGTTGTCGAAGTCCGCGTGACGCAAACGGGAGTCGATGTTTTCCGATCCCATTCCGCGCACGAAAGCACCGGCCAGAGCCAGCTCTTCAACGGTGCTGTGGGGACTCGCGATCACACCGATGGCGTCGGCACCGTGGTCGGTCTTGACCTGCTTGAGTCCGTTGGCCACGTACTCCAGGGCCGTCTGCCAGTCCACCGTTTTCCACTCACCGCCCTGCTTCAGCATGGGCGCGGTCAGGCGGTCTTCGCTGTTGACGGCCTCGTAGGAGAAGCGATCACGATCAGCGATCCAGCATTCGTTGACAGCCTCGTTCTCCAGGGGAACCACTCGCATCACCTTGTGGTTCTTGACCTGGATGATGAGGTTGGCACCGGTGGAGTCGTGCGGGCTCACGGACTTGCGACGCGACAGTTCCCAGGTGCGGGCCTGGTACCGGAAGGGTTTGCTGGTGAGCGCACCGACCGGGCAGATATCGATCATGTTGCCCGAGAGTTCGGAGTCCACCGTATCGCCGATGAATGTCTCGATCTCGGCGTGTTCGCCGCGATGCGACATGCCGAGCTCCATGACGCCGGCCACTTCCTGGCCAAAGCGCACGCAGCGAGTGCAATGGATGCAGCGGCTCATCTCTTCCATCGAGATCAGCGGGCCCACGTCCTTGTGGAACACCACACGCTTCTCTTCTTCGTAGCGCGAGCCCGAGCTGCCATAGCCCACAGCCAGATCCTGCAGCTGGCACTCGCCGCCTTGGTCACAGATGGGGCAATCCAGCGGATGGTTGATGAGCAGGAACTCCATCACCGACTGCTGGGCCTTGATGGCCTTGTCGCTCTTGGTGCGCACGATCATGCCCTGCGTCACTGGCGTGGCACAGGCGGGCATGGGCTTGGGTGCCTTCTCCACGTCCACCAGACACATGCGGCAGTTGGCCGCGATGGACAACTTCTTGTGATAGCAGAAGTGAGGGATGTAGGTGCCGGCTTTTTCGGCCGCATGCATGACCATGCTGCCTGGTGGCACTTCCACCTTCTTGCCGTCGAGTTCGATTTCAACCATGTTGTTTTCCGATATCGATGTCAGACCGCTGCCGGAGCCACTGGCTTTGCACCAGCGTCGGCCCGGATCATGGCCTCGAACTCAGGCCTGAAATGCTTGATCATGGCGCGCACCGGCATGGCGGCTGCATCGCCGAGAGCGCAGATGGTGCGGCCCATGATGTTTTCGGCCACGTTGTCCAGCAAGTCCATGTCGGCAGGACGACCGTCACCCCGATGAATGCGGTCCACCAGACGCCAGAGCCAGCCCGTGCCTTCACGGCAGGGCGTGCACTGTCCGCAGCTCTCGTGCATGTAGAAGTAGGACAGGCGCTTCAGGGATTCGACCATGCAGCGCGAATCGTCCATGACGATCACCGCGCCAGAGCCCAGCATGGAACCGGCTTTGGCGATGGAGTCGTAGTCCATCGTACAGTCCATCATGATGTGCGCCGGCAGCACCGGGGACGAAGAGCCCCCGGGAATCACCGCCTTGAGCTGGCGCCCTTTGCGCACGCCACCGGCGAGCTCGAGCAGCTTTGAAAACGGCGTGCCCATGGGCACTTCGTAGTTGCCGGGCAATTCCACATCGCCACTGACCGAGTAGATCTTGGTGCCACCGTTGTTGGGCTTGCCACACTCCAGGTAGGCCTGACCACCATTGCGGATGATCCAGGGCACCGCCGCAAACGTCTCGGTGTTGTTGATCGTGGTGGGCTTGCCATAAAGGCCAAAGCTGGCCGGGAACGGCGGCTTGAAGCGGGGCTGGCCCTTCTTGCCTTCCAGCGATTCGAGCAACGCCGTCTCTTCGCCGCAGATGTACGCACCAAAGCCGTGGAAAGCATGCAACTGGAAGCTGAAGCTGCTGCCGAGCAGATTGTCACCCAGGTACCCTGCGGCACGGGCTTCTTCCAGTGCGGCCTCGAAGCGCTCGTACGCCTCGAAGATTTCGCCGTGGATGTAGTTGTAGCCCACCGAAATGCCCATGGCATAGGCGGCGATCGCCATGCCTTCGATGACGATGTGCGGGTTGTACAAAAGGATGTCGCGGTCCTTGCAGGTACCCGGCTCGCCTTCATCGGAGTTGCACACCAGGTACTTCTGACCCGGAAACTGGCGTGGCATGAAGCTCCACTTGAGTCCGGTGGGGAAACCGGCGCCACCGCGTCCGCGCAGCGCAGATTCCTTGACCGTTGCAATGACCTGGTCCTGGGTCAGGCCTTCGCCGCCGTCCTGTCCCAGGATCTTCCGCAGGGCCTGGTAGCCACCACGGGCCACATAGTCCTTGAGCGACCAGTTGCTACCATCCAGCCCGGCGTAGATCTGGGGGTTGATGTGGCGGTCGTGAAAACAGGTTTGCACGCCGGTGGCGCGAAACTGGGAGATCACCTGTTCGGCGTTCATGCCTTGCCCTCCGAAGCGCTCAAGCCTTCGATGAGCTGGTCGAGCTTGTCATGGCTCATGAAGCTGCACATGTGGCGGTCGTTGACCAGCATCACGGGTGAATCGGCACACGCACCCAGACATTCACTTTGTTGCAGGGTGAACATGCCGTCGGGCGTCGTTTCGCCCATGGTGATACCCAGCTTCTCTTCCAGGTACGCCAGGGCCTTGCCGCCATCGCGCAGCTGGCAAGGCAGGTTGGTGCAAACGTTGAGTTTGAACTTGCCCACCAGGCGCTGGTTGTACATGTTGTAGAAGGTCGTCACCTCATGCACGGCCATCGGTGCCATACCCAGGTACTCGGCGATCGCCTTCTCAGCTTCCAGGCTGACGAACCCGTGCTCATGCTGCGCAATGGCCAGGCAGGCCATGACGGCCGACTGCGCCTGGTCCGGCGGGTACTTCGCCACCTCTCGCGCAAAACGCTGCAAGGTCTCTTCGGACAGCAAAGGCGACCTCACGGGTTGATGGACTGATGTCATCGGTCAATCTCTCCAAAAACAATGTCCATGGTGCCGATGATGGCAACGGCATCGGCCAGCATGTGGCCAGTGGCCATTTCGTCCATGGCGGACAGGTGCGCGAAGCCGGGCGCACGAATCTTCAGACGGTAAGGCTTGTTCGCGCCGTCACTCACCAGGTAGATGCCGAACTCACCTTTGGGGTGCTCCACCGCCGCATAGGCTTCGCCCTCGGGCACATGGAAGCCTTCGGTGAAGAGCTTGAAATGGTGGATCAGCTCTTCCATGCTCGACTTCATGGATTCGCGCGAAGGCGGCGCAACCTTGTGGTTGTCGGTGATCACCGGGCCAGGATTCACACGCAGCCAGTCCACGCATTGTTTGATGATGCGGTTCGACTGCTTCATCTCCTCCATGCGCACCAGGTAACGATCGTAGGTGTCGCCCGTCTTGCCCACAGGGATGTCGAACTGCATGCGGTCGTACACGTCGTACGGCTGCTTTTTTCGCAGGTCCCAGGCAATGCCGGAACCCCGCAGCATCGGGCCGGTCATGCCCAGGTTGAGCGCGCGCTCGGGCGTGACCACACCGATGCCCACGGTGCGCTGCTTCCAGATGCGGTTGTCGGTGAGCAGTGTGTGGTACTCGGCCAAGTAGGTCGGGAAGCGCCGGGTGAAATCGTCGATGAAGTCCAGCAGGGAACCCTGGCGGTTGGCATTCATTTCCGACATGGCACGCGCATTGCGAATCTTGCTGTGCTGGTACTGCGGCATGCTGTCAGGCAGGTCGCGGTACACGCCGCCCGGGCGGAAGTACGCTGCGTGCATGCGAGCACCAGACACAGCCTCGTACATGTCGAAGAGGTCTTCGCGCTCACGGAAAGCGTAGATGAGGATGGTGGAACTGCCGCAGTCGTTGCCATGTGAACCCAGCCACATGAGGTGGTTGAGCAGGCGCGTGATTTCGCTGAACATCACGCGGATGTACTGCGCGCGGATGGGCACCTCGATGCCCAGCAGTTTCTCGATGGCCAGGCAGTAAGCGTGCTCGTTGCACATCATCGACACGTAGTCCAACCGGTCCATGTACGGCAGCGACTGGATGAAGGTCTTGTGTTCGGCCAGTTTCTCGGTGGCGCGGTGCAGCAGTCCAATGTGCGGGTCGGCTCGTTGCACGACCTCGCCGTCGAGTTCGAGCACCAGGCGAAGCACGCCGTGAGCAGCGGGGTGCTGTGGACCGAAGTTCAGCGTGTAGTTCTTGATTTCGGCCATTTCAGTGCAGGCCTCCGTAGTTGTCTTCACGGATCACGCGCGGTGTGACTTCGCGCGGCTCGATGGTGACCGGTTCGTAGATCACCCGCTGGCGCTCAGCGTCGTAGCGCATTTCGACATGCCCTGAGAGCGGGAAGTCCTTGCGGAACGGATGGCCGATGAAGCCGTAGTCGGTCAGGATGCGGCGCAGGTCGTCGTGCCCTTCGAACACGATGCCGTACAGGTCGAAGGCCTCGCGCTCGTACCAGTTCGCAGCAGCCCAGATTGATGTGACCGATGACAGAACAGGGAAATCGTCTTCGCTGCAGAAGACACGCACGCGAACGCGATGGTTGTGCGTGATCGAAAGCAGGTGCACCACCGCTGCAAAGCGGGGACCTTCCCAGCGACCATCGCCGTAGGTGGAATAGTCCATGCCACACAGATCGATCAACTGCTCAAAACGAAACTCAGGCGCATCGCGCAGCTGCTGCATCACCGACAGGTAGTCGGCAGCATCCACGGTGAGCGTCAGTTCTTCGCGCTCCACGTGAATGGCCTGGGCACGCTCGCCCAGAGCCTCGGCCAGTACAGCCTTCAACACTTCCGGATTTACAGCAATCTCGCTCATGAAAACCGTCTTTCTTGGACAGGGCCGTTGCAACGGTGCTCAGGCACGCGCAATGGTGTTGGTGCGACGGATCTTCTGCTGCAACTGAATGATGCCGTAGAGCAGCGCTTCTGCCGTCGGAGGGCACCCAGGCACATAGACGTCGACCGGGACGATGCGGTCGCAGCCGCGCACCACGGAATAGCTGTAGTGGTAGTAACCACCGCCATTGGCACAGGAGCCCATGGACAGCACCCAACGCGGCTCGGCCATCTGGTCGTACACCTTGCGCAAGGCGGGCGCCATCTTGTTGCACAGCGTGCCGGCCACGATCATCAGATCGGACTGACGCGGGCTGGCCCGAAACACCTCGGACCCGAATCGCCCGATGTCGTAGCGCGCTGCGGCCGCGTGCATCATTTCCACCGCACAGCAGGCCAAGCCAAAGGTCATCGGCCACAGCGAGCCGGTCTTGGCCCAGTTCACCACCGAGTCGTAGCTGGTGGTGACAAAACCTTCCTTGAATACGCCTTCAATCATGTACCACTCCGAAGCTATGACCCGTCTTGTTCACACTCATTCCCAATCCAGTGCACCCTTCTTCCACTCGTAGGCGAAACCCACCGTCAGAATGGCAAGGAAGACCACACCCGCCAGGAAGCCGGTCATGCCGATGTCCGAAAAGGCCACCGCCCAAGGAATCAGAAAAGCAATCTCAAGGTCGAACAGAATGAAGAGAATCGCCACCAGGTAGTAGCGCACGTCAAACTTCATGCGGGCGTCTTCGAAAGCCTCGAAACCGCACTCATAGGGGGAATTCTTTTCTGCATCCGGCCGATTGGGGCCAAGGATGTAACCCAGAACCTGGGGAATGATCCCGATGGCAATGCCGACCAGTATGAAGAGAAGCACGGGGAGGTACTGATCGAGACTCATCTTGGGTATGTCCACTGACATGGCTGGGCGCCATGTTTGCCTAAGATTGGTGCCGACGGCGAGACTCGAACTCGCACAGCTTTCGCCACTACCCCCTCAAGATAGCGTGTCTACCAATTTCACCACGTCGGCTGGGTCTGC
>PHCQ01000103.1 GCA_002840835.1 Betaproteobacteria bacterium HGW-Betaproteobacteria-16 | reverse complement strand
CTGGATGAACTGAACAGGAACCACCCCATGACCATCGCACCCTTGCATCCCGTCATCGAACGCGTGACGCGGCGCATCGAAGAACGCAGCGCCACATCCAGCGGCCAGGGCAGGTGGGCGATGCGCTCGTTGGCATGCGCGGCGAGGGCGTCGAGTACTTGTTCGGTCAGCGCCGCTGGCAGTTCGCGAAAAAAGGGGATGAAGCGCGCCGCCGCGGCCGCGTCCTGCAACAGGTGGCGGGCGACGAGAGCGGTGTTGCTGTCGGCGTGGTCGCGTGGCACGACGCGCTCGTCCACCAGGATCACGCTCACCTTGGTCCAGTCCAGATCTTGTTCGCGCAGGGCTTCAAACAGGGGGATAGGCGACTTGCCGCCAGAGACTGCGAGGCTGGCCTGACCGCGTTCGGCGATGGCTGTGCGCAGTGCTGCGGCGATGTGCGCCGCGATGGCTTGGGGTGTGGCGTTGGGGTGTTCGGATAGCAGGGATGCAGGCATGTCAGAAGCCCTTTCCAGAAACGCCGCGAAACTGGCTTTGCCAGGCCGCAGGAATTGCCCAATCGGGGGGGTGACGCGAAGCGGCGCGGGGGTGGGTCACGATTCCTCCACCCACGCAGACCCCTCGCGCGCCATCAACGCAGACGACGCGGCCGGCCCCCAGGTGCCCGCCGTGTAGGCCTTGGGCTTTTCATGGAGCTGTTTCCAGCCGTCCAGGATCGGTTCGACCCAGGTCCAGGCGGCTTCGAGTTCGTCTCGTCGCATGAAGTGTGTGAGCCGACCCTTGATCACGTCCATCAACAGGCGCTCGTAGGCTTCGGCGCGCCGCTCGGAAAACGCCAGTTCCAGGTCCAGGTTCAGGTTCACCGGGCGCAGGCGCATGCCGCTGCCGGGTTCCTTGGCCATCATCTGCAATTGCACATGCTCTTCGGGCTGCAGGCGGATCATGAGGCGGTTGACCGGCTGGCGCGGTGCGTCAGGAAAGATGGTGTAGGGCAGGTCGGCGAATTCGATGACGATTTCGCTGCGGCGCTCGGCCATGCGTTTGCCGGTGCGCAGGAAGATGGGCACGTTGGCCCAGCGCCAGTTGTTAATGTGTGCCCGCAGGGCCACAAAGGTTTCTGTGGTGCTGCCGGAGGGAACGTTTTCCTCCTGCAGGTAGCCAATGGCCTTTTCGCCACCCGAAGCACCTGCGCTGTACTGGCCGCGCACCGTGTCGCGCGCCACGTCGGCCACGGTCATGGGGCGCAGCGAGCGCAGCACCTTCAGTTTTTCGTCACGCACAGCGTCCGGGTCCAGAGACACAGGGGGTTCCATGGCCACGATGCACAGCAGTTGCAGCAGGTGGTTCTGCACCATGTCGCGCAGTGCGCCGGTGCCGTCGTAAAAGCCCGCGCGGCTGCCCACACCCACCGATTCGGCCACCGTGATCTGCACGCTCTTGATGTACGGGCTGCGCCACAGCGGCTCAAAGATGGTGTTGCCAAAGCGCAGCACCATGAGGTTTTGCACCGTTTCCTTGCCCAGGTAGTGGTCGATGCGGAAGATCTGCGATTCTTGGAAATGGCGGCCCACTTGGTCATTGATCTCGCGGGCAGAGGCCAGGTCGTGCCCCAGTGGTTTCTCCAGCACCACGCGCGAACGCGCATCGATCAGCGAGGCACCCGCCAGGTGATCGCAGATGGTGGTGAACAGGCTGGGTGCGGTGGCCAGGTAGTACACGCGGTCGGAGCCGGCTTGCAAGGCTTCGCCCAGCGCGGTGAAGTCGGCGGCCTGTGTGGCGTCCAGGCTCACGTAGTTCAGCCGTTCCAGGAAGCCCTGCCATGCTGATTCCGTGCGGGCCTTCTCGTCGATGAAGCCGGGCACCTTGTCTTCGATGAAGGCCAGAAAGGCGGCACGGTCCCAAGGCTGGCGACCCAGTGCATGGATGCGGGTCTGCGCCGGCAGGTTGTTGTGCAAGTGCGCCATGAAGAGCGCCGGCAACAGCTTGCGCACTGAAAGGTCGCCCGCTCCGCCGAAGATCACCAGGTCAAGTGGGGAAGTGGAGGGCGCTGGAGCGGTGTAGGGGGCCATGTCGCTGTCTAATTAAGTTACTTGAAAACGTGAAGTTTAATGTAATCAAGTTACATTGCGGTTTCATTCTTTTTTTGCTCTTTTTGTCAGCCTGCGCCGGGCAGACCGACACCGTACCTCAGATCGTGTTCACGACCTGAGTCACCGCGGCAAGCCGGTGCTTCACCTGCGCCAGGCTGGGCGGCACGCAGCCAGTGGCTTGCACACACAGGCTCGCGCTGGCGATCGCATGGCCCAGTATGTGCACCAGATCGGTGGCGTCAAGTTCGAGTGCGGCGGCGTCGGGCGTGTTCTGCATGCGGGCGCGCTCCAGCAGGGCCGTCAGCATGCCCGCAAGAAAGCAGTCGCCGGCGCCCACGGTGTCGGCCACTTTCACGGCTTCCGATTCCACCGCGTGCCAGCCGCTGCCATCGCGCTGCAGCAACACCGCACCTTTGGCGCCCAGCGTGAGTGCCAGCCAGCGGGCCCGGGTCTGTTTCAGCAACTGTCGCGCGGCTTCGATCGGATCGCTCTGCGTGAAACCCAGGGTCTGCAGGTCGTCGTCACTGACCTTGACGATGTGCGCTTCCCGCAGCGCGGCCAGCACGCTGTCCTGGTAGGGCGCCATGTCGGGCACGATGGCTGGCCGAAGGTTGGCATCCACCACCACCAGCCGGCCTTCGGAACGCTGGGTCTGCAGCCACGGCAGGTACTTGGGCGAGTCGTCGGCCACCAGGGCCAGGCAGCCTGTGGCCACCACCGACAACCTGGGCTGGGCACGGCACTGCGCATTCATCTCAGACGCGCTCACACGTCGATCGGCCACGCCTTCGCGGTAGAAGCTGTAGCTGGCCTTGCCTTGTGCATCCAGGCCCACCACCGCCAGCGATGTGGGTTCAAGCACCGGGCGAGGGTGGGCCTGCTGCACCTTCGCCTCCTGCAGCCCTTCGGCCAGCATCTGACCGAAGCGGTCGGTGGACAAGGGGTTGAGATAGAGCACGCCTACGCCTTGCAGGCCCAGTGCGCGGGTCAGGTTGTAGACGGCACCACCCGCGCAAGGGCGCAGCCGGCCATCGGCTTCTTCGATCATGTCGATCAGGGCTTCGCCTGTGGTGGCGACCTGGATGGATGGGTTTGAACTAGGGAAAACCATAAGTAAATCCAATTGATTTATTAACCTGATCCGAAATATAGTGGAGTCACTCGGCGGCGCACCAGCGTGAAAACCCCAAGAGTCTGGCTGCCGGGACGTGAATTTGCTGCTTCATCCACCCAAGATCAGGAGACATCCATGAAAAAATCCGTCCGTGCCGTTGCACACGCCTTTGCCCTGTCCACGCTCACTCTGGCCTCGAGCATGGCTTTTGCCAGTGAGCCCGTCATTGGCCTGATCACCAAGACCGAATCCAATCCCTTCTTCGTGAAGATGAAGGAAGGCGCCACTGCCGAAGCCAAAAAACTCGGTGCCAAACTGCTGTCGGCAGCCGGCAAGACCGATGGCGACAACGCCGGTCAGGTCACCGCAATGGAAAACATGATCGCGGCTGGCGCCAAGACCATTCTCATCACGCCCAGCGACGCCAAGGCCATCATTCCCGCCATCAAACGCGCCCAGCAACAGGGTGTGATGGTGATCGCGCTGGACAGCCCGACCGACCCCGTCTCTGCCGTTGACGGTCTGTTCGCCACCGACAACTACAAGGCCGGTGTGCTGATCGGCCAGTACGCCAAGGCCGCACTGGGCGACAAGAAGGCCGTGATCGCCACGCTCGACCTGTTCCCGGGCCACCCGGTGGGTGCGCAACGCCACAACGGCTTCCTGAAGGGCTTTGGCCTGACCGCACCCGACGCCAAGAGCAACAACCTGGGCGGTACCGCCGCTGGTGTGGCCTGCATGGCCGACAGCTTCGGTGACGCAGCCAAGGGTCAGACCGGCATGGAAAACTGCCTGCAGAAGAACCCGAACATCAACCTTGTGTACACCATCAACGAACCAGCCGCCGCTGGCGCCTACAAGGCACTGAAGGCCGCCGGCAAGGAGAAGGACGTGGTCATCGTGTCGGTGGACGGCGGTTGTGCGGGCGTGAAAGATGTGGGAGCCGGTGTGATCGCCGCCACCTCGCAGCAGTACCCGCTGAAGATGGCCGCGATGGGCGTGGCCGCCGGCGTCGAATACGCCAAGACCGGCAAGAAAGTCAGTGGCTACACCGACACCGGCGTGACCCTGATCGCCGACAAGCCAGTGGCCGGGGTGGACAGCAAAGACGTGAAGACCGGCATGGATCTGTGCTGGGGTGGACGCTAAGAACTCCCCCCTGCGCCGCTGACGCGGCTTCCCCCCTCTCTTGCGCCTTCGGCTTGGAGGGGGGACGGCACCTTGGGCCGGCGGAGCCGGACCCTCGGTGCCCCTGGATTTGGCACCGCTTCTTTCGGCTGGACCTCGCTCTGGCTGGTGATTCACAGAATTTGGAGTGTCCATGAACACCCTTGCTTCCAAACTGCCGCCCATGGGCACGCTCGGGCCTTTCATTGCCCTGGTGCTGGCTTGTGGCTTCTTTGCCACTCAGAGTGACCGCTTTCTCACCCTGCAGAATTTCTCGCTGATCCTGCAGCAGGTGATGGTGGTGGGCACCATTGCCATTGGCCAGACGCTGATCATCCTGACCGCCGGCATCGATTTGTCGTGCGGCATGATCATGGCGCTGGGCAGCATCGTGATGACCAAGATGGCGGCCGACTTCGGGCTTTCTGCGCCGGTGGCCATCGCGTTGGGCATTGGTGCCACGGCCCTGTTTGGTCTGGCCAACGGCCTGCTGGTCACCAAGGCCAAGCTGCCGCCCTTCATCGTCACGCTGGGCACGCTCAACATCGCGTTTGCCATCACGCAGCTGTATTCGGGCTCGCAGACCATCACCGAAGTGTCTGAAGGCATGACCTGGCTGGGCAACTCGTTCCGCATTGGCCAAACCAACGTGCTCTACGGCGTGGTGCTCATGCTGGCGCTGTACCTCATCACCTGGCTGTTCCTGCGCGAAACCGCGCCGGGGCGGCATATCTACGCCGTGGGCAACAGCCCTGAAGCCACGCGCCTGACTGGCATCTCCACCGACAAGGTGCTGCTGGGCGTGTACATGCTGGCCGGGGTGTTTTACGGTATTGCGTCGCTGCTGTCGGTGGCGCGCATCGGTGCCGGCGACCCCAATGCCGGACAGACCGAAAACCTCGACGCCATCACCGCCGTGGTGCTGGGCGGCACCAGCCTGTTCGGTGGGCGCGGCATCGTTCTGGGTACCCTGGTGGGCGCGCTCATCGTGGGGGTATTCCGCAACGGGCTCACGCTCATGGGCGTGTCGTCGGTCTATCAGATCCTGGTCACCGGCATTCTGGTGATCCTGGCGGTGATGACCGACCAGATGTCCCGCAAAGGAAATAGATGATGGAACACCCCCGCGCCGCCTTCGGCGTCACCCCCTCAAGGGGGCGCCACCCGCAGCCCGGCAAAGCCGGTTCTGCGGTGGCCTTTGCAGGCTTCACAGCGTGCGCTGCGATCTGTGTGAATGCGTTGGAGAATTGATATGAGCCCAGAGACTTCCACTCCACCCGTGATCCAGGCCAAAGGCCTGGTCAAGCGCTACGGCCAGGTCACCGCGCTCGACGGTGCCGACTTTGAGCTGCGCGCCGGAGAAATCCTGGCCGTGATCGGCGACAACGGCGCGGGAAAGTCTTCGCTGATCAAGTGTCTGGCCGGTGCCACCATTCCTGATGAAGGCGAGATCTATCTCGACGGGGCACGCGCCCACTTCAAGAGCCCGATCGATGCGCGCCGTGCCGGCATTGAAACGGTGTACCAGGACCTCGCCGTGGCCCCGGCCATGACGATCGCCGAAAACCTGTTTCTGGGCCGTGAAATCCGGCGGTCCGGTTTTCTGGGCAGCGTGCTGCAGATGATCGACAAGAAGAAGATGCTGGAAGAGAGCATCGCTCGCATGAACGATCTCAAGGTCGGAATCCGCTCCATGACGCAGGCGGTGGAAACGCTCTCGGGTGGGCAGCGCCAGTGCGTGGCCGTGGCGCGCGCTGCGGCGTTTGCCCAGCATGTGGTGATCATGGACGAACCCACCGCCGCCCTGGGCGTGAAGGAGGGCAACATGGTGCTCGAACTCATCCGCCGCGTGCGCGACAAGGGCCTGCCCGTGATCCTGATTTCGCACAACATGCCGCACGTGTTCGAGATCGCCGACCGCATCCACATCGCGCGTCTGGGCAAGCGGGCCGCTGTGGTCGACCCCAAACACATCAGCATGAGCGACACCGTGGCGGTGATGACGGGGGCGAAGTCGGTCGACGATTTGCCGCCACAGGCCCTGGCGCACTGAAGGACCCAGATGCTCAAAGGCATTGATCCCCTGCTCACACCCGACCTGCTCAAGCTGCTGGCCGAGATGGGGCATGACGACGCGTTGGTGATGGCCGACGCCAACTTCACGGCCATGAGCCTGGGGGCGGGCAAGCCGGTGTTGCGTCTGCCGGGCATTGGCATGGCGCGTGCGGTGCAGGCTGTGGTCAGTGTGCTGCCGTTGGCCGCTGACGTGCCGCAGCCAGTGGCTTACATGCAGGTGGGAGGCACCGAGGTGCCGTACCGTTCGGCCTTGCAACGAGAGACGCTGGCCGTGCTGGCCAGTGGTGGTCTGCCAGAGGAAGGTGCAGAAGCGGTGGAGCGCTATGCCTTCTATGAACGTGTGAAGAAGGCCTACGCCATCGTCGTCACCGGCGAAAGCCAACCCTGGGGCAATTTCATTTTGCGCAAGGGTGTCATTGGTGAGACCCTGCGGGCCTGACACAGACATCGACCATGTCAAACTCGGCGCCTGTGCCCCACCTATACGCTCCAGATGACTTGGATGGACCCGCCGTTGATGCAGCGGCCTCGGTGAGGCTGCGCCCGCGGGGCTCCAACCAGATGGGCATGCGCCAGTTCAATGAGCGCGTGGTGTTGCAGGCGCTCAGGGTGCATGGCAGTTGCCCCAAGGCCGAACTGGCACGGCTGACCGGCCTGACCGCGCAAACCATTGGCCTGATCACTGCGCGGCTTGATGAAGACCAGTTGCTCACCCGTGAAGCGCCCGTGCGCGGCAAGGTGGGGCAGCCGTCGGTGCCCATCGGGCTCAACCCCGATGGCGCCTTTGCCATCGGCATCAAGATCGGTCGCCGCAGCGCCGACTGGCTGCTGGTGGATTTCACCGGCCGGGTGCGCGACCGGCTGGTGCTCGACTACCCGTTCCCCGACAGCGAAACGCTGCTCCCCATCATCGAAGCCAACATGAACCGGCTGCTTCGCAGTCTGGGCGCACTGCGCTCGCGTGTGGTGGGCGTGGGCGTGGCCGCCCCGTTTCAGTTGGGGGGATGGCACCGCATGCTGGGGCTCACCGAGGCGCAGTCCCAGGCATGGAACCAGATCGACCTGGGCGCGCAGGTGCAGGCCATGACCGACCTGCCGGTGAGCTTCGCCAAGGACACCGCCGCCGCCTGCGTGGCCGAACTGCTGCAAGGCCGTGGCCGCGATATTCGCAGTTTTCTGTACCTGTTCATGGATACTTTTGTGGGGGGTGGCCTGGTGCTGCATTCCCACCTGCACCGTGGCGCACAGGGCAACGCCGGTGCGGTGGCGTCACTGCCGCTGCGAGTGTCCACCGGGGGTGAGCCGCCGCCGCAACTGGTGAGCCAGGCTTCCCTGTGGGATCTGGAGCAGCGTTTCCGGGCGCACGCGCTCGATCCCATGGCCGCCTACGACGACCGTGCCCTGCAAGAACCGTGGCTGCCCTACACGCGTGAATGGATCGACCGCGCCGCTCTCGCATTGGCGCACTGCATCGTCTCCGGCACTGCGTTCCTCGACCTGGATGCGGTGGTGATCGACGGTTCCATTGCCGCGCCATTGCTGCAACACCTGCTCCAGCAGATCACCGAGGCACTCAAGGCCTACAACTGGGAAGGCTTGCAGCAGATGCCGCGGGTGGAGCTGGGCAGCATCGGCTCGGACGCGCGCGCGTTGGGTGGCGCCTTGCTGCCGCTGCACGCGTGTTTCGCGCCGGATCGGGATGTGTTTCTGAAGGTCTGAGGGCCGGTGGCGACCCCTGAGGAGGGGGTAGCGCGAAGCGGCGCGGGGGTGCGTCCCGTCAAGCCTCCAGGAACAGACCACCCCAAGGTTCGAACACCATCGCGGCACCCTCGATACGCGCGCCCTTCAGGCCGCTGCCTTCAAGCACGCGAGCGCTTGACCAGTCTGCCGGCAGCACCAGCGTGGCGGGTGCATCGCTGAAGTTGAAGGCGCAGAGCATGCGCTGGTCGGGCGCGGTGCGCACAAAGGCCAGCACCTGTTCGCTTGCGGGCAGCAAGTGCATGTCGCCCTGCCACAGCGCGGGCTGATCGCGGCGCCAGTGCAGCAATTGTGTGAAGTAGCTGAGCAGCGAACTGGCGGTGCCTTGCTGGCGATCCACCGCCAGGGGGCGGTGCTCCGGTGGCACCGGCAGCCAGCAACGTGGTGCCGTGGAGAAGCCGGCGAGTGGCGCCTCGGCGGCCCATGGCATGGGGGTTCTGCAGCCGTCGCGGCCCTTGAGCTCGGGCCACATGCTGATGCCGTAGGGGTCCTGCAGATCCTCAAACGCGATGCTGGCTTCGGGCAGGCCCAGTTCTTCGCCCTGGTACAGGCAGATGGTGCCGCGCAGGCTCATCTGGAAGGCTGCGGCCAGGCGCAGCAGGCGCGGGTCGGGGTGCGCACCGCCCCAACGCGTGCTCACCCGTGCCACGTCGTGGTTGGACAGTGCCCAGCAGGGCCAGCCGTCGCCCGCCACGCGCTGGAACTGCTGAATCACGTCGTGCAGGAAAGGGGCGCCGTGCGAAGCGCCCAGCAGGGTGAAGCAGTACGCCATGTGCAGCTTGTCGCTGCCGCCGGTGTAGTCGGCCATCATGGTCAGCCCGGCCTCGTCGCCGATTTCGCCGACCATGGTGGTGTCGTCGTACTGGTCCACCAGGCTGCGCAGGCGACGCAGGAAGCCGAGCGCCTCAGGCTGACTTTTGTCGTACCGGTGGTGCTGCCACGAGTAGGGGTTGGACGATGGGGCCGAGGGGTCTTCGATCAGCGGCGCGCCACGGCCCGGGTTGTCGCGCAAGGCCGAATCGTGAAAGCAGAAGTTGATGGCGTCGAGTCGGTAGCCGTCCACGCCGAGCTCCAGCCAGAACTTCACTGTGTTCAACAGCGCGTCCTGCACCTCGGGATTGTGAAAGTTCAGATCGGGCTGGCTGCTGAGGAAATTGTGCAGGTAGTACTGGCGCCGGCGCGTGTCCCACTGCCAGGCGCTGCCGCCGAAGATGGACAGCCAGTTGTTGGGCGGCGTGCCGTCGTGGCGTGCGTCGGCCCAGACGAACCAGTCGGCCTTGGGGTTGTCGCGGCTGGCGCGGCTTTCGACAAACCAGGGGTGCTGGTCGGAGCAGTGCGACAGCACCTGGTCGATCATCACCTTCAGGCCCAGGGCGTGGGCGCGGGCCAGCAGGGTTTTGAAGTCGCTCAGGGTGCCGAACATCGGATCCACGTCGCAGTAATCGCTGACGTCGTAGCCGAAGTCCTTCATGGGGCTCTTGAAGAAGGGGGAGATCCAGATGGCGTCGACCCCAAGCGCCGCGATGTGATCAAGACGCTGGGTGATGCCGGCCAGATCGCCAATGCCGTCGCCGTTGCTGTCCTGGAAGCTGCGTGGGTAGACCTGATAGATCACGCCGCCGCGCCACCACGGGTGGTTCTGGGAAGGTTTGTTCTGTGGGTTCATGGGTTGGATGAACGGGAGGGGATGGATTTCAGAGTTGGGGGGCCGCGCCAGCGGAGCGTTGCATCATGGCCTGCATCCAGCGGGCGCTGTGTTTGGGGGTGCGGGTCTGCGTGGCGTAGTCCACGTGAACGATGCCGAAACGTTGGCTGTAACCCTCGGCCCATTCAAAATTGTCGAGCAGGCTCCAGACGTAATACCCGCGGATGTCGTGGCCCGCCCGGATCAGGTCGGCCAGTTCGGCCAGATGGACCTGCAGGTAGTTCGTGCGCATCACATCGGGGCAGTCGCCTTCGCTCACACCGGTGTTGTCGGCGGCGCCGTTTTCCGTGATCCAGATCGGCGGCAGGGGCCACTGGCGGCTGAGGTTTTGCACCAACCGGCTCAGTCCCGTTGGGTAGATTTCCCAGCCGATGTCGGTCAAGGGCAGATCGGCTCCGCTGGGTGGGACCAGGGCATAACCACGGCGGACTTCGCTGGCGGTGGAAGGGGCGCGCGCGACCGAACGGGTGTAGTAGTTCAGGCCGATGAAATCCAGCGGCTGCGCGCAGATGGGCAGGTCTTCGCCACGGCGCTCGTGCGAGCGGGTACCGATCTGCGTCAGCATCTCGGCCGGCCACTCCCGGCCGAACAGGGGATTGAGGAACACGTCGTTGCGCTCGATTTCGCCCATCCGCGCGGCTGCCACGTCCGCAGGGACGGCGCTGGCCGGGTCGCACAGGTCGGGGTTGAGCACGATGCCCAGGGCGGTGTCCGATCGCACCGAGCGCCAGGCCTGCACACCCAGGCCGTGGGCCAGCATGAGGTGGTGGGCGGCGACAAGTGCGGCCTCGCGGTCCTGCAGGCCAGGCGGAAAAATGCCTCGGTCGTGGCCCATGAAGGCGCTGCACCAGGGTTCGTTGAGCGTGGCGACGCGTGGCAGGCGGTCACCCAGTTCACGCGCGATCAGGGCGGCGTAGTCGGCGAAGCGATGCGCGGTGTCGCGGTTCAGCCAGCCGCCTTCCAGGTGCGACGGCAGATCCCAGTGGAACAGGGTGGCGTTGGGGGTGATGCCGTGCCGGTGCAGTTCGTCAAGCAGGCGCCGGTAGAAGTCCAGGCCCGCCGGGTTGGGGCGGCCTTGCGCATCCATCACGCGCGTCCAGGCGATGGAAAAACGGTAATGCCGGAAACCCAGTGAGGCCATCAAAGCGACGTCCTCGGGGTAGCGGTGGTAGTGGTCGCAAGCCACCAGGCCGTCGCTGGCGTCCTTGATGCGGCCGGGCTGCGCACAGAAATCGTCCCAGATGCTCGGCAGCTTGCCACCCTCGCGCGCGCCCCCCTCGATCTGGAAAGCTGCGGTGGCGCAACCCCATTCAAAAGCAGCAGGGAAAATCAGTTCATCAGTCATGGGAAAAACAGAAGTGAAGGAGACAAGCAGGGGAGTTCGATCCAGGGCACCCGTGGAACCGGCTTTGCCGGGCCACAGGGTGCGTCCCCCCTCCAAGCGCCGAAGGCGCGCCAGAGAGGGGGGAAGCCGCGAAGCGGCGCAGGGGGGCTCTACTTCACCGAGCCGGACAGCAGCCCTCGCACGAAGAAGCGTTGCAGCGAGAAGAAGACCAGTACCGGCACGGCGATGGAGACAAAGGCGCTGGCGGTGAGGATTTCCCAGCTTTCGCCGCGCGAACCGAGCAGGTCGTTGAGCCGGATCGTCAGCACCACCTGATCAGGCGACTTGCCCAGGAACACGAGCGCGATGAGGAAATCGTTCCAGACCCAGAGAAACTGGAAGATGGCAAAACTCGCCAACGCGGGGATGGACAGCGGCAGCACGATGCTGGTGAAGATCTGGAAATGTGTGGCGCCGTCCATGCGCGCGCTCTCGATGATGTCGCGCGGCAGCGAGGCGATGTAGTTGCGTAGCAGGTAGATGGCCAGCGGCAGGCCGAAGGCCGAATGCGCCAGCCAGATGCCCAGGTACGACTTCGACGCCATGCCCAGCGTTTCGCCGAGGTCGTTGTACAGCCGCAGCAGCGGGATCAGCGACATCTGCAGCGGCACCACCAGCAACCCCACCACCACCACGAACAGCCAGCGCCGGCCGGGAAATTCCATCCAGCTGAAGGCGTAGGCAGCAAAGGCGGCTATCAGGATGGGGATGAAGGTCGCGGGAATGGTGACCTTGAAGGTGTTGAGAAAGGCATTGCCCACGCCGTCGGAGGCCACCACCTTCCGGTAGTTGGTGGTCGAGAACGAGGGCGGCTTTTCGGCCACGAAGAAGATGCGCACGCCGCGCGAACTCTCGTAGGCCTGGTTCAGCACCAGCCGGTAGCTGCTGTCGGCGGTCACCGTGAGTGTGCCGTCGGGCTGGCCGTCTTCATCGTCGAACACCTGCGCATCTGCGACCTCGATCGTCTCGCCCACGGGAAACTCGTCGGGGCTGGACGACTTGAGCGAGAAGCGGCTCAGCTTGACCGACGCGCCTTCGGGAAACAGGCGCCCGGCAATCACGAAGTGGTCGCCCTCGGGCACCACGCTCTGGGCACCACCCGTGCGGCGCATGTCGGCCCGGGTCTGGGTGGACAGGGCGGTCCACCAGCCGCTGCTCACGATTTGTTCACGGTCGCGGAAACTGGAGACCAGCAGGCCAAACGTCGGCAGCACCCAGGCCAGTACGATCACCAGCAGCAGGGCATGGGCGGCCAGGGAGGCCATGGAGATGCGGCGGGGGTTCATCGTTGGGCCTCCTCTGCGCGGAAGCGGCGGATGTTGAAGGCCATGACCGGGATCACCGCCAGCATGAGCACCATGGCCAGGGTGGAACTGCGCCCATAATCGCCGCCGCCGCGGAACATCCAGTCGTACATCAGGTTGGCCAGCACGCTGGTGTCCCACTGGCCGCCGGTCATGGCCATGACGATGTCGAACACCTTGAGCACGGTGATGGTGATGGTGGTCCAGACCACGAG
>PHCQ01000102.1 GCA_002840835.1 Betaproteobacteria bacterium HGW-Betaproteobacteria-16 | reverse complement strand
CGCTCGGCGGGCTTGCTGCCCTTGGCGCGCAGCACCAGCGGATGACTGAACTGCCCCGCCACGCCCATGCCGTCAGAAGGAATCGCGCCGCCGTGCGACGAGACAAAATCCATCAGCCCGAAGCTCAGACTCTGCACACGCGGATGGGCCGCAATGTCAAATGCGCGATGCACCGCAGCCGGCGACTCGATCAGCACATGCAAGGGCAAGGAGGTCGCCCCGCAAGCATCCAGAGCGGCCACGGCCGTCTGCACATCGGCGACCGACTCGACCTTGGGCACCATCAGGTGCACAAGGTTCGATGCGGCCTGGCCGGCGATGGTGGCCACGTCGGCATGGAAAGCCGGATGATCCACCGGATGCACACGCACAGCCACACGGGCTTCGGGCGCTGCGCCCAGCGCGAGAGAAGTGACCAGCGCAGCGTGTTCCGCTTCGCCACCCACAGGTGCGCCGTCCTCGCAGTCCAGGGTCACGTCGAACACGCAGGTGCCGAACTCTTCGGTCAACTCGGCCTGCAATTGCAGGCTCTTTTTCATCCGCGCTTCCACGCCGCTGTAGTGGTCACAGACAGGCAGCGAAAAAGCGCTGGCCTGTGCCCCGAGAAGAATGGAACGCGGATGCGGTTTCACGAATGAGTTACCAAGCGGTTACAGCATGCAAGCGCGGCTCCGAGCATCCAGCACGCACCACGGAACTGGCTTTGCCAGGCCGTAGGTGCGGTCCCCCTTGAGGGGGAAGACGCGAAGCGGCGCAGGGGGTGCTCACTGCTTTACAACAAGTGCTTCACGCCGTCCTGCTCACCCTGCAATTCAGCCAGGGTCTTGTCGATGCATTCCTGGGAGAAAGCGTCGATCTCCAGGCCTTCAACGACCTTGTACTCGCCATTTTCGCAGGTGACGGGGAAGCCGAACATGATGTCCTTGGGAATGCCGTACCAGCCCTTGGAGGGAATGCCCATGGTCACCCACTCGCCATTGGTGCCCAGTGCCCAGTCGCGCATGTGGTCGATGGCGGCATTGGCAGCAGAAGCAGCCGAAGACAGGCCGCGCGCTTCAATGATGGCCGCACCACGCTTGCCCACGGTGGGCAGGAACACGTCCTTGTTCCAGACCTGATCATTGATCATGTCCTTGACGGAAGCGCCGTCGATGGTGGCAAAGCGGTAGTCGGCGTACATGGTGGGCGAGTGGTTGCCCCACACCGCCAGCTTCTTGATGCTGGCCACCGGCCTGCCGGTCTTGGCCGCGATTTGCGATGCGGCGCGGTTGTGGTCCAGGCGCAGCATGGCGGTGAAGTTGCCCGGCTTGAGGTCGGGCGCACTCTTCATGGCAATGTAGGCGTTGGTGTTGGCGGGGTTGCCCACCACCAGGACTTTCACGTCGCGGCTGGCAACTGCGTTAAGCGCCTTGCCTTGCGCCGTGAAGATGGCACCGTTGATGGCCAGCAGCTCGGCGCGCTCCATGCCAGGGCCACGTGGGCGTGAGCCCACCAGCAGTGCGTAGTCGGTGTCCTTGAAGGCGGTCATCGGGTCGCTGTGGGCTTCCATGCCGGCCAGCAGCGGAAACGCGCAATCGTCGATTTCCATCATCACGCCCTTGAGCGCCTTCTGGGCTTTTTCGTCTGGGATTTCGAGCAGTTGAAGGATCACTGGCTGGTCCTTGCCGAGCATTTCGCCCGATGCGATTCGGAACAGCAGGGCGTAACCAATCTGACCAGCGGCTCCGGTAACGGCCACGCGAACAGGCTTCTTGCTCATGGTGAGAACTCCAGAAATTGACGTAAGAAAGGTGAAATTCGGATCGGAAATGTCCAGGCGTCGATCCAAAACCCGGACACAAATCCGAAACTTTTGGCGTGCAAGACAGCCGGCAAGTGTACCCTCGCAAACCCTGATACGTCAATTTGTCTTATGTCTTATATAAGATATGATTGCGGTCATTGACAGTTGGTCCGAAAGCCACAAACGCATGGCCACTCTTCCCTCTCAAACCACCGAAGCCACCCCGCCAGACGCACGATTTGCGCCCGGATCGGGCGCGTCTGCAGGTGGTGATAGCGCACCAGCGCAAGGCGCGCCAGCTTTCAGTCCGCTGTACCAGCAGATCAAGGGCCTGATCCTGCGCAGCCTGCAGTCCGGGGAATGGAAACCCGGCGATGTCATCCCCAGCGAATTCGATCTCGCCGCACGCTTTCGGGTCAGCCAGGGCACCGTGCGCAAGGCCATCGACGAGCTCGCCACCGACAACCTGCTTGTGCGGCGCCAGGGCAAAGGCACCTTCGTGGCCACGCACGCCGAGCAACACATCCAGTACCGCTTTCTGCGCCTGCTGCCCGACACAGGCGACCTGGACGGCCAAGGGCCGGCCGAGCGACGCATCATCGAATGCAAACGGCTGCGGGCCTCTGCGGAAGTGGCTCGCCAGCTCGGACTGCGCACTGGCGACCCGGTGTTTCTGGTGCGTCGTGTGCTCGCGTTCGCGGCCGTTCCGGCGATTCTTGAAGACATCTGGCTGCCCGGCAGCAGGTTCAAGGGACTCACCCAGGAAACACTGGCCGAAGACAAAGGCCCCATGTATGCCCTGTTCGAGTCGCAATTCGGCGTTCGCATGGTGAGGGCGGTCGAAAAGCTCAAGGCAGTGAGTGCCGACCCGGATGTGGCATCCTTGCTCGGTTCCCAGCCAGGCACCCCGTTGTTGAGCGTCGAGCGGGTGGCTTACACCTACAACGATGAACCCATGGAACTGCGCCGCGGCCTGTACCGCACCGAGAACCGCCACTACCGCAATGAACTGAGTTGATCCACGGCCATTGACCCCCACCGATCAACGGACACAGCCCTCGTCAAGCGCCTGCATGCTGCGTTGCAATAGAATTTACGAGCCCGTGGCTTGAGTTACCAACGAGTTACGAATCCTTCCAAATTTCAATCCCCCACCGGAAGAAAGCCCCCCACCATGACCGAGTTGACCCGAAAGCGGCCAGAGTTCCGCAACATCAACGCATTCAAAGATCTCACCACCTACCGCCTGCCGCCAGCAGGTTGGGTGTCCATCCTGCACCGCGCCAGTGGCGGTCTGATGTTTGTGTTGTTGCCGCTGATCGTCTGGCTCTTTGATACGTCGGTGTCCTCGGAACTGTCCTTCGACCGCTTCACAGCGGCGTTCGCAGTGGGCGTGGGCTTTGTGCCTGGCTGGCTGTTCAAGCTGGCGGTGCTGTCCATCATCTGGGCCTACCTTCACCACCTGATCGCCGGCATTCGTCATCTCTACATGGACGCTCGCCACGCCGTGAGCAAAGAGTTCGGCAAGTCGTCGGCCATTGTCACCCTGGTGCTCAGCATCGGGTTGACCGTCGTCCTGGGCGCCAAGCTTTTTGGCCTGTACTGAAGCCGGCACCGGCACCACAAGGATCACCCCACATGTCTGTCAACTACGGTTCCAAACGCGTCGTCACCGGCGCCCACTATGGCTTGCGCGACTGGCTTGCCCAGCGCATCACCGCCGCCCTCATGGCCTTGTTCACCCTCATCGTTCTGGTGCAGGTGCTGTTCTCCACGGGCCCCATCGGCTATGAGAGCTGGGCCGGCATCTTTGCTGCCCAGTGGATGAAGGCGCTGACCTTTGCGGTCTTCCTGGCGCTGGCTTACCACGTGTGGGTCGGCATGCGCGACATCTGGATGGACTACGTCAAGCCCGCCGGCATTCGCCTCGTGCTGCACGTTTTCACCATCGTCTGGCTCCTGTCCTGCCTGGGCTGGGCCGTGCAAGTTCTCTGGAGACTCTGAAGTCATGACCACATCTGCATCCCTTCCCAAGCGTCAATTCGACGTGGTCATCGTCGGAGCCGGTGGCTCCGGCATGCGCGCCTCGCTGCAACTCGCCCGCGCCGGCCTCAAGGTGGCCGTGCTCTCCAAGGTGTTCCCCACCCGCTCGCACACCGTGGCCGCTCAAGGCGGCATTGGTGCCTCGCTGGGCAACATGAGCGAAGACAACTGGCACTACCACTTCTACGACACCATCAAGGGCTCTGATTGGCTGGGCGACCAGGACGCGATCGAGTTCATGTGCCGCGAGGCGCCCAAGGTCGTGTACGAACTTGAGCATTTCGGCATGCCGTTCGACCGCAACCCGGACGGCACCATCTACCAGCGCCCCTTCGGCGGTCACACGGCCAACTACGGGGAAAAGCCGGTGCAGCGCGCCTGCGCCGCCGCCGACCGCACCGGCCACGCCATGTTGCACACCCTGTACCAGCAAAACGTACAGGCCCGCACCACCTTCTTCGTGGAATGGATGGCACTCGACCTGATCCGCGACGCCAGCGGCGACGTGGTGGGCGTGACCGCGCTGGAAATGGAAACCGGCGAAACCTACATCCTCGAAGCCAAGACCACGCTGCTGGCCACCGGTGGTGCAGGTCGCATCTTTGCGGCCTCCACCAACGCCTTCATCAACACCGGCGACGGTCTGGGCATGGCGGCGCGCGCCGGCATTCCGCTGCAAGACATGGAGTTCTGGCAGTTCCACCCAACCGGCGTGGCCGGCGCCGGCGTGCTGCTGACCGAAGGCTGCCGGGGTGAAGGCGCGATCCTGCTCAACAGCGAAGGTGAGCGCTTCATGGAACGCTACGCACCCACCCTGAAAGACCTGGCCCCACGCGACTTCGTCAGCCGCTGCATGGACCAGGAAATCAAGGAAGGCCGCGGCTGTGGTCCGAACAAGGACTACGTGCTGCTCAAGCTCGACCACCTGGGCGCCGAGACCATTCACAAGCGCCTGCCGTCGGTGTACGAAATCGGGGTGAACTTCGCCAACGTGGACATCACCCGCGAACCCATTCCGGTCGTGCCCACCATCCACTATCAGATGGGTGGCATTCCCACCAACATCAACGGCCAGGTCGTCACCCCTGACGGCAATGGTGGCCAGGCTGTTGTGAATGGCCTGTACGCCGTCGGCGAGTGCTCTTGCGTGTCGGTGCACGGTGCCAACCGCCTGGGCACCAACTCCCTGTTGGACCTGCTGGTGTTCGGCCGCGCGGCAGGCAACCACATCGTGCAGTTCAATGACAAGAACAAGACGCACAAGCCTCTGCCTGCCGATGCAGCAGACCGGACGCTGGCGCGACTGGCCCGGCTGGACAACACCTCGGGCGGCGAGTACGCACAGGACGTGGCCAACGACCTGCGTGCCGCCATGCAACAGCACGCTGGTGTGTTCCGTACGCAGGCGAGCATGGACGAGGGTGTGCAGAAGATCAACGCCATGCGTGCCCGCGTGAACGACATTGCGCTCAAGGACAAGTCCAAGGTCTTCAATACGGCCCGCATCGAAGCGCTGGAAGTGGAAAACCTCATGGAATCGGCCCAGGCCACCATGACTTCTGCGGCCGCGCGCCACGAATGCCGTGGCGCCCACACCGTGAACGACTACGAGCGTCCGGCCGACGATGCCCAGTTCCCGCTGGGCCGCAACGATGCCGAGTGGATGAAGCACACCCTGTGGCACAGCGCCGACAACAGCCTGACCTACAAGCCCGTCAACCTCAAGCCCCTGACCGTGGAGTCGGTGCCGCCCAAAGTCCGCACCTTCTGAAGCCCTTCACTTCGAACCCACGACGCACGGAGAAAAAAACACCATGGCCAAACGCACATTCAAGATCTACCGCTACGACCCTGAAAAGGATGCCAAGCCGTACATGCAGACCATCGAGGTCGAACTCGATGGGCACGAGCGCATGCTGCTCGATGCCCTGATGAAGCTCAAGGCGGTCGATCCCTCCATCTCGTTTCGCCGCTCATGCCGTGAAGGCGTGTGTGGCTCGGACGCCATGAACATCAACGGCAAGAACGGCCTGGCCTGCCTGACCAACATGAACACGCTGCCTGGCGTGATCACGCTCAAGCCCCTGCCTGGCCTGCCAGTGGTGCGCGATCTGATCGTGGACATGACGCTGTTCTTCAAGCAGTACAACAGCATCAAGCCCTACCTGATCAACGAAACCGTGGCGCCCGAGAAGGAACGTCTGCAGAGCCCCGAGGAGCGCGACGAACTCAACGGCCTGTACGAATGCATCCTGTGCGCGAGCTGCTCGACGAGCTGCCCCAGCTTCTGGTGGAACCCGGACAAGTTTGTCGGCCCTGCCGGTCTGCTGCAGGCCTACCGCTTCATTGCCGACAGCCGAGACGAAGGCACCGCAGAGCGCCTGGACAACCTGGAAGACCCTTACCGCCTGTTCCGCTGCCACACCATCATGAACTGCGTCGACGTCTGCCCCAAGGGCTTGAACCCCACGAAGGCCATTGGCAAGATCAAGGAAATGATGGTGATGCGCTCGGTCTGAGTCGTATCCACCGCATCGCCCCCATGAACGCCACCGCCCCAGACGACCTGCTGGACGAGCGCGCCCTGAGCAAGCTCAGGTGGCGGTGCCGGCGAGGTCTGCTCGAGAACGATCTGTTCATCGAGCGCTTCTTCGCCCGGCACGAATCTGGCTTGACCGTCAGGCAGGCCGAAGCTCTGGGAGTTCTAATGGACCTCTCCGACAACGATCTGCTAGATCTGTTGCTGGCCCGCAAGACTCCCGAGGGCGATCTCGCCCGTGATGACATCACGCACGTACTGGGCATGCTTCGCACCGCCCGACCATCCGTTTAAGACGCCTAGAAAAGGATTTCGCATGAAACTCGTCGACAACAAAGCCACCCTTTCCTTCTCCAACGGCAGTCCCAGCGTCGATTTGCCGGTGTACGCGGGCAGCATCGGTCCTGACGTGGTTGACATCCGCAAGCTGTACGCGCAGACGGGCATGTTCACCTACGACCCCGGCTTTCTGTCTACGGCTTCGTGCCAGTCGTCAATCACTTACATCGACGGCGACAAGGGCGAACTGCTCTACCGTGGCTACCCGATCGAACAGCTGGCGACCCACTGCGATTACCTGGACACCTGCCACCTGCTGCTCAATGGCGAGTTGCCCAACGCCCAGGAACGCACCGAATTTCACAAACTCGTGACCAACCACACCATGGTCAACGAGCAGATGCAATTCTTTCTGCGCGGCTTCCGCCGGGATGCCCACCCCATGGCCATCCTGACCGGCCTGGTGGGTGCCATGTCGGCCTTCTATCACGACAGCACGGACATCAACAATCCGGAACACCGGCACGTGGCCGCCATTCGCCTGATCGCCAAGATGCCCACCCTGGTGGCCATGGCGTACAAGTACAAGATCGGTCAGCCCTATATCTACCCGAAGAACAGCCTGAGCTACGCAGGCAACTTCCTGCGCATGATGTTCGGTACACCGTGCGAGGAATACGAAGTCAATCCCGTGCTGGAGCGTGCACTGGACCGCATCTTCATCCTTCACGCCGATCATGAGCAGAACGCATCCACCTCCACGGTGCGCCTGTGTGCGTCGTCCGGCACGAACCCGTTCGCCGCCATTGCGGCCGGCGTGGCCTGCCTTTGGGGTCCTGCTCACGGCGGTGCCAACGAGGCCTGCCTGAACATGCTGGAAGATATTCAGGCGCAAGGCGGTGTGTCCAAGGTAGGTGAGTTCATGGAGAAGGTCAAGGACAAGAATTCCGGCGTCAAGCTCATGGGCTTTGGGCACCGGGTGTACAAGAACTACGACCCTCGCGCCAAGCTCATGCAGGAAACCTGCAACGAAGTGCTGGTCGAACTGGGCCTTGAAAACGACCCGCTCTTCAAGCTCGCCAAGGAGCTGGAGAAGATCGCACTGGAAGACGAATACTTCGTTTCGCGCAAGCTGTACCCCAACGTGGACTTCTACTCCGGCATCGTTCAGCGCGCCATCGGCATCCCGGTCAACCTGTTCACCGGCATCTTCGCACTGGCCCGCACCGTCGGCTGGATCGCCCAGCTCAACGAGATGATTGGCGACCCCGAGTACAAGATCGGCCGCCCGCGCCAGCTGTACACGGGCTCCGAGCGCCGCGACGTGAAACCCCTGGCGTAAGGCCTCGGACCCATCGGTCCCTGACCGGTACAGAAAGCCCGCCCGGCGCACGCCCGGCGGGTTTTTCTTTTGGCGGCATCAGACTTCTCCAAATACGATGCCTCAACCAACCGAAAGAGATGAAAATAGCAAATTCATCGTCATTCGCGATGACTCAGCCATGAACTTCCCGGACCGCAGCTTCGTTCGCCGCATCGACCTCACCTCGCTCCAGCTCTATGTGGCGGTGTGCGAGCGCGGCAGCATCGGCAAGGCGGCGGAGCTGGCATTCATGGCCACCTCGGCGGTCAGTAAGCGCTTGTCTGACCTGGAGAACACCTTGGGCAGCAGGCTGCTTGACCGCCACGCCCGGGGGGCCACTCCCACGCCGGCAGGGCAGAGCTTGCTGCACCACGCCCGGTCGGTGCTGTTCAGCCTCGACAAGATGCAAGGCGAACTCTCCGAATACGCCGACGGGGTGCGCGGTCATGTGCGGGTGCACGCCAACATCTCGGCCATCGTGCAGTTCCTGCCTGAAGATCTGGGCACCTTCATCGGCCGCCACGAAGGCATCAAGATTGACCTGGAGGAGCATCTGTCCACCGAAGTGGTGCGGGCCGTTCACGAAGGCGCGGCCGACCTGGGCATCTGCCACACCGGCTCCACCGGCCAGCCGACCGAACTCCAGACCCGTCGCTACCGGCAAGACCAGCTCACGCTCGTGGTGCCCAGCCATCACCCACTGGCCGAACGCGATTCGCTGGCCTTCACAGACAGCCTCGACTGGGACCACGTGGGCTTGCACGCCAACAGCTCCATCTATCTCGCCATGCACGCGGCCGCGGCTTCCGCCGGGCGAAGCATCCGGCTGCGCATCCGGGTGACCGGCCTCGACGCCATGTGCCGAATGATCCACAACGGCCTGGGCGTCGGCCTCATGCCGCAGCGGGCATTCGAATTGATGCATGGCGTGGGTGACCTCACCTGCGTGGCGCTGACCGATGCATGGGCCGCCCGCCAGATTGACCTCGTGGCACGCGACTTTGCCACGCTACCGGTGTCGGCCCGCCTCCTGGTGGAGCATCTGAATCAAGCCACCCACGCCAACCCGGTTTCCAGCACCCCCACCTAAAATCCCCACCACAAAAGGAATACCACACCATGCCTCGCACGCTCTACGACAAGATATGGGACGAACACGTCGTCCATACCGAAGAAGACGGCACCTCCGTCCTCTACATCGACCGCCATCTGGTGCACGAAGTCACCAGTCCGCAAGCCTTCGAAGGCCTGCGCCAGGCGGGTCGCAAGATGTGGCGCGTGAGCTCGGTAGTGGCCACCGCTGACCACAACACCCCCACCACCGGCTGGGAGCTCGGCTACGACGGCATCACCGATCCGATCAGCAAGGAACAGATCACCACGCTGGACAGCAACATCGCCGAATACGGTGCAGCGGCCTTCTTCCCGTTCATGTCCAAACGACAAGGCATTGTGCACGTGATTGGCCCGGAAAACGGCGCCACGCTGCCCGGCATGACCGTGGTCTGCGGCGACTCGCACACATCCACGCACGGCGCCTTCGGTGCACTCGCCCACGGCATCGGTACCAGCGAGGTCGAGCATGTGATGGCCACGCAGACGCTGCTTGCCAAGAAGGCCAAAAACATGCTGGTCAAGGTGGAAGGTCAGTTGGCCAAGGGCGTCACCGCCAAGGACATCGTGCTGGCCATCATCGGCAAGATCGGCACCGCTGGCGGCACGGGCTACACCATCGAGTTCGGTGGCAGCGCCATCCGCTCGCTCAGCATTGAGGGTCGCATGACCGTCTGCAACATGGCCATCGAAGGCGGCGCCCGCGCCGGTCTGGTGGCCGTGGACGAAAAGACCATCGAGTACGTGCGTGGGCGCCCACTCTCACCCACGGGCGTCGAATGGGATCAGGCCGTGGCCTACTGGAAAACGCTGTTCTCCGACCCGGACGCGAAGTTCGACGCGGTGGTCGAACTCGACGCCAGCCAGATCGTTCCGCAAATCACCTGGGGCACCTCGCCCGAAATGGTGCTGGGCGTGGATGGCCGCGTGCCCGACCCGGACAAGGAGAAAGACCCCAACAAACGTGGCGCGATCGAACGCGCGCTGAGCTATATGGCGCTGGAACCCGGCAAACCGCTGGCCGACATCTTTGTCGACAAGGTGTTCATTGGCTCCTGCACCAACAGCCGCATCGAGGACATGCGCGAAGCTGCCGCAGTGGTCAAGAAGCTCGGGCAGAAGGTCGCCGGGAACATCAAGCTGGCCATGGTCGTGCCGGGATCCGGTCTGGTCAAGGAACAGGCCGAACGCGAAGGCCTGCACGAGATCTTCAAGGCCGCCGGCTTTGAATGGCGTGAACCGGGCTGCTCCATGTGCCTGGCCATGAACGCCGACCGACTGGAACCGGGTGAGCGCTGCGCCTCTACCAGCAACCGCAATTTCGAAGGCCGCCAGGGCGCGGGTGGGCGCACCCACCTGGTGTCGCCGGCCATGGCCGCGGCCGCAGCGATCAGCGGTCATTTCATTGACATCCGCACCATCGCCTGATTCCGTTTTTCACACCTCCACATCCTCATCGCCGACACAGGAGCCTCCGATGAAGCACCTTGCCCTCTTTGCCACCGTTGTTCCCCTCACGCTTGCGTTGGCAGCCTGCCAGCCTCTGACCAGAGTCGAGCGGGGCGTGAACAACGCCGGCCAGGCAGCTGGTCGGGGTATCGAACGCGCCGCAGAAGCCACGGAACGCGGCGTGAACCGTGCGGTGGGCGCCACCGGTGCTGGCATCGAGCGCGCTGCCGGAGCCGCCAGCCGTGGCGTCGAGCGCGCCGTGGGTGCGACCGAGCGAGGCGTCGGGCGGGCCGCAGACGCCACCGGCCGCGGGCTGGAACGTGCCGGTGATGCCACCGGGCGCGGGCTTGAACGGGCCGGCGAGAAGATCGAAGAAGTGACCAAATAACTCCACAACACCATGCAAAAGTTCACCCTTCACCAAGGCCTCGTGGCCCCCATGGACCGCGAGAACGTCGACACCGACGCCATCATTCCCAAGCAGTTCCTCAAGTCGATTCGCAAGACCGGCTTTGGCCCCAACCTGTTCGATGAATGGCGCTATCTGGACAAGGGCGAGCCGGGCCAGGACCCCGCCAGCCGCAAGCCCAACCCAGACTTCGTGCTGAACCAGCCGCGCTACCAGGGCGCTTCGATCCTGCTGGCCCGTCGCAATTTCGGTTGCGGTTCCAGCCGCGAGCATGCGCCCTGGGCGATCGACCAATACGGCTTTCGCGCCGTGATCGCGCCCAGCTTCGCCGACATTTTTTTCAACAACTGCTTCAAGAACGGCCTGTTGCCGATCCAGTTGCCCGAGGCCATCGTCGATCAACTGTTCAACGAGGTGGCAGCCTTTCCCGGCTACCAGCTCACCATCGACCTGGAGCGCCAGGTGATCATCAAGGCGCAGGGTGAAGAAATCCCGTTCGACGTTCAGGCCTTCCGCAAATACTGTCTGATCAACGGTCTGGACGACATCGGTTTGACGCTGCGCCACAAAGACAAGATCGCGGCCTTCGAAAAAGAGCGTCTGGCCACCAAGCCCTGGCTCGCCAAGACCATGTGATCGACACCACGCCGCGCGACCGGTCCAACACCCCCGCGCCGCCTGCGGCGTCTCCCCGTCAATGGACGTTGCCAGTGGCCCGGCAAAGCCGGTTCCACGGCAAGCTCGAAAAGAACCCCTTCATCTCTACCCAACCATTATGAAAATCGCAGTTCTCCCCGGTGACGGCATCGGCATTGAAATCGTCGCCGAAGCCGTCAAGGTCCTCAATGCGCTCGATCTGACGTTCGAGATGGAATCCGCGCTGGTAGGCGGCGCCGCCTACGAAGCCCACGGCCACCCGCTGCCCGACGCCACCCTGAACCTGGCCAGGTCGGCCGATGCCATCTTGTTCGGAGCGGTCGGCGACTGGAAATACGACAAGCTCGACCGACCGCTGCGTCCTGAGCAAGCCATCCTGGGTTTGCGCAAGCACCTGGGCCTGTTTGCCAACTTCCGGCCCGCTATCTGCTACGAGCAACTGGTGGGCGCTTCCAGTCTCAGGCCCGAACTGATTTCCGGTCTCGACATACTCATCATCCGCGAGCTCACGGGCGACATCTACTTCGGACAGCCGCGCGGGCGCCGTGTGGCCACCGACGGCCACTTCCCGGGTGCCGAAGAGGCCTTCGACACCATGCGCTACAGCCGACCCGAGATCGAACGCATTGCCCGCGTGGCATTCGAAGCCGCCCGCAAGCGCAACAAGAAGGTCACCAGTGTGGACAAGGCCAACGTGCTGGAAACCTTCCAGTTCTGGAAAGACGTGGTCACCGACGTACACAAGGAATACCCGGACGTGGCGCTGGAGCACATGTACGTGGACAACGCGGCCATGCAACTGGTCAAGGCCCCCAAGGCATTCGACGTGGTGGTCACAGGCAACATGTTTGGTGACATCCTTTCAGACGAAGCGTCGATGCTCACCGGATCCATCGGCATGCTGCCCTCCGCCAGTCTGAACGCCAACAACCAGGGCCTCTACGAACCCAGCCATGGCAGCGCACCTGACATCGCAGGCAAAGGCATTGCCAATCCCCTGGCCACCATCTTGAGCGCGGCCATGATGCTGCGCTTCAGCCTGAACCAGGAAACTGCGGCGCAACGCATTGAAGCCGCTGTACAGAAGGTGTTGGCCCAAGGCCTGCGCACGCCAGACATTCACAGCGAAGGCACGACGAAGGTCGGCACTGCGGAAATGGGCGATGCCGTGGTCAAGGCGCTGAGATGAAACACCCCCGCGCCGCTTCGCGTGCCTTGCAGGCCGCAGCATCGCCAGAGTCGATGCTTCTTCGGGCTGTCCAAGCCTGCGCAGGCAGG
>PHCQ01000161.1 GCA_002840835.1 Betaproteobacteria bacterium HGW-Betaproteobacteria-16 | reverse complement strand
GCGGTCTGTTTAGCCGCCGCTTTTGTGCCCACGATCAGCGGCGAAGTGATCGACACCCGGGGCTTGCAACAGTTTCGGTTCATCGATCCGGCTGTTGCGCTAACGACTTGCCCCCGCCAAGCGCTTCACTGAAGAAGTCGATGAAGGTTCTCAGCTTGGGTGTCACGTACTGCCGATTCGTGTAAACCGCATACAGCGTGAAAGGGGGCACCGTGTAGGTCGGCAGCACGCGCGCGAGGCAGCCCGCGGCCAGATCGTCGTCGACCGTCCATTCGGGGAGGAACGCCATGCCCATGCCGGCGTGCATCGCGTGATAGGTGAGCGTGCTGTCGTCCGAGCGCATCACCGCATTCAGCTTGATCCGCGCCTTGCCGGCAGGTCCCTGCATTTCGAGGCCATCGAGGTTCACGTAGTTGGGTACCACGGCGCTGCACCTGACCAGATCGGAGGGTCTGCGCGGAGAGCCTTCGCGCTTCAGGTAAGCCGGGGTTGCGACCAGGTGGAACTGCACGGGACAAATCGGCCGTGCAATCAGCGCCGGGGACAGTTCGCGCGTGGCGCGCAGCGCGAGGTCGTAGCCGTCGGCGACCAGGTCGATCTTGCGGTTCTCCAGTCGCATGTCGACCAGCACCTCCGGATAGGTGTTGCGGTAGGCCGCCAGTACGCTGGCGAAATGCCGGTTTGCACACCAGACGGGCGCGCTGATTTTCAATTGTCCGCGTGGTGCCTGCGCGCTTTGCCGAAGCGCCGCTTCGGCAGCCTGCAGCGTGTCGAGCGCCTCGCGGCATTGTGCGTAGTACATCGCGCCGGCCTCCGTCAGGCTGAGCTTGCGGCTGGTCCTGTGCAGCAACCTCGCACCGAGGTCTCGTTCGAGCTGGGCGACATGCTTGCTGGCCATCGGAGCGGACATGGTGAGGCGCGCCGCGGCGCGGGAAAAGCTGCCAGCCTCGACCACTTCCCTGAAAACGCGAAGGCTGGTCAGACGATCCATTTATGGTTTCTTGTGAGGAAATGATGTGTTAATAATACAGCTATTGATTAACCAAAATTAAACATTAAGCTATTCCTCATGGTCAGTCGGGTAGACATCCAGTCTCAAAGAGGCTGCCCATCAGCCGCGCTTTCGTTGATGCCTTCAACCAATGCCGTATCACTTCTTAATCATCCTCAGGAGCTCAACATGAGTAAGCCGCATATCGCCGCCACCACGCCGTTCGCAATCGACGTGGAAAAAGGCAAGGACTACTACTGGTGTGCCTGCGGTCTCAGCAAATCGCAGCCGTTCTGCGACGGCAGCCACAAGGGCGGCGAGTTCGTGCCGACCAACTACAGCGCCGACGAAAGCAAGACTGTCTATTTTTGCGGCTGCAAGCAAAGCAAGAACGGCGCGCTTTGCGACGGCACGCATAAAGCTCTGTAAGAGCGGACCATGCCCGTGACAACGGAGCGATTGCCGACCTACTTCATCTCACACGGCGGTGGGCCCTGGCGATACATGATGGCGCAGTCCAACGGCATGTACGACCGTCTGGCGCAGTCCCTGCGGGACATGCCGCGCCAGCTCGGCGAGCGACCGAAGGCGGTGCTCGTGATCTCCGCCCATTGGGAGGAGCGCGAGTTCACCGTGATGGCCGCCGAACGGCCTCCCATGGTTTACGACTACGCTGGCTTCCCCGAGCATACCTACCATGTCCAGTACCTGGCTCCGGGCCTGCCAGCGCTGGCCGAGCAGGCGCGGCAGTTGATCCAGACCGCAGGGTTCTCGGCGCGGCTCGATGCCCAGCGCGGGTTCGATCACGGCAGCTTCGCGCCGCTGGTGGTGATGTACCCGCTGGCCGATGTGCCGGTCGTGCAACTGTCACTGCGCGCGGGCTATGACCCGGCAGAGCATTTGGCCGTCGGCCGTGCCCTGGCGCCGCTGCGCGAGCAGGGCGTGCTGATCGTCGGCAGCGGGCTGAGCTACGACAACACGCGCCGCATGGGGCCGTCCGCCGCAGGGCCGTCAATGCAATTCGACGACTGGCTGCAGCAGACCTTGATCACCACCGAGCCGCACCAGCGTGAGCAGCGGCTGATCGACTGGCAAGACGCGCCGGCCGCCCGCGTGGCCCATCCGCAAGAAGACCATCTGCTGCCCCTGATGGTGGCGGTGGGTGCCGCCGGGCATGATGAAACCGTGTGCGTGTACCACGAGGAAGGCTTCTTTGGCGGCGTCACCGTCTCCAGCTTCAGGTTCGGCCAGGAAGGCGGGGTCTGAGTGGCGGTGGCTTGCTGGGCCGGTAGGCGCTTGTCGCCGGAGGGGTGTTGCCGGTTACCCTCGCGGCAGGTGTACAGCAACAAACGATGAAGTGCGAAGACGGAGAACCGCATGACAAGTTATCTCAGCCATCAGCGCCGTGGCGCTCGCCCACAAACGACGCCAAGCGACCCGCACACGCAGCTTGAACAGAATGCGCCGGTAGAACTGCAAGAGCTGGTTTTCGAGAGGGGGCAGTCCCTGGGCAGCGTGGAAGTTGGTCCGAGCCAGGTGTCT
>PHCQ01000101.1 GCA_002840835.1 Betaproteobacteria bacterium HGW-Betaproteobacteria-16 | reverse complement strand
AGCGTGTCGGTGTCGAAGGCGGGGCGCAGCGCGCGGAAGTCGAACGCGCGCACCGCCGCGCCGGGCCGGCCTTGCGCAACCAGCTCCAGCAGCGCGGTGGCCAGCAATGGGCCATGCACCACCAGCGCGGGGTAGAACTCTTCGCGCACCGCGTAGTCGCGGTCGTAGTGGATGCGATGGCCGTTGTAGGTGAGCGCTGAGAATCTGAACAGCAACGCGGGGTCGGGTTTCAGCGTTGCCGACCATTGCGCGGCTTTTGGGGCTTGCTCTCCAGGCGGCAACGGCGCCGGGGCTGTGGGTGCCTCGCGGTAGACGATGTTCTGCTCTTCGCGCAGGCAGGTTCGGCCTTCCTGCTCCAGCACGTGGTCTACGACGACGAACACCAGCGGGCCACTTCGGCCTTCTTTCAGATCCACGCTGCGAACGGTGGAGCGCTTTCGCGCGGGGGCACCAACGCGCAGAGGCACCTCGCATTGCATCGCACCCGCAGCCCACATGCGGCGCGGCAGCGGCACTGGCGGCAGAAAGCCGCCGCGCAGTGGATGACCATCCACGCCAGTAGCGGCGCGCGCCGGGGCGTCCAGAAAATACAGCCAGTGCCAGGGCAATGGCAAGGCTTCACCCATGCCTGGTGGAGCGGCCTGGTCCAGCAGGCCGCTCATGGCGACGGTAGCGAACGGCTCGATCGTCTGCTCCATCACCTGCTCGCGGCCGACCCATTGGCGCAGGTGCGCGATGTCGATATCGGTGGTCATACCGGAACCTCCGCGCGATGCGATGCGGTGCGAACCTCTTCGAGCGACGGTACGAGGTTCATGCGCGCGCGGCCTCCGGCGTGAGCAGCGACACGCCCAGCGCGACACGGCGCACCAGCCAGGGGCTGGGTCGGTAGCGTGGGTCGCCTGTTTCCGCCTGCATCGTGCGCAGGATCTGCAGGATGCGGGCACCACCAATGCGGTCGCCCCAGGCCAGTGGGCCGTGCGGATAGCCCAGGCCGAGCTGCACAGCGTCTTCGATGTCCGCCACACTGGCTATGCCGCGCTGCGCGATCTGCGCCGCGATGTTGACGACGGTCGCCAGCACGCGCTGCGCGATAAAACCCGGGCTGTCGTTGATGAGGGTGACAGGCACGCCGTCGGCCGCCAGCAGTGCCCACGCGATGTCGCGCGCAGAGGCAGAGGTGGTTGCTGTGAGCATCAGGGTTCGGCGCAGGTCCAGCGGCACCATCGGGTCGACCGCCACCACGCGCGATGCGTCCAGACCCAGCGCTGCGGCCACGCCGGTGGCGTCACCGCCCCAAGGCTGCACGAAAAGAATATCGGCCTGCGTCGTATCGTCGACGAGCACCGCGCCTGCGTCGGACAATAAAGCGCCGAGCGCTTCGCGGCCACCGGCCTGCGGGTCGATCCAGGCGCGCACGCCAGCCACCGGCGGCGGTGGCGCGAGGCGCTGCGGCGCACGCTTTCTGTCGCCGTCGTAGGCGTACCAGCCCTCCCCCGTCTTGCGGCCAAACAAGCCGGCGGCCACGCGCGGCGCCACCAGAGAAGATGGTCGAAAACGCGGCTCGTGCTGGAACTGCTCATAGATCGAGGCCATCACCTTGCTGGACACATCCAGGCCGGTCAGGTCGAGCAGTTCGAACGGCCCCATGCGAAAACCCACGCCGTCGCGCAGCACGTCGTCCACATCAGCAGGTGACGCGGCCTGCTCTTCCAGGATGCGAAGTCCTTCCGTGTATAGGCCCCGCCCAGCGTGGTTGACAAGAAAACCCGGCTGATCTGCCGTGACGACCGCGCGGTGACCGGCGCCGCTCACCAAGCGGCTCAATGTGTCCACGGTCTGTGGCGAAGTGCGCAGGGCCGCGATGACCTCGGCCACCTTCATCAGCGGCACGGGGTTGAAGAAGTGCAGGCCCGCTACGCGGGCGGGGTGGCGACAGGCTGCAGCGATGTCGGCCACGGTGAGTGACGAGGTATTGCTGGCGAGCACCGCCGTCTCTGAGACCACATCTTCCAGCGCGCGAAAGACGGTTCGCTTGACCTCGATGTCTTCAACGATGGCCTCGATCACGACGTCGCAATCGGCCAGGTCGGCCATCTGTGCGCAAGCCGAAACGCGGCCCTGAATGGCGTTGAAGTCCTCGGCGCTCAGCCGGCCCTTTTCCACACCGCGCCCGATCATGCCGAGCGCGAACTCGACCGCCTTGGCTGCCGCACCGGACGCCGCGTCAAAGCAGCGCACACGGTGGCCCGCCTGTGCAAACAGCTGCACGATGCCGCGCCCCATGGCGCCGGCACCGACGACGCCCAGGGTGAGCGTGTTCCCGTTGGTTGAATTCATGGGGTCATTGGCCCTTGAACTCGGGCTTGCGTTTGTCGAGGAAAGCACGCATGCCTTCGGTTTTGTCGGCGGTGTCGAACAGCAGTAGAAACTCGCGGTTCTCCAGCGCGAGCGCAGCGTCCAGCGGCAGGTCGGCGCCCTGGCGCAACACCTGTCGCGTGGCGTGCACGGCCTTGGGCGGCATGCGCGCGGCCTTGCGCGCCAGCTCGATGGCGCGTTCAAGCGCCTGGCCATCTGCGGCGAGATCGGCCACCAGGCCGAGCTGCCAGGCGCGTTCGCCGGTGATCATTTCGCCGGTGAGCAGCATGAGCGACGCGACCTGCTTGCCGATCGTGCGCACCAGGCGCTGCGAGCCGCCTGCGCCGGGCATGATGCCCACCGCCAGTTCAGGTTGGCCAAGGCGCGCACTGGCATCGGCCACGATAAAGTCGCACATCATCGCCAGCTCGCAGCCCGCGCCCAGAGCGAAGCCACTTACCGCCGCGATGATGGGCTTACGGCTGCCGACCACCGGCGCCCAGTACTGGCCGAGATCAATGTCGGCCACGGCCTGCGCGCCCTTGTCGACCAGCAAGTTGAGGTCGGCGCCAGCGGCGAACACGTTGTCCCCACCGGTGATGACGATGGCGCGGATGTTGTCGTCACCGTCCAGCTCACGCACGGCTTGCGCGATCGCGGCGCGCATCAAAAGGTCTAGCGCATTGCGTTTCTCCGGTCGATTGAGCACCACGGTGCCGACAGCGCCGTCGCGTCGCACCAGAACAGGCGACCCGTTCATCGGCGCACCCCCGGCAGGCCGACAAAATCGGCGGCACGTTTGTTCACATAGGCGTCGTGCCCCTCGACGAACTCATCGCCCAGCAGGCAGACCGTTTGGTCCGATTCTTCGCGCGCCAGTTCTTCGCCTAGCGAGGCAGAAGGGTGGTTCAGCCTCGCCTTCATGCGCGCAAAGGCTTCGCTTGGCAGCAAGGCCAGTTCGCCGGCTTGGGCGACGGCGGTGGTCATCACCTGCCCATCGGCCACGAGCGTGTCGGCCAGGCCGATGCGCTGCGCCTCCGAGCCACCCACCGGTGCACCATCGCTCAGGATGCGTCTTGCCACCGGCAAGCCCACACGCCGGGGCAGCGTGAGCAACTGGCCCCAGTCGGGCGCGAGGCCGAGCTTGAGAAAGGGAAAAAGGATCTTTGTGTCCTCGCCCACCACGATGCGGTCGCCCATCAGCGCCAGGCCCACGGCCGCGCCCGCGCCGATGCCTTCGATCGCACTGACCACCGGCACACCGGCGCCAGCGATCAGACGGCACAACACGTGGATGTGCTGCATACGCTCGCGCGCCTGTGCTTCGTTCAAACCCACCATGCTGGGGACATCCCCGCCCGCAGAAAACACGCCCTTCGCACCGCCAAACACAATGGCGCGCACCGATGAATCGATCAGCAGCGTGCTCAGTGCCTCGGTGAGCTGCTGGCGCACGTCGAAATCAATGGCGTTGCGTTTTTCGGGGCGATTGATCAACACCCGCGCCACGTGGAGCGCGGGGCGATCGACGAGAACAACAGCGGGGGTCATTTATACGTCCTCACGGCCAACGATGGAAACCGAGCACACGTTCTGCGACGGCTGGCCGCCCAGGTTGTGGGTGAGTCCGATCTTCGGGTCCTTCAGCTGGCGCGGGCCGGCGCGGCCTTGCAGCTGCAGGTACATCTCGTAGAGCATGCGGATGCCGCTGGCGCCGATGGGGTGGCCGAAGCACTTGAGGCCGCCGTCGATCTGACATGGAATCGCGCCATCGGCGTCGAACTTGCCATCGAGAAAATCGCGCACCGCCTCGCCCTCCCCGGACAGACCCAGGTCTTCCATGGTGACGAGCTCGGTGATCGAGAAGCAGTCGTGCACCTCGGTCATGCTAATTTCCTGCTCGGGGTTCTGGATGCCGGCCTCGGCATAGGCTTTGCGCGCAGCGATGCGGGCGGTGTGCACGTAGCTGCCGTCCCACTCGTTCGAGTGCATCTCCCAGCCGTTGGACACCGCGAGTTGCAGCGCCTTGAAGGTGACGAGATCGCGCTTGCCGAGCGAGCGAGCAATGTCGGGGCGCGTGACGATCACAGCGGCTGCGCCGTCGGACACACCGGCGCAGTCGTACAGACCCAGCGGCTCCGCGATGATTGGCGCCTTGAGCACCTGCTCTTCGGTCACGGCCTGGCGGAAATGCGCTTTGGGGTTCTTGGCGCCGTTGGCATGGCTCTTGATCGACACGCGCGCAATCGCACGCTTGAGGAGCGCCGGGTCCACCTTGTGCTTGCGTTGGTAGGCCGAGGCGAGCTGCGCGAAGTTGGCGGGCGCCACCGCATTGGGGTACCACTGCGGAATGTAGGTGCCCACGGCGGAGACTGGCAGGCCGCCGTAGCCGGTGTCCTTGAGCTTTTCGACGCCGAGCGCAATGGCGATGTCGCAGGCACCCGCAGCCACCGCGTACACCGCGGCACGGATGGCTTCAGAGCCACCGGCGCAGAAGTTCTCAACGCGCGTCACGCCGATGTTGGGTAGGCGCAGCGCAATGCCCATGGGCGTGCCGCCTCGGCCTGTGCCCACGTCGTCCATGTGGGTCGAGAACCAGGCAGCATCGAGCTGTTCCGGTGAAATGCCGGCGTCGGCCATGGCCTCGTTGTAGGCCTCGACCATGAGGTCTTCGGGGCTGGCGTCCCAGCGTTCGCCGAATTTGCTGCAGCCCATGCCGAGGATGGCGACTTTGTCCTTGATGCCAATGGCCATGACTTACTCCTTCGATTGCGTGGTGTCGACGCCGGAGGCCACGGGCGTGGCTTTCCAGAAGTAGCGGGTGAAGCCGCGCAACTCGTCGATGTCCTTGATGCGAAACGCCATCTCGACCTCGGTGCCCGAGGCGACGTCGCCCTTGGCCACATCGGTGAACTCCATGAGGATGCGCCCGCCGCCCGCGAAGTCAACCTGCCCATACTGGTGCGGCGGCGCGCGGTGGAACGAGAGCGATTCGGCTGACCAGCTCAGCACGTGGCCACGGCGCTCGGCGAGCTTGTAGGGCTTCTGCGTGTCTTGCAACGGCTTGCCCTGGTCGTACGAGATGCGCGAGGGCGGGAAGTGCACCGCTCCAGTCATCTCGCAGCGCCCGGCCACCAGGCCCAGGATGGCGCTGCGGTGGCGGTAGGCGGTGCTGAGCGCGGTCTTGCGGTCCTGCTCGCCACGCATGCCGCGCTCCAGACGCAGTTGCTCCCGGAACGAGAGGAACTTGGTGTAATTCTTTTCTTCGACGCCGCGTGCGAGCCAGCCAGAGACGCCTCGCGCCGGGCGGAACGATGCGATGGCCGGCGTGACCCGCAGCACGATGGCTTGCGCGCCGCCGCCAAACTGGGCCAGCAGGATGTGCTGGCCGGGCTGTGCGCGTTCGAGCACGGCCGCAAGCATGAGCAGTGCGTGTGGTGTGCCGGTTTCGCCCACGCTGGTGGCCAGCGAATCGGCAAGCGCCTCGGCGCGGATGCCGCAGGCCTTGGCCAGTTGCGCGTCCATCTTCGCGAAGGTGGTCGGGAAGATGAAATGGTCGATCGCACCGGCTTCCACGCCTGCCTTCTCCAAAGCGCTGGCAATGGCGCGCGGCACGAACTTGCCGATGCCTTCGTCGCGCACCCAGCGTTCTTCCCAGTGGTAGTCGATCTCTTCGCCGGCCATGCGGAAGTGGTCCACAAAATCGACCGTGAGCGTGGCGCCTCCCAGGTACTCGGCGATCACATGTCCGCTGCCGATGCTCAGCGCGGCGGCACCGTCACCGTAGTCCATCTCCTGCGAGCTGGCCGCGCGGGTCTTGCGGTGGTCGGTAGCGATCACCAGCGCGTCGCCGCCGCGTGCGTTCACGCGGTCCAGCGCACCGATCACGGCGCTCAGCGCGGCGCTCGGTGAGCCGCCCATGTCCAGCGCCTCCACGCCCTCCTCCAGTGTGAGCGCTTCGCACACCACCCCGGCGTTGAGCCGTTCGGCGAACGGCAGGGTGCTGGAGACCAGTTGCACGCTGCGGATGTGGCTGCGGTCATCGCCCGCGCCCAGGCAATCGCGTGCGGCGGCCACGGCCATGGTGATGCTGTCCTCGTCCCAGTTGCTCATGGAACGTGTGCCTTTGCGGCCTGCGAACTGCGGCGCGTACCAGGCGTTAGCCTGGGCCACCGCCTGGCGGCTCAGCCGAAGCCGGGGAATGTAGCTGCCGTATCCGGTGATGCCTGCTGTCATGTGTCTCTTTCTCCGTGGATGGTGTTCGTTCGGTGGGCGTCGCGGCCTCAGGCCGCGAGGTTTTGCCGCAGGAAATTGCCCATGTCATCGATGGCCGCGCGCGCTTCGGGCAGCTCCGTGGGGAATTGCTGGAAGACGTGGATCATGTGGTCCCACACCTGCAGGGTCGCGTCCACGCCGGCTTCCTTCGCGCGGGCCACGAAGTCGCGCGAGTCGTCGAGCACGGTCTCTCGGTCACCCACCTGCGCCAGCAGCGGCGGCAGCCCCTGCAGGTTGGCAAACAATGGCGAGACGAGTGGGTCTGCGGCGTTGCCTTCCTTGCCGAGGTAGTTGCGGGCCATGGCCATGATCATCGGGCGCTGGTGGATCGGGTCGCTGTCGGCGCGCGTGCCGTAGCTGGCGCCAGCGGCGGTGAGGTCGGTCCAGGCGGACATGAGCAAGGCGGCAGCAGGCAAGGCCTGGCCGGCGTCGCGCAGGCGCAGCAGCAAGCTGAGCGCGAGGCCGCCACCGGCGGAGTCGCCCGCGGTCGCGATACGGTTTGGCGCGAAGCCCTGGCCGATCAGCCACTGGTATGCGGCCCAAGCGTCGTCCAACGCGGCCGGGTAGCGGTGTTCGGGCGCCAGGCGGTAGTCCACGCCCAGCACGCGGCAATGCGCGGCGGCAGACAGATCGGCCATGAGCGCGCGGTGCGAGACCAGCGAGCCGACCTGGAAACCACCGCCGTGGAAATACAGAACGGCACGCTGCGTGTCGGCACCCGGTGCGCTGACCCACTGCGCCTTTACGCCACCCGCGTCCACGTCTTCGATCTGCGCATGCACTGGAACGCCACCGAAGAGTTCGTCCCAGTCCTGCCGCATCTGCGTCACAGTGGTATCACGCTTCCAGCTGCCGTAGACGCGGCGCACGCGTTCGATCACTTCTTCAACCGCCGTGTTCATGCGCCACACCCCATGCCGCCCGACACACCAAGCACCTCGCCGGTGATGAAACCAGCGTCCGTCGAAGCCAGGAAGGCGACCGCCGCAGCCACTTCTTCTGGCGTACCTAAGCGGCCGGCCAGCGTCGCGCTGGTCATGGCCTGCAGCAGCTTGTTGCCACCGTGCTCGATCGCCTGGCGCAGCAGCGGCGTATCGATCGGGCCGGGCGCGATGACATTGGCAGTGATGCCTTTGCCGCCGTTTTCGCGCGCAATGGAACGGGTGAAGGCGATCACACCACCCTTGGCCGCCGCGTACACGGCGCCGCCGCGCGAACCCAGCCGGCCCGCTTCGGACGCGATGTTGATGAGACGGCCGAAGCCCGCCGCCTGCATGGCGGGCAGAGCCGCGTGGGTGGTGGCGAACACCGATTCGAGGTTGATCGCCAGCAGGCGATGCCAGTCGTCTGGCGTGGTCTTGGTAAAGAACGCATGCTGGTCGACACCCGCGTTGTTCACCAAGATGTCGAACGGGCCGTGCGCCGCAATGGCGGCAGCCACTTGCGCGGTATCGGTCACGTCCAGTTCCACGGCGGTGCCCCAGATTTCCTGGGCGAGCGCCTGTGCGGCGGCGATATCCAGGTCGGCGATCACCACCTGCGCACCGTCGGCCGCAAGCCGACGCACGATGGCAGCCCCGATGCCCTTGGCACCGCCGGTGACGAAGGCGCTGCGACCCGCGAGATGCGTTGTGACGTTCGCCATGCTCAGCGGCCCGTGAATGTCGGTGTCCGCTTCTCGATCACGGCGGCCAGGCCCTCGCGGGCGTCGGCCATGCCGGAGAGCTGGGCCTGCATGCGGTTTTCTTCAGGCATGCAAGCGTCCACGCTGGAGCCCAGGCCATTCCACAGCAGGCGTTTGGTGCCCGCAAGCGCGGCGGGTGCGCCGGCGGCGAGTTGGCGCGCAAGCGCGAAGGCCTCGTCCACCAGCTTGTCGTCGTCCACCATGCGCGTGATCAGGCCCATGTCCAGCGCCTCACGTGCGGTGATGACGGGGTTGAGCATCAGGATTTCCATCGCCTTGCGAAGACCGACCAGATGCGTGAGCGTGACCGACACGCCGGCGTCGGGCACCATTGCAACGCGCGTGGCGCCGGCAAGGAATTTGGCCGAAGCGCCAGCGACGACCATGTCGGACGAGCACACCAGGCCCATGCCACCGCCACCGGCCGCGAAGCCGTGCACGGCACTGACCACCGGTGCGTTCAGCCGCATCATCATGGACGCGACGATCTGCAGATACGAGGTGGCCATGCGGATGTAGTCCGGTAGCGCTTCACCTTTGGAAAGGAAGGTGTGCACGTCGCCACCGGCGCAGAAGTTCTTGCCTTCTCCGGTGATCAGCACGGCGCGCACGCGGCCATCGCCGTGCACGCGCGTCATTACAGCGTGCAGTCCCTGGAGCATGTCCATGTCCAGTCCGTTGGCGGCTTCTGGCCGGTTCAGGCGGATGTGGGCCACGCCGTCGGCGTGCAGTGCGAGCAGCGCCGGGCCTTCACCGATAAGCAATTCGGGAGGGGTGTTGTTCTGTTCTTCTGTCATGGTGTCTCCTGCGAGCCGTGCTGCGTGCTAGATGAGAAAAGCCATCGAATACAGCGCGGTTTCGTTGTTGACCAGCACCACCTTCTTGCGCGCCATGCGCAGGTCGTCGCCGTCACGGCGCAGGGTGTATTCGTTGCGCGAGGCCCAAATGGTGTCGCCGCGCGGGGACGACTCGAACACCATGGCGTTGGACGTCACCAACAGCTCGTCGCCCTCGTGTTTGAGGATTTCGACATTCGAGACGATGCGGCGCAGGCGCGATTGCGGCGACTGGCTGAAGCGCTTGCCGGTGTGGAACTGGCGGATGCGCAGCGCGATGCGCGAGCGGTTGTCGTAGATGATCGACATTTCCTTCTCAGGGTCGCCACCTTCGCCGTTGGCGGGGATCCAGTAGACACCGTCGTTGGTCCAAAGAGCCTCCCACTCGTCATAGGCATGGTCGTCCTGGAAGCGCGCTTCCCGGTAGATGAACTGTGTGACCTCGTCAAGCAAGGAACGTGCATCGAGTGCCACGGCGTTCATGCAGCCTCCATCAGGGATTTGTAGTGGCGCCAGATTCCGCGCGACGGGGTTTCATCGGTGGCGTCGCCGATGCGGTAGCCGTTTCCGTCCAACCGCTCGCGGTGGCGCCCTCGCCCGAGGTACAACCACTCGGGGTTGCTGGCCTGCACACCAAGCTGCGTGCGCTCGTACATGGCTGCGTCGTCGGCCAGCAGGAAACCGGCCGGGCCAACCGAGCCCATGGTCTGCTGTCGCAGACGGCGGTTGATGTCAGGCGCGCCCTTGAACTGGATCGCGGTGACGTGTTGCACCGTGTGGTCCACCGACAGCGGCTGCAACACGAAAAGCTGGATCTCTGCGATGAACAGGTTGGGGAAGATCATGATGTGCGGCGTGCCGTCGATCATGATCTCGCGCGCCTTGTCTTGGCCGTAGGCAGCTTCCATCTGCGACACGTAGGCCGGCAGCTTCTCGGCTGTGGTGCCGAACCAGCTGAGCGGAACGCCGCGCTTGCGGAACTCGGGGCGCAGGTCGTTCTCGGTGTGGCCCTTGCCGAAGTCGCGCGAAACGGCCGTGGAATCGCTGTCGTACAGCGTGCCGATGCCACTTTCTGCCACCTCGAAAATGGAGGCATGCACGAACGAGGGGTGGTAACCATCGGTTTCGTTCTCAACCAGGAATTTCCAGTTGGCCTTGACCTTGTGCTTAAGGTAGCCGGCGGTGACCTCGACCTCGCCTTCAGGCGAGTTCAAGCACAGCGCGTCTATGGCACCGGCCGCCGCGCCCAAGTGCTCCAGCAGCGACTCGCCTTCTCGCGCGAACGACCCAAAGACGAACCCCCGGTGCGACGCGACGCGCGCCACCTTGCCCAGACCTAGCTGGGAGCGGTCGGCGCCTTCATAGCCGGAGGGGAACGGGTAACCGCGCAGTGCCCCGTCGTTACCGAACGTCCAACCGTGGTACGGGCAGGTGAAGGAACGCGCGTTGCCCTTCTCGGTCATGCAGACACGGTTGCCCCGGTGCGGGCAGCGGTTGTGCAGCAGGTTAATCTGGCCGGACTTGTCGCGCGTCATGAGGATGGGCTCGGGGCCGATCGACTTCATCACGTAGTCATTGGCGTTCGGCACTTCGCTCTCATGGCCCACATAGACCCAGGTGCTGTACCAAATCTTCTGCAGCTCGGCCTGGTAGATCGCGGGGTCGGTATAGAGGGAGCCGTGTACGTGGTCTTCGCGGACGAGTTCGTCCCAGCGAATGGCCGGGCCCGCCGTCGCGGCAGGCGCGATGGGGATCACATGGTCGCAGTTGCTCAAGGTGTTATCTCCGTGGTGACAGTGGCATTCACTTGAAAGGACTTTCTCCCAGACCGCCACGCGGATCAGGGTTGTTTCCCGTTTCTGATGATGCAATAATAGTCCGACGAGACGGACTATGTCAACACATCAATCGCTGACTTGAAGAAAAGGATTCACCCCAATGCCCATCGTCACCTTCATCGAACACGACGGCACCACCCGTCGCATCGAAGCCCCCAATCAACGCAGCCTGATGCAGATTGCGGTGGACAACGGGGTCACCGGCATCTTGGGTGACTGCGGGGGTTCCTGCAGCTGCGCCACTTGCCACGGCTACATTGGCTCTGAGTGGGCGCCCCACTTGCCGCGCATCTCAGAAACTGAAGCCTTCATGCTCGAAGGCGTGCCAGAACCGCGCGAGACCAGCCGCCTGTGCTGCCAACTGCGCATGGCCCCGGAGCTGGACGGGATCGTCGTCCACCTGCCGGCCGAGCAAGTCTGATGACTCCGCTTACTCCGGGTAAGCCATCAGGCATTCCTGCGTCATGGAGGCCAGCGCACGGCCCTCGATGTCGTGCACGGCGCCGATCGACAAGCCACGGCCGGCCGCTGCGCACGGACTGGTGCAGTCGACGTGCATCCACTGATCGGCCAGAATGGAGCGGTGAAGCCACAACCCGTGGTTCAGGCTCGAGATGTACAGCGCGCGCCCGCCTAGGCCACGCAAATGCAAGCCGAGTGCACTGAAGTTGAGCCACCAGTCAGAAAGATAGGCAAATGCTGCCGAATGGACACGGACATCGTCGGGCAAGGCATGGGAGGCACGCATCCAGAAGCGGAAGCGCCCATTCATGTGCGTCGACGATAGCTGCCGCACGGGGTCCGGAATCCGGAAATCGATGCTCGGTTTGCGGTCCTGCGAGTAGCCACCCAGCAACGTGATGTTGTGCAGCAGGGCTGGATCAACCTCGCAGAACGGGGTCAAGTCCTCAGGCCGCTCACCCGCAGGCGCGGTGCTCGGGGCTCCGTGAGCAGGTGCGTCTAGCGGCAATGCGCAGGTGACCTGCGCATCCAGCACCGTGCGCCCATTGCCTTGCGCGGCGCGCACATGCCGGGAACTGAAGCGCTTGCCCTCTTGCAACACCGTCACCTGGAAGTCCACAGGCTCCCGGGGCATTGCCCCCTGCAAAAAGAGGAACTGCATCATCGACACCTCGCGGCCAGCAGGCACTTCCATGAGGGCCGCCATCATGGCCTGCCCCAGCAACTGACCTCCATAGGAGCGACCGTTGAGGTTGGCATCGCCATGGCAACTGCGCCAGCGTCCTTCCCCAAGACCTTCCAGCTTCAGCAGTTCTTCAATATTAAGTTCGTTCCAAACAGCCTGTGACATGTATCAATTCCCGGGTTGGGCGCGGCGGTGGCCCGCCGTGCGGGGCGCCACATGGGACTTGAGCCGCCAGTCGGGGCCGAAGTCCGTCAGCAGATGACTGGGCATGACCTCTTCCTGCTCGATACCGCGCAGGCGCCCTTCGTAAGCGTCGAGATAGGCGTGCCTTTGAGCCTCATCGGTGTACTGGATCGAAAAGCCAACGAAGGGCTGCAGAACCTGAAGCCCGCTATAGCCGAAGGTGCCGTGTTGCAGATGCCACAGGATCACGTCGCGCTGGCCTAGCAGGCCATCGGGCTCCATCATGTCGGGGAAGCAACCGGTCGTGAATGCCAACATGGCCTTGCGACCTTGGAGCCCTCCATTGTCGAAGCGCATGCCACCAGCCCCATACACCGTGCCATTGACAAAGACGCGGTCGATCCACCCCTTCATGATGGCGGGCACTGAAAACCACCATAGCGGAAACTGCAGGATGAGCAGGTCGCAAGCCAACAGCTTGTCGATCTCGGCCTGAATATCGTGCGCGAAGGTGTTGCGTTGCGAGGACTGTTTCTGCTCGCGGTCGTATTGCAGCGCGTCGGGAAAGCGCCGCTCGGTGAAATCGTCGCCCGAAGCCACGGGATCGAAGCCCATGGCGTACAGATCGGATACCTCGACACGGTGTCCGCACGAGACCAGCGTTGAAACCGAGCGATCCAGAAGCGCCTTACCAAAGGATCGCGGCTCTGGATGGGCATAGACGATCAACACATTCATGAAAGCCCCTCAGTTCAAGATTCTTGAATATTAATAATCCGACGTGTCGGTATATTAAATGAAACCAACGCGGATTTTTCAAGGGCTAGCTGTGATGTTGCAATAGGTTGTTCACCCGACGGCATCTGGGAGACTGGAGTTACCACGCTTCAGCACTCACAGAGGAAACCCGCCGGATGAACAGCCACA
>PHCQ01000160.1 GCA_002840835.1 Betaproteobacteria bacterium HGW-Betaproteobacteria-16 | reverse complement strand
CTTGCGCACGGTGAGCGGGTAGGCGATGTTGTCGGCCACCGTCATGTGCGGGAACAGGGCGTAGTTCTGGAACACCATGCCGAAGTTGCGCTTGTGCGGTGGCGTGCGCGTGATCGGCACGCCGTTCAGGCTGATCTCGCCCGAGGTCGGCGATTCGAAGCCGGCCAGCATCATCAACGTGGTGGTCTTGCCCGAGCCCGAGGGGCCAAGCAGGGAGAGAAACTCGCCTTTCTGGATCTCCAGGTTCAGGTCCCGGACCACCAGAGTGTGGCCATCGTAGGTTTTTTGAACCCCGGTGAAGGTGACGAGTGCGTTGCGGGTGGTCATGGGCGCGATCGGTTCTGGAATGAAGACTGAAAGAGGTTCAGGACTGGTCATGCAACCATCGTGCCGGGTGGGTGCCAAGGGCAGGAGGCGGCAGATCGGCAACAGGGCGCTGGCCGTCAAGCACCATTGGATTGGCGATCATGGGTGGCACTGTGGCACTTTCGGGTTGTATGCGCAATCCGCGTGCCGCCACATGGGGATGTGCCATGACTTGAGCAATGTCAAGAATCGGCGAACAAGGCACGCCTGCGGCATTGAGCAACCGCACCCATTCGCCGGTGTCGCGCGCCATCGTCCAGCCGGTGAGCAACGGCACCAGCGTGGCGCGGTGCTCCACGCGGGCCGGGTTGGTCGAGAAGCGCGCGTCGCGTGAGACTTCCGGGTGGTCGCAGGTTTCGCAGAAGCGCGCGAACTGGCCGTCGTTACCCACAGCCAGCACCATGTGGCCATCGCGGGTGGGAAACACCTGGTAGGGCACGATGTTCGGGTGCGCGTTGCCCATGCGTGTGGGGGTCTGGCTCCCGATCAGCTGGTTGCTGGCCTGGTTGGCCAGCATGGCGACTTGCACGTCGAACAGTGCCGCGTCGATGTGGCGCCCCTTGCCGGTGCGTCCACGTTCGTGGAGCGCGGCCAGGATGGCGGTGGTGGCATAGACCCCGGTCATCAGGTCGGTCACGGCCACGCCCACTTTCTGCGGTTCGGCGCCCAGGTCGCCGGTGATGCTCATGAGCCCCGCTTCGGCCTGGATCGCAAAGTCATAGCCGGCCTTGTGCGCCAGCGGGCCATTCTGGCCATAGCCGGTGATCGAGCAGTAGATCAGGCGCGGGTTGATGGCCTGCAGGCTCGCGGCGTCGAGCCCGTATTTGGCGAGCTGGCCAACCTTGTAGTTCTCGATCAGCACGTCCGCATCGCGCACCAGTTCACGCACCTGCTGGATGCCTTCGACACTGGCGATGTCGATCGCCACCGAACGCTTGCCGCGGTTGGCGCACACAAAGTAGGCCGCAACACGCTCGGCCCCTTCGCCCCACCAGGGTGGGCCCCAGCTTCGCGTGTCGTCACCGACGCCCGGGCGTTCCACCTTCAGGACTTCGGCGCCGTAGTCGGCCAGCAACTGGCCGGCCCAGGGACCTGCGAGCACGCGCGAAAGGTCGAGCACGCGCACGCCTGCCAGCGGGCGGGGTGCTGGGCTGCTGCTGGCACCGTCGGGGGGCTGATCGTCGCTCATTGGGATACCTTCGCCCTGCGGGCTGCGGTGCGAGCTTGCTTGGGGCGGCCCGGCGCGGCGCTCATGCGCCTTGCAGCGCGTCGAGCGAAGCGGCGATGATCGCCAGGCCTTCATCGAGCAAGGCATCGCTGGCGGTCAGCGGCACCAGGATGCGCACCACGTTGCCGTAGGTGCCGCAGGTCAGGATGATCAGGCCGCGTTTCGTGGCTTCGGCGGCGAGCGCCTTGGTCAGGTCGGCGTCGGGCTGGTGCGGGTCGCCGTTCTTGCACAGTTCCATGGCCACCATGGCGCCCAGGCCGCGCACGTCGGCGATGCATGTGTGCTTTTTCGCCAGCGCCTGCAGGCTGGCGGTGATGCGCGCGCCCACGTCGCGGCTGCGTTGCAGCAGGTCGTGTATCTCAAACTCGTCCATCACGGCCAGGGCCGCAGCACACGCCATGGGGCTGCCGGCGTAGGTGCCGCCCAGGCCACCCGCGGCGGGCGCGTCCATCACTTCGGCGCGGCCGATCACGGCCGAGATCGGGAAGCCGCCAGCCATGGACTTCGCCAGGGTGATCAGGTCGGGGGCAATGCCGCTTTGTTCGCAGGCGAACCAGGTGCCGGTGCGGCCGGCGCCGGTTTGCACCTCGTCGCAGATCAGCAGGATGCCGTGCTGGTCGCACAGCGCACGCAGTCGCTGCATCAGCTCGGGTGGCGCCACGTTGAAGCCGCCTTCGCCCTGCACCGGTTCGATGATGATGGCCGCCACGCGGCGGGCTTCGATGTCGTTCTTGAAGATGGATTCCACCGAGTCGATTGCGTCCTGAACGCTCACACCGTGCAGTGCGCTGGGGAAGCGGGCGTGGAAGATTTCGCCCGGGAAGGGGCCGAAACCGGTTTTGTAGGGCGCGACCTTGCCGGTCATGCCCAGGGTCAGCAGGGTGCGGCCGTGGTAGCCGCCGGTGAAGGCGATCACGCCCGAGCGGCCGGTGTGGGCGCGCGCGATCTTG
>PHCQ01000100.1 GCA_002840835.1 Betaproteobacteria bacterium HGW-Betaproteobacteria-16 | reverse complement strand
ACCGACGTGGTTGCGCCGCAGGCCGAAGAGATTCACCGCCACGATCAGACCGTTCCCGAGTCCCTGCTGCAACCCATGCGCGACATGGGCGTGTTCGGTCTGTCGATTCCCGAATCGTTCGGCGGCACCGGGCCGAACGAGGGCGAGGACACCACCATGATGGTGGTGGTCACCGAAGCCCTGTCGGAAGCATCACTCGCCGCCGCAGGCAGCCTGATCACACGCCCCGAGATCCTGAGCCGTGCGCTCATGAGTGGAGGCACGCCCGAGCAGAAGGCCACTTGGTTGCCGCGCATTGCTGCGGGCGACCCGCTGTGCGCCATTGCAATCACGGAGCCTGACTACGGCTCCGACGTGGCGAGCCTGGCGCTCAGGGGCGCGCGCACCGAAGGCGGCTGGTTGCTCAACGGCGCCAAGACCTGGTGCACCTTCGCCGGCAAGGCCGGCCTGCTGATGGTGGTGACGCGCACCGACCCCGACCGCTCGGCTGGCCACCGAGGTCTGAGCGTATTGCTGGTCGAGAAGCCCTCGTATGACGGCCATGCCTTTGACTTCCGCCAGCCCAGTGGCGGACGCCTGACCGGCAAGTCCATCCCCACTATTGGCTACCGCGGCATGCATTCCTTCGATCTGTCCTTTGACAACTTCCTTGTACCCGATGCGAACGTGATCGGCGAGACCGGTGGCCTGGGCAAAGGGTTCTACTTCACGATGGCAGGCATGGTCGGTGGCCGAATGCAGACCTCGGCGCGCGCCTGCGGTGTGATGCGCGCGGCTCTGCGTGCGTCGATGCGCTACACGGCCGACCGCAAGGTGTTCGGCGCGCCTCTGCAGAGCTACGCGCTCACGCTCGGCAAGCTCGCGCGCATGGCCGCGCGGCTCGCGGCCTGTCGTACGCTGGCTTACACCATCGCCGAGCAGCTCAACGCTGGCGGGGGCCGCATGGAAGCGAGCCTGGTCAAGTTGCTGGCTTGCCGCTCAGCCGAGATGGTCACGCGCGAAGCGCTGCAGTTGCACGGTGGCATGGGCTACGCGGAAGAGAGCGCGGTGAGCCGGTATTTCGTTGACGCGCGCGTGCTATCGATCTTCGAAGGCGCCGAAGAAACGCTGGCGCTCAAGGTGATTGGTCGCAGCCTGCTGGAAGAGGCACTGGCTGCGCAGCAGTCCAAGGCCCAGAAGGCGGTGGCTTGAATGAACGCCCCGACGATCAAATCTACGGGTGGTGCACTCGCGGGCATGCGCGTGATCGAGGCGGCCGCCTTCGTGGCCGCGCCGCTGGGCGGGATGACGCTGGCCCAGATGGGCGCGGACGTGATCCGCATCGACACGCTCGGCGGCGGGCTCGACTACCGGCGCTGGCCCGTCACCGCAGACAACACCAGCCTGTTCTGGTGCGGCCTCAACAAATCCAAACGCTCGGTCGCGCTCGATCTCAGCAAGCCCGAGGGCCGCGAGATCGCGATGGCGCTGATCACCGCGCCGGGCGAGGACGCGGGCATCTTGCTCACCAACTTCCCCCCGCGCAGCTGGCTGGACCACGACAAGCTAAGGGAAACACGCGAAGATCTCATCCAACTCACGGTGCAGGGCGACCGGCACGGCGGATCGGCTGTGGACTACACCATCAACTCCCGCGTCGGCATCCCGTACATCACGGGCGACGAAAGTGGTGCTGCCACAAACGAAGCCGTCAACCATGTGCTCCCCGCCTGGGACCTCGTCACCGGCCAGATGGCTGCGGTTGGGCTGCTGGCGGCCGAGCGTCACCGCATGAAGACTGGTCACGGCCAGCACGTGAAGTTGGCGCTCGAAGACGTGGCCCTCGCCGCCGTGAGCCACCTCGGCCTCATCGCCGAAGCCCAGCTCGGGCATCAGCGCCAGCGCCACGGCAACGAACTCTTTGGCGCATTCGGCAGAGACTTCAAGACAAGCGATGGTGAACGCGTGATCATCGTTGGCCTGACCTTCAAGCAATGGCAGGCGGTGTGTGGCGCGATGGGGTTGACCGAGGCCGTGAAGGCACTTGGCGAACGCAAGAGCCTGAACCTGGATCTGGAAGGGGATCGATTCGAGGCACGCAAGGAACTGGGTGTGATGGTGGAGGACTGGATGGCTCAACACACCTATGCAGAGGCCGCTGCGGCGCTGACAAAGCAGGGCGCCTGCTGGGGCAGGTACCAAACTCTCAGGCAACTTGTGACGCAGGACGAAGCCTGTTCACTGGCCAATCCAATGTTTCAGGCGATTGATCAGCCTGGCGTCGGAAAGCACCTGGCGGCGGGGTTGCCGCTGAATTTTTCGGAGTTGGAGCGTCTGCAGGTGACAGCAGCGCCAACCTTGGGGCAACACACAGGTGAAGTGCTCTCGGAGCTATTGGGCGTGACGCAAGCGCAGTACGGGGCCATAGTAGAGCGGGGCGTGGTGGGTCGGTAGTGGCCTTGGGTCAGAATAGCCTGCTTAGAACCTGAGCAGATAACAATGGCCAGATCGCTTGCAAGCAACCACGACGACAAACGCCTGAGAATCATTGAGGTGGCTGCCGCGCTGTTCGCCAGTGCTAGTTTCGAGGCTGCCCGGATGCAGGACATCGCAGCGGCGTGCAATGTGTCCAAGTCGGCCTTGTACCATTACTTTCCCAGCAAGGAGGTGCTGCTGCATGTGATCATCAGCGAGCACATCATGAACGCGGTGCAAGAGCTGGAGGCCATTGCGCATGGTCCAGGCACAGCGAAGGAGCGGCTGACGCAACTGGCGCGGGCCATGGTGAAGCGAGCTGCCGAACATCGCCATGAACACATGGTGCTGACGAATGACCTGAAGTTCTTGCCGGCTCTGCACCAACAGGAGATCAAGCTGGCGCAGGCCCGGGCACTGGAGTTCGTGATTGAACTGCTTACTGAGATCAACCCCCACCTCATGCGGCGACGCCGCGAAGGCGCGTCGTACGCCCTGTTCCTTTATGGGTCGATGATCTCAACCGCGACCTGGTACCGCCGAGGGGGCGGCATGACACCGCACGAACTGGCCGACCGCCTGACCGAGGTGTTTCTCAACGGCTTCGATGGCGGCGACCATCCACCGGGCTTTCGCTAGGCACGCTCGACGGTGCAGCACCGAACTGCGTCGCCGCCACGCCGATACCGGCCATCACGGCGCCGACGATCTTCAGGCTGCTGAACGCTTCGCCCAGTGTCATCCACGAGATCAAACCTGCCACTGGTGGCAGCAGGTAGAGCAGTGGGGCGCTTCGCGGCACCCCGATGTGGTCGTTGAGCCAGCCCCAGGCCAGCCAGCCCGCGAACGAGGCGACCGCAAGTGACCACAGCAGGGCCCACCAGATGACCGCAGGCAAACTGCCCCATGGAATCAGCATGGCCTGGGGCGCATTGATCGCCAGCATCGGTACCATGGCCAGCAGCGTGCTGTAGGCCATGACCACCGTGACGCCATGTCGGCTGAGCAGCCGGGTAGCTGCCACGGTGTGCGCCGAAAACAGCAGGGTGGCCAACAGAAGCAGGAGATCGCCGAGGCCCTGTGTGCGCATGAGCGCGAGCTTGTCCGCCAGAAACACGAGCACGCCCACCAAAGCCATCACCACTCCCAACACCTGTGTGCGCGAGAAATGCTGGCTGTGTAACAGACGCACCAGCAGCAGCGTGAACATGGGACCGAGCGCGGACATCAAGGCGCTTGAGAAAGGAGTGGAAAGGTGCATCGCCTGCATCATCACGTTCACGTGTGCCACGTGTCCCAGCGCAGCCAGCCCCGCCAACCCTATCCAGTCGCGCCGCTCCAGGCGGGGCCAATGCAAGCCGTACCTCCACAGCAGAAGGGCAACTGCGCAAGCAGGTGTGATCAGGTACCGCATGAATACCAAGGCCTCTGGTCCGATCTGGGTCAGCACGGCCTTTAGCAGGCTGTAGTTGCTGCCCCAAAGCAGCATCAGGAGCAACGCCACGGTAATCGCTTGCCGCGTGTGGACGGTTGAGGGAGGTGCAAAGTTTCGACTCATCGTGGGTAAAACCGTCTCGCGGGACGCATATAGCGCTGAGAAAGTGGCAGCCATGCTGTGCAATGGCCCAGCAAATAGGGGAAATCCCTAGCAATTCTTTTGGGCAGACTATTTCATAAACCGTCCCGTCGGTCTATTATATGGGTGTCAGTCGTTGGTCGTTCTCACGTCAACTCAACCCAGGAGACAAACATGCGCATTTCCATCCCCAAGATCACCACGCTCATCGCTTTTGCAGGTGCTTTCGCTGCCAGCACAGCCGCCTTGGCACAGACCACCGTCATCAAATACTCCAACTGGTTGCCACCAGGTCAGGCCATGCGCATGGAGGTCGTGGAACCTTGGATCGCTGAAGTCGAGAAGGTCACGGAGGGCAGGGTCAAGATCGAAACCGCGCCCAAAGTCGTGGGTTCTGTGCCGGCTCAGTTCGACGTGGCCCGTGATGGCCAGGCCGACCTGGTGATCTTCATTCCCGGCTACACGTCCAATCGGTTTGATGTGCTGGAGGTGCTGCAGATGCCTTTTGTCAGCGACGCCCCCGAGGTGTTCGCGCCCTTGGCCGATCGCTTCTACCGCAAGCACCTTGCCTCGTACAACGAGTTCAAAGGTGTGCACCCGTTGTCGGTCTACGTCGTCTCGCCCGGCCAGGTGTTCAACTCGAAGCGCCCGCTGCGCAGCGTGGCGGACTTCAAGGGCTTGAAGATCCGCAGCCCGCAGGCCAGCGCCACGCAGGCGCTGACGCTGCTGGGTGCCGTGCCCATCTCCAAGCCCGTGAGCGAGACCTATGAGCTGTTGTCGTCCGGCGTGATCGACGGCACCTTCATGCCGCCCGAGTCAATCCCCGCCTTCAAGCTGACTGACCTCGTGCCCTATGCCACTATCGTGCCTGGTGCCATCTACAACACCGTGCTGGTTTTGGGCATCAATGAAGGCAAGTGGAACTCCTTGCGTGCCGAAGATCGCGAGGCAATCACCCGCATTTCGGGCGATGTCTTTGCGGGCAATATCGGCCGCGCATACGCCAAGGGTGACAAGGCTGCGTTCGAGCTCATGCGAAGTGCTGGCAAGCCAGCGGAGGTCTTCCCGGCTCCAGCGCTCGCCGAGCTGAAAAAGGTCCTGCTGCCCATCGAGCGCGACTGGATCGAAAAGGCGAAGAAAAAGGGGGTGGCCGATCCGCAGAAGCTGCTGGACCAGTTGCGCGCCGACATCGCTGCAGCCAAATAAGTCGCCATGTCCGAAACCCGCACCGGCGGCCGCATCGTTCGGGCCATGGAGGCCATCGGCGCGGGCAGCCTGATGGTCCTGATGGTCACCGTCTTCATTGATGTGGTGGGGCGCAACCTCCTGAACACGCCACTCCCTTGGGGAACCGAGTTGCTGGAGATTGTGTTGGCCCTGATGATCTTCGCAATTTACCCCCTGCTGGCGCTCAGCTTTGGCCACATCACGGTGGACCTGATCCAGGTGCGGCCCCGCCTGCGCATGGTGCAGCGGGTGTTGAGCGGTGCGATAGGTGCCACGGTGTTCGCGCTCATTGCGTGGTGCATGGGGCGTCAGGCCCTGCGCTCCGCCAGCTACGGTGAGGCCACTCCGCTGCTGAATGTGCCGCTGTCCTGGGTGCTGGGCGGCATCGCTGCCTTGGCTGCGATCAGTGCCCTGGCCTTTCTGAAGGCGACTGTTCGGTCCATCCACCATCCCGGCGCGCCAGATGCGCCGCATGCCACCGAGGTGAACTGATGCTTGCCGCTTGCCTGGGGTTCTTCATCGCGTTTGCGTTCATTCTGTTTCAAATCCCCATCGCTACGGCATTGGCGATCACGGGATTTGGTGGCTATGTGCTGCTCAATGGGTGGACCCCGGCGTTGAGCATGGTGGCCACCATCACCAAGGACAGCACGCTCGCCTATTCGCTGATCGTATTGCCGCTGTTCGTGCTGATGGGCAATCTTGTCGCGGGTGCCGGCATCTCGGGCGATCTTTTTCGCGCGGCGCAGGCTTTCATTGGCAGACGCCGCGGCGGCTTGGCCATGGCCACCGTGGTGGCCAGCGGCGGCTTCGGTGCCATCTGCGGCTCCAGCGTGGCCACGGCCGCTACCATGGGCAAGGTGGCCATTCCCTCGATGCGCAAGCTTGGTTACGGTGACTCGCTCTCGGCGGCAGCGGTCGCTGCGGGCGGCACGCTGGGCATCCTGATCCCACCCAGTGTCATCATGGTGGTGTACGGCGTGGCCACCCAGACGCACATTGGAATGTTGTTTGCTGCGGGCATCGTGCCCGGCATCATTGCCGTCACCGGCTATGTGCTGGCGGTGAAATGGTCGGTATGGCGGGATCCGTCTGTCGCGCCACTCGCTGATGGAAAGGAGCCAGTCAACAAGCTGGCGCTGCTTCGAACGCTGTGGCCTGTGGCGCTGATCTTCGGCGTGGTCATGGGCGGCATATACGGTGGCTTCTTCACGTCCGTCGAGGCGTCCGGCATTGGCGCAATGGCTGCCTTTGTGTTTGCGCTGACGCACCACTCGCTCAAGCTCAAGGACATCTACGCGATTCTGGTGGACACGGCGCGCACCTCGGCCGTGATGTTCGCCATCATTCTGGGGGCCGCTCTGTTCGGCGAGTTCGTCAACCTCACAGGGGTGCACGAAGGCCTTCTACAGGTGGTGCAGGAGAGCGGCTTGCCACCGTTCGGCATCATTCTTCTGATGATGGTGCTGTACATCGTGCTGGGCATGGTGCTGGAGAGTCTGTCGATGATCCTGCTGACCGTGCCGATATTTTTTCCCATCGTCATGGCCCTGGGCTACGACCCGGTGTGGTTCGGTATTTTGGTCGTGATGGTGGTGGAAATCGGACTGATCACCCCGCCCATCGGTGTGAACCTGTTCGTGATTCGCTCTGTGATGTCCGATATTCCGATGATGACCGTGGTGCGCGGCGTGACGCCTTTCATCGTGGCCGACGTCTTGCGCATCCTGCTCATTGCCGCCGTGCCGACCCTCTCCTTGTGGCTGCCGAACTTGCTGTTCAAGTCCGCCGCCTGACCCTCATTGCGCCCGCAAGCGCCGATACCGTGAACCCTGATTTTGATTCCGCCGCGCCCGAATTGCCGGTGCGCCTTCAGTCTTGGCTGACCCAGTGCTGGGGCAAGCCTGTCGAGGTCACTGGACTGCGGCGATTTCCTGCAGGCATGTCCTGGGTGACCATCGGCTTCATCGCTGCATCGCCAGGCGAGGCCCCGCTCGAATTGATCTTGCGCGTTGGGGACCCAGGTGGTCTGTTCTCGCCTTACAGCTCACGACCGGAATTCGAGGCGCTTTCCGCGCTTTCCAGCGTGCGAGACCTCCCGATTCCAAAAGCCTATGAGCACAGCGACGATCCGAGCATTCTCGGTGCGCCCTTCGTCATCACGCAGTGCGTTCATGGCGATACACCCACGCCATGGGCCGGCGCGGATGAACGCGGTGAAACGGCCAACCAGTCGTTGGGCCATGACTTTGCCGATGCGCTGGGTGCCATCCATGCATTTGACTGGACCTACACGCCGCTGGCCGAGTGGGTGGCTGGCAGCGAAGGCCCGATCACGCCCCAGACCACAGCGCTGCACGAGACACACCGTTGGGTCCGACACGCCAACCTGGGGGTCGGCCCTACGCCTCCACAGATGCACTACGCCATGCGCTGGCTCGAAGCGCATGCCCCCGAGGCCGAGCGCATCACCATCGTGCACGGCGACTACCGCGTCGGAAATTTCCTGCAACAAAGTGGTCGCATCACCGCCATCCTTGACTGGGAACTGGTGCACCTGGGCGATCCACACGCCGACCTAGCCTGGGCCGGGTTGCGCACCTTCGCTGCAGGCACCACACGCATCGGTGGGTTGATCGACCGCGATGTGTTCTACAGCCGCTGGCAGGCCAGAACGGGCCTTCAGGTGAGACAGGATGTCGTTCGCTACTACGAGGTGATGGTGCAGTTCAAGATGGCCGCGATGCTGATGGGCGCGATGATCCGCGTGCAGACGGGCTGTTCGCGCGATGTGCGCATGGCCGCGATGGGATTCCAGCTCACGTCCACACTGATTGAACTCAACAAGCTGATCGCGGAGGCCGCATGAACCAGTCGCTAGAGGCCCTGATGGGCAGCATCTGCAGAGCGCTGCGCGACGAAATTCTTCCGGAATTGTCGAGCGACCACGCACGCTCCCAACTGGCCGGTGTGTTGGACGTGCTGGACAAGGTCGAGAGCATGGTGGTGTGGTCGCCCGACGTGGTGCGCGAACAGATGGACCTGATCGAGTCATGCCTCTCGAAGGCTTTGGTCTGCATCGCCGCCAGTGGTCATTCGGCCCCATCCGGAATCGCGGCCGACGAGCCGGTCAACCCCGCGACACAGACCGCTTTGCTGGCGGCGCTGGCGGATGCCGAGCACCGCTTCGCACGGTTCACCGACTGGTTGTTTTCCCCGCCAGAGCGGTTACCAGGGCCGCTCAGTGACGAACTGCACGAACTGTTGCGCACGACGCTTCGCAACACGCTCAAGGCGCAGAGGCGCCTCGTGCCGAGCGCCGATTTTGCATCAATGACTGCGCCGCGCCCACAAGCCAGCGCAAAAGGAGGAACCCCATGATTTCAGCCCAAGACGATCTCATCGGCCATCAGGCCCCGGCACCGTTCGCCGAGGGCGTCGGTAGTGGCGACGCCCGATTCACCGAACGCTACTGGTACACACTCCACCCGATCACAGGTACCGTGGACGGAACGCCAATGATCATCGACATCGGTATGGGCTACTATCCCAACAAGGGTGTGATGGACGTGTTTGCGGGCATCACCGTGGGCCGCAAGCAGCACAACTTCAGGGCCACACGCACCCTGGGTGACACGCCGCTGCATGTTGGCGCGGGGCCGCTGCGCATCGACGTGGTCGAAGGGGCGAAGCGGCACCGGCTCACCCTGATGGACAACGATTCGGGCTTCAGTTTCGCGCTGGACTTCGAAGCCAGCTTTCCTGTGGCGCAAGAGAAGCAGAACTACCGGGAGCGTAAGGGGCAGGTCGAGGAAGACATGGTCCGCACCATGCAATTCGGGCGATGGCAGGGCTGGTTTGTCATCAACGGCACACGCCATGAGGTGACGCCGCAGAGCTGGTGGGGCCAGCGCGACCATTCGTGGGGCATCCGCTCTGAAATGCGCACCGACGAAGCGGCGCCGCCAGTGCAGCAGCACAGTTCATTTTTCTGGACCTGGTCGATGTTTCAGTTCGAGGACAGGGGCATCTCCATCTTCCTGAAGGAGCGTGAGCCCGGCAAGCCGCACTACCTGTCGGCGTGCGAGTTTGTGCGCGCCGAAGACGGCAGTGTGACGCACCGCGAGGCCACAGGCGCAACGCACGATCTGACGTGGGCCGATGATCCGCTGGGCCAGACCATCGAGGCCGGCAGTTTCACGCTCACATTCGCTGAAGGGCCGCCGCTTACCGTGCGCATGGAAGGCCAGGAGGCCCGGTTCTACTTGAAGGGCGGCCTCTACGGCGGATTCAACGGTTGGAACCATGGCGATCACAAGGGCGACTACCATGCAGAACATGACGTGTGGGATCTCGACGACGCCGCCACGCGCGCCAAGGCCCGCACGCTCGGCGACCATGTGGTGCGTGCCACCTGTGACGGACGCACGGGGATTGGCATCAGCGAGTACGGTGTAGCGCAAGGCTATCCTCGCTACCCTGGACCGCAGAAGCACCCCGCGCTCTGAAGTCAGAGAGATCCAACAGGAGTAGCCCTCACCATGCAGATGACACAGGCCCTCTCACGCGCCGTGCAGACCCGGCGCAACCACACCGCGACCATCTTTGCTGACCGCAAGCGCACCTGGGCAGAAGTGGGTCAACGGGTGCCGTGCGCCGCTGCGGCCTTTCGTGCGCTGGGTCTGCAGCCGGGCGATCGGCTGGGCATCCTCGCACTGAACAGCGACAACTACATCGAAATCTTCTTCGCCGCTGCCTGGGCCGATCTGGTGCTGGTGCCCCTTAACACGCGCTGGGCCGTGCCCGAGAACATCTACACGCTGAACGACGCGCAATGCGAGGCGCTGATCGTGGATGACGCTTTCATCTCGCAAGTGCCCCAACTGCTCACCGGGCGCGCGATGTCACATGTCATCCATGCGGGCCAGGGCGATGCGCCAGCTGGCATGTCCAGTTATGAGGCGTTGATTGCAAAAACCCCACCGATGGCAGACGAATGCGGCAGGGACGACGAACTGTGCGGCATCTATTACACGGGCGGAACCACGGGTCATCCCAAGGGCGTGATGCTTTCGCACAAGAACTTCATCTCGGCCGCAGTGAACTGGATTGCGACGCTGCACTTCAGCGAGGACACGGTGTACCTGCACTCGGCCGGCTTGTTCCATCTGGCCGGTTGCTCGCCGGCCATTGCGCTCACGCTGGCCGGCGGCACACATGTGTGTCTGCCCAAGTTTGATGCCGTACTCGCGTTTGGCGCCATCCAGACGCACCGCGTCAATTACTGCTTGTTCGTACCGACGATGGTGAACATGATGGTGAACCACCCGGACTTTGGAAAATACGACCTCACTAGCGTGCGCTACTGCGAGTACGGCGCGTCCCCCATGCCGGTTCCGGTGCTGGCCGCAGCGATGGAAAAGCTGCCCACCTGGGAGTTTATTCAGGGCTACGGCATGACGGAGTCGGCCGCACTCACGGTGAGCCTCCCCTGGCGCTACCATTTTGACCAGGAGGGTATGCCAAGCAAGCGCCTCGCAGCAGGTCGGCCCGCCTATGGTGTGGATGTGCGAATCGTGGACGAACAAGGCAACGAAGTACCGCGCGGCACCCACGGTGAGATCGCGGTGCGTGGCGCGCAGGTCATGATCGGCTACTGGCGCAAGCCCGAGGCCACGGCGGCGGCATTGCGCGACGGCTGGCTGCATACTGGTGATGCTGCCTACATGGACGAAGACGGTTTTGTCTTCATCGTCGATCGCGTGAAAGACATGATCATCAGCGGTGGCGAGAACATCTACTCGCGCGAGGTGGAAAACGCGGTGCACTCGCACCCGGCCGTGCGAGATTGTGCGGTGATTGGCATTCCCAATGCGGAATGGGGTGAGTCCGTACATGCGGTGGTCGTGCTCAAAGAAGGGCAAGCCGCCAGTGCAAAAGACATCATCGACCATTGCCGCACGATGATTGCGGGCTACAAGGTCCCAAGGTCGGTGGACTTCAGCGATGCGCTGCCGCTTTCAGGCGCGGGCAAGATCATGAAAAACGTGCTGCGCGAGCCCTACTGGCGGGGCAGGGCGCGTTCGGTGAACTGAACGGTTGCGCTAGCGCTCTCTCTGGAAGCGTGTAGAAAGGGCTTGGCATCGGTCAGAGTTTTTTGGCTCATGCCCCTGGCCCAAGTTCCTTTCGCAAGAGGCGAGGGAGCCTACGCCGCGCGGAATCCGTCGAGGAAAAGCTCGGAAATCCGTTCGGCCAGTTCTTCTGGCGAGATCGCACCGTTCTTCTCGTACCAGGTGAAGGTCCAGATGACCATGCCGAATAGCAGCAGGGCGTAAGGCGAGTGAACCTTGGCAGGTGCCATGCGATCGGGGTTGATTTCATGGAGCAGGCTGACCATCAGACGCATAAGTTCCTGCTCGAGCTTGCGAACCTCCTCGCGTTGCACCGACGGCAGGAACTTGATGTCGTTCATCAGCACGAGGTGGTGGTTGCGCGATTTGGCGCCTTCCTGCACGAACGCACCGACGAAGCGCGTGAAACGCTCTGATGCCGGCCGTGGCTCTCGCACAATGGCCGACAGCCCCGCAACCTGCTCAGTGATGTGCTCCTTCACGATTGCAAACAAGAGGTCTTCCTTGCTCGGGAAGTAGTGATACAGGTGCGACTTGGACGCACCGCAGGCGGCCGCCACATCGCTCATGGTCGCGCCATCGAAACCCTTCTGCGCAATCAGCGCGACCGCTTGGTCCAGTATCACCTGTTTCTTGAGGTCATAGTCGTTAGCGCGCTCGCGTGTCATGGCGCATTCCCTTCTGGCTTTGTGGTGGTTTGTTGCATGAATGGGGTTTCCCTTTTATATTAGACCGACGAGACGGACTATAAAGCGAATACCCACCACCGGAACTAGGGAAAGCATGGATAACACTGAGACATTGATCGTCATTGGCGCGGGACACGCCGGTGTCGAACTGGCCTTCGCGGCGCGCCAGCAGGGCTGGATCGGCGACATTGTGCTGCTGGGTGAGGAGCCCCACTTGCCGTACCACCGGCCGCCGTTGTCTAAGACCTTCCTTTGCGGCACAGCCGACGCTGACGCGCTCTCGCTGCGCCAGGCCCCAGCCTTTGAGGCAAATCGCATCACGTTGCGGTTGGGCGTGCGCGTTCACGCCATTGACCGCGCCGCGCACCAGGTGCTTTTAGAGGATGGCAGCGCGCTGGTCTACAAGAAGCTCGCGCTGTGCACCGGCGGACGTGCCCGCGCGCTCGATGTGCCAGGCATGGAAGGCGCTGCACCATCCAATCTGTTCAGCCTGCGTTCGCAATCCGACGCGAAAGCCATTGCGGGCAGCATCCGCGAAGGATCGCGGATCGTGATCATCGGCGCGGGTTATGTGGGACTGGAAGTCGCCGCTTCGGCGCGCAAGCTCGGCGCTGCGGTGACGGTACTGGAGTCGCAGTCACGCGTGCTCGCGCGCGTCACCGGCGCCGTGCTGTCTCGCTTTTACGAAGCGGTGCACCGCGAGGCGGGTGTCGATCTACGCACTGGTGCCTCAGTGCAAGCGATTGAGTGTGATGCCCATGGTAGGGTCACCGCAGTGCTTTGCGGTGACGGCGAACGCCTCCAAGCCGACGTGGTGATCGTCGGCATCGGCATGCTGGCCGATACCACGTTGGCCGAAGTCGCCGGGCTGCGCGTGGAGGGCGGTATCGTGGTGGATGAGCACTCGGTGACGTCCGACCCCGACATCATGGCGGCGGGCGACTGCACGGTACATGACAGTGCGCTGTACGGCAGGCGTGTGCGCCTTGAGTCTGTGCCCAACGCACTAGAGCAGGCGCGTGCTGCAGCCGGCTGGGTGTGTGGCAAGCCCCGGCCGAACCACGCCGTGCCGTGGTTCTGGTCGGACCAGTACGACTTGAAACTGCAAATGACCGGCCTTTCTGAGGGACATGACGCGTGTGTGGTCCGCGGCACTTTCGTCAGTCGCAGCTTCTGTGCTTTCTATCTGCGCGAAGGTCGTGTCATCGCGGCCGACGCGGTCAACCGCCCAGCCGACTTCATGCTTGCCAAGAAGGCCGTGGCTGGGGGCGCAGTGGTCAGCGCGGAGGCCCTGGCCGATACCGACACGCCATTGAAGGACCTTCTGGCTGCCACTTCTACAGGCTAGGGTAAACACCACTCTGCAGCGGATGCCATGCAGCGACATAATCCGATCAAACAAAGACCGACGCGACGGACTAATAATAAACTCGGCGACTGACATCTCACCGACACCGCAATCATCTAGATGACCCCAAGGCCCATGTCTCTTTCACCCGCAGCTGCTTCCCCCCCGACAGCATCGGTCCCTGTCCAGACCCCTGTACTGGCGG
>PHCQ01000159.1 GCA_002840835.1 Betaproteobacteria bacterium HGW-Betaproteobacteria-16 | reverse complement strand
CGACATCTGCTTCTGCACGATGTCCCGGTGCCGATAGCTCGGGAGCCCTGGATAGGTCACGGCCTCGAGGTCCCCGCGCAGCGCCAGCGCGGCTGCGACGGCCTCGGCGTGATCGCAGTGCGCCGCCATCCGCACCGGCAGCGTCTCGAGGGACTTCAGCAGCACCCACGCGTTGAAGGCCGACAGCGTCGGCCCGGTCGTCCGGCACAGCGACAGGATCGGCCCGCGCACGAGGGCCTCGCTCCCCGCGATGACCCCGCCCAGGACGCGCCCCTGCCCGTCGATGAACTTGGTCGCGCTCGTCACCGTCAGGTCCGCCCCGTGCGCCAGCGGCCGCTGCAAGGCCGGCGTGCAGAAGGCGTTGTCGACCACCATCAGCGCCCCCGCGGCGTGGACGATCTCGGCCAGCGCCGAGAGATCCACCACCTCGAGGGTCGGGTTCGACGGCGTCTCGACGAGCACCAGCTTGGTCGGCGTCTTCAGCGCGTCGCGCCACGCGTCGAGGTCCCCGAGCGGCACGAAGGTCGGCCGGATGCCCCAGCGCGGCAGGATCTGCTCGACCAGCAGGTACGTGCTCCCGAACACCTCACGCGCACACACGACGCGGTCGCCCTGGTCCAACAGCGCCAGCAGCGTCGTGAAGATGGCGCTCATCCCGCTCGCCACCCCCATCGCCGCCTCGGCCCCCTCGAGCGCCGCGTAGCGGTCCTCGAACATCGTCACCGTCGGGTTCGTGAAGCGCGCGTAGAGGTAGCCCGCCTCCTCCTTGGCGAAGATCCGCGCCCCCTGCGCCGCCGTGTCGAAGGTGAAGCTCGAGGTCAGAAACAGCGCCTCGCTGTGCTCGCGATAGCCCGTCGCCTCGCTCCCCGCCCGCACCGCCAACGTCTTCGGGTGATAGCGCCGCTCGTCGCTCATGGTTGCCTCATCTTGCAGTGCATCAATGTCGCAGCAGGTAGATCGCCGACGACGCCCGCCACCCCGCCATGAATGACGTTCGCATCGGGTTTCCGCGGCCGTTGAGCAGGATCCTGCGCTGCACCACGAACCCCTCGGCGCGCACCAGGTCGTCGAAGTCGGCGATGGTGCAGAGGTGGATGTTCGGCGTGTCGTACCACGCGTAGGGGAGCTGCGGGCTCTTGGGCATGCGCCCGCGAAAGAGCAGCGACAGGCGCACGCGCCAGTAGCCGAAGTTGGGGAAGCTCACCACCGAGGCGTGGCCGACCCGCGCCATCTTGTGCAGGAGGCGCCGCGGGTCGCGGGTCGCCTGCAGCGTCTGCGACAGGATGACGTAGTCGCTGCTCTTGTCGGCGTGGACGGCGAGCCCCTCGTCGAGGTCCTCGTGGACGACGGAGAGGCCGCGCCGCACGCAGTCGAGGATGCGGTCGTCGTCGATCTCGACGCCGTGGCCGCGGACGCCGCGGTGCTCGACCAGCGCCGCCAGCAGCGCGCCGTCGCCGCAGCCGAGATCGAGGACGCGCGCGCCGCGCGGCACCAGCGCGAAGACGTGCCGCTGGTCTTTTCGCAGCTCGGGGGCGGCGGCGTCGGGGATCATCGGGCCCTCCCGTGACGGTCGAGGAACGCCTTGAGGGTGGCCTTGTAGGCCGGGACGTCGAGCAAGAACGCGTCGTGGCCCAGCGCCGTCCGGAACTCCTGAAAGGCGACGTGCTTGTCGTGGCGCAGCAGGGTCTGCACGAGCTCCAGCGAGCGCGAGGTGTCGAAGCGCCAGTCGCTCGAGAACGAGCACACCAGGAAGTTGCAGCCGACCGGCTCGAGGGCGCGCGCCGCCGCCGCCGCGTCCGGGAACGGGTCGAAGTAGTCCATCGCCTTGGTCAGGTAGAGGTAGGTGTTGGCGTCGAAGCGCCGCACGAACTTCGTGCCCTGGTGGTGGAGGTAGCTCTCGACGGCGAAGTCGCGGTCGAAGCCGTAGGACACGCGGTCGCGGTCCTGCAGGCTGCGGCCGAACTTCACCTGCAGCCCCTCCTCGGAGAGGTAGGTGATGTGGGCCATCATGCGCGCGGTCGCGAGGCCGCGGTGCGGGATGACGCCGTGCTCGGCGTAGCGGCCGTCGTGGAAGTCGGGGTCGGTCATGATCGCCTGGCGGCTGACCGCGTTGAAGGCGATGTTCTGGGCCGAGAGCCGGGTGGTCGAGGCGATGATGACGCAGCTGGCGACGGCGTCGGGATAGTCGAGGGCCCACTGCAGCGCCTGCATCCCGCCGACCGAGCCGCCGACGACCGCGCGCAGGCGCGTGACGCCGAGGTGGCGGACCAGCGCTCGTTGGGCGCGCACCATGTCGGCGGTGGTGACCATCGGGAAGTCGAGGCCGTAGGCGCGTCCGGTGGCCGGGTTGAGCGAGCCGGGGCCGGTGGAGCCGCTGCAGCCGGCGATGAGGTTCGAGCAGATGACGAAGTGGCGGTCGGTGTCGAAGACGCGCCCCGGGCCGACGAAGTCGTCCCACCAGCCGGGGTCGTCCTTGCCGGCGTGGACCCCGGCGACGTGGGCGTCGCCGGTCAGGGCGTGGCAGATGAGGACGGCGTTGTCCCGCTCGGGCGAGAGCGTCCCGTAGGTCTCGTAGGCCAGGGTCACCGGGCCGAGGGTGGCGCCGGAGTCGAGCT
>PHCQ01000158.1 GCA_002840835.1 Betaproteobacteria bacterium HGW-Betaproteobacteria-16 | reverse complement strand
CGCGCGGAGTGAGCGCCAACTCAAGAACCACAGGGTGGCCTTGTATGTTTTCAAGCAAGGCGGAAATGCGTGCCGCGTACTGGGCCCGGATCCAGTCCAGTTTGAAGCGGTTGGCCACGGCCACCACCACTTTGGAGCGGTCGTCGGCCACCGTGGCCGACAGGGGCCGGATCCAGGTATTGAACTGTTGTTCAGGAATGTCTTGTGCCAGTTGCTCAATGCAGGACTGCCACAAGGAGGTGGCATGGGCCGGCAATCTGGCGGAGGAAGTGCCCTCGATCATGTTGGAATACGGGTGCGCTTATGTTGTGGACAATCGGATCGGGGCTGGCCGGGGATTGTAGTGCGGCGGCCCACTTATCCACAAGGGCGAAAGCTGAATTTTCCGCCTCTTCCATGGCGACGCTTGAAGTCGCTTCGCGGGTGTCAACGCCAAGTGCTTGCCGGGCATTGGAATTGTTTGCGATAATTGCGGGTTTCCCCGATTACTACCGAGCACCATGAAACGCACTTACCAGCCCTCCAAGATCAAACGCGCCCGCACCCACGGCTTCCTGGTTCGCATGAAGACCCGCGGCGGCCGTGCCGTGATCAACGCCCGCCGCGCCAAAGGCCGCAAGCGCCTGGCCGTCTGAGCCCGGATGTGCGGTGCCGGCCATGTCTGGTGCGGCCCTTGTCCGTGGTGAGCCTTGCGCTTGTTCACTGATGCAACGGCTCAAATCCCGGCAGCAGTTTCAGGTCGTCATGACCGGTGCTCCCGTGGCGAAAACCCCCCACTTTGCGCTGCACAGCACCGGGTTGGGTCATGCGCCAGACGCCCGTCTGCTGTTCCCCGTGGCCGACACCTGGCTGGGTGTGCTGCTGCCCAAACGCTGGGCCCGAAGGGCCGTGACGCGCAACGCCATCCGCCGGCAGATCTATGAAACGGCCAGGGCGATGGCCCCCGACTTGCCTCAGGCCGCCCTGGTGGTGCGCCTTCGCAGTGAGTTCAGCCGCAAGCAGTTCCTGAGCGCCACATCAGATGTGCTCAAACGCGCCGTGCGCGCCGAGCTGGAGTTGTTGCTGGGGCGCGTGACAAGGCCTGTGCCAAGGGTGCTGGTACCGGAGACCGCACATGCTGGTTGACTGGCCCCGCAATTTGCTGATCACGCTGGTCAAGGGTTACCGCCTGCTGCTCAGTCCCTGGCTCGGCAGCAGTTGTCGTTTTGAGCCCACCTGCTCTGCCTACGCGCTGGAAGTGCTGAACCGTCATGGCGCGGCGCGCGGAAGCTACCTTGCCCTCAGGCGCCTGGGCCGTTGCCATCCCTGGTGCGAAGGGGGCAGTGACCCGGTGCCGGAGCAGGTGCCACCGCTGTTTTCCCGTCTGATCCCTTCTTCCTCAGAAAAGAAAAATGCGTCATGAATGACATCCGTCGGTCCATCCTCTGGGTGGTATTTGGTCTGTCCATGGTCCTGATCTGGGACAAATGGCAGATCCACAATGGCCAGCAGCCCACGTTTTTCCCCGGCGCCGCGCCCGTGGCCGCAACTGCCCCTGGGACACCGGCCAGCCCGGTCGCAGATGCCAGCCTGCCCGCAGCCACGGCCACGCCCGGCCCGACGACGGGTACCGCCGCGGTTGGCGAGGCACCCGGCGGTGCGCCGACTGCGGTGGCCCAGCGCCATGTGGTCACGACCGATGTGCTCAAGCTCACGTTCAACAGCGAAGGCGGGTCGGTGATCGGTGCGGATCTGCTGGAACATGCGGCGGCCACGCGCTCCAGCAAGGACCAGAGCGAACAGCCTTTCACGCTGTTGACGCAGAACGGCAGCAGCATCTATCTGGCCCAGTCGGGCCTGATCGGTGGCAGCTTCCCCACACACAAAACGCCCATGACCCTGGCAAGCGGCCCGGTTGCCCTGGCCGATGGTCAGGACGAACTGCAGGTGCGCTTCGAGTCGGCAGAGGTCGGTGGCGTGCAGCTGATCAAGACCTACACCTTGAAGCGCGGGCACTACGACATCGCGGTGCAGCACGAGGTGCGCAACAACAGCGGCCAGCCGGTCAGCCCACAGCTGTACCTGCAGCTGGTTCGTGATGGCAGCAAGCTGGCCAGCGACACGCCCTTCTATTCCACCTTCACCGGCCCGGCCGTCTACACCGAAGAAAACAAGTTCCAGAAGGTGGAGTTCGAAGATATTGAAAAGAACAAGGCCAGCTTCCAGAAGAACAGCAGCGACGGCTATGTGTCCATGGTCCAGCACTACTTCGCCACAGCTTGGGTGCTTGACGCCGGTGTGGCGCGTGAAAACTTTGCCCGTCGCATCGACAACAACCTCTACGCGGTGGGCGCCATCACGACGCTACCGGCACTGGAGCCCGGCCAGTCACTGAACCAGCAGGCCGTGCTGTTCGTGGGGCCTCAGGACGAGAAGGTGCTGGAAACCATTGCGCCGGGCCTGGAACTGGTGAAGGACTACGGCTGGCTGACCATTCTGGCCAAACCGCTGTACTGGCTGATGGAGAAGATCCACGGTTTCGTGGGCAACTGGGGCTGGTCCATCGTGCTGCTGGTGGTGCTGATCAAGGCGTCGTTCTACTGGCTCAACGCCAGCGCCTACCGCAGCATGGCCAAGATGAAGAAGATCAA
>PHCQ01000157.1 GCA_002840835.1 Betaproteobacteria bacterium HGW-Betaproteobacteria-16 | reverse complement strand
GAAGCTGGCGTTGTACTGTTTGAAATCATGCGCGCTCAGCATGCTGGTGCTGCGGGTATCCAGTGCCGGATTGGTGGAGTAGACCAGCCAGCGTCCGCCTGGCGTGCTCAGCGAACGGTTGCCGGAGGTGATGAAGTTCCCCGCTGCCACCAGTTGAATGGCATCACCGCCATTGCTTGCGCTGATGTTGCCGGCCAGCGTCAGGTTGCCGCTCAGCGTTTGTGCCAACAGCGATCCAACTGTGCTTGCATTCAGTCTCATCGCGTTCTGGTCAATGATGCTGACATTGTTGCCATTGCTGATGGTAACGGCGTTGAAGTTGTTGCCGGCATTGCTGAGTGCGATGTTGCCGGCACCTGTCGTCAGCGTGGTTGTGCCGGCAACAGTGATGGCGCCGTTTTGTGTGATATCGCCGCTGGTGCCGAGGTTAAGCGTGCCGCCCACGGCCGATGCGCCGAGTTCGAGCGCATTTGCATCGCGCAGGCTCACGTTGCGGCCGCTGTTGATGAGAACGCGGCCAAAGTCATTGCCAAGGTTGTTGGCCGTGATGTCGCGCACGATGTTCATGCTGACATCGTGGCCGTTGGCATCGACCGGACCGGTGAAAGTCAGATTGGTGTTGGCATTGCTCGTAGTGAAGGTTGTTGCCGCACCAAGGTTGACTGCATTGCCGTAACTTTGCGAGCCCGTGGTTTTTACGCTGCCGCCGTTGATGATGGTGCTACCGCCGGCATTGGTCGTGATGGAACCGAACGCCAATGCAGTGCCGACCGCGCTGCTGAAGGTGGTGTCGCCGTTGCTGTTGATCGCGAGCGTGCGATTGCCGCCGCTGGCATCCAGCGTGCCATTGAACAGGATGTTGCCGCCGTTACCGGCCCCTGCATTACCGCCCATGGCTGCCATGGTGGTGTTGGCCGCAAGCAGGGTGTTGCCTGCCAGCGTAATGTTTCCGCCATTGCCGGAGATGCCGCCGTTGCCCCCTGTGGTTGCGATGCTGCGCGTGGTGATGGTCGACGTACCGCTGGCGGCTGTCAATATGACATCGCCGCCGTTGCCGCCATCCGTACCGGTGCCGTTACGGTTGGTGCCGACAGCAGTGATGGCAAGCGTATTCAGCGTGCTCGCACTGTTCAGGGTCACATTGCCGGCATGGTTGCCGCTGGAGTTGGTATTGGCGTTGCCGCCGTTGGCGACGATGGTGCCCACGTTGAGGGCGCCTGTGTTGCTGCTGATATCGATGTCGCTACCAACGCCGTTGTTGCCGCCGGTTGTGGTGATGCTGCCGGTGCTGACCTCGCTGCCGTTGATAGCGACATTGCCGCCGGTTGTGACGCTACCGTCAGCGGTACTGTTGCCGGTACGTAGCGTGATATTCCCGGTTGTGACGCTACCGTCAGCGGTGACATCCATCTGCCCGGCAGCGCCGCCATTGGCAGCGGCACCGGTTGCGGCATTGCCGCCGCTGGCTGTCAGGGTTGTCGTTTTGACATTACCGTCCGCGGCCAGTGTGATGCTGGAAGCATTGCCACCGGCTTGACCGGCGCCCACGCCACTGCTGCCGCTGGCGGCGATGGTAGTGGTTGTAATGTTGCCACCGGCATCGAGGTTGATGGTACCGGCGTTCCTGCCGGCAAAATTGGTGCTGGCAGCGCCGCCATTGCTGGCGAGAGCGCCGGTAGTGATATTGCCGCTGGCATCAAGCTGGATGTTGCCGCCGTCGCTGTTGGTGCCGCCGGAGGTGGTGATGGTGCCGGTGCTGATGACCTGTGCCTGCAACTCGACACCAGCTGCCGTGCCACCGCTGGCGGTCGCATGGCCGTTACCGCCGCGCGAAGTCAGGGCTTGGTTGTTGGTCGTGATGTCGCCGCCGGCAAGCAGTTTGATCAGGCCGGCATCGCCGCCGGTCTGGCTGTTGTTGGTGGCGTTGCTGCCGGATGCTGTAACGGCGCGGATATTGATGTTGTTGCCAGCGTTGATTTCAACCTTGCCTGCATGCCGGCCGGAAAAGTTGCTGAGACGGGTGCCGCCCGAGGCGGCGATGCTGCCTGCCGTGGTGTAGTTGCCGGAGGCAATGATGCTGATATCGCTGCCATCGCCGCCGGTGCCGCCGGTGGCGGTAATGGTGCCGGTGCTGATGTTGCCGTTGCTTGCGTTCAGCTGGATGCTGCCGATACTGCCGCTGGCATTGGTGGCGGCGGAATTGCCGGTTCTGGTATTGAGGGCGCCGGTGGCGAGATTGCCATTGCTGGCCGTAATGTTGATGTTGCCGGCATTGCCGCCCGCGCCGGATGAGGCGTTGCTGCCGTTGGCGGTGATGGTGCCGGTCCCGCTTACGCTGGCACCGTTGATGGTGATCGTGCCGCCATGATTGCCCGGATTGCCGGCAGATGCTGCACCACCGGTTGCAGTGACGGCAGCAGCGCCAAGGTTGATGGCGCCGCTCGCGCTGATGTTGATATCGCCTGCGTTCTGGCCGGTGGCACCACTGCTGGTGATGCTACCCGCCGAACGTGTGATGCTGGCGCCTGAAAGTGTGATGCCGCCTGCCCCTGATCTGATATTGTTGCCGATCGCCAGTGTGCCGTTGCCGCTGCTGTCCGCGTCGGCCTTCAAGTTGATGGAGCCGGTGCCGGAGGTGGTGATGGCGGC
>PHCQ01000015.1 GCA_002840835.1 Betaproteobacteria bacterium HGW-Betaproteobacteria-16 | reverse complement strand
CCGACGGGCCTTCCCGCATGGTGAAGCGGCCAACCGGGTCAGGTGGGGAACCAAGCAGCCCTAACTGTGTAGCCAGTGCCGGGGTCAAGGCTCGTCACCCCCTTTTCTTTGAATCCCTCAGGTGCCCCGCACCAGTTGCATGACCTTGCCTGCGTCCAGCGTGCTGGCCGTCTGGCGGATCTCGGGAAGCCACTGCGTCTGCAGTTGTTTGGCAGGGCCCAGCAGGTTCTGGAATGTTTCCTGCAGCAAGGCGGTGCTCATGACCCGGCCCCCCGCGTAGTAGCGCTTGGCCACCTGCCCCAGCGCATAGGTGGTGGCGAAGGAAAACGCCACGCCTGTGGCCGCCCGCCCGATGCCCCCGATCATGCGGCCTGCCACCGAGCCAATCAGACCCCCCAGCAACTTGCGTCCGAATTGTTCGATGTATTGCGAGGTCAGCCCCACCCCCACGGCGGCGATGAATTCCCGAATGTGTCCTTGATCCAGCTCCACCCCATGGGCCTTGCCGATGTTGTAGACCATGCGCACCTGCAGGGGAATGATGGCCATGGACGCCCATGACTGGGGCAACAGTTCGAGCGCACCGTTGAGCTTGGCCGAGTTCAGGATCATGCGATCCAGTTCTGCATCACGCTCCGCATTCGCAGGTGGCTGCGCCACTGGCACTGGCGAAGACGGTGCGTCCACTTTGGTGGAAGGCTGCACGCTCACAGGCAATGCGGCACCTGCGGCAGCCACCATGGCTTGCTCTTCACGCTCAAATTCGGCCACTGCCGCCACGTCCAGCCCGAGCAGGTCCTTCAAACTGGACAGAAACGCCGATTCGGCAGGGCTTTGCCGGCCATCGGCATCGCACACACAAACCGCCATCTCATAGGCCAGCTGCTTCTGGCCTCCATCGCCCAGGCCATTCACGGCCTCGGCCAGCGAAACGCGTTTGAGCAGCACATCCTGGTACAGGCGGGCAAGCCCGGCCCCACCCGCCTCATGGCCGAGGGATTCCGCCAGTGACCTGATGGCCTCCCTCTCCGAATCGGCCTTCTCACCGTCGGCAAAGGCGGCCATCAGGGCGATGGTCAGAAGGGCTTGTTGTTCGGTGTTCGTCATGATGGGCTCGCGCAACTGAATGGGACAAGCCTGCAATGTAGTTCAACAGGGGAGATTCGTGCCGGACCCCACACACAGACGGCAATGCGCCTTGCGTCGATAATCCACCCATGCGTTTTCTGATTGATTTTTTCCCTATCGGGCTGTTTGTCGCCGCCTACAAGCTGCACGACATTTACACGGCGACCGCGGTGCTCATGCTCGCCACGCTGGTGCAGACCGGCATCATCTACGCCATCGACCGCAAGCTTCAGACACTGCACAAGGTCACGCTGGTGCTGGTGCTGGTCTTCGGCGCGCTCACCCTGTTCCTGCAAGATGAGCGTTTCATCAAGTGGAAGCCCACCGTGCTCTATGCCAGCATGGCGATTGTCCTGGGTGCGGCCTTGTGGATCTGGAAGAAGAACTTCCTTCAGATACTGCTGGGCAGCCAGTTGACCTTGCCCGACGCCGTGTGGGCACGCCTGACCGTCATCTGGATTGGCTACTTTCTGTTCATGGCGGCCATCAACGCCTACGTGGCGGCCTATTTTTCGACCGAATTCTGGGTGAACTTCAAGTTGTGGGGATACGCCTTTCCCCTGATTTTCATCGTGGGTCAGGGCCTTTACATCTCGCGGTACCTCAAAGATGAGGATGGAGCGGAGAAATCATGAATTCACATTCACCTGTCTCTGACACCGTGCCCAGCGCAGAAGCAATTCGCGCGACGCTGCAAACGGCTTTGTCGCCTGTGATGCTCGAAGTGATCGACGAAAGCGCTGCTCACGCCGGCCATGCAGGCGCCAATGGCCTGGGTCGTGGAACCCATTTCAGGGTCAGGATCGGTGGGCCGGCGTTTGCTGGTCAGAGCCGTGTCGCGCAGCATCGCCTTGTGTATGATGCGCTGCGCCATTTCACCGATGCCGGACTGCATGCATTGGCCATTGAGATCAAGTCCTGACGGGGGCTGCGAGATACTGCGGACCGCCCCAGATGCTCTCCACCGGCGCCGAAACCTTCTGACACCTTGAGCCCGGGTTGTCAGGCAACTTTGCCAGAGCCACGTGCTCCAATCCCATTTTTCGTACCGAGGAAATCCATGAAACTCTCTATGTCGGCCCTCACATTGGCCGTGCTGATCGCCGCGTCACCCTGGGTGGCTGCTCAAAACGTGGCCATCGTGAATGGCAAGGCCGTGCCCACGACCCGGGTCGATGCTCTGGCACAGCAGATTGCCGCCTCTGGCCGTCCGGTCGATGACGCTGTGCGGGCGCAGATCAAGGAAGAAGTGATCCTTAGGGAAATCTTCATGCAGGAAGCCGAGAAGCGCGGCATCGCGGCAACCGATGAATACAAGAACCAGATGGAACTGGCGCGCCAGACCATCATGATCCGTGCCATGTTTGCCGACCAGCAGGCCAAGAATCCGGTGACGGAAGCCGACATGAAGGCCGAATACGACAAGTTCAAGGCAGCCAACAGTGGCAAGGAATACCGGGCTCGTCACATCCTGGTCGAAAAGGAAGACCAGGCCAAGGCCATCGTGAAATCCATCAAGGGCGGTGCCAAGTTTGAAGACATCGCCAAGAAGCAGTCGAAGGATCCTGGATCCGGTGCCAACGGGGGCGACCTGGATTGGGCCGCAGCCGGTAGCTACGTGACCGAATTCTCCGAAGCCATGGTCAAGCTCGACAAAGGCCAGATGACCGAAGTACCGGTGAAGAGCCAGTTCGGCTGGCACATCATCCGCGTGGACGATATTCGTGAAGCCCAGTTGCCGCCTTTTGAAGAGGTGAAGCCCCAGCTGGAGCAACAGATGACCCAGCAGAAGATGGCTGAATTCCAGCAGTCGCTGCGCGCCAAGGCCAAGGTGGAGTGAACGACAAGGCCGGTGCGAGCCCCTCCAGGGGGCGCGCCGGCTCAGCTTTCCAGGCGGCTTCGGCCGCCATTTTTTTGCCCCGGCGACTTCCGCTGCCATTCAGCCAGACCGAAAACGACAGATCGACCACCTCAAGTGGCCCGTCAGACGGTGCACTGACTGACTGGCTGGGCAAAGCCAATCAAGCGCGCCACAAGGGCTCCAATCCCGTCACTGCAGCGGCCACCGTCTGGTTCAATGTTTCAAACCCGGTCCATCCCCTTTTGCCCACGGGAGAAACGAATTGGCGACCTCTGAACCTGCATCCCCCACCGACACTCCGCCCTCGCCTATCAGCCGAGAACACCTGAATTGGGCGCGCGCGCTGTCATTCCTGGAGCAGGAACGGGCGCTCTATGCCCGGCGCAATCCGCGCTCGTCAGAACTGGCGGCTCAGGCTGCTGCGCACCTGTTGTTTGGCGTGCCACTTCACTGGATGCGCGACTGGGGCACGCCATTCCCCCTGCATGTGGCGCACGCCAGTGGCGCTCACGTGGTCGACGCAGACGGCCACACGCTGGTGGACTTCTGCCTTGGCGACACGGGCGCCATGTTCGGTCACTCACCGCTGCCCGTGCAGAAAGCTTTGCAGCATCAGGCCAGCCAGGGGTACACCACCATGTTGTCGACCGAAGACGCCGCCGTGGTGTCAAAGGCGCTGAGCGAGCGCTTCAGCTTGCCCTACTGGCAATTTGCCCTGAGTGCGACCGACGCCAATCGCTACATCGTGCGCTGGATCCGCGCCGCCACTGGCCGCAAGAAGCTGCTGGTGTTCAATGGTTGTTACCACGGCACCATCGAAGATGTGTTCGTCGATCTGGTGCAGGGGCAGGCGGTCCAGCGCGACAGTCTGCTGGGGCAGGTACACGACCTGCTGGAACACACGGTGGTAGTCGAATTCAACGATCTGGCTGCACTTGAAGCGGCGCTGAAGGCTGGCGATGTGGCCTGTGTGCTGGCGGAACCGGCCATGACCAACATCGGCATGGTGTTGCCTGCACCGGGCTTCTGGCAGGCGGCACAAGCGCTGGTGCGGCGGCACGGTGCACTGCTGGTGATGGATGAAACCCACACCATCAGCACCGGTGCCGGTGGCTACTGCCAGGTGCATGGAATCGAGCCAGACGCCCTGGTACTGGGCAAGCCGGTGGGCGGCGGTGTGCCCTGCGCCGTGTACGGCATGAGCGCAGACCTGGCCTGCCGCGCGGTACGTGCCAAGGCCGATGCTCCACCCGGACACAGCGGCATCGGCACCACCCTCACCGGCAACATGCTCTCCATGGCAGCAATGCGCGCCACTCTGACCGAGGTGATGACGCCCGCCGCCTACGCCCACATGCTGCCGCTTGCCCACGAGCTGGCCGAAGGTATACGGCACCTCCTGGCAGAGCGTCGGCTCCCTTGGTGCGTGACCGAACTGGGCGCACGGGTGGAGTTCCAGTTCTGCCCCATGCCTCCGCAAAACGGCAGTGAAGCTGGCGCACGGCTGGATGCCGAACTCGAGCACCTGATCCACCTTGGGCTGCTCAACCGGGGCGTGCTCATCACGCCCTTTCACAACATGATGCTGGTGTGCCCCCAGACCACTTCCGAGGACGTGCAGCGGCTGCTGGTCGCGCTTGCAGCGGTACTGGACGAAATCGTGCTTGAGGCGAGCTGAGCCGGTTCATGCCGGCTCAGCGCTGCAGGTACAGGGCCAGCCCGATCAAGCCAATCATCACGGGTTGATGCACCAGGTAGTAGCTCAGGCTCCAGCGCCCCAGGATGGCCAGACCGCGCGCCACCTTGCCTTCCGGGGTAGCGCCCGAGCCAGCCCAGCCGGGTCGGTTTCGCAACACCCATTGCCCTGCAGCCATGCCCCACCACAGCACGCCCAGCCAGGGCAACAAGGGCACGTAGTCTTCCGTGATCGGCTTGCGGCTGATGAGACCCAGCCAGTTCAAGCCGCGGGCGTTCAGCACCTCCAGAGCCGGAAACTGCGAAATGAGGCTGGAGGCGACCCATGGGGCCGCCATGGCCAGAGCGCCCAATGGCCAAAGCCAGCGTCCCCAGCCTGTGGTGAATCGCGCCACCACCAGCATCACCGCGATGCCGTGCAACACACCGAAGTAGATGAAGCTTTTGGGAAACATGAGCAGCGAGCCAGCCGTGACCAGCAGTGCGGCACCCGCCACCTGAGCCCAGCGCCGCCAGAAGCGCGGCCAGCCTTGCCCTTGGGCGCTGGCCACCGCCTGCGACAGCCCGGCGGTGAACAGGAACAGGCTCACGATCGCGGTGCGCTGCCAGGTCCAGAACGGGTCGCGGTAGAAGTTCTCCTGGATCAGTCCGAAGTGGTTGAGGTCGAAGCAGAAGTGAAAAACCGTCATCCACAACATCGCCACGGCGCGAAGCTGGTCGATGCGAACGAAACGGTGCTGTTGGTGAGCCTGAGGCGTGGTCATGGGGCCGCGGTCACTCGCCGCCCAACAGGCGCTGGTAGAGGCGTTCGAACAGCGAGGGCCCGTCGCCTGGCAGACAGAGCAGCCCCCAGTCCGGGCGGGCCGCGAGCCTGCTTTGCGCTGCCGCGTGCTCGTGGCTGGCGGCCTTCCTGATCCAGTGGGCAGAAGCCAGATCGACCGTTGCCCGCCGGGCCGGATCGGTCACCACGCGGGGCAACAGCACCACCAGGTCGTGCGCCGACGACATCTGACCACCGCGCGCGCCGAGCAGGTGCCAGGCCAGGGCCTGGGTGTCGTTGCGCGGAACGCCCGCAAAGCCATCCGTGTGGGCGGAGCCCATGCAATGGGCAGCACTGGCAAGACCGAGTGACGCACCCAGCTTGCAGTGAGCCAGCAGGCTTTCAAAATCTTTCTGCGGCAGACCCAGGCCACCTTGCACATGGGCTTGCACGATCTGCTTCATCGCCCAGTCGCTGCCGACCACCATGGCGGCAAATGTGGTCTCGTAGGCCTCCTTGTTCCGCCCTTGCTGCCGCAGCGCCCACGATTTGCGTTCCAGGGCGGTTTTGTGATGCGGATGCATCGCGAGAACCCGGTCGGCCAGCGACACCATCGCCGGCCAGTTGTTCACCCGGTTTTCAGCGTCAAGCCAGCCGGCCAGATTGTCGAGCGTGGGCGCGATCTTCACCCGGGCTTCCCAGTAGGGCCGCCAGGTCAACGGATTGGGATCTCTTCCCGTGGGGCGAACGTGTTCGTCAAGCGCCTGGTCCAGCGAACGGCGATGGGGCTGCGCCAGGCCCAGCCGGTCGGCCAGGGCTCTGAGCTGGGCGAACCGCTGATCGCGGATCTCCCGCTCATGCGGCCCTCCGGCATGAGCGGCCGCGCGCAGGTACAGCCATTCGTATTGGGGGGCGTATTCGATGAGACCCAGATAGCGGTCCCAGGCGGCTTGCCGCTGGGCATCATCCAGCAGGAAGCGAGCAGGCAGATCCACCTCGCGAGCCGCCATGCCGTAAAAGCCGCCTTGCGCAATCAAGGCATCCACCAGCGGTAAAGCCTGTTGCGCGCGGTTCCGGGGGCGGTGGAAATAGCCGCCTGCACGCTCCGGCACATACCGGTCCCAGTGCACTTCGTAGGCCGCGTGCACCCAGGCTGCCGCCAGTATGAGCTGGGCCGCCTGCGACCCGGGGTTGCGTGCGTGCCATGCCTGCGCCTGATGGAGCGTGGACAACCCTCGGCCTTCCAGTGCGTCCAGGCTGCGCACCACCCAGCGCATCTGTTCGGACCGGTCCGGCATGGCGGCGATGCCATCCCAGTGCGATTGCAGGCCGTCGAAATCCCCACGCACCAACTGGGATGCCATGCGATAGGGGCCAAGGTAGTGCCGCTCGATCAGGGGGATGGGCAGGCGCGAAAGATCCACCGGAGGCGGCGAAGGCAAGGTCACACCGAAGGTTTCCTGCTCCCAGTCGCGATCACCCCTTTCGCAGGTGGCCTTCTGTGCGAGCAACCCCGGGTGGGCCAACAACAAAACCAGACACACTGAGGCTGCGCCCCACGTGCGACCAAAAACAAACCGGTTCAAACTTGTTCCTCCAGGGCCGTGAGCGTTGGTCTTCTCAATCAGCTTGCGTGCCGCGCAGGGACAGCAGCATCTCAGCGAGTTCTTCTGGCTGGCTCACCATGGGATCGTGCCCGGTGGCCATTTCCAGCACCTGCCAACCCGGCTCGCTGCGCACCCTTTGCCTTGCAGGCGCAATGGTGGCCAAGGCCGGCTGGGTGCAGTCGATGAAGGTACGCGGAATCTGCGCCACCAGCGCACCGTCGAAGTCCAGCGGTTGCTGATAGAGCCTGAACGGCTGCGGCGTCTGGCGGCGGTTGACCCAATCGCGGTCTGCGCCTGCCAGACCAAAAAGGGCCGCATCTGGCGGGGGAAAGCTCAGACCACCGCTGGACTTCGACGCCTCAATACGCGCCTGGCGGGTTTCGTCCGAATGGTGGCTGCACCAGCTGTCGCCAGGGTAAGGCACCGCGGCATCCAGGTAAACCAGCCGGCTCAGCAGACCAGGCTGCTGGCGCTGCAATCGGTCCGCCACCCCGGTGATCACCATGCCAGCATAGCTGTGCCCAACCAGCAGCACCCGCTCCAGCTCTTCAGCCTCGATCAGACCGATGACGTCCTGAATGTGGACTTGCAGGTCCACCGCCGGGCTCAGCAGGTGCGCCCGTTCCCCCACACCCGTGAGCGTGACGGCATGCGCCTGCACACCACCGGCGCGCAGCAGCGGCAAGACCCGGCGCCAGCACCAGGCCCCGTGCCAAGCGCCGTGTACCAGCACCATGGCAGCGTCGGGCAATGAGGAAGCTGCATTCATGTTCATTCTCCAGGACAATATCGGGCTGCATTCGCACCCGATTCTGCACCGACCCGCCATGTTGCCTCATCACATCGAACTGCTCTCACCCGCCCGCGACGCCGATATCGGCATCGAGGCGGTGAACCACGGGGCCGACGCGGTCTACATCGGCGGGCCATCTTTCGGCGCCCGAACCAGCGCCGACAACCGGGTTCAAGACATTGCCCGTCTGGCGCGGCACGCCCATCGCTTCGACAGCCGCATCTACGTCACCCTGAACACCATCCTGCGTGACGACGAGCTGGAGCCGGCACGCAAGCTGGCCTGGCAGCTTTTTGATGCGGGCGCGGACGCGCTCATCATTCAGGACATGGGCTTGCTGGAGCTGGATCTGCCGCCCATCCAGTTGCACGCCAGCACACAGACCGATATCCGCACCCCCGAGAAAGCCCGCTTCTTGCAGGACGCCGGTTTGTCCAAGCTGGTGCTGGCACGCGAACTCACCCTGCAGCAGATCAAGGCGATCCACCACACCCTTGACGCCGATCGCTGCATTGTGGAGTTCTTCATTCATGGCGCCCTGTGCGTGGCCTACAGCGGCCAATGCTTCATCAGCCATGCACACACCGGGCGCAGCGCGAACCGTGGCGACTGCTCCCAGGCCTGCCGGCTGCCGTACGAAGTGAAGGACAGCCAGGGCCGCATCGTCGCGCACGACAAGCACGTTCTCTCGATGAAGGACAACAACCAGAGCGACAACCTGCGCGCCCTCATCGAAGCCGGCGCCCGCAGTTTCAAGATCGAAGGCCGCTACAAGGACATGGCCTACGTCAAGAACCTCACGGCGCACTACCGCTTGTTGCTGGACGAGATTCTGGAAGAACGACCGGAGCTGGCCCGCGCCTCCAGCGGTGAGTGCAGCTTCTTCTTCCAGCCCGACCCCAACCAGAACTTCAACCGCGAATTCACCGACTATTTTGTGCAAGGGCGCAAGCAAGACATTGGCGCCTTTGACACACCCAAGAACCCGGGCCGCCCCATCGGCTGGGTGACGCAGGTGGGGCCGAACGCTGTCGACCTGCAACTGGACGACCCGGCCACCGTGGTGCACAACGGCGACGGCCTGTGCTACCTGGACCTGCAAAAAGAACTGGTGGGCCTGCAGATCAACCGGGCCGAGGCCATCGATGCCTCACAAGGCCAGTGGCGAGTGTTCCCCAAAGACCCCATCATCAGCTTCAAGGACCTGCGCAAGAACACGCAGATCAACCGCAATCGCGACATGGACTGGGTGCGTGGCCTCGAGAAAAAGTCTTCCGATCGGCGCATTGGCACATGGATCAAGCTCACTGAAACGGCGGACGGCCTGACCCTGAACGTGACGGATGAAGATGGCCACAGCGGCAGCGCTACCCTGCCAGGCGCCGTTGCAGATGCCAAAGACCCGGCACAGGCCGAGTCGAGGTTGCGCGAAGGACTGGCTCGCCTGGGTGAAACGATCTTCGAACCCATTGACATACAGCTCGACATGCAGGGAACACGCTTTGTGCCGGCTTCGCAACTCAACGCACTGCGACGCGAAGCCATCGAGGCGCTGGAAGCCGCCCGTGCCCAGGCATGGCAGCGCCTGCCAAGAGGCGTACCGGCCGACCCGCCAGCACCCTACCCCGAAGACGCCCTGAGCTACCTCGCCAATGTCTTCAACCAGAAGGCACGGGATTTTTACACCAAGCACGGTGTCAAGGTCATCGCAGCGGCCTACGAGAGCCACGAAGAAGAAGGTGAAGTGAGCCTGATGATCACCAAGCACTGCGTGCGCTTTTCCCTGAGCCTGTGCCCCAAACAGGCCAAAGGCGTGACAGGCGTGCAGGGCACGGTGCGCGCCGAACCGATGCAGCTGATCAATGGCAAGGAAAAGCTGACTTTGCGCTTTGACTGCAAGCCTTGCGAGATGCACGTGGTGGGCAAGATCAAGCGCAGCGTGCTGAACGCTGTGCCCGCGAGCCCCGTCAAGTTTTACCGGAGCCGCCCGGCCGCGCCCCACTGACCAGCCGCCGCCCCTTGACCCGGGGCGTGCAGTGAACGAACTCAGCCTCTCAAATGTAGGCGTTGACCGGCTTGACGTGCCGCATGTGCAAGCTCAAACCCAGAGCTGCCATGTGGTTGCTGTTGCGGCTCAGGATTTTTTCCGACAGCGGCAGGAATTCGGTTTCTTCGTAGTGGGCGTGGGCCTGGTATTCGGTAACCAGGCGCTGCAAGTCGCTCACATCCAGTTCGCTGGCCTGTCCCTTGACCACTTGCTTGAGGCCCTTTTCCAGACTCTTCCAGAGTTTTTCGACCGACCGGTGTTCATCGGTCAGCCGCTTCGCCATGGCCTTGACCTTCAACTGTTCTTCGCCTGGTTCAGCGCTGGCGAGCACGGCAGGAAACAGCTCGCGCTCCTCTTCCAGGTGGTGCTCAAAAATGGCTTCGCGAAAGAACTCGAGCGATTGTTCGGCAATCTGCCGGGCACGCGCAGCGGGCTCCAGCAAGGCCGGCAGTTCATCCAGTGCCTTGAGGCGCTGAATGATCCCCACATGACAGTTGTTGAAGTTGCTCAGCGGGGCTTGTGTGTCGACGGGTGACTGGGCAGACATGGAGGGCTCCTGAAGTAAACGGCATTCATGGCGACCGAAGGCGAACCTTCATTTCACTCACGATGAGCCGTGGCTTCAGTCTAGGCGCTGCGGCCGCCAGCGTCTTGACTCAGGTCAATGGCTGACGCTGGCGCCACGCATGCGCTGGATGGTGTTGAAGATCAATACCGCAGCCGCGCCGGCCAATAGTCCAGCCACTGCGCCCGCCAGGCTGGACACCACTGCACCCGCCCAGCCCGCCTGCAAGGCCCATTGCTCTACCGCATGAGCCAGCATGGGCACGCCGTGCACCAGAATGCCGCCACCCACCAGGAACATGGCGGCCGTGCCCAGCACCGACAGCGTCTTCATCAACCAGGGCGCCAGGGCCAGAATGCCGCGGCCCAGCGCCTGCTGCCAGCCGGCCTTGCGCTGAACGAGATACAGCCCGGCGTCGTCCAGCTTGACGATGCCCGCCACCAGACCGTAGACCCCCACGGTCATGATCAGGGAAATGCCCACCAGCACCGAAACACGCTGTGCGAAGCTGGCGACCGCCACCGTGCCCAGGGTGATGACGATGATCTCGGCCGAAAGAATGAAATCGGTGCGCACCGCGCCTTTGATCTTCTCTTTCTCGAAGGCCACCATGTCCACCTGCTCATCGGCCACCGCACGGGCCAGCTCGGCATGATGTGCGGCTTCTTCGCCCTTGGACCGCATGAAAGCGTGCAGCAGCTTTTCCGCACCTTCGAAGCACAGAAACAGGCCACCCAGCATGAGCAACGGTGTGATCAACCAGGGAACAAAGGCGCTGATGGCCAGAGCAGCGGGCACCAGAATGGCCTTGTTCACCAGCGAACCCTTGGCAACTGCCCAGACCACCGGCAATTCCCGGTCGGCCTTCACGCCCGTGACCTGCTGGGCATTGAGCGCCAGGTCGTCCCCCAGCACACCGGCCGTCTTCTTCGCGGCCATCTGCGTCATGGCGGCCACGTCATCGGCGGCGGCCATACCCTGCCGAGCGGCGACTTTGGTCATCACCGCCACGTCGTCAAGCAAGGTGGCAATGTCGTCGATCAGGGCAAGGAGGCTGGTGGCCATGGGCAGGGGGCGCGTTGCGGCGTGGTTGTGGTGGCCGCGATGCTAGCAGGCCTGAGAGGCCTTTCCGAGACCTACCCCACCCACTTGCGCGCATTGCGCCAGATGCGCATCCATGGGCTGTACGCCGCCGGATCACCGCTGGTCCAACTCATCTGGATATTGCGAAACACCCGTTCGGGGTGCGGCATCATGGCGGTGAACCGGCCATCGGCCGTGGTCACGGCTGTCAGGCCACCAGGACTCCCGTTCGGGTTGAAGGGGTAGCGCTCGGTGGCCGCTCCACTGTTATCAACGAAGCGCATCGCTGCAAGGACCCCGCCTTCGTCGCCACGGTAGGCAAAGTTGGCAAACCCTTCACCGTGTGCCACCGCGATCGGCAACCGGCTGCCCGCCATGCCCTGCAGGAACAGACTGGGCGAGTCGAGCACTTCCACCATCGACAAACGGGCTTCGAACCGTTCGCTCTGGTTGGTCGTGAAGCGCGGCCATGCCTCGGCCCCGGGGATGATGTCGGCCAGTTCGGCAAACATCTGGCAGCCGTTGCAGACACCCAGGCCGAAGGTATCGGGCCTCTCAAAGAAGTCTTTGAACTGGTCGGCCAGCGCCGGGTTGAAAGTGATGCTGCGTGCCCAGCCAATGCCGGCCCCGAGCGTGTCGCCATAGCTGAAACCGCCGCACGCGATCACGCCCTTGAAATCCGCCAGTTTCGCGCGGCCACTCTGCAGGTCGGTCATGTGCACATCGAACGCCTCAAATCCGGCCTGTGAAAATGCGTAAGCCATCTCGACGTGCGAGTTCACACCCTGCTCCCGCAGGATGGCCACACGGGGCCGCGCCAAGTTCAGGAACGGGGCGCCCACATCTTCGGCCGGATCAAACGTGAGCGCAACGTGCAGCCCCGGATCGTCCGGCAGTCCGGCCGCTGCGTGCTCCGAATCGGCACAAACCGGGTTGTCCCGCTGCTGGTTGATGCGCCAGCTCACGCTGTCCCAGACCTGATGCAGGTCTTGCAGGCTGGCGCTGAAAACAGGCTTTGTGTCGCGCCACACCTGCAACTGTCCTTTGCCCACATCCATGGCAGAGGACAGCGGGCGGGTCTTGCCAATGAAATGGCTGTGCCTGGAAAGGCCATGATCGCGCAGCACCTGCATGACCTCATTGCGGTAGGCGGTAGGAACCTGCAGCACCACTCCCAGTTCCTCGCTGAACAGGGCCTTGAGCGTGAGTTCTTCGCGCCGGGCGCTCACCTGCCCCGCCCAGTTTTTCGCATCGCCGTGATCTGCCCGGCTGTCGCTGATGCCATCGCCTTCGGTCACCAGAAGGTCGACATTGAGGGACACGCCCACATGACCAGCGAACGCCATTTCAGACACCGTACTGATCAGCCCGCCGTCGCTTCGATCGTGGTAAGCCAACACCCGCCCCTGCGAGCGCAACGCATTGACGGCACTCACCAGATTGACCAGGTCCTGCGGGTTATCAAGGTCAGGCACGGCATCGCCGAACTGACCAAGCACCTGCCCAAGGATGCTGCCACCCATGCGGTTCTGGCCTTTGCCCAGATCGATGAGCACCAGCGTGGTGTCTTCCAGTTCGCTGTCCAGAACGGGCGTGAGCGTGCCACGCACATCCGCCAGGGTGGCAAAGCCGCTGACAATCAGGCTGACTGGTGAAGTCACCTTGTGCGACGCGCCGTCGTGCTGCCACTGGGTGCGCATGGAGAGGCTGTCCTTGCCCACCGGTATGGAAATGCCCAGGGCCGGACAAAGCTCCATGCCCACTGCACGCACGGTGGCATACAGGTCCGCATCCTCCCCCGGCTCACCGCAGGCGGCCATCCAGTTGGCCGACAACTTCACGCGTGACAACTCAATGGGAGCCGCCAGCAGGTTGGTGATGGCCTCGGCCACCGCCATGCGGCCCGATGCCGGTGCATTCTGCGCAGCCAGCGGCGTGCGTTCGCCCATGCTCATGGCTTCGCCCGCAAAGCCCGAAAAATCGGCCAGGGTCACGGCGCAATCGGCCACTGGAACCTGCCAGGGACCCACCATCTGGTCGCGGTGAGACAAGCCCCCGACGGTCCGGTCGCCAATGGTGATCAGAAACCGTTTCGACGCCACCGTCGGGTGGCTGAGCACGTCGATGACCGCCTGCTGCAGATCCACACCCGTCAAGTCCATGGGAGTCGCTTCTCGCGACACCGACTTCACATCGCGGTGCATCTTGGGTGGTTTGCCCAACAGCACATCCATGGGCATGTCGACTGCCGTGCCCACGCCCCCCGGGGGCTCTGTGCTTGTTTGGGGCAGCACGGCGTCCTCGTTGCCCACGAACAGGTGCCGTTCTTCAGTGGCCACGCCCACCACAGAAAAGGGGCAGCGTTCACGCTCACAGAATGCACGGAACTGCGACAGCGACTCCGGCGCAATGGCCAGCACATATCGCTCCTGGCTTTCGTTGCACCAGATTTCCTTGGGGGCCAGCCCCGATTCTTCAAGTGGCACGGCCCGCAGGTCAAAACGCGCGCCCCGCCCGGCATCGTTGGTGAGTTCGGGGAAGGCGTTGGACAGGCCCCCCGCACCCACATCGTGAATGAACAGAATGGGGTTGTCAGCGCCCTGCGCCCAGCAATGGTTGATCACCTCTTGCGCGCGGCGCTCGATCTCGGGGTTGCCCCGCTGAACGGAATCAAAATCCAGCGATGCCGCGTTGGTGCCACTCGCCATGGAACTGGCGGCGCCTCCGCCCATGCCGATCTTCATGCCAGGGCCGCCGAGCTGGATCAACAGGCTGCCGGCGGGAAAGTCGATCTTCTTTGTGAGCTGGGCATCGATCACGCCCAGGCCGCCAGCGATCATGATGGGCTTGTGGTAGCCGCGACTCACACCCCCCACTGTCTGTTCGTATTCCCGGAAATACCCGAGCAGGTTCGGCCGGCCAAACTCGTTGTTGAAAGCCGCGCCGCCAAGTGGGCCTTCGGTCATGATCTGCAAGGGGCTGGCGATGTGTTCCGGCTTGCCGCCGGCCCGGTCGCTTGCACCGCCCCAGAGTTTGGACACGGTAAATCCTGTCAGGCCCGCCTTGGGTTTTGAGCCCCGCCCGGTGGCGCCCTCGTCCCGTATTTCACCGCCCGCGCCCGTGGCCGCGCCCGGAAACGGTGAAATGGCCGTGGGGTGGTTGTGCGTTTCCACCTTCATCAGCACATGGTGGACAGCAGCCTCGGCCGCATAGGCAGGCGCTTCGTTGCCGCCCGCACGGGCCACAAAACGTTCGACGGCACTGCCCTCCATGATGGAAGCGTTGTCGGAATACGCCACGATGGTGTGCTGCGGATTCGTCTGGTGTGTGTGGCGGATCATGCCGAACAGGCTCTTGTCCTGGGGCACGCCATCCACGGTGAATTCGGCGTTGAAGATCTTGTGCCGGCAATGCTCGCTGTTGGCCTGCGCGAACATCATCAGCTCGACATCCGTGGGGTTGCGCTGCAGCCCGTGGAAGGCCTTCACCAGGTAGTCGATCTCGTCGTCTGCCAGTGCCAGCCCCCAGGCCAGGTTGGCGGCCTCCAGGGCTGACCGGCCACCGCCTAGCACGTCCACATGCTCCATGGGCGCTGGGTGCAGTTCCGTGAACAGGGCCTCTGCCTGCTTTCTCTCGGTGGTGACCGCTTCGGTCATGCGGTCATGCAGCAGATCGGCCACGGCGCGCAGCTGCTCCTCTGACAGTCGACCCTTGCCCAAGAGACCCGACTTGAGCTGTATGCGGTACTCCACCAAGCGTTCTACCCGCTTCACCTCCAGCCCGCAGTTATGCGCAATGTCGGTGGCCTTGGAAGCCCAGGGCGACACAGTCCCTAGTCGGGGCATCACCAGGATCGCTACAGCCCCGGACTTCTCGGCCAGGGCGTGTGCCTCGGCGCATGGATCGCCATAGGTCAGCAACTCGCGCAGGCGTTCAAGTGTTGCGTCGCTCGGTTGTTCGGCAAACGAGGCCAAATGCACAAAACGCGCGGTCAGGCCTGAAATCTTGTCTGAAATACCCTGCAGGCGGGGCAGGAGTTGCTGGACTTTGAAAGCGCTGATGGCATTGCCGCCATCGAAGAAACACAGGGGCAAGGTCACGATGGAGGCCTATGGGCTGAGTGATCCCGTTGGGGGAGGAAACCGCCAATTTTATCTCTGCGCGCTGAGCCCCATTCAAGGCGAAGGCATGGTGGCGTCCTGTACCGCTTGCCAGACCTTCAGGGCGTCCACCGTCTGCGCCACGTCGTGAACACGCACGATGCGGGCTCCCCGCTCAATCGCCATCAGCGCTGCCGCCACACTGGCTGCAACGCGATCCGCAGGGCGCTCACGGTTCGTCACCGCACCCAGCGAAGACTTGCGCGACCATGCGCCCAACAAAGGAAAGCCCAGTTTCAACAAACTCTGCTGCTGCGCCAGCAAGCTGAAGTTCTGCTCCACCGTTTTTCCAAAACCCACCCCGGGATCCAGCACAATCCGCTGCCGATCCACGCCCAATTCCTGCAGCGCGTCGGCGCGATCACGCAGGAATTCGAGCACAGGGGCCACCACGTCACCCGCCATTGGTGCCACCTGCATGGTCTGCGGATCGCGGTGCATGTGCATCAGACACACGCCACAGCGCGCATGCTCCGCCACGGCCTGAAGAGCCCCTGGCCGGCGAAGCGCCCACACATCGTTGATCACGTCGGCCCCTGCATCGAGCACCGCACGCATCACCTCGGGTTTGTAGGTGTCCACCGAAATGGGCACGCCCAGTTGAACAGCCTCCTGCACCACGGGAAGCACCCGGTCCAGCTCGTCCGCCAGAGAGACTGACGGTGAACCCGGTCGGGTGGACTCGCCACCAATGTCCAGCATGTGCGCGCCCTCCCTGAGGAGCCGTTCACACCCATTCAGGGCAGTGGACGTCGTCGCATACAGCCCGCCATCGGAAAAAGAATCTGGCGTCACATTGACGATACCCATCACCTTGGGTTTCGTCAGGTCAATATCGAACCGGCTGGTCTGCCAATGCATGTTGCTGCCCCAAAAGCAAACGGGGCCGAAGCCCCGTCTGAGATCACGAAAACGTCCAGCGAACGATCAGGCTGCCGTCGGCGCCGGATCGGGTGCGACCGGGGGCGTACCGTTGCCACCGCCACCCACTGATGGGTTCCGGGGCGTCCAGTCCTTGGGAGGACGGGGCGGTTTGCCTGCCATGATGTCGTCGATCTGCTCGGCGTCGATCGTTTCCCATTCGAGCAAGGCCTTTGCCATGGCGTGCATCTTGTCGCTGTTGCTTTCAATCAGGTCGCGCGCCAGTTTGTACTGAGCATCGATGATGCGGCGCACCTCGGCGTCCACCTTCTGCATGGTCGACTCGCTCATGTTGGTGGTCTTGGTCACCGAGCGGCCCAGGAACACCTCACCCTCGTTTTCAGCGTAGACCATCGGCCCCAGCGCATCGGTCATGCCATAGCGCATCACCATGTCACGGGCAATGGTGGTTGCTCGTTCAAAGTCGTTGCTGGCACCGGTGGTCATCTGGTTCATGAACACTTCTTCGGCAATGCGGCCACCGAACAACATGCTGATCTGGTTCAGCATGTAGTCCTTGTCGTAGCTGTAACGGTCCTGAGCCGGCAGGCTCATGGTCACGCCGAGCGCGCGACCGCGCGGGATGATGGTGACCTTGTGGACCGGATCGCACTTGGGCAGCAGCTTGCCAATAAGAGCATGGCCAGACTCGTGGTACGCCGTGTTGCGGCGTTCCTCTTCCGGCATGACCATGCTCTTGCGCTCCGGACCCATGAAGATCTTGTCCTTGGCCTTTTCAAAGTCCTGCATTTCCACCACGCGGGCGTTGCGGCGGGCGGCCATCAGTGCCGCTTCGTTGCACAGGTTCGCCAGGTCGGCACCGCTCATGCCGGGTGTGCCACGGGCAATCACGCTCGGGTTCACATCGGTACCCAGCGGGACCTTGCGCATGTGCACGTTCAGAATCTGTTCGCGGCCACGGATGTCGGGCAACGTGACATAAACCTGCCGGTCAAAGCGACCAGGGCGCAGCAAGGCCGCGTCCAGAATGTCCGGGCGGTTGGTGGCCGCGACCACGATCACACCCAGATTGGTCTCGAAACCATCCATCTCGACCAGCATCTGATTCAGGGTCTGCTCGCGCTCGTCGTTGCCCCCACCCAGGCCAGCGCCACGCTGACGGCCTACGGCATCGATCTCGTCGATAAAGATGATGCAAGGTGCATTTTTCTTGGCGTTTTCGAACATGTCGCGCACACGGGCTGCGCCCACGCCGACAAACATTTCGACGAAGTCAGAGCCTGAAATGCTGAAAAACGGCACCTTGGCTTCGCCAGCAATGCCCTTGGCCAGCAAGGTCTTGCCTGTGCCAGGAGGGCCCACCAGCAACAGCCCTCGAGGAATGCGGCCACCCAGTTTCTGGAATTTGGCCGGATCCTTCAGGAAGTCAACCACTTCCTTCACCTCTTCCTTGGCCTCGTCACAACCGGCCACGTCCGCGAACGTGACCGTGTTGTTGTTTTCGTCGAGCATGCGGGCCTTGCTCTTGCCAAAGCTGAACGCGCCGCCCTTGCCACCGCCTTGCATCTGTCGCATGAAGTAGATCCACACGCCGATCAGCAGCAGCATGGGGCCCCAGCTGACCAGAAGGGTCATCAGCAGCGAGCCCTCTTCGCGAGGGCGAACGTCGAATTTGACGTTGTTGTTGATCAGGTCGCCCACCAGACCACGGTCCAGCGAGGTGGCCGTGGTGCGCACGCGGCGATCATCCTGGGTGATGGCAATGATCTCGGTGCCCCCTTGGCCTTCCTGGATGGTGGCGCTCTTGATGCGCTGCGCCTTGACTTCGTCAATGAACTCCGAATAGCCCATATAGCCGGCGCCAGCCACCGCCCGGCCGTCGAACTGCTTGAAGACGGTGAAAAGCACCATGGCGATGACCATCCACACGGCGATTTTCGAGAACCACTGGTTATTCAAGTGCAGCTCCTGGCAAAAAGGAATTCAGAGATGTGCATGTTGAGCCCATTTTAGGACTTTCAAGCTGCAATGCCCCTGATATGTGACTTGGCAATGTCAATCAAGGGGTTAGGAAATGTTTTGTGCGCGACTCACGAGCCGGAAACGACCTGTACTGGCTTGAGACCCATACCAACCAAAAAGGTTTCAGAAGACTTGTCGCGTGACGCTTTGGGTTTGAAGGTCTTGACCGATTTGAAGCGCTGGCGAAACAGTGCAACCATCGGATCGTAGGCTCCGCCATGGAACAGTTTGACCACCAGCGCGCCATCCTTTTTCAGATGGCGTACCGAAAAATCCACCGCCAGCTCCACCAGGTCGGTGATGCGGGCGGCATCCGCAGAGCCAATGCCTGAAAGATTGGGCGCCATGTCAGACACCACCACGTCAACTTCCTGGACGCCCTTTTCGATCAATGCTGCCTCAAGTTCGGCCAGCACACTCGCCTCCCGAAAGTCACCCTGGATGAACTGCACGCCCTCGACGGGGTCCATGGGCAGCATGTCAAGCGCGATGATGTGTCCGTGCAGCTCTCCAACAGCTGCCCCCTCCGGGCTTAGACGGCGACGGACGTATTGGCTCCACGCCCCCGGCGTCGACCCCAGATCGACGACGCAATCCCCTGGGTGGATCAATCCCAGCGTTTCATCAATTTCCTTGAGCTTGTAGGCCGCACGGGCTCGATAACCGTCCCTTTTGGCCAGACGCACATAGGGGTCGTTGACATGCTGATTGAGCCACGCCTTGTTGATCTTCTTGCTCTGCGACTTGACTTTCATTCCCATGGGACGCTCTCGGGCTGACTAAACGATAATTGTCCCATGCCCCAGATCACACTCACTCCCGCCCAGCGCAAACTCCACCGTGCCGATGCACACCACCTCGACCCTGTCGTGCTCGTTGGGGGCGATGGCCTCAGCCCGGCGGTCAAGAAAGAGGTGGACGCCGCTTTGACGGCCCATGGCCTGATCAAGGTGAGGGTGTTCAGCGACGACAGAGCCGCCAGAGAGGCCATGCTGCAGACATTGACCGAAGAACTCAATGCCGCACCGATTCAGCACATCGGCAAGCTGCTGGTCTTGTGGCGCGAGCTGCCGGAAAAGGTCAAAGTCGTGGACGAAGACCGTAAACCCGGCCCCCGGGATGTGAAAGTGCTGAAGTTCAGCAAACGGGGTGGTCAGCGACCCGAGGTGAAGGTCGTGAGGGTGCTGGGCAACCAGCGCCTGACCACCGGTGGTCAGGTCAAGCGGGCCAAGGTCGTCAAAAAGAGCATCAAGAAGTCTGCTCAGTAGCCTGTTTTGGCTGTCGGGTCCATCGCTGACGCCTTGAATCTTTCGTCCCCGAGCCAATCTGAGGCCGCATGAACGCAAACACTGCCCAACCAGACCTCAACCCCCTGCTCGACTTCCTTGACTTGCCCCGATTCGACGTGATCACGCCATCGTGCGTGGCACCTGCCGTGGATCAGCTGATTCGTGAGGCGAGCGAGGCACTGGAAACCGTGACGGAAGCGTCCTTCCCTGCCAAATGGGAGCTGCTGTCAAGGACGCTGGACGTGCCAGCCGAGCGACTGTCCCGGGCCTGGGGCGCCGTGAGCCATCTCAACAGCGTGGCAGACACCCCTGAACTCCGGGCCGCGTACAACGCATCCCTGCCCAAGGTGACCGAGTTCTGGACGCGTCTGGGGGCCGACGAACGCCTGTACGCCAAATACAAGGCCATGGATCCCGGCACTTTGACGCCAGAACAGGCCCAGGCACACAAGAACGCCATGCGGGGCTTTGTGCTGGGTGGCGCCGACTTGACAGGTGAAGCCAAAACCCGGTTTGCCTGGCTGCAGGAACGGCAGGCAGAGCTTGCCCAGAAATTCAGCGAAAACGCCCTGGATGCCACAGACGCCTTTGCCTACTTCGCAACCGCAGACGAGATGGCCGGCGTGCCGGACGATGTGGTTCAGGCCACCGCTTCGGCGGCGCTGGCAGAGGGCAAGACAGGTCACAAGCTCACGCTGAAGATGCCCTGCTACCTGCCAATCATGCAGTTCGCCCACAGCAGCCTACTGCGTGAAACGCTGTACCGTGCCTATGTCACCCGGGCCAGCGACCAGGCTTCCGGCGAAGCGATCAAGTTCGATAACGGCACCATCATGGGCGAACTGCTCAGCCTGAGGCACGAAGAGGCGCAGTTGCTGGGCTACAGGCACCACGCGGACGTTTCCCTGGTGCCCAAGATGGCCGAATCACCTGAACAGGTGATCGCGTTCCTGCGTGACCTCGCAGTCAAGTCCCGCCCATTCGCGGAGAAGGACCTTGCCGACCTGCGTGCTTTTGCCGCCTCCGAGCTTGGCCTGTCAGATCCCCAGGCATGGGATTGGCCCTATATCGGCGAAAAACTCAAGGAAGCGCGTTACGCCTTCAGCGAACAGGAAGTCAAGCCGTACTTCACCGCACCCAAGGTGCTGGCAGGCTTGTTCCAGATCGTCGAGACCTTGTTTGAAGTGGCCATCCGGCCCGATTCCGCACCTGTCTGGAACGACGGCGTGGCCTTCTACCGGATCGAACGTCAAAGCACGGAAGGGACTCAGCTGGTGGGTCAGTTCTATCTGGATCCCTCTGCACGCACAGGCAAGCGCGGCGGCGCCTGGATGGACGACGTGCGGGCCCGTTGGCTGCGCCCCGACACAGGCGCACTGCAAACGCCAGTGGCTCACCTGGTATGCAATTTCGCGGAAGGCTCTGAGGTGGACGGGGTCGTGCGCCCTGCCCTGTTGACGCACGATGACGTGATCACGCTGTTCCACGAGTTCGGACACGGTTTGCATCACATGCTCACGCAGGTCAACGAACGCGACGTGTCCGGCATCAGCGGCGTGGAATGGGATGCGGTGGAACTGCCCAGCCAGTTCATGGAAAATTTTTGCTGGGAATGGGATGTGCTCAAGCACATGACTGCTCACGTGGACACTGGCGAGCCTTTGCCGCGCGCGCTTTTCGACAAGATGCTGGCCGCGAAGAATTACCAGAGCGGTCTGCAAACCCTGCGCCAGGTGGAATTCTCGTTGTTCGACATGCTTCTGCACAGCCTGCCTGAGCCCGCGACCAGCCCTGAAGCCATTCAGGCGCTGCAGCAGCAGGTCAGGGATGAAGTGGCTGTGCTGAATCCCCCACCCTACAGCCGCACACCGAATACCTTCAGCCACATTTTTGCTGGCGGCTACTCTGCCGGTTACTACAGCTACAAATGGGCCGAGGTGCTGTCCTCCGACGCATACGCCGCTTTTGAAGAAGCGGCCCAAGCCAGCGGCCACAACACCCTGGATGTGGCCACCGGCCGGCGCTACCGGCAGGCCATACTGGAGGCTGGAGGAAGCCGCCCGGCCATGGAATCCTTCAAGGCGTTCCGGGGCCGCGAGCCCAGCATTGATGCGCTGATGCGGCATCAGGGCATGGCATGATGGCTGAACAGGTTGTCCAGAACACCCAGGCATTTGATCCAAGGAGTTGAGATGAACGTCATCCCGTTTGCTTCGCACAACAATATCAAGTCGGCACCTGCCTGGGGCAGGCGAATGGCAGGCGTGCTGCTGGCCATGGCCGTGGCGCCAGTGCTCGCGCAAGGTGTGTACCGGATCGTGGGCCCGGACGGCCGCGTCACGTTTTCAGACCAGCCGCCTGCAGCAGAAGCCGCCCCTCGCACACCTGCAGCGGCAGGCCCATCGACGGCTGGCAATGCACAGTTGCCCTATACGCTGCGGCAGGTGGTCAGCCGCTACCCCGTCACGCTCTACACCAGCACAGATTGCGCCCCGTGCAACAGTGGACGCAATTTGCTCAACGGCAGGGGCATTCCATACACCGAGAAGACCATCACGTCAGCCAATGACGCCGACGCCCTGAAACGGTTGAGCGGAGACGCTTCATTGCCCCTCTTGACCATTGGCAGCCAGCAACTCAAGGGTTACTCGGACGCTGAGTGGACCCAGTTTCTGAATGCAGCCGGGTACCCCGCCCAGTCGGCGCTGCCGACGGGCTATCGCCGGCCGGAACCCAGTCCGTTGGTGACTGCCCAGCCGGCATCATCTGCGGCGGCTGAACGAGCCACCACGCCCTCCAGTGACAGTGCCCAACCCGCCAGCCCTGAACCTGCGGTGCCGGTCACCCCCCCGGTGAGCAACCCCTCCGGCATCCGGTTCTGATCCTTCGGGGTTGTATGGGTGCGCTGGCGTTGAGCGTCAGAGCTCCAGCGTTCTCACGCCAGACGCAGTGCCCAGCAGACAGACCCCTGCCTTCTGGTAAGCAAACACCCCCACCGTGACCACGCCGGGCCACTGACTCACCTCGGCCTCAAATGCCCGCGGATCATGGATCTGCAGGCCTGTCACGTCGAGAATGAACTGGCCGTTGTCTGTCACCAGGGGCGACCCGTCCTTGAGCCGAATGGCGGCCTGGCCACCCTTTTCTGCAAACTGGCGCTTCAGGCGTTCTGCGGCCATGGGAATCACTTCGACAGGCAGCGGAAACGTGCCAAGCACTTTCACGAGCTTGGATTCGTCTGCAATGCAGACAAACAACCGCGATTGGGCGGCAACGATCTTTTCCCTCGTCAGGGCGGCACCACCGCCTTTGACCATGTGGCCACGCTCGTCAATTTCGTCGGCACCGTCGATGTAGACGGCCAGTTCACCGACGTCGTTCGCTTCAAACACCGGAATGCCCAGCGCCTTGAGGCGGACCGTGGTGGCCTCTGAACTGGAGACAGCACCTGGAATGCGGTCGCGCATGGCAGCGAGCGCGTCGATGAATTTGTTGACCGTTGAACCAGTGCCCACCCCGATGACTTCGCCAGGCTGCACGTACTTCAGGGCCGCCTGGCCAACCAGGGTTTTGAGTTCGTCTTGGGTCATTTGAGACAATCGCGCTAAAGACTAAACGTTTGATTATCCAATGTCCTTGCTGCCCTACGCCTTGACCCGCCCCTTCCTTTTCAGCATGGACCCTGAAGCGGCACACGAGTTGACACTCGGTGCCATCGCCAGATTTCAGCACTCCCCTTTGACTTGCCTGTACGGTGAAGACCGCGTGGACGACCCCGTCTCCGTGGCAGGCCTCACGTTCCCCAACCGGGTCGGCCTCGCAGCTGGGTTGGACAAAAACGCCCGATGCATCGATGGCCTGGCGGCCATGGGGTTCGGTTTCGTGGAGGTGGGCACCGTCACGCCCAAAGCGCAGCCGGGCAATCCCCGGCCGCGCATGTTCAGGCTGCCAGAGGCCAACGCGCTGATCAATCGTCTGGGTTTCAACAACGAAGGGCTGGAGGTCTTTCTGGCCAATGTGCAACAAACCCGCTTTCGAAAAGCCCGGGCCGAGCTCCCCATGCTGCTGGGTCTGAACATAGGAAAGAACGCCAGCACCCCCATCGAGCGTGCGACGGACGACTATCTGATCTGTCTGGACGCGGTCTACCCGCACGCCGACTACGTCACCGTCAACATCTCCAGCCCGAACACCCAGAACCTCCGCAGCCTGCAAAGCGATCAGGCACTCGACAGCTTGCTGAGCGCCGTCATGGATCGGCGGGAGCGACTGGCGCAGCGCTTCGAGCGACGCACTCCGGTGTTCCTGAAAATTGCCCCGGACTTGGACGATGCCCAGATCGCGATCATCGCCAGGACACTGCTGCGCTACGGCGCAGACAGCAATGGCCTCCCCAACAACACGTTGGGCGTCATTGCCACCAACACCACCTTGAAAAGGGATGCGGTGGCGAAACTGCCGCACGCCGATGAAGCCGGCGGGCTCTCTGGCGCCCCGGTGCTAGAAGCCAGCAATCAGGTGATCCGGCAATTGCGCGCCGGCCTGGGCAGGGGCTTTCCCATCATTGGCGTGGGCGGCATCCTCAGCGGTGAAGATGCCGTGAGCAAGATCGAGGCGGGAGCCGATGTGGTCCAGATCTACACGGGCCTGATCTATAAAGGCGCAGCGCTGGTGAAGGAGTCGGCTCTGGCGATCAAGGCGCGCTGCTCCAAGCTCTGATCAACAATTACCCCAGGTTGACCACATGTTCGGCGATGGCCAGACAACTGGTGAGGCCGGGCGACTCGATGCCGAACAGGTTGATCAGGCCCGGCACGCCGTGGGTCTCTGGCCCCTGGATCAAAAAGTCGGCGGCTGGCTGGCCTGGACCGCTGATCTTGGGGCGCATGCCTGCATAGCCTGGATGAAGCGCACCGTCAGGCAGCCCGGGCCAGTATTGCCTGACTGCGGTGTAGAAGTGCTCGCCCCGGACGGCGTCCACCTGCAGATCGTCTGGGGATTCCGTCCATTCAACGTCAGGACCAAATTTGGCCTGCCCACCGAGGTCGGTGGTCAGATGCACCCCAAGGCCTGCAAGGTGCCGATCGGGCTCAGGTGCGGGGTAGATCAATCGCTGAAACGGCGAACGCCCTTCCAGCATGAAGTAGTTTCCTTTGGCGTACCAGGCGCGCGGTACAAATGACGGCGACAAACCCTGCGTCTGTTGCGCCAGCTCACAGGCACCCAATCCGGCGGCATTGATCACACAGCGGGCCCAGACACGGGTCCCGTCCGCACAGACGACTTCCATGCCGCCATCGCTTGCCCGCAAGCCAGACACCGAGGTGTGGCAAACGACCAGGCCCTGCGCCTGTTCAAGATCGCCCTGCAAGGCGAGCATGAGGCCGTGACTATCGATGATGCCTGTGGAAGGCGAATGGACCGCGCCCAGGCAGTTCAGATGGGGCTCCCGTGCGAGCGCCTCTTCCCGCGAAACGACCACCAGGTCATCCACCCCGTTATGGGCAGCTTGCCGCACCAGATCCGGCAAGGCGGCGAGTTGCGAGGCGGTTGACGCCACGATCAGTTTCCCGCATTGTTGATAGGAGATGCCACGTTCGTCGCAATACCGGTAAAGCGCCTGCCTGCCCTGCACGCACAACCTGGCCTTCAGAGAGTCCGGCGGGTAGTAGATGCCAGCATGAATGACTTCGCTGTTGCGTGAACTGGTCCCCATGCCAATGCCGGCTTCGCGCTCCAGCACCATCACCTCGCGCCCTCGCAAGGCCCAGGCCCTTGCAATCGCAAGACCGACCACGCCAGCGCCCACCACCACCACATCCACTTGTTCCACAAGCGCTCCGTTTACGTTCCGTCTCCGGTCGGCAGGCCTCCAGGCACTTCCTGACAAGCACACCACGCCCCAAGCGCCTCCGGTTTCCGCGATCTTACAGATGCAGAGAATGCATGAAGTGCCCGGTGCCGGGCACCGCCGTATCGGTAAAATTGCGGTCTTCTTGTCTCACCTCCAACGGAACTTCAGCATGTCCCTCTTCTCAGCCGTCGAAATGGCGCCGCGCGACCCTATCCTTGGCCTGAACGAACAGTTCGCCAGCGATGACAACCCCAACAAGGTCAACCTGGGTGTCGGCGTCTACTTTGATGACAACGGGAAATTGCCTTTGCTGCAATGCGTGCAAGCGGCGGAAAAGGCCATGATGGACAAGCCCGCAGCGCGCGGCTACTTGCCCATCGACGGTATTGCCGCGTACGACGCCGCCGTAAAGAGCCTCGTGTTTGGCGCTGACAGTGAGCCCGTGGTTTCCGGCCGGGTGGCCACGGTGCAAGCCATCGGCGGCACAGGCGGCTTGAAGATCGGTGCTGATTTCCTCAAGAAACTCAACCCCGATGCCAAGGTGCTGATCAGCGACCCCAGCTGGGAAAACCACCGCGCGCTGTTCGGCAACGCCGGCTTTACGGTCGAGTCCTATACCTACTACGACGCTGACAAACGCGGCGTCAACTTCGACGGCATGCTGTCCAGCCTCAGCGAAGCCGCCCCGGGCACCATCGTGGTGTTGCACGCCTGCTGCCACAACCCCACCGGTTACGACATCTCCCCGGAACAGTGGGACCAGGTGATCGCCGTGGTCAAGGCCCGCGGCCTCACGCCGTTCCTGGACATGGCCTACCAAGGCTTCGGACACGGGATTGCCGAAGACGGTGCGGTGATCGGAAAGTTCGTGGCCGCAGGCCTGACCTTCTTCGTGTCCACGTCCTTTTCAAAGAGCTTCAGCCTCTACGGCGAACGGGTGGGCGCCTTGTCCGTGCTCTGCGAAAACAAGGAAGAAGCCGCGCGCGTGCTCTCACAGCTCAAGATCGTCATTCGCACCAATTACTCCAACCCACCGATTCACGGCGGTGCCGTGGTGGCCGCGGTTCTCAACAACCCGGAGTTGCGCGCCATCTGGGAAAAGGAACTGGCAGAGATGCGTGTGCGCATCAAGGCCATGCGCCAGAAGCTGGTGGACGGCCTGAAAGCTGCTGGCGTGAAGCAGGACATGAGCTTCATCACAAGCCAGATCGGCATGTTCAGCTACTCGGGTCTGACCAAGGATCAGATGGTCCGGCTCCGGACGGAGTTTGGTGTGTATGGCACCGACACGGGTCGCATGTGTGTGGCAGCACTCAACAGCAAGAACATCGATCACGTCTGCCAGGCCATTGCCAAAGTGGTCTGATGGGCTGAGCGCCATTCGCTGCTCCCAGCAGTGCAGCCAGAGGCCCGCCGGAAGTGCGGGCTTTTTTTCGTCTCGAGCAACCCTGACGCACCGGTCTGGCACGGAGAAATGAATTTCCTTTGCACGATCGGCGGCGAAAACGCCGGATTCAGCGGTGCGCAGCTTTCACAAATGTGACAAAACCCGGATGAAATTAGGTGTTTTCACCGGCTCACACAGTGGAGCAAGCTGCTATATTGTTGCACTGCAACATAACCATTTCCATCACCATGCTCTACCAGATTTACGAAACCCAGCGCTCCATCATGGAGCCGTTCGCTGACCTGGCCGAAGTGGCAGCCAAGCTCTACAACAATCCCATGCTGCCATTGGCCCAGATGCCGATGGCACAGCGTGTATCAGCCGCCTACGACCTGATGCACCGCCTGGGCAAGGACTATGAAAAGCCGGAGTTCGGCATTCGCACGGTGGACGTGGATGGTGTGGACGTGGCCATCCACGAACGCATCGAAATCAACAAGCCTTTTTGCGAACTGCGCCGGTTCAAGCGTTTTTCGGACGACACCGACACGCTGACCAAGCTCAAGGGGCAGCCGGTCGTGCTGGTGGTGGCGCCCTTGTCGGGCCACTACGCCACGCTGCTGCGCGACACCGTGCGAACCATGCTCAAGGACCACAAGGTCTACATCACCGACTGGAAAAATGCCCGTCTGGTGCCCCTGTCTGAGGGCGAATTCCACCTGGACGACTACATCAATTACGTACAGGAATTCATCCGCCATCTGCAAGGCACCTATGGCAATTGCCATGTGATCAGCGTCTGCCAGCCCACGGTGCCTGTGCTGGCAGCGGTGTCGCTCATGGCCAGCCGGGGCGAAACCACACCATTGACCATGACCATGATGGGTGGGCCCATCGATGCGAGGAAGTCTCCCACGGCGGTCAACAACCTGGCGGTGCAGCGAAGCCACAGCTGGTTTGAGAACAACGTGATCTACCGTGTGCCTGACAACTTTCCAGGGGCAGGTCGACGCGTCTACCCCGGGTTCCTGCAGCACACCGGCTTTGTGGCCATGAACCCCGACCGCCATGCCACCAGCCACTACGACTACTTCAAGGACCTGATCAAAGGGGACAACGAGAGCGCCGAGAGCCACCGCAAGTTCTACGACGAGTACAACGCCGTGCTCGACATGGACGCCGACTACTACCTGGAAACCATCGACACCGTTTTCCAGGACTTCAAGCTGGTCAATGGCACCTGGGACGTGAAGAACGAAAAGGGCAAGATCGAACGCGTGCGGCCACAAGACATCACCACCACGGCCCTGCTGACGGTGGAAGGCGAACTGGACGACATTTCAGGCTCTGGACAAACCGAAGCGGCACACGAACTCTGCACCGGTGTGCCCAAGTCGCAGCGCATGCACTATGAAGCCAAAGGTGCAGGCCACTACGGCATCTTCAGCGGGCGCCGCTGGCGTGAGATGGTCTACCCGGTGATGAAGACCTTCATCCAGGTACAGCAAGCCAAGGCTGCGGTGTCCGTGGTGCGGGAAGTTGGCGAGGCCACTCAGCGAGCCAGGGCGATTGCCAGGGCCAGCGCCCTCCGCAAGGCAGCACCGGCCGCTGCACCGAAAAAACAGGCGACAGGCACCAAAACCTCCACCAAACCTTCCGCCAAGCTTGCATCGAAGGATGCCCCTCCTGCGACCGCAAAAGCTGCCGTGAAGGCATCTGCGCCTGCCAAGAAGGCTGTGCGAAGCCAGAGCGCCTGATCAAACCAGCCCCATGCTCAGGAATGAAACGTCGCCCGGGGATGGGGGCGCGGCGTTGACGCGTCCGCCGGCTCTGCCATGAGCGATCTTGTCAAGCGGATCAACGCGGCGCTGCCACAGACCCAGTGCACACGCTGCGGCTTCCCGGACTGCGCCAGCTACGCCGAGGCCATTGCCCGTGGCGAAGCACGCATCAACCAGTGCCCCCCTGGTGGGGTTGAAGGTATCGCACGTCTGTCAGACATCACAGGACAGCCCGCCACCCCTCTGGACCCGACCTGCGGCATCGAAGGCCCGCTGACGGTGGCGGTCATTGATGAAGAGTGGTGCATCGGGTGCACGTTGTGCATCAAGGCCTGCCCCACCGACGCCATTCTGGGCAGCAACAAGCGCATGCACACAGTGATCGAGTCTTACTGCACAGGATGTGAACTGTGCCTGCCCGTTTGCCCGGTGGATTGCATTGATCTGGAAGTGGTCGACCCGAAGGTCACCGGCTGGCAGGCCTGGACAGCGGCCCAGGCCGATCAGGCCAGAGAGCGCTATTCATTGCGTCAATTGCGCCTGGAGAGGGAGAAAAAGGAAAACGATGAGCGCCTGGAAGCCAAGGCTCGTCTTAAGCTGGCTGACCTGCCCGCCCATTCGATGCACACGGACCCGGCCACGCTGGACAAGAAGCGCGCCATCATTGAAGCCGCCTTGGCCCGCGCACGCGCCAGACGCGGCGAATGAGCTGAACCTCAAAATCGCACGAAGAGCGGCGCTGGGCGGACCAAACCTCCGGCGCGGAATGCCCCAATCCAGAGATACCGAGGATCCGGCTTTCCCGGTCCCAGGTATCGCCCCCTTGAGGGGGTGACGAGCCGAAGGCGCGGCGCGGGGGTGGGCTTCTTACACCCGCGCCGCCACCGTCTTGTAAACGCCGCAGCCCACGTAGAGATCGTCCACCTTCACCACGTAGGACATCTTTCCCTGAATGGCCCCGGTGACCGGGTTGGCGATGTCGTACTCCACCCAGCCTGGCTCCACTTCGGCCTGAGCCACGATGTTCTCCAGCAGGGCTTGGCCATCCACGCCAGCGATGTCCTGTACGCGGCTGCCCACCTTTTCGGGCTTGCCACCGAACGCCCGGTAGACGCCTTGCCGGTCGAGCGCGAACACGTACATGTCCCGATCGTGGAAATTCCTTGCCGGCTCGGTCAGTTCGCGCACAAAGGCATCACGACCACTGCGATTGCGATGCTCGATCGCACGGTCGACCAGCACCATCGCCTCCTCGGCCGTGCCCTGCTGCAACATGAATGAAGACACGGCTTTGGACAGGTGGGCCGCCCGGTGCTCGAGCTGATTGGCCTGCACCACGGCCCGCTCCACCATCTGGGCGTTGCGTTGGGTGATCTGGTCCAACTGGGTCACGGCCGATGAAATCTCGGAGAGCCCGTTGCTCTGCTCGGCGCTGGAGGCGGAGATGAGCGACATGTTGGCCGCCACGCCACGCACGCCATTGACAATCTCTGCAATGCTGCTGCCGGCGGTGCGGATCTGCGAAACGCTGGTGTCCACCTGCATGCGAGACGTTTCGATCAGTTGCCTGATCTCTTTGGACGAAGCGGCGGACCGTTGCGCCAAGGTGCGCACCTCGTTGGCCACCACCGCAAAACCCCTGCCCTGCTCGCCAGCGCGCGCGGCTTCCACGGCGGCGTTCAAGGCCAGGATGTTGGTTTGAAACGCCAGGCTGTCGATCACGCCGATGATCTCGTTCATCTGCTGTGCGCTCTTCTGAATCACCTCGACCGAGCTCACCGCCCGGCCCATGGACTGCGCACCGGACTCGGCCACATCACGCACGCGCGCCGCCTGCTGGTCTGAATCACCGGCCGTCTCGGCGTTCTGGTGAACGGTGCTGGACAACTCGTGCACGCTGGCAGCGGTCTGCTCCAGGTTGGCCGCCTGCTGCTCGGTGCGGTCGGCCAGGTCGCGGTTGCCCATGGCCAGGCTTTTTCCTGCATGCGCCACCAGTGCCGAGTTGCTGCGCACCTCGGCCACCATGGCCGACAGGTTGCCGATCATGCGGTCAAGCAATCGTGTGAGGTCGGCCAGCTCGTCGCTGCCTTTGGCCTTCAGAACCGTGCGCAGGTTGCCCGATGCCGTTTGCTCCATGCTGTCCAGCACCTGCCGGAAATCGCCCATGAAGCTGACATAGAAGCTCAGCATGAGGTACGCCAGCGTGGCAACACCCACGAGTGTGGTCATCGCTATCCAGCGGGCAGCGGATGGCGAACCCGAGATCGCCCACACCAGCAGAAGCGGCAGCACTGATGTCACCACCAGCAGCAAGAGCTTGCTTCGCAGGTGCAGGCGTCTCATCAGCCAGACGCCAGGAGTAAGGGGGTGAATTCCGGACATGGGCTTGTCGCTCCTCTAGGTATTGGTGGGTGTATCGACCTTCTGGACAGAAGCTTGAGACCCGGACATCGCTCAATGAGGGTTAACGATGCCCGACTGCTGTGCTTCGAAGTGCCGAAACAGCTGCACTGCCATGACTCGAAGGGTGTCGTCGGCCATGTTGTGGGCATGCGCGAGCTGCTCAAGGCCGTACCGGCGATCGTTCTGCATCAGGGCCCTGCTCACACACATTCCCTGGCTCGACATGCGCAGGCAAAAGGCGTCCAGAAGCTCGACCGGCCAGGCTTGTTCTGCAGCCAGCAACCGACTCCTTGTCGACGCATCCTTGATGCGCCCTGGAAGCGATGTGGACTCCATCTGCTGCGGCTTCGAAACCTGGCGCATGGCGGGCTCCTGTGATCGGGGGGCTTGGGTACAGAGGTGCACGCAAGGACGTGTGCGACTGCTCTTTAGCGGTATCGTAGGTCGTATCAGCAGGTGGCATTGACCGGAACAGCGGGTGAAAGACAGGGCAGCTTCGCGGTTTTTCTGCCCTCTGCGGCAGAATCCGGCCATGACGACCACCGCTGCACGACTGATCAAACTGACCGCCCAACCCGACACGTCGCCAGACCTCGACAGGCCTCGACCCGAGAGGCTGATCGAAGGCAATCCGCTGCGCGAAACCTGGAGCAGCGTGGACTCAGACCTGCCAGCAGGGAGGGTCTATTGCGGGGTGTGGCGATGCGAACCCGGCCGATGGCGCATTGCCATGGGCGAGACTGAACGAGAACTGTTCACAGTACTGATCGGCCGTTGCCGTGTGCACGACGTGCAGGGTGGCTACGAGGAGGTAGGCCCTGGCGAGGCCCTCTACATCCCCCCGGGCTTCGCGGGTGAATTCGAGGTGCTGGAGCACCTCACCAAGACCTACATGATCTCGGAGTAAGAACTTGTCCGTAAATGGGCGGGCGGAGGATGGCGAGGCGATTGGAGTGCAGGGCAAGGCGCAAACCACAGCGATACCCGTAGGTATCGCGCGGATTTGCAACGCCGCCATGCGCTCCAAGCGTCCGCCAAGCCGACCTCGACTATTTACGGACAAGTTCTAAGTGGCCATTTTCGAGAAAGCGGCAACCACCTCGGGTGGCGCCTGAACCAACTCGATCAACACGCCCTCGCCCGCAACGGGAAAGGCATCGTTGGCCTTGGGGTGCAGGAAGCAGATGTCAAACCCTGCGGCACCCTTGCGTATCCCCCCTGGTGCGAACCGAACACCGCGAGCCGTCAGCCAGGCCACTGCGGCGGGCAGATCGTCGATCCACAAGCCCACGTGGTTGAGGGGCGTGGTGTGCACAGCGGGCTTCTTCTCAGGGTCCAACGGCTGCATGAGATCGACCTCGACCTTGAACGGCCCACTGCCCATGGTGCAGATGTCTTCATCCACGTTTTCGCTCTCGCTCCGGAAGGTGCCGGTCACTTCCAGGCCAAGCATGTCGACCCAGAGGGTTTTCAAGCGTTGTTTGTCGGGCCCGCCAATGGCGACTTGCTGGATGCCCAGAACCTGAAAAGGGCGTTGTGTGTCTTGCATGGAAAAAACCATAGTTGGGTCAGTGAACGATGCTGGTGCCGCGTGGCGTCTGCTCCAGCGACCAAACCGTGGCAGGCGGCAGATTCGCCCAGATGGATGTCACCCTTCGCCAGCGCCAGCCATAAGGAATGTTGGCGAAGGGGCGCAGGTGCGGGGCGGCGTAGGTGTACTGGATCAGGCGCGACCCTGGTCGGTGGGCCAGCAGCGCAAGCATCGCGGCGACGCACTTCTGCACCTCCACCTTGGGCATGGACAACAAGGGCAACGAGGACACCACGGTCACCGGCGCCAGTGCATCCAGGGGAAGCTGGTCCACGTGGGACGCGCAGCGGTTCAGCACCTCCAGCTCGGGAAACCGTGCGCTGAGCAGGCGCGCGAATCCGGGATCACGCTCGAACACCACGAACCGTTCGTGGCGCTCCTTTGCCAGCATCAGCGCGGTGGTGATACCGCCCGTCCCGGCGCCCACCTCGATCAGCACGCGGGCGTCGCTGCGAAGCACTTCGTCCAGAATGGCTTGGGCCAGCGCACGGGAAGCGGGTGCAATGGCGCCTACGTGGCGGGGGTTGCGCAAATACCCGAGTGCAAATGCCAGTCGCTGCCTCATGCGATCTCCTCGCTTGTCGTCAAGCGGCACAGCGTATCTGAAATCCGCGGAAACGCGAACGTGGCTGCGGTCGGCAAGGTATCGAAATGCTTATTCGAATTCGACAATCGGCTGGTCCACCACCAACGACTCGCCCTTGCTGGCCAGCACCTTGCCCACGATGCCGTCGGCCGAGGCAAACAACACGTTTTCCATTTTCATGGCTTCGATGACGGCCACCCGCTCACCGGCCTGCACCTTCTGGCCTGGCTGAACCGCCACGTCCACCAGCAGCCCTGGCATGGGTGAAAGCACATACTTGCTCATGTCGGCCGGCGCCTTGAACGGCATGAGCGCATGCAGCTCGGCCATACGGGGTGAGACCACCATGGTCTCCAGCCGGGTGCCGTTGTGTTGCACCACCAGCGCCAGCGGATTCTTCAACGAACCCCGCTCCATCTGCGCGATGAAGGCCTGTCCGTTGCAGGTGCCGGTGATGACGATGTCATTCAAACGGGAGGGAGACGAAATCTGGTACCGCTTGCCTGAAACCACCACTTGAGCAGCGCCGGTTTCGCCAACCACTTCGTCCACGTGCACAGGCGTGTAGCGGTGGGCGCCGTCGGCCGCCAGGCTGATGACGACGTAGTCGTGACCGACCTTCACGCCATAGCCCGGGAGCTGTCCCGACAGGCCGGCCGCCCGCTCACGGGACTTGCGCCGCACGAACGCGGCCAACGCCACCAAGAAGTCCGGGTCGTCGTGCGGCACGTCTTCAGCGCGAAACCCGTGGGCATAGTGCTCTGCGATGAATCCGGTGTTGAACTCCCCCGTCACGAACTTCGGGTGTGCGAGAAGCGCTGCCTGGAAAGGAATGTTGCTGCTGATGCCCCGAATGACGAAGGCGTTCAGCGCTTCCCGCATCTTGGCGATGGCGTCGTTCCGGTCGTTGCCATGCACGATGAGTTTGGCAATCATCGAGTCGTAGAACATCGGAATTTCACCGCCATCCTGCACGCCCGTGTCCACGCGAACACCCAACAGGCTTGAAGTGTTCGCCTGGTACATGGTCTGCGGCGGCGGGTTGAAACGCACCAGCCGCCCGGTGCTCGGCAAAAAGTTCCGGAACGGGTCTTCTGCGTTGATGCGGCACTCGATGGCCCAGCCATTGCGCTGCACCTGATCCTGGGTGATGGGCAGGGTTTCACCTGCAGCCACACGGATCATGAGTTCCACCAGGTCGAGTCCGGTGATGCACTCGGTGACCGGGTGCTCCACCTGAAGGCGGGTGTTCATCTCCAGGAAATAAAAATCCTGATCCTTGCCGACCACGAACTCCACCGTACCAGCGCTTTGGTACTTCACCGCCTTGGCCAGTGCCACGGCCTGTTCGCCCATGGCTTTGCGGGTGGCTTCGCTGATGAAGGGCGACGGCGCCTCCTCGATCACCTTCTGGTGGCGGCGCTGGATGGAACACTCGCGCTCGTTGAGGTAGATCACATTGCCGTGCGAATCGCCCAGCACCTGAATCTCGATGTGGCGCGGCTCCAGCACGTACTTTTCGATGAACACACGGTCGTCGCCAAAGCTGTTGCGCGCCTCATTGCGGCAACTGGTGAAGCCCTCGTGCGCTTCCTTGTCGTTGAAGGCCACACGCAGGCCTTTGCCGCCACCACCGGCACTGGCCTTGATCATGACGGGGTAGCCAATGTCACGGGCGATTTCCACCGCACGTTCGGCACTTTCGATGGCGTCGTTCCACCCCGGGATGGTGTTGACCTTGGCCTCATTGGCCAGCTTCTTTGAAGCGATCTTGTCGCCCATGGCCGCGATGGAGAAATGGCGTGGCCCGATGAAGGCAATGCCCTCCTCTTCACAGCGTTTGGCAAAGGCTTCGTTCTCTGAGAGGAAGCCGTAGCCCGGATGAATGGCCTGCGCGCCGGTCGCCTTGGCGGCAGCGATGATCTTGTCGGCCACTAGGTAAGACTCGCGCGAAGGTGCCGGGCCCAACAGCACGGACTCGTCGGCCAGTTGCACGTGGCGCGCTTCCTTGTCGGCCTCGGAGTACACCGCCACCGTGGCGATGCCCATTTTTTTGGCGGTGGCGATGACGCGGCAGGCGATTTCACCTCGATTCGCGATCAAGATTTTCTTAAACATGGGTCACCTCCATCGAGGTGAAGTCGCCCGCACACGCTGCGCGTGCCATGCAATTTGACGAAACGCCCGCTGCGCGGTCGTTTTCACCGCGGTTGGCAATCAGGATTTTGATGAACATGTTGTTGGTCTCCGGCCCGTTCAGAGGGGAATGTTGCCGTGCTTGCGCCACGGGTTCTCGATCTTCTTGTCTTTGAGCATCACCAGGCTGCGGCAGATGCGCTTGCGGGTGTTGTGCGGCAGGATCACGTCGTCGATGTAGCCCCGGTTGGCCGCCACGAAGGGGTTGGCGAAGCGGGCCTTGTACTCGGCCTCCCTGGCCGCGAGTTTTTCGGGGTCGCCCTTGTCTTCACGGAAGATGATTTCCACCGCGCCTTTGGCGCCCATCACCGCAATCTCGGCATTGGGCCAGGCGAAGTTCACATCCCCGCGCAGGTGCTTGGAAGCCATCACGTCGTAGGCGCCGCCGTAGGCCTTGCGGGTGATGACGGTGATCTTGGGCACGGTGCACTCGGCATACGCGTAGAGCAGCTTGGCGCCGTGTTTGATGATGCCGCCGTATTCCTGAGAGGTTCCGGGCATAAAACCGGGCACGTCCACGAAGGTGATCACAGGAATGTTGAAGGCGTCACAGAAGCGCACGAAGCGCGCTGCCTTGATGCTCGACTTGATGTCCAGGCAACCGGCCAGTACCAGCGGCTGGTTGGCCACGATGCCCACGGTCTGGCCGTCCATGCGGGCGAAGCCGATGATGATGTTCTTGGCGTATTCGGGTTGCAGCTCGAAGAAGTCGCCATCGTCCACCGTCTTGACGATCAGCTCCTTCATGTCGTAGGGCTTGTTCGGGTTGTCGGGCACCAGCGTGTCCAGGCTCATTTCCACCCGGTCGATGGGGTCGCCGCTGGGCCGTACCGGGGCCTTTTCACGGTTGGAGAGCGGCAGGTAGTTGTAGAGCCGGCGCAGCATCAGCAGCGCCTCCACATCGTTGTCGAACGCCAGATCTGCTACGCCGCTCCGGGTGGTGTGGGTGATCGCGCCGCCGAGTTCTTCCGCCGTCACCTCCTCGTGGGTGACGGTCTTCACCACTTCGGGACCGGTGACGAACATGTACGAAGAGTCTTTCACCATGAAGATGAAGTCGGTCATGGCAGGCGAGTACACCGCCCCGCCTGCCGACGGCCCCATGATCATGCTGATCTGCGGCACCACGCCGCTGGCCATCACGTTGCGCTGGAACACCTCGGCGTAACCGCCCAATGACGCCACACCTTCCTGAATGCGTGCGCCGCCGGAGTCGTTCAAGCCAATCACCGGCGCGCCGACCTTCATGGCCTGGTCCATGATCTTGCAGATCTTTTCGGCGTGGGCTTCGGACAAGGCACCACCAAACACGGTGAAGTCCTGGCTGAACACGAACACGAGGCGACCGTTGATCATGCCGTAACCGGTGACCACGCCGTCGCTGGGGATCTTGTTGTCCTGCATGCCGAAGTCGGTGCAGCGGTGTTCGACGAACATGTCCCATTCTTCGAAACTGCCTTCATCCAGCAGAACATCCAGCCGCTCGCGCGCCGTGAGCTTGCCCTTGGCGTGTTGCGCGTCGATGCGCTTCTGACCACCGCCCAATCGGGCCCGGTCGCGTTTTTCTTCGAGTTGTTGAAGGATGTCTTGCATGATGGGGTGCTTCAAATCTCCGGGTGCCCTGAGCCTGTCGAAGGGCGGAGTGAGGGTTGTTCAGGGGCTTTGACAGACTCAGCCCGAACGGCGTCGGATTCGTAAATGGTGAGCAGTTGCCGCGCGGCGGTGCTGGCAGGCAATGCACCGGCCAGCACCTGTTGTGTGGTGTGTTCCAGCGCAGCGCGCACGGCAGGGTGGGCGCGGAACCGTTGCTTGAGCCCTGCGTCGATGCGCTCCCACATCCAGGCACGGGCCTGTTGCTGGCGGCGGGCATCGAGCCGCCTGTTTTCAGTCTGCAAACGTTGAAAGCGCAAGACTTCAACCCAGAAGGCATCCAGGCCACGGCCCTGCAGCGCGCTGAGCTGAATCACCTGGGGATGCCAGATGGCCTCGTTGTGGTGTGCGTGTTCGGGATGGCCTTGCAGACCCAGCAGTCGAAGTGAAGAAGTGATCTGCGCCCGCGCCCGCGTGGCGGCGTCGGGGTCGAGGTCGGCCTTGTTGATGACCACCAGATCGGCCAGTTCCATCACGCCCTTCTTGATGGCCTGCAGGTCGTCGCCGGCATTGGGCAGTTGCATGAGCACGAACATGTCGGTCATGCCGCTGACTGCTGTCTCGCTCTGGCCCACGCCCACCGTTTCCACGATGACGATGTCGTAGCCTGCGGCCTCGCATACGAGCATGGCTTCGCGGGTCTTCTCGGCCACCCCGCCCAGCGTGCCGCTGCTCGGACTGGGCCGGATGTAGGCCCTTTCGTGCACGGAGAGCTTCTCCATACGCGTCTTGTCGCCGAGGATGGAACCACCCGAGACCGTGCTGGAAGGGTCAACGGTCAGGACCGCGACGCGATGGCCCTTTTCTATCAGGTACAGCCCCAGGGCCTCAATGAAGGTGCTCTTGCCCACGCCCGGCACGCCGCTGATGCCCAGGCGAAAGGCTTTGCCTGCGTGCGGCAACAAGGCGGTGAGCAGCTCATCGCCCTGGGCGCGGTGATCGGCACGGGTGGACTCAAGCAATGTGATGGCCTTGGCCATGGCGCGGCGTTGCCCGGCGGAATCGCCGCGCAGAATGCCTTCCTGCAGCACCGCAGAGCTCACCCAATGGCCTTCTTGATCTGCTCCAGCACATCCTTCGCGCTGGCTGGAATCGGGGTGCCAGGGCCGTAGATGCCCTTCACGCCAGCCTCGTAGAGCATCTCGTAGTCCTGGCGCGGGATCACCCCGCCCACGAACACGATGATGTCGTCGGCACCTTGCTTCTTGAGCTCGGCAATGATGGCCGGCACCAGCGTCTTGTGACCAGCGGCGAGCGTGGACACCCCCACCGCATGCACGTCATTTTCAATCGCCTGCCGCGCGCACTCCTCGGGCGTCTGGAACAGCGGCCCCATGTCCACGTCGAAACCCAGATCGGCGAAGGCCGTGGCCACCACCTTGGCGCCGCGGTCATGCCCGTCCTGGCCCAGTTTGCTGATCATCACGCGCGGGCGGCGGCCCTGCGCTTCGGCGAAGGCATTGATCTCGGTCTTGAGGGCGTCCCAGCCCTCGGCGGAATCGTAGGCAGCTGCGTACACACCGGTCACCTTCTGTGTATCGGCGCGGTGGCGCCCATAAATTTTTTCCAGCGCATCGCTCACCTCGCCCACGGTGGCGCGCAGGCGGATGGCCTGGATCGACAGGTCGAGCAGGTTGCCTTCGCCACTCTCGGCGGCCGCGGTGAGTGCTTCGAGCGCGACCTGCACCTTGGCCGCATCGCGCGTGGCCTTGATCTGCTGCAGACGGGCAATCTGCCCCTCTCGCACCGCCACATTGTCGATGTCGCGCGCCTCGATCGGGTCTTCCGTCTTGAGCTTGTATTTGTTGACGCCGACGATCACGTCCTTGCCACTGTCGATGCGGGCCTGCTTCTCTGCGGCGGCGGCCTCGATCTTGAGCTTGGCCCAGCCACTGTCCACGGCTTTGGTCATGCCGCCCATGGCCTGCACTTCTTCGATGATGGCCCAGGCCTTGTCGGCCATTTCCTGGGTCAGGCTCTCCATCATGTAGCTGCCGGCCCAGGGGTCGACCACGTTCGTGATGTGGGTCTCTTCCTGGATGATCAGCTGCGTGTTGCGTGCGATGCGGGCGCTGAACTCGGTGGGCAGCGCGATGGCTTCGTCAAAGCTGTTGGTGTGCAGACTCTGCGTGCCGCCGAACACGGCGGCCATGGCTTCAATGGTGGTGCGCACCACGTTGTTGTACGGGTCTTGCTCGGTCAGGCTCCAGCCCGAGGTCTGGCAGTGGGTGCGCAGCATCAGGCTCTTGGGGCTCTTGGCGTTAAAGCCCTTCATGATGCGCGTCCACAGCAGCCGGGCGGCGCGCATCTTGGCGATCTCAAGATAGAAATTCATGCCGATCGCCCAGAAGAAGCTCAGTCGCCCGGCAAAAGCGTCCACGTCCATGCCCTTGGCAATGGCCGTTTTCACGTACTCCTGCCCGTCGGCCAGCGTGAAGGCCAGTTCCAGCGCCTGGTTGGCACCTGCTTCCTGCATGTGGTAGCCGCTGATGCTGATCGAGTTGAACTTCGGCATGTGTTTCGCCGTGTATTCGATGATGTCGCCAATGATCTTCATCGACGGCTCGGGCGGGTAGATGTAGGTATTGCGGACCATGAACTCCTTGAGGATGTCGTTCTGGATGGTTCCGCTGAGTTGGTCCTGCACCACGCCCTGCTCTTCTGCTGCCACCACGTAGCCCGCGAGCACCGGAAGCACCGCACCGTTCATGGTCATGGACACGCTCACCTTGTCCAGCGGGATCTGGTCGAACAGGATCTTCATGTCCTCCACGCTGTCGATGGCCACGCCGGCTTTGCCCACATCGCCGGTCACGCGGGGATGGTCGCTGTCGTATCCCCGATGGGTGGCCAGGTCGAAGGCAACCGACACGCCCTGCCCGCCAGCGGCCAACGCCTTGCGGTAGAAGGCATTGGATTCCTCTGCGGTGGAGAAGCCGGCGTATTGGCGGATCGTCCACGGGCGCACCGCGTACATGGTGGCCTGTGGGCCGCGGATGAAGGGCTCGAAGCCGGGCAGCGTGTGCGTATGGGGCAGGTTGGCCGTGTCTTCTGCGGTGTACAGCGGCTTGACACTGATACCGTCCGGCGTCACCCAGTTGAGGGCATCCACATTGCCACCGGGTGCAGATTTCCGGGCGGCTTGGGTCCATGCCTCCAGGCTGGCGGGCTGAAATTCGGGCTGTGGAGTGGTCATGTCGGGCAACGCGAAATGAGGTAATGAGGGAACGTTGGAGCGGGCGCAATCATACATCATTCATAATTATTGATGCAGATTTCGGCGATGGGACTACAATCCGCCCGTCACACCCTACGCCATTTCGCATCCACATGTCTGCACTCTCCCTCGCACCGCGCGCGCTTTATGAAGAAGTGGCTGAACTGCTGCGCCAGCGCATCTTCAACCGCGAACTGGAACCTGGCAGCTGGATCGACGAGCTCAAGCTGGCCGAGGCCTACGGTATCAGTCGCACGCCCTTGCGGGAAGCCCTCAAGGTGCTGGCAGCTGAGGGGCTGGTCACCATGAAGGTTCGGCGAGGCGCCTACGTGACCGAAGTGTCAGAGAAGGACCTCACCGATGTCTACCACCTGCTCTCCCTGCTCGAATCCGATGCAGCGGGCGTGGTGGCCCAAAAAGCCACCGATGAACAGATCGCCGAACTGCAGGCCCTGCACGACGAACTGGAGGCGAGCACCGCTGAAAGGAACCGGTTTTTTGCGGTCAACGAGCGCTTTCACATGAAGCTGCTGGAAACCGCAGACAACCGCTGGCGCCAGCAGATGGTGGCTGACCTGCGCAAAGTCATGAAGCTCAACCGCCACAACTCCTTGTTCAAGAGCGGTCGCCTCAATGATTCGCTGGCGGAACACAGGGCCATCATGAGCGCGCTGCGGTCGCGCGACGCAGACCTGGCTGTGACCCGCATGCGTGAACATTTCCAGAACGGACTGGAAGCCGCCGCCTGACACCAGCAGAGCAAAGCCACCCCTGACCAGAGGAGACAAGGGAGCAATCAGAGCGCTGCCAGCGGTTGAAGCGCAGGGTCGATGCCTTCCGCAACCTCGGACCCGATGTGAGCCTGCGCCATCGCCCACACCTCTCTGGGCGGCAAGGGCTTGAGCCGATGGTCACTCCACACCTGGCGCCACAGACGTGCGCCTCGCAGGCCGTGCCGAAGGCCCAGCATGTGGCGTGCAATGGCATACCAGGGGCAGCCGTCTTCCGCGTGTGCACGCTCCATGTAGGCCACCATCTGTTCCTCTACCCCTTCGCGGGTCACCAAGGAAGGCGAAGCGCCAAAGAAGCGCTCGTCCCAGGAGGTCATGAGCCACGGGTGATGGTAGGCCTCGCGCCCCACCATCACGCCATCAACCTGCGCCAGGTGCATGTCGATCTGTTCATTGGTGGTGATACCGCCATTCACACCGATGGTGAGGTGAGGAAAATCGCGTTTGAGCTGGTACGCCAGTTCGTAGCGCAGCGGTGGCACCTCCCGGTTTTCCTTCGGCGACAGGCCCTGCAACCAGGCATTGCGCGCGTGCACCATGAAGACCGAACACCCCGCTTCGCTGACCGTGCCCACGAAGTCACGAACGAATTCGTAGCTCTCGGTCCTGTCGATGCCGATGCGGTGCTTTACTGTGACCGGCACAGTCACGGCATCCACCATGGCCTTGACGCCATCGGCCACCAGCCTGGGCTCCGCCATCAGGCAGGCACCGAACGCACCGCGCTGCACCCGGTCACTGGGGCAACCGCAGTTCAGATTGATCTCGTCGTAGCCCCACTGCTCCCCCAGCCGCGCCGCTGCAGCCAGGTCCGCCGGCTCACTGCCGCCAAGCTGCAGAGCCACCGGATGCTCTTCTTTGTTGAAGCGAAGGTGCCGCTGCACACTGCCATGCATCAACGCGCCCGTCGTCACCATCTCGGTGTAGAGCAGCGTCTTCCTGGTCAGCAGGCGATGGAAATAACGGCAATGCCGGTCGGTCCAGTCCATCATGGGCGCGACGGAAAGGCGCCAAGGATTAAGCTGTTGATTTGACTGAGTATTTTCCACTTGTGTTTTTACTTTTTCGGCTCATGTGAAGAGATTAGTGCACACAGAGTGCACAGAAGGGATTGAGCGGTGTAGCACTGGTGTACGACTAGACACACATTGAGAGCACACGACTGGTGACATTTTCCAGACCTTAGCCCGGCCCAGCGCAGGGTTTTCTTTTCGCTTCTGTGATCTTCGACGCCTGCACGCGAAAGCTGGGGCTGCTTACAGAGCTTCCGTTGGATTGCCTCCCTCTTTTTCACTTTCGGATTGCAGCTTGTAAAGTAATTTGCCTATGTTCTCTCGCAACTCATGGTGTTGAGTGGAGACTTGCTGAATGGCACTTTTCAAACCAGCTCTCCTCATGATCACTTCCATCGTCTCCTCGACCTTGCCTGGAACGGGCATTTCTTTCAGTTCGCTTTTGAGCCCCTCTAAGTGCCGCTCGTGACGTTCCAGCACCGCGATCATCGCGGTTAGGTGGACCAAGTCCCTTGAGTGCGACGCTTGTTCCCTGAGCGCTACCCCCGTGTCATGTAGCTCTCTGCGTTGAATACTGATTGAGTGGGCAAGCAGAAGCAATGCAGCCAATGCGACCAAGGGGTTGAGAACGCCGCCAACATAGTCGCCAAAGGCTCCCCAGTTCTGGGTCTGATCAGATAGCCCGAACTCTCCGAATTGGCTTACATAGAAGCCGACAACGAATGCCGCTGCGATAGCGACGGACGCCGCAAAGGCCCACGGCCAATTTTGTTTGAAGTGGACGAGGACGCCACCTTTGCCGGAATTCTCAGGCTTATTCATGAAGGCTCCTTCGTGTAGCAGATGTTGCGCAAATTTGCTCGATTGCCAACAGATCGGCGTCAGCTCGACGGCCGGCGCATCGTGCGTCACAAGTACCGACCCAAGGTCTACCGGCACGGGAAAAGCTCGACCTGGGCGTGGTTGCCGTTTTATATGGAGAAGGTCGAAGGCTGATGGTCTCGCTGAGCTGGGCTGTTCCTCCTGGAAGCCGCAGCCAGTCGGGTGGCAAGCACCGACACCGCCAGAGGCTACGCCGGGCGCGCTTTGATCCCCTCACACTTCTGACGTTTAGTTCGGCGAGGCCATACGATGGAAGTTCCATGCTGTCACTATGATCCCGGCGATGAACAGCAAGAGAGAAAGCCAGCCCAAAATCCATGGCACCTTTCGCCAGCGATAAACCAAATCTTGGTCTCGTTCCATCAAGTAGTCCCAACCCACCTGGTTCTTCCAGTAGCGCTCCATGGTGGAACTCCAGTTTTGAAGTAGGCCCTGGACTTTATGGACAATCGCAGCGTGTGCGAACCCGACACACAGCAACCCCAAGACAAATAGAGACAAAACCGCGTAAGGCCACATTTGAACGGCGACTGAAGCCTTTGCCCCGATAAAGGCAAGAATTCCGGCTGCAGCACCGCCGTTCACAGCAAGCAGATAGGACCAAGCAGCCCCAGATGATGACGTCAGCAATCCATTGAGCTGGTGGAATCTCTCGTCGTGATACTTTTCGCGAGACTGCTGGAGTTCGGGTGGTGCATCTTTGTGAAGATCACTCATAGGAAAGGCCTGCTATGTAGGGTGATAACATGGAGTTCGACAGATTTTTGACACCTATCCATTCAGAGACCGCGGGCCTCCCCATGGGGATGCTGTAGCTTGGTGGAAAACTAGTGACACTTGAATTGTCTATGGAGAAACAAGCGAGCTGGAGCGTATGCGCTCGCCGAGTTCTCCCATCAGGGATTCAAGTTCCTCTGCCATGCGGGCGCTCAGTACTGCTGCAGCTTCTATTGAGTCAGCGTTATTCATCCGCACCAAGATCGACTTGTATTTAGAGATCTTCGCCCGCAGCGAGTCGTCGAGTATTCGCTCAATGAGGACGGCACTCTTGCGCAATGATTCGGTTCGGTCAATGTCGAGCTGGTCCAGCCTCTGTAGTTCAGCGGTGGGCTTCCACCTCCAACGCCTGGAAATATCGTATTCGATGGTATCGCGAACGAGAGTATTGGAACTGAGATTCGAAAGCTTCAGAATTTCATCCTGTATCTGAAGCAGCGTCTGATGCTGAGCATCTTGATCGCGCTGAGCTCTACTTCGTTGATCCCTTTCAGTCTCAAGGCGCCTTGAGTGCGAAAGGGATAGCAGAGTCGCGGTGATGCTGGCTGCTGCCCCGACTATGGCCCCCAGGAAACCCCACATTGCCCCGACATGCTCGACATTCATTGCGCTCCCCTCTGGCCGACTATTGTTCGCACATGAAAAGCACACAATCCACTCAAAACCCGCATAACGTTGATTTTTCGCAACGATCCATCATGGGAGCGACGGACAAGCGCCAAGGGGACAAAGCGGGTTCAGATGACATAGGGCCAATTATCCCAGCCCAAAAAAATACCCGCCGAAGCGGGTTTGTGAGAGGCCACGTGCCTTGGTCCAGAACATCGCGGAGCCGGCTTTGCCGGGCTGCAGATGTTGTCCCCTTGAGGGGGTGACGCGCCGCAGGCGCGGCGCGGGGGTGGGCAGCCTCAGCCCATGTGCAGACCGCCGTTGACCGAGAAGTCGGCGCCGGTGGCGTAACCGCCCTCTTCGCTCGCCAGCCAGGCAATGATGGACGCGATTTCGCTGGGCTTGCCCAGGCGCTTCACGGGCACGGTGGCGACGATTTTTTCCAGCACGTCAGGACGGATGGCGTTGACCATGTCGGTGCCAATGTAGCCCGGGCTCACGGTGTTGACCGTCACGCCTTTGGTGGCGAGTTCCTGCGCCAGCGCCATCGAGAAACCATGCATGCCTGCCTTGGCGGCCGAGTAGTTGGTCTGGCCAGCCTGGCCTTTTTCACCGTTGACCGAGCTGATGTTGACGATGCGGCCCCAGCCTTTTTCCACCATGTCGGGCACCACCTGCTTGGTGACGTTGAACATGGAGTTCAGGTTGGTTTCGATCACGGCCGACCAGTCTTCGCGGGTCATCTTCAGGAACATGCGGTCCTTGGTGATGCCGGCGTTGTTCACCAGCACGTCGATGGTGCCGTGCTCGGCCTTGGTCTTGGTGAAGGCCTCCACGGTGGAATCCCAGTCACCCACATTGCCCACCGATGCGTAGAAGGTGAAGCCCAAGGCTTTCTGCTCGTCCAGCCACTTGGTGAAATCCCTCGTGGGGCCACACCCGGCAATGACCTTGAAGCCCTCCTTGTGCAGGCGCTGGCAGATGGCGGTACCGATGCCACCCATGCCGCCCGTGACGTATGCAATTTTTTGACTCATGTTGTTTGCTCCTCTGAGGTGTGCCTTGCTGGCAGTTGATATGAATTTGATAGCAGATCACGCCCGGTGATCTGGCTGATTCACTGTAACCAGTTAGTCAGCGCTCCACAGCAAGGGAAACCCCCATGCCGCCACCGATACACAGTGCGGCCACACCCTTTTTGGCACCCGTCCGCTGCATTTCATGCAGCAGCGTCACCAGAATGCGGCAGCCCGACGCACCAATGGGGTGCCCGATGGCGATGGCACCACCATTGACGTTGACCTTGGCCGGATCGATGTCCAGCGCCTTGTTCACGGCGCAGGCCTGTGCGGCAAAAGCCTCGTTCAGCTCGAACAGATCGACATCCGAAGCCTTCCAGCCCGCGCGGGCCAGGGCCTTCTGCGAAGCGGGCACGGGGCCCATGCCCATGGTGGCAGGGTCCAGACCACTGGTGCCGAAAGCAGCAATGCGGGCCAGCGGCGTCAGGCCCAGAGCGGCTGCCTTTTTGGCGGTCATCACCATCACGGCGGCGGCACCGTCGTTGATGCCGGATGCGTTGCCCGCAGTCACCGATCCAGCCTTGTCAAAGGCGGGGCGCAGGCCGGCCAGCACTTCGGCGGTGGTCTTGGCGTTGATGAACTCATCGCTGTTGAACAGCACCGGGTCGCCCTTGCGCTGCGGAATGCTCACATCCACGATCTCGTCCTTGAACTTGCCTGCCGCCTGCGCAGCGGCGGCCTTTGCCTGGCTACCGGCCGCCAGGGCATCCTGCATTTCGCGCGTGATGCCGTGGGCCTTGGCCACGTTTTCGGCGGTGATGCCCATGTGGTATTGGTTGTAAACGTCCCACAGGCCGTCCACGATCATGGTGTCGACCATCTTCCAGTCGCCCATGCGCTGGCCGTCGCGACTGCCGTTGAGCACGTGCGGGCTGGCACTCATGTTTTCCTGGCCACCGGCGATCACGATCTCGCTGTCGCCCCAGGCCACGGCCTGAGCCGCCAGCATCACAGCCTTCAGGCCCGAGCCACACACGGCGTTGATGGTGAGTGCAGGTGTTTCCTTGGCCACGCCGGCCTTCATCATGGCCTGGCGGGCCGGGTTCTGCCCGCAGCCTGCCGCCAGCACCTGACCCATGATCACTTCACCCACCGCGTCCACCGGCAAGCCGGTGCGTGCCAGCAGCTCCTTGATGACGATGCTGCCCAGCTCGGTGGCGGGCGTCTTGGCGAGTGAACCGCCGAACTTGCCCACGGCGGTGCGGGCGGCTGAAACGATGACGATGTCTTCCATGTGTGTCTCCAAAGTGAGAAAAAAACAAACTTGTGTCCGGCGCGAATTGCCTCATCCAGGGACACCGAGGAACCGGCTTTGCCGGGCCTCTGGTGTCGCCCCCTTGAGGGGGGAGCGCGAAGCGCTGCGGGGGTGGGCCATGTCTAGGCCTTCGCTTTCACGTACCGGCCCGGCGCAGGCTCGATGGCGGTGTAGGTCTTGCCCTTGCCATAGGTCTTGGGCGCTGCAATCTGCTTGCCCGCGTGAGGCTTGAGCCAGGCGGCCCAGTCGCCCCACCAGCTGCCGGGGTGCTCGGTGGCGCTTTCGATCCAGGCGTTCACGTCCGCCGGGAACTTGTTGGCAGGACCGATCCAGTGGCTGCGCTTGTTTTTGGCTGCAGGGTTGATCACGCCCGCAATATGACCCGAAGCGCCCATGACGAAGCGCTTCTTGCCCGGAAACACCTGGGTGCTGGCGTAGGAGCCCCCGATCGGCACGATGTGGTCTTCACGCGAGCCGTAGATATAGACGGGCAGCTTGACCTTGCGGAAGTCCACCTTCTCACCGCACACCGTCATGCGCCCCGGTTTCACCAGGTTGTTTTCCAGGTACATCTGGCGCAGGTAGTGCGCGTAGTAGTGACCCGGCAGGTTGGTGCTATCGGAGTTCCAGTACAGCAGGTCGAACGGTGGCGGGGTTTCACCCTTGAGGTAGTTGCCCACCACGTAGTTCCACACCAGATCGTTCGGGCGCAGGAAACTGAACGTGGTTGCCAGGTCGCGCCCAGGCATAAGCCCGCCTTGGGCAAACTGCATTTCACGGTATTTGACGAAGTTCTCGTCGATGAACACGTCCAGAATGCCGGTGTCGCTGAAGTCCAGTAGCGTGGTTAGGAAGGTGGCGCAGTTGACAGGCTCTTCGCCACGCGCCGCCAGCACCGCCAATGCCGTGCCCAGCATGGTGCCGCCCACGCAGAAGCCCAAAGCGTTGATGGTTTCAGCACCCGTGATGTCTTGCGTGACATCAATCGCCTTGATCACGGCTTCTTCGATGTAGTCGTCCCAGGTCTTCTGGGCCAGCGATTCATCCGGGTTGCGCCAGCTCACCACGAAGGTGCGGTGCCCCTGCTCCACGCAGTATCGAATCAGCGAGTTCTCAGGCTGCAGGTCGAGGATGTAGAACTTGTTGATGCAGGGGGGCACCAGCAGGAAGGGGCGCTCGTAGACCTTGGCGGTCAGCGGCTTGTATTCGATGAGCTGGAACAGTTCGTTCTCGAACACCACCGCACCTTCGGTGGTGGCCACGTTCTTGCCGACCTCGAACACGCTTTCGTCGGTCATGGACACATGGCCCTGCTTCATGTCGTGCAGCAGGTTGGCCACGCCCTTGGCGATGCTCTCGCCCTGGGTGTCGATGGCTTTCTTCTGGGCCTCGGCGTTGAAAGCCAGGAAGTTGCTTGGGGCGCTGGCATCGATCCACTGCTGCACGGCGAAGCGCACGCGGCTGCGGGTCTTGGCATCGCCCTGTACCGCATCGGCCATGGCCATGAGGGTGCGGGCATTGAGCAGATAGGAAGCCGCAGCAAACGCCGCCACCGGGTTGCTTGCCCAGGCATCCGATGCAAACCGGCGATCACCTGCGGGCTTGACGTTGGGGCCCTGGTTCCACAGACCGGCCACTTCCTGCATGTAGCTTTTCTGGATTTCCAGCAGCTTGGCCGGATCAAAACTGACCTGTTGCCCGTTGGCATTGCTGAAAAGTTCGGCCATGCCAGGCATGCCCTGCAAGCCACTGGCAGGGTTGGGCATGTTCATGCCGAATGGGTTGGCCGCGCCACTCGGGGGCATGAAGGTCTTGAACGCTGCAAATGGATCGGCACTGTCTTTGGTGCCGGCCTGGGCGGCAGCGCCCGGCATGGCCTGGGCCATCTGCGTCCACTGGGCCACCAGATTCTGTTGAAACTGCTGTGCCGCCTCCAGCCAGGGCTGCTGGGGATCTTTCCCTGATGTCATCTATGTCTCCTGTGATTGGGCCGTCGACTTATTATTCACCGGTCTAGGGCCACGTTCCGGGTTTTCCCTAGTGTCAGGGGGCTGACTTCCAGTCGCCTGACAGTTCGTCTCGGGCTGCAGGTGAAATGTGTATCTGGTTGTGATTGGCTGGCTCTATGTGGTGCTGATGATGTCGGTGGCGGAAGCTTCCAACACGACCGGCACCGTGCTTGGAGCCATTGTGACCTTTTTTCTTTACGGTTTGATGCCGGTGACGTTGGTGGTTTACCTGATGCGAACGCCTCAGCGGCGAAAAGCGCGCAAGGCACAGGAAGCCGAAGAGGACCTTGCGAGGCTGGCGGAAAGAAACGAGCAAGCGGCGCAAGTGGGGCAAGTGCCGTCAGCCGAACCAGACACAGGCAGCCATTCGACCGGTGCTGCCGAGACGGACCGCGTCGCGCCTGTGCGAGAAGAACCGCGCTGATTGCGCCAAGGTGCACCACTGCGGTGAACCGTCGTTGCCGTGAACCGACGACACGCCAATCGCATGCAACCGGCGCCTGGCGAGCGCGGGCAGATCCGCCAAAAACCTGCCTCCAGGTTGCGCACGGAAACAGTCGATCGCGCCCGCATCCTGTGTCACAAAAGCTTCCACCACTTCTGGCCCGACCTCGAAGGCCTGGGGACCAATGCAAGGTCCCAGCCATGCAACGATGTCTGAATCCTCTGCTTGAAGCGGCACAGCAGCGTCTGCCTCCACCTCACGCAGCGCACGCACGGTGGCCTCGATCACACCCGCCGCAAGGCCTCGCCATCCAGCGTGAGCGGCCGCCACAGCCGTGCCAGCCTTGCAGGCAAACAGAATCGGCAGGCAGTCGGCGACCATGATGGTGGCCGCCACGCCGGCTCCGGTCCGCACCACACAGGCATCGGCTTCGGTGGCATCGGGCGTGACCGCATCAAGATGGGCAACATGCGTGCCGTGAATCTGCTGAAGGAACACCGGCCTCGCAGGCGAGGTGAAGGAAGCCAGGCGTGCGCGATTGCTCATCACCGAGGCGGCATCGTCGCGCACATGATCGCCCAGGTTCAAGCTGTCGAACGGGGGCTGGGACACGCCGCCGACGCGGGTCGTGAACACCGCTCGCACACCGGCGGGCGCGGGCCAGTCGGGAACGATGTGTTCGCCAGAACCGCCCATCAGGCTTCAGCGTCTGGGCAGGCTGACGGTTGGGCTGTCTGGAACGCCGGGAGCGACATGCAGGCGTCGAACACCGCCATGGTTTTCGGGAGCCCGTCCAGTGGCGTCTTGAACCGCTGCGCGTTGAAGATCTGCGGCACCAGGCAACAGTCTGCCATCGTGGGTGTGTCACCGTGGCAATAGAGCGAGGCCGGCCCGGCTGCGAGCTGGCGCTCAAACGCTTCCAGACCGTCGCGCACCCAGTGTCGGTACCAGGTGTTCTTGGCCTCTTCTTCCACCTTCAGTTCCTTGGTGAGGTACTTCAACACTCGCAGATTGTTGATGGGGTGAATCTCGCAAGCCACGATCTGGGACAAGGCTCGCACCCGGGCACGACCCAGCGGATCGGCGGGCAACAGGGCGGGCGCTGGCTGCATGTCCTCAAGGTATTCGATGATGGCCATCGACTGGGTCAGGAGGGTGCCATCGTCGAGTTCGAGCAGGGGCACCAGGCCTTCCAGCGAAAGATCAGAAAAAGCGGCCTGCCGGTGTTCGCCTTTGGCGATGTGCACTGGCAGGTATTCGTATGAGATGCCCTTGATTGCCAGTGCGATGCGCACGCGGAATGAGGCAGAGGACCGGAAGTAGTTGTAGAGCTTCATGCCGCAAGGATAAACCGTGCTGCAAGGCGCTGTAAGACAATGATTCGACGCGGCCGCGCCTGAGCCGGGTGGCACCACCCGGCCGGGACGCCGAGTAAACCAGAGGCGCCAGCTGAATGAACCGTGCGAACACCGTTCAACACAAGCCCGGATGGGACGAGGCCAGCCTGTGCGAGATGGTCCTGCGAGCTCAGAACGACCTGTACCCGGAGGACAGCGGCCGCCGTCGTCGTGTGGACCTGTCCGCCTCGCTGGACCGTGACCTGGGGTTTGACAGTCTCGGACGCATGGAGCTGCTGTTGCGCATCGAGGCGGCCACTGGCCTGGCCCTGCCTGAAGACACACTGGAAACCGCCGAGACCGTGGAAGACCTTTGGCGTGCCATCCAGCGAGGACGCACACGAACGGCGGCCGGACAGTCTTTGCCTGAAGCGCCCGCGCCTTCCGGTTCGTCAGCGTCACCTATCGCGAACATGGAAGGGGAAAGCCCGGCGCAAACCCTGCTTGAAGTGCTCGATGGCCACGTGGCGGCCCACCCGGACCAGGTCCAGATCGTCTACCTGGCCAACGACACGGAAACACCGATCACCTACCAGCAGTTGCACGACGCATCGGCGGCGCTGGCGGCTGGACTGCAGCTTGCCGGGCTCAAACCGGGCCAGACGGTGGCCATCATGCTGCCCACATCGCCCGGCTACTTCTTCACCTACCTGGGCATCCTGCGCGCCGGCGGGATTCCCGTGCCCATCTACCCACCGGCACGCCCCTCGCAGCTGGAAGACCATGTGAGGCGGCACACCGGCATTCTGGCCAATGCGCAGGTGGCCCTACTGGTGAGCGTGCCGGAAGCCATGCAGGTGGCCCGCCTGCTGCAAGCCCGGGTGCCCGGACTGCGCGCCCTTCACACGCCTGAAGCGCTGATGGCATCGGGCCAGGATCACCCACCCGCCCCAGTGACCGTCACCGCAGACGACGTCGCTTTCATCCAGTACACCTCAGGCAGCACCGGACAGCCCAAGGGGGTGACGCTCACCCATGCCAACCTGCTGGCCAACATCCGCGCCATGGCCACCGCGCTAGAGGCCACGCCGGAAGACGTGTTCGTCAGCTGGCTGCCGCTGTACCACGACATGGGCCTGATCGGTGCCTGGCTGGGCAGCTTCACCGTGGGCTTTCGCCTGGTGGTGATGTCGCCCCTGGCCTTTCTGGGGCGACCCCGCCGTTGGCTGGAAACGATCTCGCGCTACGGCGGCACGCTGTCGGCAGGCCCCAACTTCGCGTACGAGCTGTGCCTGAACCGCATCGACGACGCCGCGCTGCAGGGCCTGGACCTGAGCCGGTGGCGACTGGCCTTCAACGGCGCGGAAGCTGTGAGCCCGGAGACGGTCACCCGCTTTGCAGGGCGCTTTGCTGCCTGCGGACTGCGCCCATCGGCCATGACCCCGGTGTACGGCCTGGCCGAGTCGTCGGTGGGCCTGCTGTTTCCGCCGCTGGGCAGAGGCCCGCGAATCGACACCATTGCCCGCGAAACCTTCGAGGCCGAGCGGCGTGCCGTTGCAAGTCAGGACGCCTCGGCCTTGCGCTTCGTTGCGTGTGGACGGGCACTCCCTGGGCATGAGGTCCGCATCGTGGACGACACCGGCCATCCGGTTCCCGAGCGGGTGGAAGGCCGGCTGGAATTTCGCGGTCCCTCGGCCACCTCGGGCTATTGGCGTGCCCCGGAACTGACCGCCCGCCTGTTCACGGACGACCAGGGCCTGTGGCTGGACACCGGCGACCGTGCCTACCAGGCCGAGGGCGACGTGTTCGTGACCGGGCGGGTCAAGGACATCGTGATCCGTGGCGGGCGCAACCTCTACCCGCAGGAGATCGAGGAAGCGGTGGGCGAGGTACCAGGCGTGCGCAAGGGCTGTGTCGCCGTGTTCGGTCGGCGCGATGCAAAGACCGGCACCGAACGCCTGGTCGTGCTGGCCGAGGTCAGCCCACGCGCCAGCCGGGACACCGCGGCCCTGCGCGAGGCGGTGACGGATGCGGTGCTGTCGGCCATTGGCGAACCGGCCGACGAGGTCCTGCTGGTGCCGCCCCACACAGTGCTCAAGACCTCCAGCGGCAAGGTACGGCGCTCTGCCTGCCGGACCCTGGTTGAACAAGGGGGCCTGGGAACAGCCTCGGCAAGTGTGAGGGCTCAATGGCTGAGGCTGGTCGGTGGCGCCATCGTGCTGCGACTTGGCCACATACTGCATGCCATCTCAGGCGTGTGGTTCGCCTTGCGCGCCCTGGCCCTTTTCGGTTTGATGGCGCCTGCTGCCTGGCTGATCACCGTGCTGTTGCCGAGCCCGGCCGCAGCCTGGCAGTTTTGCCACAGGGCAGCACGGACGCTGCTGCGACTGGCGGGTTTGACGCTTGATGTGCAGGGGCTGGAGAACCTGCCTGCGGATGGCCGCTGCGTGCTGGTGAGCAACCATGCAAGCTACCTGGACGGACTGGTGCTGGTGGCCGCCCTGCCAAGCCCACACACCTTCGTGGCCAAGCGGGAGCTGCAACATCAGCGCGTGGCTGGGCGCTTCCTCAAACGCCTGGGCGTGGCCTTTGTGGAGCGCTTCGACCCGAAACGCAGCGTGGCCGACGCGCAGCACATGACCCAGGAGGCGCAGTCAGGTGCGCCGCTGCTGGTGTTCCCTGAAGGCACCTTTGTGGCCGCGCCCGGCCTGCTGCCCTTCAGGCTCGGTGGATTCCTGGCGGCGGCGCATGCCGGGGTACCGGTGGTACCGGTGACGCTGGGCGGCACGCGGCAGTTGCTGGGTGCCAGTCGCTGGTGGCCGCGCAAGGCCATGTTGTCGGTGCACATCGGCGCACCTCTGCTGGCAGCGCCCTCGCTGGCACCGTTTGCGGCGGCGGTTCAGTTGCGCGACCAGGCACGCCGGGTGATCGCCCGCAGCCTGGCCCGAACCGAAACCTGAGAAGGCTCAGCCTGCCCGCTGGTTGGCAGCGGCTGCCGCCGCGATGCCTCGCTGCACATTGACCAGGGTCAGTAAACCCAGGCCGGCCACAAAGAACACACCGGTCGAGACAATGGCCAGGCGGTGATTGCCGTCGGTCAGCCAGGTGACCAGGCCATAGGTCATCGGGCCAATGATGGCCGAGAGGCGCACGGCGAACATCCACAGACCGAAGAACTCGGCACGGCGCAGCTCGGGGGCCAGCACACCGGCCAGCGCTCGGCCAGCCGACTGGCTGCTGCCCATGCACAGCCCGGCGATCACGGCAGCGACCCAGAACAGCCCGGGCCCGGTGGCCAGTGCGGCCAGCACGATCATGACGATCCAGCCGACCAGAGTGATGGCCAGCGCCGGCCGGTGGCCGATGCGATCCTGCACATAGCCCCAGGCAAAGGCACCCAGTGCCGCTGCAATGTTGACCAGAAAGATCAGCATCATGGTCTCGGTCTGCTTGAAGCCCAGCACCTGTTCTGCGTAGACGGCGGCCAGTGCAATGACCACGGCAATGCCGGCCTGGTAGGCCACCGAGCAGGCCAGCAGGGCCGTGAAATCCTGGAAAGTGCGCGCTTCGCGCCAGGTGCGTTTGAGCCGCGCAAGCGAGGCCTTCAGGCCGGCCTCCTCCGTCGCCCTGACTTGCGGCCGGGCGCGCTCCTTGAGCAAGGCAAAGGTCACCAGCGTTGACGCACCGAAAACACCGGCGGTAATGAACATGGTCACTGGCACAAAGTGTGATGCAGGCAATCCCTGCCCTTGCGCCCAGAGCACATACCATAGGCTCAACCCCAGTGTGAGCATGCCGCCCAGGTAACCAAAGCCCCAGCCCCAGCCAGACACGCTGCCCATGCGGTCCTCGCACGCCAGCTCAGGCAGAAAGGCCGCAATCAGGGATTCGCCATAGGTGTAGAACACATTGGAAAGGACGATCGCCACCAGCGCCCAGGCCACGTCGCCCGGCCCGGCACCGGCCAGTGCGGCTGTCCCCACCACACAGCCCAGCGTCGAGAGCATCAGCAGTCGCTTCTTGAGCGCACGCAGGTCGGCGTAGGCGCCGATGGCAGGCATGGTGAGCATCACGATCAAGCTCGACACCGCCAGCGCACTGGTCCAGGCCAGGGTGCCCCAGGCCTCGCCACCGGCCACCCCGCCCACGAAGTAGGCACTGAACACCGCGGTCAACACGACCGTGGTGTAGCCCGAGTTGGCGAAGTCGTACATGGCCCAGCCAAAGACCTCGCGCTTGCGAACTCCAGGTTTGAGGGCACTTTGCGGAAACAGGGACATGGCCAGGGGTGGCGACGTGCGCCGTTGCTGCAACAGGCGGCCAGTGTAGGGCCGGGGCGAAAGGCTGTCAGGCCCGCTGGCCTATCCGCCAGACCGACCCGCCCGATCCCACGCCTGCACCCATCTGACAAGCCCTGGAAAGCCCGACAATGGCGGGCATGTCAGACGCACCACCGCCCTCACCCCCCCGATCACCGGCCAGCCAGTCCCGCAACCCGCTGCACGGCGTCACGCTCGAACGCATGGTGACCGAACTGGCCGATCACTACGGGTGGGAAGGCCTGGGGCAGCGCATTCCCGTGCGCTGCTTCACGCACGACCCCAGTGTGGGTTCCAGTCTGAAGTTCCTGCGCCGCACGCCTTGGGCGCGCGAGAAAACCGAAAGCCTCTATCTGTTCATGCAGCGCGAAAACCGCCGCGCTCAGAGGCCCTGAGCAGCTTACTGTCCCTTCACACTCAAATAGGCCTGCATGCCGGCGAGGGTGAACAACCTGGGGTAGTCGCTTTCCGGGATGTTGACCCCGCTGCCCTGGCTCAGGCCGATGACCAGGTTCAGGAAGTCCATGGAGTCAAGATCCAGGGCTTCGCGGAGATCTTCATGGTCGGCGACCATGCCCAGATCGGCTTCGGGTGCAATACCGGCGAGTACGTCGGCGGCCAGCTGGCGAATGTCTTGGGGTGTCATGTCATGGACTGAAAGTTCAGAGTTGCTCGGGATGCTGCAGGTTCTGGGCTACGGCGGCCAGCAGTTGGCTGCCCAGGTGGCCATCGCTGGTGCGGTGGTCGGCTGCCAGGCTGCAGTGCACCATCGGCCGGATCGCCACGGCGCCGTCGACCACCCAGGGCCGCTGCACCACGCGCCCGAAGCCGACGATGGCCACCTGCGGCGGATAAATGACCCCCTGAACGCGTTCGGCACCACGGTCGCCCAGGTTGGTGACTGTGATGGTCGGGTCGGTCAGTTCAGAGCTGCGCAGACCGCCAGCACGCGCACGCTGCACCAGGTCGCGCAACGCGGCCATAAGGTTCGGCAGATCGAGGCTGTCTGCGTGCCGGATGGCGGGCGCCACCAGACCACCGCCGCGCAAAGCGATGGCCCAGCCGACGTGGATGCCGACGGCCGGCTCGAAGCGGCCATTGACGCAGAAGCCGTTGAGTTGCGGCACGGCCTTGAGGGACAGGGCCACGGCCTTGAGCATCAGCACCGCTGGCAGCAACCGCTCGGTGGGCGGGCGATCCCGGTTGAAGGTCTCGATCCAGTCAGTCGCTGGTCCAAAATCGATGGCCTCTTCCAGGTAGTAATGCGGGATTTCGCGCTTGGATCGCGCCATCGCAGCCGCGATGGCCTGGCGCATCTGGGCTGGATCGAAGCCGGCTGATCGGGGGCGCGGCACAGATGTTGCGGCCTCGGTCGGTGCCAACGGGTCAGCCGCAGGCAACGCCATCGCCCGTTCGACGTCGGCGCGGATCACCGCACCGTCGGCACCCTGGCCTGCCAGCGTGTCGGGGTTCAGTCCATGCGCTTGCGCCAGTTGCCGCGCCGCAGGGGTCACACGCGCACGCACCTGACCCGGTACTGCCACTTCTGGCTCTTGAGCACGACCGGGTCGCAGCGGCACAGGCTCCACCTGCACCGCCACAGGCGCGGCCGGGGTGGCCGGGGTCGCCACCACTGGCGAAGCCGATACTCCCTCGCCATCCTGCCGCACACGCGCCAGCACAGCGCCCACCGGCAGCGACTCGTCCAGCGGCGCCATGTCGTCGATCACACCGTCAAGGAAGCACTCAACGTCGATCGCGCCCTTATGGGTCTCCACCACCGCCACAACATCGCCGGACTTGACGCGGTCACCCGGATTGACCAGCCACTGCACCACTTTGCCAGACTCCATGTCGGCGCCAAGGGACGGCATCGTGAAATCGGCCATGCTCAGCTCCGGGCCGGCACGATGGACCGCACGGCCGCCAGGATGGTGTCGACCGATGGCAAGGCCGCGTCTTCCATGTGCTGGGCATAAGGCACCGGCACCTCGCGGCTGCAGACGCGGCGGATTGGGGCGTCCAGCTCGTACAGCGCATCCTCTGCCAGACGGGCCGCGATCTCGGCCGATACCGAGCCGCTCTTCCAGCCCTCGTCCACAATCACCACGCGGCGGGTGCGGCAGATCGACGCGAGCACCGTGTCCATGTCCAGCGGGCGCAGCACGCGCAAATCGATCACCTCAGCCTCGATGCCTTCCCCGGCCAGGGCGTCAGCCGCGGTCAGGCACTTGGGCAGGCTGTTGCCATAGGTCACCAGGGACACGTGGCGTCCGTCCCGGCGAACACGGGCCCGTTCGATGTCCACCGCTTGCACGGCTGGGTCCAGTTCGCCTTCGGCGTTGTAGAGCACGACATGCTCGAAGACCAGCACCGGATTGGGATCGGCCAGGGCGGCAGCCAGCATGAAGCGGGCATCTTCCACCGTGGCTGGCGCCAGCACCTTCAGGCCGGGAATGTGGGCATACCAGCCCTCCAGGCTGTGCGAGTGCTGGGCCGCGAGCTGGCGCCCGCCGCCGGTGGCCATGCGGATCACCAGCGGCACCGCGAACTGACCGCCCGTCATGTGTGGCAGGGTCGCCGCGTTGTTCATGATCTGGTCCAGCGCGAGCAGGCTGAAATTGCAGGTCATGATCTCGACGATGGGTCGCAGGCCGGCCAGTGCGGCGCCGATGCCGATGCCGGTGAAGGCGTTTTCGGCCAGCGGCGTGTCAATGATGCGCTCAGGGCCGAACTCTTCGAGCAGGCCCTTGGTCACTGCGTAGCAGCCGCCGTAACAGCCCACGTCCTCGCCCATGACGAAGGTGCGCGCATCGGTGATCAGGGCATCGCGGATGGCCTGGCGGCAGGCCTCGCGGTAGGTCATGCCGCTCATGGCCGCACCTCCGTACCCTGTTCCTGCACCACGCTGTCCATCAGCACGAAGCGCTCCAGTTGGTCGACAGGCTCCAGGCTGCCCGCCTCGGCAAAGGCCACGGCATCGTCGATCTCTGCGGCCACTTCGGCCTCGATGGACCGCAACTGATCGTCGGTGATCTGATGGTTGTCCAGCATCCAGTGGCGCAGGCGCTCGATCGGGTCGATCTTGCGCCAGTCCTCGATTTCGTCGCGGCTGCGGTAGGCCTGGGTGTCGAACATGGAGTGTGCGCGGAAACGGTAGGTCCGGGCCTCCAGCAGGAACGGCCCCTGCCCCTGGCGGATGTGCTCAACGGCCCGACGCGCCGCCGCTTCCATCTGCACCGGGTCCATGCCATCGACCTGCTCTGCGGACATGCGGTAGGCCGCGGCCTTGCGCCAGATGTCGGTCTCGGCGTCGGACTGGGCCAGTGGCACGCCCATGGCGTACAGATTGTTTTCACAGACAAACAGCACCGGCAGCTTCCACAGCTGCGCCAGGTTCAAGGTTTCATGGAACGCGCCTTCGGCCACCGCGCCCTCGCCGAAAAAGCAGGCAGTCACCGCACCCGGCCGCAGGCGCTGGTCGGCCATGGCAATGCCGGCGGCCAGCGGCAGGCCTCCACCTACGATGGCATTGCCACCAAAGAAGCGGTGCTCGCGGCTGAAGAGGTGCATGGAGCCGCCCCGACCGCGGCAGCAGCCCTCCACCTTGCCCAGCATCTCGGCCATCAGCGGCCGCATCGGCACGCCGTGGGCCAGCGCCTGCCCGTGTTCGCGGTAGGTGGCCACGATGGCATCGCGCGGCTGCAGCGCGGCGGCCACGCCCACGGCCACCGCCTCTTCGCCGTCGTACAGGTGCAGGAAGCCCCGGATCTTCTGCGCCTGGTAAAGCTCGACGCACTTAGCTTCAAACCGACGGATGCGCAGCATCAGGCGCCACAGGTGGTGCAGGTGGGCCCGGTCAAGATGGACTTTGTCGCTCATGGCTGTCTCGCGGGCGTTTCGTCACTCTCCAGGGTGGACAGGTCGCCTTCGGGGAGGCCCAGCTCGCGTGCCTTGAGCAGGCGCCGCATGATCTTGCCGCTGCGGGTCTTGGGCAGGTTGGCCTTGAACTCGATCGACTTGGGCGCCACCGCAGCACCCAGGCGCTGGCGGGCGTGGCCCAGCAGTTCACGGCTGAGCACCTCGCTGGCCTCATAGCCCGGCTTGAGCGCCACGAAGGCCTTGACCACCTCGCCCGCCATCGGGTCGGGCACGCCGATCACGCCGGCCTCGGCCACGGCAGGGTGCTCCATCAACGCGCTTTCGACCTCGAAGGGGCCGATCAGGTGTCCGGCCGACTTGATCACGTCGTCGGCCCGGCCCACAAACCAGTAATAGCCATCAGCGTCGCAGCGCACCAGGTCGCCAGTCAGGTACCAGCCATCGACGAAGCACTTGCGATAGCGCTCATCTTCATGCAGGTAGCCGCGCATCATTGAGGGCCAGGGGGCGCGCAGGGCCAGTTCCCCATCCACATCGGGCTCGGCGATGACCGTCAGCGTGCCATCGGTTTCTCGCCGCACCACCGCCGCGGTGATGCCCGGCAGCGGCTTGCCCATGGAGCCGGGCTTGACGTCCATGGCGGCGTAGTTCGAGACCATGATGCCGCCGGTCTCCGACTGCCACCAGTTGTCGTGGAACGGCATGCCGAAAGCCTTGACGCCCCAGACCACCGCTTCGGGATTCAGCGGCTCGCCCACGCTGGCCATGAAGCGCAGGGCCGACAGGTCGCGTCCCTGCAGGGGCTCGGTGCCCAGCTTCATCATCATGCGGATGGCCGTGGGTGCGGTGTACCAGACACTGACCCGCTCGGTTTCGAGCACGCCATACCAGGTGGCCGGGTCGAACTCGGCCTCCACCACCACATTGGTGACACCGCACACCAGGGGCGCGATGATGCCGTAGCTGGTGCCGGTGACCCAGCCGGGGTCGGCGGTGCACCAGAACACATCCTCATCGTGCAGGTCCAGCGCGTAGCGGCCTGTCACCAGATGGGCCAGCACGGCACCATGCACATGCACCGCGCCCTTGGGCCGGCCGGTGGTGCCGCTGGTGAAGTGCAGCAGGCTCATGGTCTCGGGCGTGGTGGGACCGATCGCGTACTGCGTCGGCATGCCATCCATCAGGGTGGACCATCGGTGGACCCCAGGCTCGGCAGCCAGGGTCTCGTCAACCTCACCGACCAGGATCACATGGCGCAGGCCCGGTAGCCGGCCCCGCAGCGCCTGCACCTTGCGTCGGTACAGTTCAGGCGTGGTCACCAGGACGCGGGCGTCGCCCATCTCGGCACGGGTGGCGATCGGCTCTGGCCCAAAGGCGGGAAACAGTGGGGTTACCACGCAGCGCGCTTTGAGCGCCCCGAGTACCGCCACGTAGAGCTCAGGCAGGCGGCCCATCAGCACGAACACGCGCTCGCCTGGCACCAGCCCGAGCTTCTCCAGCGCATGGGCGAAACGGCTGGTCTCCTGCGCCAGCGTGGCATAGCTCAAATCGCGCCTGTCGCCACGCTTGCCCAGCCAGCGGATGGCGACTCGCTCACCGCGGCCATGCTTCACGTGCCGGTCAACCGCTTCGTGGGCGATGTTCAGACCTCGGCCCTCGGGCAAACCGTCCAGATCACGGGCGGCGACCTCCCATGTGAAACTGGCCGATACCTCGGTGTGATCGCGCAGGTTCGGCTGGATGGCCTGGGATTCAGGGCTCTTTCGAATCGTTTCCATCCCTCAATCCTCCGGCTTTGCAGGTGCCTGCACGCCTGGTTGCTTGTCCAGCAGACGGCCCAGGAGGTCCATGGGCAGCGGAAACACGATGGTGGAGGCACGATCGCCAGCCACCTGCGTCATGGTCTGCAAATACCGCAGTTGCATGGCCTCGGGCTGCCGGGCCAGCATCTGCGCGGCTTCCAGCAGTGAGACAGCAGCCTGCTTCTCGCCTTCGGCATGAATCACCTTGGCGCGTCGCTCGCGCTCGGCCTCGGCCTGGCGGGCAATCGCCCGCACCATGGACTCGTTCAGGTCGATGTGCTTGATCTCCACGTTGGTCACCTTGATGCCCCATGCATCGGTCTGTGCATCCAGGATCTGCTGCACGTCCAGGTTCAGCCGTTCGCGTTCGGCCAGCATTTCGTCAAGCTCATGCTTGCCCAGTACCACGCGCAAGGTGGTCTGCGCCAATTGGCTGGTTGCCATCAGGTAGTTCTCGACCTGGATGATCGCCTTCTGCGGGTCGATCACGCGAAAGAAAACCACCGCATTCACCTTGACCGAGACGTTGTCGCGCGAGATCACGTCTTGCGGTTCCACGTCCATGGTCACCACGCGCAGATCAACCCGCACCATCTGCTGCAGCCCCGGCACAACAATCACCAGGCCCGGCCCCTTGACCTTCCAGAAGCGGCCGAGCTGGAACACCACGCCGCGTTCATATTCGCGAAGGATGCGAAATGAAGCACCCAGCAGCACCAGCACCACCGGCAACAGGATGCCGCCCAGTCCAATATTGAAATCCAGCATCATGCGTTCTCCTTGTGTGACTGCATCGGTTCATCGCCCAGGGACTCCACGCGCAGCACCAGCCCTTCGACTGCCCGCACACGAACGGTCTGGCCAAGCACCAGCGGGCGCTCGCCGGCCACCTGCCAGCGCTCACCCTGCACCTGAGCCCAGGCCTTGGGACCTTCCACTGCCGTGACCTGGCCCGTGGCCCCCAGCATGGCCTCACTGCCGCTGACCACCCGCGCCCGGCGTGCCCGCAAGGCCATGCCTCCGCCCAGCAGGACGGCCGCGGCCGATGTGAGTGAAATGCCGAACAGCAGCGGCAGGGGCACCCCAAGACCGGGCACATCCCTGTCGAACAGCAGCAAACCGCCGGCCATGAAGGCGATCACCCCGCCCACCCCCAGCACGCCGAAGGCCGGTGTCAGCAACTCGGCCGCCAGCAGGGCGAAGCCCAGCAGGATCAAAGCCAGTGCTGCGTAATTGACCGGCAACAACTGCAGGGCGAACAGGGCCAGCAGCAAACAGATCGCACCCACCGTGCCCGGAACGCCGAAACCAGGCGATGAAAACTCAAACATCAACCCGTAGACACCGATCATCAGCAAGATGAGGGCAAAGCTGGGGTTGGCGATCACGCCAAGCAGCCGGTGCCGCCAGTCAGGCGGCTGTATGACCACGACCAGACCGGTGGTGGCCAGTTGGAGCTCGCCGCTGGCGGTGCGCACCTTGCGGCCATCGATCTGCGCCAGCAAGTCGGTCAGGTCTTTGGCCACCAGGTCGACCACGCCCTGCTCCAGCGCCTCGGACGCCGTCAGGCTGACAGCCTCGCGCACCGCACGTTCGGCCCACTCGGCGTTGCGACCGCGCTCTCTGGCCAGGCCACGGATGAACGCAGCGGCATCGTTGACCTGTTTGGCGGTCATCGGATCGGCTGGCGACGAGGCTGTGGGGGCTGGCGCCTTCTGGTCCTCGCCCTCCTTGCCGCTCCCCCCAGGTGCGGGTTCGCGTACGGGCTGCGGTGCGCCTGGCATGCCGATCGCAACCGGTGTGGCGGCTCCCAGGGTCGTGGCCGGTGCCATGGCCGCCACGTGGCTGGCGTACAGGATGTAGGTACCAGCACTGGCCGCGCGGGCGCCAGCCGGCGTCACGTAAGTCACTACCGGCACAGGGGAGGCCATGATGGCCTGGATGATCTGCCGCATCGACTGATCCAGCCCGCCTGGCGTGTCCAGTTGCAACACCAGCAGCGGCGCGCCGACGCTGGCCGCCTGCTCGATGCCTCGCACCACATAGTCGGCGCTGGCCGGGCCAATGGCGCCCTCCACCGTCAGCACGGGCGCGGTGGCTGCTTTGGTAGGCGCAGCAGCCATCATCGCCAGCCCCAGCAGGAATGTGAAAAGCCGGGCCGTCAGAAGGCCCCTGAACGGGCTTCCCGAGTCTCGGGCCGAGCAAGCAATGAAGGGACCATGGTGCAAGACCTGTCTCCTGTCTCCGGTTCTGGCGAAAGCCCCAGAACCTTTTGTTCAGACACATGGTCCTCAATCAAGCGCACGCTGTCCAGCCCTCAGCCTGCTGAATCGGCCGAAAACTGACCCACATCAAGAAACGGACCGACCCGACATCGGCCGGTCAGCAGAAACCGACAGGCCAATCAGGCAAGCGCCGGATAGTCCGTGTAGCCCTGCGCGCCACCGCCATAGAAGGTGTTGCGATCGGGCGTGTTGAACGGCCCGCCGCGCCGAAGTCGCTCGACAAGATCCGGATTGGCGATGAAGGATCTGCCGAAGGCCACCAGGTCGGCGCCATCTTGCAGGGCCTGCCCGGCCAGTGAAAGGTCGTAGCCGTTGTTGACCATCCAGGCGCCCTTGCCACCTGCAGCGCGGTAGGCGGCTCGCAGCGCGGCGTAGTCGAACGGTCGATCGGCGATGCCGCGCGGGCCGCCGGTGGCGCCTTCGATCAGGTGCAGGTAAGCCAGCTTCATGGGCGCCAGCTGCCGCACCACGTGATCAAACAAGGGCTGGGGGTCGGCGTCCACCACGTCGTTGGCGGGCGTCACGGGCGAAAGGCGAATGCCGGTGCGCCCACCGCCGATGGCATCCGTGATGGCATTCACCACTTCCAGCAACAGGCGGGCCCGGTTTTCGATGCTGCCGCCATAGGCGTCGGTTCGCTGGTTGCTGCCGGTCTTGAGGAACTGGTCAATCAGGTAGCCGTTGGCCGCGTGGATTTCCACACCGTCAAAGCCGGCCTCAATGGCGTTGAGCGCGGCCTGACGAAAGTCCTGCACGATCCCGGGCAGTTCGTCCAGGGCCAGCGCGCGTGGCTCAGAAGTGTCCACAAAGGTAGGCACGCCATCCACGATCAGCACGGTTTTGGTCTTGGCGCGAATGGCCGACGGCGCCACGGGTGCACCGCCATCGGGCTGCAAATCGTTGTGCGACACCCGCCCCACGTGCCAGAGCTGCACCACGATCTTGCCGCCGGCATCGTGCACCGCCTGGGTGACACGCTGCCAGCCTGCGATCTGCTCGGGCGCATACAGGCCTGGCACATCGGCATAGCCCTGCCCCTGGTGGCTCACGGGCGTGGCCTCTGTGATCAGCAGGCCGGCACTGGCGCGCTGGCTATAGTAAGTGGCCATCAGTGGCGTGGGCACGGCGCCGGGTGCGCGGTTCCGGGTCAGGGGCGCCATGACGACCCGGTTGGGCAGACTCAGGTCGCCGGCAACAATGGGTTCGAACAAGTTGGACATGGAAGGGAAGCCTGGAAGGCAGATTGCCAAAGCCGCGATTGTGGGCGCTTCAGCTTCGGCGGGCATGCATCTCAAGCAAAGCCCTCGCCACCGCCGGGACGATGCTCACCGCGTTGGTGGCGTGCGCAATACAGTCCGTGCTCCACACCTCACCAGCACCCGCTGCCTGCACCCGTTCGAGGGCGTCAGATGCAAACAGGGCATGGGTCACGGCCACGTCGACGGTCGCGGCACCAGCTTCGCGCAGCAGTTCAATGGCACGCACCAGGGTGTGACCGGAGCTTGCCACATCGTCGATCAACACCACCGCGCGCCCAGAAACGGACATGGCCGGAAGCTCGATATCGACCTCGCGGTCACCATGGCGCGTCTTGCGGCACACGGCGTGGTCCCAACCATGTCGCCGGGCGGCCACGGCCACCCATTGCAAGGCTTCTTCGTCCGGGCCGATGAGCAACACCTGACGGCGATGTGCGGCGATGTGATCGGCGAGCAGCGGCGCACCGCTGAGCACGACGGCATCGGGCACCGGGATGGCTTCTTCGAGCGTGGCCACGCGATGCAGGTGCGGGTCCACCGTGATCACGGCATCAAACAGACTGGCCAGAAAGCCGCCCACGATGCGCTGGCTGATGGCCTCGCCAGGGCGAAAGGCCATGTCTTGCCGCATGTAGGCCAGGTAGGGAGCCACCAGCGTGAGGTGGCTGGCACCCAGCTCACGCGCCGTGCGGCCCGCGATCAGCAGTTCCACCAGCTTTTCATTGGGTTGGTGAAGACTGCGCCACAGCACCACGCGAGGCGGCAGCGCCTCGGGCAGTCGCAAGCGCAGCTCGCCATCTGGAAAGCGGTGCCGCTCCATCACGGCACACCGCAGAGCCGCCTGATCGGCTACCGCCCGCGCAATCGGCAGCTCATCGTCGAAACACAGCAGGCAGCCCGCCGCACTGGCCGGAACATCTTTCATCAGAACTCCACGAAGACGCGCGGCACATCGGCCTCGCTGCCGATGCTGAAGCCGCTCGCGCGCACGCTGGCCAGCCGGGCAAATTCAAGATCGGCCGGGTAGCTGGCGTGAACGCGGTAGAGCGGTTCACCGGCGCTCACGGCATCACCCAGCTTGCACAACAGATCCACGCCGGCACCCTTGACCTTGGGAGCCCCTGCCAGCCGCGCCACTTGTGCGATCTGCAGGTTGTCGATGCCGGTGACCACGCCGCTGCCCGGGGCCAGCACGTCCAGCGTGAGCACGCCCAACTGGGGATGGTGATGATCGAATCCTTTCGTGCCTTGTGCCTGGATGATGGCTTGCATCTGTGCGAGCGCGCGCCCGGAATCCAGAATGTCGCGCGCAATGCGAAAGCCGTCGCCACCGCGCACATCGGGACTGCACTCGATGATGCGCCCAGCCAGTCGCAGCGACTTTTGCCGCAGATCGTCGGGAGCCTGGGGGTCGTTTTCCAGTACCTGCATCACATCGCGTGCCTCCAGCACCGGCCCCACACCGCGACCGATCGGCTGGCGCCCGTCGGTGATCACCACGTCCAGCGACAGGTGCATGCGCTGCGCCACGTATTCGAACAGGCGACGCAGTTTCTGCGCCTCAGGCATGGAGCGCACCTTGGCCGTGGGTCCGATCGGTATGTCCAGCACCAGATGGGTGGCACCGGCGGCCATTTTTTTGGACAGGATGGACGCCACCATCTGCCCTGGCGAGTCGATGTTCAGAGGCCGCTCCACCGAAATCAGCACATCGTCGGCAGGCGAGAGTTGCGCCGTGCCACCCCAGGCCAGGCAACCCTTGTGGTCGCGCACGATGCCAGTGAGCTGCTCGAACGGCAGTTCCACGTTGCACAGCACCTCCATGGTGTCTGCCGTCCCCGCAGGTGAGGTGATCGCGCGGGATGATGTCTTGGGAAACACCAAGCCATAGGCCGCCACGATGGGCACCACCAGCATGGACGTGCGATTGCCCGGAATGCCGCCAATGGAGTGCTTGTCAACCACCAGCGATTCGTGCCAGTCCAGCCGGCGCCCGCTGGCGACCATGGCTTCGGTGAGAAAGTAGACCTCCTCGCGATCGAGCTCGCTGCGGTTGCTGGCCACCACGAATGCGGTCAGTTCGATCTTGGAGTACCGCAGGTCGGCGATGTCACGGATGATGGCGTGAAAGTCTTCGCGGCCCAGGCGTTCGCCGTTGATCTTGCGAAACAGCGCGGGAATGGATTCCGGCGGCTCAGCCTGCGACACCGAGGCCGGATGCCCATGTGGCACATCGAGCCGGGCGAACGCGTCTTCGGACACGCCGAGCTCGTTGCAGCCCACGATGCTGATGTCGTCCACCACATTGAGCGTGGCCAGAATGCGCCGGCCGTTGGCACGGATCTCCACCTTGGACAACGCCTGAAAACCTTCGGCCCGGTACACCGCGCAATCCCGATGCAGGTAGGCCACGTTCTCGTGGTAGGTGTCGATGGCCACCCGTCTCAGCGACAGGCTGGTTCCCGGTTCGGGCGGTTGTGGTGTCTCCATGGTCGACACGATACACCGCGACTGCTCGTGCACGCTGGAGTCAACACCAAGGCCAGCGCGGAACCGGCTTTGCCGGGCCGCTGCTGGCGCCCCCTTGAAGGGGGCTGAGGGCCGCGGCTCTGAGCCTGCCTGCGCAGGCTCGGACAGCCCGAAGAAGCATCGACTCCGGCGATGCTGCGGTCTGCAAGACACGGCCCGCAGGGCCGGCGCGGGGGTGGGCCAGTGTTTAGCCCACCACCAGCCGCATCACCGGCATCACGCGCTCGGATTCGGATCGCCGCTCCAGCGCCAGCCGCATGTTCATCTGCGCCACTTCGGTGTGTTCCACCGCCAGCGCCTGGGCACGTGCGCTTTCGCCTCGCCGCAGCGCATCAAACAGCATGTGGTGCTGGCGGTGGGCGTAGAGCATCCAGTCGCGGTCCATGGCCACCGTGCCCTGCATGGGCAACATGGCCGACGCGGGCGCAAAAGGCAGTTTGTCGTTCAAGGCCACGGCCCGTTGCAGGGCGCGATTGCCGCAGGCCTCCAGCAACAGTGAATGAAAGCGATCGTTCATGGCCGCATAAGCGGCGTAGCTCTCCAGCGTGAGCGGGTTGTCGGCCAGCAGGCGGTCGCCTTCGTCCAGGCAGGCTTGCAGGTCGCCCTGGAGCTGTCGGGTCAATCCGTGCTCGGCCACCAGGCGCGCCACCATGCCCTCCAGATGGCCGCGCACCGCAATCGCATCGGTCACCTCCTGAGCAGTGAACTGCCGCACCAGGTACTTGCCGGTGTCGTTGGCCTCGACCAGGCCCTCCTGTTCCAGTGTCACCAAAGCGGCACGCACCGGCGTGCGCGAAGCGCCCAGACGTTCGGCGAGTTGCTGCTCCGCCAGGCGCTGACCGGGCTCGAACTGACCGCTGAGGATCAGGTCGCGCAATTGCATCAAAACAGTGTCTTGCAGGGTCATGAGGCAAACTGTACACTGAAAAAAGAAAATGGTATACCGTTTGCCCCACCCCTCACGAAACCGCAAGGACACCGCATGAAAGCCGAACTCAATCAACGCCTCACCCAGGTCGGGCCAGGCACACCCGGGGGCGAGATGCTGCGTCGCTACTGGCAACCGGTGGCCCTGCTCGATGAATTCGACCCCACGCTGGACCCACGCATGGCGGTGCGGCCGGTAAAAGCAGTGCGGCTGCTGGGGCAGGACTTTGTCCTGTTCCGCAACGCATCGGGCGAATACGGCCTGCTCGACCGCGATTGCCCCCACCGCGGTGCTGACCTGGCCTACGGCCGCAATGAAGGCGATGGTCTGCGCTGCCCGTTCCACGGATGGAAGTTCGACACCACCGGCCAGTGCATCGAGACCCCGGCCGAGCCGGCGGGAAGCACCCTTTGCACACGCATTCGCCAGCGCAGCTACCCACTGGTCGAAAAAAGCGGTGTGCTCTTCGGCTGGTTTGGCCCCGAAGGGCAGACACCACCCCCCTTCCCCGATCTGGATTGTTTTGTCGCACCCGGCACCCACACCTTTGCGTTCAAGGGGCTCTGGAACTGCAACTGGCTGCAGGCCTTTGAAGTGGGCATCGACCCGGCGCACGCATCTTATCTGCACCGTTTTTTCAACGACGGCTCGCTGGAAGACAGCTACGGCAAGCAGTTTCGCGGCGCCAGCGCGGGCGACGTGGGGGGAGAGCGATGGCCCATGACACGCGTGATGCGTGAATTTGGCCAGCCGCAGATTTCATTTGTTGCACAGCCCTACGGTCTGCAGCTCACCGCGTTGCGTCCCATGACCGACGAACTCACGCATGTGCGGGTGACCAACGCGGTCTTTCCGCAGACTTTCGTGATCCCGCTGTCGGAAACCATGACCATCACGCAGATGCACGTGCCGGTCGACGACACCCACAACTACTGGTTCGCGTTCTTCACCAGCTTTGCCGGCCCCGTGGACAAGACGGCCATGCGCAACCAGCGGCTGGATGCTGTGACCCTGCCGGACTACATCCCCAAATCAGGGCGCCACAACCAGTGGGGTTTCAATGCTGAAGAACAGATGAACCGCACCTACCTGGGCATGGGCGAAGACGACATCAACGTGCACGACCAGTGGGCCTGCGAGAGCATGGGTGCCATCCAGGACCGCACGCGCGAGCACCTGGGCACCACCGACAAAGTGATCATGGCCAACCGGCGGATGCTGCAACAGGCCATCGACGCGGTCGAACAAGGCGGTACCGCACCCGGCATGGCCGATCCGGCCCTGCACGACCAGATCAGCGGCCCAGACACGGTGGACGGCATTGCGCCCGCGCAGCAATGGCAGGCCTGGTGGCAGGAGACGGTACAGGCCCGGCGCGAGGCCGCGCCTTGGTCTGCAAGCAGCGTCGTTCGCACGGAGCCAGTGGCATGAGCTTTGCCGATCTTTGCGGCATACACACGCCCGAGCGCGAAGCAGCCTGCCTGCAACTGGCCAGGCTCATTGAAGCCAGCGGCATCGAGCTGGTGCGCATGGGCTGGTGCGACACCCACGGCATGTTGCGCGGCAAGACGCTCACCGCAACGGCCGCCGTCCGCGCGCTGCGCGACGGCGTGGGCATGGTGGGCACACTCATGCTCAAGGACACCGCCGATCGCACCGCATGGAAAGTGTTTGAGCCCGATGGCGTGAGCGAGCTGCCGGGCTTTGCCGGCGCGGCCAACCTCATGCTGCTGCCCGACCCGGCCAGCTTCACCACCCTGCCCTGGCTGCCCCGCACCGGCTGGCTGCGCTGCCAGCCGTGGTTTGGCGACGGCACGCCGGTACCACTGGACACCCGCCGCGTGTTGCAAGGCGCGCTGACCCGGCTGAGCAACGCCGGCTATGGACTCAAGACCGGCCTGGAGGTGGAGTTTCACATCTACCGCATCACCAGCACCCGCCCCCAGCTCAACCCCGAACTGGCCGCCTGGCCCGGTCTGCCGCCGGAAGTGGAAATGATCCATCCCGGCTACAACCTGCAGGCCGAAGCCATGATGGACATGGCGGACGAACCCTTGCGCATCGTTCAGCACACCGCACAAGCGCTGGGGTTACCGCTGCAGTCGTTGGAAATCGAGCTCGGCCCCAGCCAGGTGGAGGCGGTGTTTGACGCCACCGATGCCCTGACCGCCGCCGACCAGATGGTGCTGTTCCGCAACGGCGTGCGCCAGGCGCTGCGGCGCGCGGGTTACCACGCCACCTTCATGTGCCGTCCACCGTTCCCGAACATCATGTCCAGCGGCTGGCACCTGCACCAGTCGCTCGTTGACCTGCAAAGTGGCCGCAACGCCTGCGTGCGAGAAACCGCAGCACCCTGCAGCGACCCGGCCGATGCCGTGCACACCTTGTCAGACGCAGGCGCGCACTGGCTGGGCGGTTTGCTCGCCCACGCGCGCGGCATGACCGCGCTTTGCACCCCGACCATCAACGGCTTTGCCCGCTTCCGCCCGAACGCGCTGGCGCCGCAGGCGGTGCTGTGGGGGCGCGACAACCGCGGCGCCATGCTGCGCGTGGTCGGTGCCGCTGGCGACAGCGCCACCCGCATTGAAAACCGCGTGGGTGAACCGGCCGCCAACCCCTACCTGTACATGGCCGCTCAGATTCATGCCGGGCTGGACGGAATGGCACGGTCGTTGCAACCACCACCGGGCAGTGAAACGCCTTACGCCGACCACGCCGAAAAGATACCGACCACACTCGCCGATGGCCTCGCTGCCCTCAAGGCAGACCCCGCCTTGTGCGAAGGCCTGGGCAACGACTTCGTGCGCTACTTCTGCCGCATCAAACAAAGCGAAATCGACCGCTGCGCACAGGCAGAAGACCGGACCGACTTTGAACGCCGCGAATACTTCGCGCGCACCTGAAACCATCCCCATACAACCCTCATGATCCGCATCCGCTTCATCGCCACCGATCAATCCCATCAGGACATCGAAACCGCCACCGACCAGAGCCTCATGAAAGCCGCCGTCGACGCCAACGTGAAAGGCATCGAAGCAGACTGCGGCGGCACCCTCACCTGCGCCACCTGCCACGTGATGGTGGACGCGCCCTGGACAGAAAAACTGCCACCGGCCAGCCCCGATGAACTCGACATGCTCGACTTCGCCGCCAGTCCGGTGCAACCGACCAGCCGCCTGAGCTGCCAGATCCGGCTGACGCCCGAGCTCGACGGTCTGGTGGTGCACCTGCCTGCGTCGCAGCATTGACAATGTGTTCAACGACCGGACACGCGTGACGCGCGTCTTTCCAATTCCCCCTGAGCAAAGGACTGCGATGGACTACCTCTTCCCACCCCCACCCGTCGTGTCCGTGCCAGTGCTCGGCTGCACCGAGCGCTTTCCCGTGCACCGCGTCTACTGCGTGGGCCGCAACTACGAAGAGCATGCGAAGGAGATGGGCTTCACCGGCCGTGAGCCGCCGTTCTTTTTTCTGAAGCCGGCCGACACCGTGGTGGTGTGTGAAGAGGGACAGACGACGACCATCCCCTACCCCAGCCTCACGACCAACCTGCACCACGAAATCGAACTGGTGGTGGCCATCGGCAAAGGGGGCAGCAACATTGCCGCCGCACAGGCGCATGAGCACATCTTTGGCTACGCCGTCGGGCTGGACATGACGCGGCGCGACCTGCAGTCCGACATGAAGAAACAGGGCCGCCCCTGGTGCATCGGCAAGGCCTACGACCACTCGGCCCCCATCGGACCGATCACACCGGCGGCCGAAGCGGGCCCGATCCACCAGGCACCGATTGCACTCACGGTGAATGGCTCGAACCGCCAAAGCAGCACCATCGACAAGCTGATCTGGAACGTGGCTGAAACCATCGAGCACCTGTCCAGGGCCTGGGAACTGCAACCGGGTGACCTGATCTACACCGGCACGCCAGAAGGTGTGGCAGCGGTGGTGAGGGGTGACACGCTGCATGGAACGGTCGGCGGTCTGACGCCCATCACCGTGCAGGTGGCGTGATTGTCTTCATCGGGTTTTCCCTGTGTCCCGTTTCCCTATACTTCCAGAGGAATAAACTCATTTCACATAGTTAAATTTTTAACGCCACACGGACCCGTCTTCGGGTTTGACCTCTTTCCCGATGTGCAGCAATTCCCTAACTTGGGCGCAACGGGCACCACAACGCCTTTTTTGAACAACCTCAGGAGATCCCGACCATGATCCAGCGCAGAACCCTGCTCCAGTCCGGTGCCGCCATCGCTTTGGGCGCACCCGCCTTGGTGGGCTTTGCCCAGCAAAGCGTCACGCTCAAGTTCCACACCTTCATGTCGCCACAATCCAACGTCTGGCTGAACATGCACAAGGCCTGGATGGACAAGGTCGAAAAAGACTCGGGTGGCCGCATCAAGTTCGAAGCCTATCCCGCCATGCAGCTCGGCGGCTCACCTGTTCAGCTGTTCGACCAGGCCCGTGATGGCATCGTGGACGTGGTGTGGACCTTGCCCGGCAACACCCCCGGCCGCTTCCCGCGCATCGAGGTGTTCGAGCTGCCGTTCATGATGAACAACGCCGAAGCCACTTCCAAGGCCTACTGGGAATACGTGCAGACCGTGGCCAAGGACGAGTTCAAGGACGTGCAGCCCATTGCCCTGCAGGTGCACGGCCCGGGCATGTTCCACATGCGCAGCAAACAGATCAAGACCGCAGAAGACCTGCGCGGTTCCAAGGTGCGCGGCCCTACCCGCCAGATCACCAAGATGCTGGGCTACCTGGGCGCCACGCCCGTGGGCATGCCCCTGCCGCAAATCCCGGATGCGCTCTCCAAGGGCGTGATCGACGGTTGCGTGATTCCTTGGGAAGTGGTGCCATCGGTCAAGGTGCACGAACTCACCAAGTTCCACAGCGAGTTCGATCCGGCCGGTGGTGCGCTCTACACCACGACTTTTGTGATGGCCATGAACAAGAACAAGTACCACGGCCTGGCACCTGATCTCAAGGCCATCATCGACAAGAACTCCGGCATGGAGACCTCTGGCTGGCTGGGCAAGGTGCAGCAAAGTGGTGACCCGGCTGGGCGCAAGGCAGCGGTGGACCAGGGCAACAGCATCTACACCATCGCTTCGGCAGAGGCGCAGGAATTCCGTCGCAAGGCGCGCCTGGTCGAGGTGGAATGGATGCAGGACATGGACAAGCGCGGTTTCAACGGCAAGCAATTGTTCGAGACCGCCAAGGCCTTGATCGAAAAACACGGCAAAAAGGCCTGAGCGACCCAGAGGCGCGCTCCCCCATCAAGAACACCGGGCCCAGGCCCGGTTTCTTTTTGGCGTCATCGCCGCCGGATAAACTGCCCCCATGAATCGCACGCCCGCCAAACACTGCCGCAATTGCGGAACCCTGGTCGAGCTGAGGCTGCCCGACGATGGCGACACCCGAACGCGCGCCGTCTGCCCCGCCTGCCACACCGTGCACTACGACAACCCGCTGAACGTGGTGGGGACCGTGCCCGTCTGGGGTGAGACCGGCGAGCTCGTGCTGCTTTGCAAGCGCAACATCGAGCCCCGCCGCGGCAAATGGACGCTGCCCGCAGGCTTCATGGAACTGGGCGAGACCACCGCCGAAGGTGCGGCACGCGAGACGGACGAAGAAGCCGGTGCCAGCTTCGAAATGGGCGACATCTTCACATTGATGAACGTCGCCCGCGTCGGGCAGGTTCACATCTACTACCGGGCGAGGCTGCTCAGTGACCAGTTCAACCCCGGCCACGAGACCATGGAAGCGCGCCTGTTCACGGAAGAAGAAATTCCCTGGGACGAGATCGCTTTCCGCACCGTGCGTGAAACGCTTGAGCATTACTTTGCAGACCGGCGCCGGGGCCATTTCGGCTTTCACGCGTTTGACATCGCGTAGCGTGCGCTTTGCGCACATCCGCTGAGCCCATGCGACCGCAACGCGACTGGCCACTGGTGCTTGCGCTGGGCACCGCCCAGACCCTGGCTTGGGGCTCCACCTACTACCTGCCGGCCCTTCTGGCCAAGCCCATGGCGGCCGGGCTCGGTTTGCCAGAGACCACCATCTGGGCCGCCTTCACGCTGGCCTTGCTCGCTTCCGCCGCTCTGGGTCCGTTTGCTGGCCGGGCCATTGATCGTTTGGGCGGGCGCCCCGTGCTCATGGGCACAAGCCTGTTGTTTGCCGCTGGCCTTGCCGCACTGTCGCAGGCCCAGGGAACGGTGAGCCTGATGCTCGCCTGGCTGGTGCTTGGCGTGGCCATGGGCAGCGGCCTTTACGAGGCCGCATTTGCCGCGCTGGTGAGGCTCAAAGGGACCGAAGCACGCGCGTCCATCACCGGCATCACGCTCATCGCCGGGTTCGCCAGCACGGTCGGCTGGCCACTGAGTGGATGGCTCGAGGCTGAACTGGGGTGGCGCGGTGCATGCCTGACCTGGGCCGCCCTGCATCTGCTGCTGGGCCTGCCGCTCAATGCCAGCATCCCCCGAGCGGCGGCATTGCCGACATCTCCGCAACCGGTGCAACCGGAAGACACGCCCGTGGCTGCGCAAGCGCCGTTGGCGCCACCACCGCGCCGCACGGCCTGGTTGCTTTCTTATGTGTTCGCGGCCACCTGGTTCATCAGCACGGCCATGGCGGCCCACCTCCCGCAACTGCTGGTGGCCAGCGGCGCCACCCTGGCTGCGGCCGTGGCCATCGGCGCGCTGGTTGGGCCTGCGCAGGTGGCAGGCAGGCTGCTTGAATTCGGCTTGCTGCGGCGGTTCCATCCGCTGCTGTCAGCGCGAATCGCAGCGATGCTGCATCCTCTAGGCGTGGTGTGCTGGCTTGTCATGGGGCCGACGGCCGGGGCCGTGTTTGCCGTGTTGCACGGCGCAGGTAACGGCATTCTCACCATCGCCAAAGGCACCTTGCCGCTGGTGTTCTTCGGCCCGCAAGGCTACGGCCAGCGGCAGGGCATCATCATGGCGCCGTCCCGCGTGGCACAGGCATTTGCGCCTTTGCTGTTTGGCTTGTGCATCGAGCGCTTTGACTCAGGCGCGCTCTGGATCTCGGCCGCCATCGGGCTGACTGCGGTAGGGGCGCTGTTCTGGCTCCGCGCGCAGGAGCCTGCCCGAAGCTGACCATTACGAGCCAGGCGCATCCCAGGCGGGCGCGCTGATGCGGCGAACGCTCTGACGCCGCCCCTGGCCGGTCGCGGTGGCGGCCTAACCAACGAACCACCGCATGGGCACCAGCACGATGGCAGGGAACAGGACCATCAGGAACATCATGATGAATTGAGCCGACATGAAGGGAAGCACGCCCCGGGTGACCTCATCCATGCGCATCTTCCCCACCCCGGCCACCACGTTGAGCACGGTACCTACCGGTGGCGTGATGAGCCCGATGGCGTTGTTCATGATGAACAGCACGCCGAAGTACACCGGGTCGATGCCGGCTGCCTTGACCACGGGCATGAGCATGGGGGCCAGGATCAGAATGGTGGGGGTCATGTCCATGGCGGTGCCCACGGCCATCACCAGCAGCATGATGGCGATCATGAGCAGCATCGGGTGCTCAATGAGAGGGCGCAGCAGTTCGATCAGCTGTTTGGGAATGTCGGCCACCGTGATCAGCCAGGCGCTCACCATGGCCGCCGCCACCAGAAACATGATCACTGCCGTTGTTTTGGCGGCGTTCACAAACACCGCCTGGAGCTGGCGCCAGTGCAGTTCGCGGTAAACCAGCGTGGAAACCAGCAAGGCATACATCGCAGCCACGGCTGCCGCCTCTGTAGGTGTGAACACGCCCATCTTCAGACCCACGATCACGATCACGGGCAAAAACAGCGCCCAGGTGGATTCCTTCAGCGCCCTCCACATGTCTGCCGTGGACGCCTTGGGTGGTGGCTTGATGTTCTCGCGCTGAGACACCCAATACCAGGCGAAGGCGATGGACAAGCCCATCAGCAGCCCAGGCACGATGCCCGCAAGAAACAGCTTGCTGATGGACACATTGGCCGCCACACCAAACACCACAAAGCCGATGGACGGCGGGATGACGGGTGCGATGATGCCCGCCGAGGCAATCAACCCACCCGCGCGGGCCTTGTCGTGACCGGCCTTGACCATCATCGGCAGCAGCAGTGCGGCCAGTGCGGCGGTGTCTGCCACTGCTGAACCCGACAGGGCCGCCAGCATGCAGGCCGCCAGGATGGCCACAAAACCCAGCCCGCCCCGCTTGTGCCCCACCAGGGTGAGCGCCAGCCTGACGATGCGCTGCGACAGGCCGCCCGCGTTCATGAGCTCGCCTGCCAGCATGAAGAAAGGCACCGCCAGCAGCGGAAAAGAATCTGCACCGTTGATGACGTTCTGGGCCAGGATCTGGGCGTCAAACAGGTCCAGATGCCACATCAGTGCCACGCCAGATACCAGCAGCGCGTACGCAATCGGCACCCCGATGGCCATCGCCGCCAGCAGGGATCCAAGAAAAATGAAGATGGTCATGTGATCAATTCCTGGGGGCTTTATTTGGGCGTGTGGGCCGGCCCACGTTGCTGCCCGTTGCAAGCCTCCCCCTCGTGGGCGCCGGCACCCCGCACAAGCTGGTCGTCCCGGATGTGCCCGGAGAGCAGGCGCCAGAGATTCAGCAACAGCAGCAGACCGGAAGCGACCGCGAACACCACCCCGGAGGCATAAAAAATTCCCACCGATGTTCCGGTGACGGGCGCCTCCACGTCCCAGTTGATGCGCGCTTGAGCGAGCGCCCCGCTGAACAGCAGCCAGGTACAGAAAAGCATGAGTCCATGGCTGACGACCAGGCACAGTCGCTGGCCGACGGGGGACAGCTTCATGAGAAAGATGTCGGTGCCGAGATGCCCGTTTTCCTTCACGGCGACGATGGCACCCATGAAGGTGATCCACACGAACAGCCAGCGGGAAATCTCCTCGCTCACCGTGATGCCGGAGTTGAAACCGTAGCGCAACACCACGTTGCCAAACACCATGACAACCATCACGGCCAAGGCCAGGGCAATAAGCACGTTGATCCACCGGCAGCACCGGTCAATGAAGGCATTCAGCATGGTGGTATCTCCTTTGCGAATCGGCGAGCGGACCTGGCATTCATTGGGGGTGGCACTTGTGGCTCAACGATCAGATGCGGTTCAAAGCCCAGCGCCGCGCAGCAGGCCGCGCTGTGCCAGGTTGTTGATGAAGGCGCGCAAGCCAAACCGCCAGGGTGCAGCGGTTTCGCTGTGTGTCACGCGGTTGTGCAGACCCCCCAGCCAAGCGCTCTGGATGGTGACCACATCGCCCAGCTTGTGGGTGAAACCGCTGCCAGGCTCGTCGCGGTCTTCGATGGGCGCGAACAGCGTGCCCAGAAACAGCATGAACCCATCGGGGTACTGGTGCGCCGCCAGTGTCTGGGCCACGAGTTCGGTGGGGTCACGGCTGATGCTGCTCATGGTGTTGATGCCACGCAGTTCATAACCCTCAACACCCGCCACACGCAGGTGAACGGTTTCGCTGCGCACCTGGTCCAAGCCAAAACTGGCATCGAACAAGCGAATGAACGGACCCAGCGCGCACGATGCGTTGTTGTCCTTGGCCTTGCCCAGCAGCAGCGCACTGCGGCCCTCGATGTCACGCAGGTTCACGTCGTTGCCCAGTGTGGCGCCCACGATGCCGCCACGGCTGTTCACCGCCAGCACCACCTCGGGTTCGGGGTTGTTCCAGGCCGAATCGGCGCGAATGCCAATGTCTTCGCCGCAGCCGACCGAGGCGAGGACTGGCGCTTTGGTGAACACCTCGGCGTCGGGGCCGATGCCCACTTCCAGGTACTGTGACCACAGCCCTTTTTCCTGCAGCAAGGCCTTCAAGGCCTGTGCCTCGGGTGAGCCCGGGCGGATGTCGGCCAGGTTTTCACCGATGAGTCCGATGACCTGGCTTCTGAGCCCTTGCGCACGGCTGGCATCGCCCTGCGCTTGTTCCTCGATCACGCGTTCGATCAGGCTGGCCGCAAAAGTGACTCCCGCGGCTTTCACCACCTGCAGGTCGCAAGGCGCCAGTAGCCATGGGGTCTCGGTTTGACGCTGTCCGGGCAGGCTGTTCCTGATCAGTTCATCGACACTGCAGATGCGCCGGCCAGGGGTCTGATGGACGGCCTGCGCTGGCTGCGCCGCGTCGAGCAGCGTGCTCATGGTCGGATAGCTCTCACTCAGGTCAAAAACGCCCTCGGGTCGCAGCGCCACCACAGCCGGGCCAGGCATGGTGCCTGGGAACCACACGCGCCCCACCAGGATGCCCTGCAGGCCGTCGTCCGGCAAGACCTGGACGCTGGCTTGCGAAGGTACCTGGCCGCGTTTGTCCGCACCCACCATCATGGAGGCCGCCTTCGTGTCGTTCATCAAAAGATCCTTCAAGGGTTCATGTCGCCGTTCGCAGGTTGCGGCGTGCGGTGGGCTGCGTCGCCCGGTTCAGTGGTTGTGGCGCGGGGTCTTCTCGGCGATGCGCCGGTAGGCCAACGCGAAGTCCAGCGTGGCGCCGTCGGCCAATTGCCCTGTTTTTTCGCGGTACAGGGCCTCCCATGGCGACTGGCTTTGCGGGATGGGAGGGGCAGGCAACTCGCGCCGCCGCCGTTCGATTTCTTCGGGCGCCACCAACGCATCACAGCGCCCAGTGTTCAGGTCAATGCGGATCGTGTCGCCGCTTTGCAGCCAGCTCAGGCCGCCGCCCACTGCGCTTTCCGGCGACACGTTGAGGATGGAGGGACTGTCTGCCGTGCCCGACTGGCGCCCGTCGCCCAGGGTGGGCAAGGTGTTGATGCCGCGCCGGATCAGCGCATCCGGTGGCTGCATGTTGACCACCTCGGCAGAGCCCGGCCAGCCGATCGGCCCGGCGCCACGCATCACCAGCATGCAGTCTTCGTCGATGTCCAGCGCCGGGTCGTTGATGTGCGCGTGGTAGTCGTCCGCACCGTCAAACACCACGGCGCGTGCTTCGAAGATGCCCTCCTGCCCTGGGCGGCTGAGGTAACGCGCCCGAAAGGCGTCGGAAATCACCGAAGTCTTCATGATGCCGAAGTCGAACAGGTTGCCGCTGAGCACCATGAAACCCGCCTTCTCCATCAGCGGGTTGCTGAACGGGCGAATCACCTCGCGGTCGCGCGCTTCGCGGCCTTGCAGGTTGTCGCCGATGGTCTTGCCAGTCACGCTGGCGCAATCCGTGTGCAGGCGGCCCGCGTGCTGCAGTTCCCACATCAATGCGGGCACACCACCCGCGCGGAAGAAGCGCTCGCCCAGAAACTTGCCAGCAGGCTGCATGTTGAGCAGCAGCGGCAGGTCGTAGGCGTGCTCGGTCCAGTCTTTGGCCTCAAGCTTCACACCCGCATGGCGCGCCATGGCCATGATGTGCACCTGCGCATTGCTGGAGCCCCCGGCCACGCTGATGACCGACAGTGCATTGAGAAAGCTCTCGCGCGTCAGAATTTTCGAAAGGCGCAGGTCTTCATAAGCCATCTCGACGATGCGACGCCCGGTCTCGTAGGCCATCTGGCCGCGTTCGCGGTACGGCGCCGGAATGGCCGCGCAGCCGGGCAGCGACAGGCCCAGTGCCTCGGCCACGGCGTTCATGGTCGATGCCGTGCCCATGGTGTTGCAGTGGCCTGCCGAGGGTGCGCTGCTGCAGGCGCGCTGCAGGAATTCCTCTTCGTCGATCTCGCCCGCCGCCAGCTGTCGGCGGCTGCGCCAGATCACGGTGCCCGAGCCCACCAGCTCGCCGTCGTGCCAGCCGTCCAGCATGGGCCCGCCAGAGAGCACGATGGCCGGAATGTCCACCGTGGACGCCGCCATGATGCCTGCCGGCGTGGTCTTGTCGCAGCCGGTGGTCAGCACCACGGCGTCGATGGGGTAGCCGTAGAGGATTTCGACCAGACCCAGATAGGCCAGGTTGCGGTCCAGTGCCGCCGTTGGTCGGCGGCAGTTTTCAAAAATGGGATGGACCGGAAACTCCATTGGAATGCCCCCTGCATCGCGGATGCCATCGCGCACGCGGCGTGCCAGGTCCAGGTGGATGCGGTTGCAAGGCGACAGGTCGCTGCCTGTCTGCGCAATGCCGATGATGGGCCGACCCGAGCGGAGCTCTTCAGGCGTGAGCCCATAGTTCATGAACCGCTCCAGATACAGCGCGGTCATGTCTGAGCGCGCAGGGTCGGCAAACCATTCGCGTGAACGAAAGGGGCGACGAGGTGTCTTTTGCATGAAGCTACCCGTGGGCGTGGAACGAGGCCGCCAACGCGCGGCCCGACGCCGCGCGTTGGAGCTTGAGTTGGTGCTGTTGAAGGCGACCTACTTGGCGGTTGCTGTGCCGCGGGCCTTGGCCAGTTCACCCATCATTTCGCTGGTGGTCTCTTCGCCGAATTCCTTGCCGTACTTGGCCAGCACAGGCTGCAGTTTGGTGCGCAGCTTGGCTTGTTCGGCAGCCGGCAATTCGGTGATCTGCATGCCCGCCTTCTTCAGCTCGCCCAGGGCCGTTTCACTGAAAGCGCGTATGGTCTTGCGCTCAAAAATCGTGGCCTCGCGTGCGGCCTCCTGAACGATCTTCTGCTCCTGAGGCGACAGGCCGTCCCAGGTTTTCTTGGACATGAGCAGCACCCAGGCGCTGTACATGTGGCGCGACAGTACCAGGTGTTTCTGCACCTCAAAGAACTTGCTGGCCAGGATGGTGGCGGGCGGGTTCTCCTGCCCATCCACGGCGGCTTGCTCCATCGCCGTGTACAGCTCGGTAAAGGGCATGGGAATGGCGTTGGTGCCCAGCGCATTGAACGTGTCCAGGAACAGCGGGCTCTGTATCACCCGCAACTTGAGCCCGGCGAGATCGTCGGCCTTGTTGATGGGTCGCCGCGAATTGGTCACATGGCGAAAACCGTTTTCCCAGAAGCCCAGGCCGACGAGGCCCTTCTCCGGCAACATGGCCAGCAGCTTCTGACCAAAGGGACCATCCAGCAAGGCGTCGGCTTCCTGCTCATTGTTGAAGGTGAGCGGCAGGTTGAGCACGCCAAACGGCTTGATCAGCGACATCAGCGTGGAGGAGTCCGGAATGGTCATCTCCAGCGTGCCGCCGCGCAAGGCCGACGTCATGCTCACGTCGTTGCCCAGCGCACCGCTGGCATACAGTTTGGCGTTCATCTTGCCGCCGCTCTTGGCTGCGAGCCTTTCGGCGAAGTGCCGCACGGCCTGGGCCTGCGGGTGGTCGTCGCTCAGGCCGATACCGACCTTGAACGTGTGTTCCGTGATTTGTGCAGACACCGGGGCGGCCAGAGCGGCCAGCACCGTGGCGGCCACAGCGAGGGTTTTGAATTTCATGATCTTTGTCTCCGTTGGAATGGCTGTTTCGCGAGGCACGAGGCCGTCGGCGCCCTGCGATCGGTTGCGTGGAAGCGTCTTGACGCAGGGCGAAGATTAGGGAGCGCACCGATGCGGGTCCACTGAATCTTTTGCTACGATCCATTCCAAATGCTTATGAGTCCAGACGAGTTTCCGGGTAAACCCTTGTCGCTGGCACAGGCCTGTGCGCGGTTGCGGTTCCGGCATCTGCAGTTTCTGGACATCCTGGGGCGCACCCGCAACCTGCGCCTCACGGCTGAGCAGATGCACGTGACACAGCCTGCGGCCACCAAGATCCTGATGGACATCGAAGAGATCCTGGAGGCACGCCTGTTCGACCGCCTGTCGCGCGGCATGCGACCCAATGAGCTGGGGCTGTTCACCTTGCGCTACGCCAGCGCCGCGCTCGATGGGCAGCGCAAGTTTGTCGATGAATTCAACGCCCTCAAACAAGGGGGCCACGGCCACCTCACCGTGGGTGCGATCACGGGCTCTGCTGCCCATCTGCTGGTGGCATCCGTGGTGGAAATCCAGCGCCTGCGTCCGTTGCTGGTGCTCAAGATTCTGGAGCAAAGCAGCGACCAACTGGTCTCCTGGCTGGAAGAACGCAAGATTGATCTGATGATCGGGCGCTTCACCGACGAGGCGCAGCGCAGCCAGTTTCACTACGAGCGACTGTCTGCCGAGCCGTTATGGGTGGTGGGTGGGTTGCACCACCCCTTGCGTGGCACAGCGAACCTGCCGCTGACCGAACTGGCCCACTGGCCATGGATTCTGTACCCGGCGTCCACAGCGGTGCGCAAGGTCTGCGACGACCTCTTTGGCCGCGAAGGCCTGACACTGGTCGCAGGCGTGGTGGAGACGCCGTCTTTTCTGTTTGCGCTGGAGCTCATGAACACCACCAACATGATGTCCCTTCAGCCTGCCGCCCTGGTTGAAAAGTACGTCAACAAAGGGTTGCTGGCACGCATCCCCATGGACTTGCCCGACCGCATGCCCGACTACGGTCTGATCACCCGGCTGGGCGAACCGCCCTCGCCGTCTGCGCAAGCCTTTATCACCGTGCTGCGCGAGACGGCGGGGTTGGTGGCGGATGTGTCGTGAGCAGCAGACAACGTGTATTCCTTGTTCGGCGGGAAATCGATACACAACCCATGTGCCACTCACGCAAAAGCAGCAGCAAGCACATCCGCGTCGGCATCGGTGGCTGGACCTTCGAACCATGGCGCGACAATTTCTACCCCTCAGGCCTCGCGCACGGCAAGGAGTTGCACTACGCCAGCCGTCGGCTGAGCGCCATTGAGGTCAACGGCACCTACTACAGCACCTTCAAACCGCCCACCTTCGCCAAGTGGCACAGCGAGACGCCCGACGGCTTCATGTTTTCGCTCAAGGCCAATCGATTTGCGACGAACCGACGTGTGCTGGCGGATGCGGGCGATTCGATCAACCGCTTTGTGGAGAGTGGCATCTCTGAGCTCAAGGACAAGCTCGGCCCCATCGTGTGGCAGTTCATGCCGACCAAGGCGTTCGAACCGGGTGACTTCGAGGCCTTCCTGGCGCTGCTGCCCAAGGCGGTGGACGGCCGCAAACTGCGCCACGCCCTGGGCGTGCGGCACGAGAGCTTTGCCACGCCGACCTTCCTTGCGCTGGCGCGCCAATACGGCTGTGTGCCTGTGCACACCGATTCACCGAAATTTCCCGCGATTGCCGATGCCGAGGCCGACTTTGCCTATCTGCGCCTGATGCGCAGCCAGTCCGACGTGCCCACCGGCTACACGCCCGAGGCCATCGCCCAGTGGGCCCAGGGCGTGCGCACCTGGACCAGCGGCGAGCGATCACGCGACGTGTTTGTGTACTTCATCAACGGCGCCAAAGAGAGAGCGCCTGCCGGCGCCCTGGCCTTGCTGGCGCAGCTTGGCCTGCAGGTTTAGTCGCTGGGGGTTGCTGCGTCAAAAATGGGGGCGTCGGTCACCTGAAGGATGACACCGGGTTTTTGCCTCTCGATCGCCTGCGCAATCACCACAGAAATCACAAACCTGCTGAAGCTGGCCCGCACAGCAAAAAAGCCCGGGCCGTTGCTGGACCGGGCTCTCTTCTATTTGCCTTGAAGCCTACTTCTTGCTCGGCGGCAAATCGGTGCAGGACCCGTGCGCCACCTCAGCCGCCATGCCGATGCTCTCGCCCAGCGTGGGGTGTGGGTGAATGGTCTTGCCGATATCCACTGCGTCAGCGCCCATTTCAATGGCCAGTGCGACCTCACCGATCATGTCGCCGGCATGCGTGCCCACCATGCCGCCACCGAGGATCTTGCCGTGTCCGTGTGCTTCAGGACTGTCGTCAAACAGCAGCTTGGTCACGCCTTCGTCTCGACCGTTGGCAATGGCGCGACCTGAGGCGGTCCAGGGGAACAGGCCCTTCTTGACCTTGATGCCTTGTGCCTTGGCCTGGTCTTCGGTAAGACCCACCCAGGCCACTTCGGGGTCGGTGTAGGCCACGCTGGGGATCACGCGGGCGTTGAAGGCGGCAGCAGCCAGTTCCTTGTTGCCCTGCAGTTCACCAGCGATCACCTCGGCTGCCACGTGGGCCTCGTGCACCGCCTTGTGCGCCAGCATGGGCTGGCCCACGATGTCGCCGATGGCGAAGATGTGTGGCACGTTGGTGCGCATCTGGATGTCGACGTTGATGAAGCCGCGGTCGGTGACGGCCACGCCGGCCTTGTCGGCGGCGATCTTCTTGCCGTTGGGTGTGCGGCCCACGGCCTGCAGCACCAGGTCGTAGACCTGCGGCGCGGGCGCGGTGCCACCGGGCTCGGCGCTCTCGAACCTCACTTCAATACCTTCGGGCGTGGCCTTGGCCCCCACCGTCTTGGTCTTGAGCATGATGTTGTCGAAACGCTTGGCGTTCATCTTCTGCCAGATCTTCACCAGATCGCGGTCAGCGCCCTGCATCAGGCCGTCGAGCATTTCCACCACGTCCAGGCGCGCGCCCAGCGTGCTGTACACCGTGCCCATTTCCAGGCCGATGATGCCGCCGCCCAGGATCAGCATGCGCTTGGGCACATCCTTCAGCGCCAAGGCACCGGTGCTGTCGACCACACGCGGATCGTCGGGCATGAAGGGCAGGCGCACGGCTTGTGAACCGGCGGCGATGATGCACTTCTTGAAGGCCACCACTTTCTTGCTGCCGGTTTTTTCCTGGCCAGTGCCGGTGGTCTCTTCCACTTCCACGTGGTTGGGGCCAACGAAAGCGCCGTAGCCACGCACGGTGGTGACCTTGCGCATCTTGGCCATGGCCGCCAGACCACCAGTGAGTTTGCCGATCACCTTTTCCTTGTGACCACGCAGCTTCTCGATGTTGACGATGGGCCGGCCAAACTCCACGCCCAGGTCTGCCATGTGGCTCACCTCATCCATCACGGCCGCCACGTGCAGCAGCGCCTTCGATGGGATGCAGCCCACGTTCAGGCACACGCCACCGAGCTGGGCGTAACGCTCGACGATCACGACCTTGAGGCCGAGGTCGGCGGCGCGGAAGGCGGCCGAATAGCCACCCGGGCCGGCGCCGAGCACGAGCACATCGCACTCGATGTCAGCACTGCCAGCGAAGCTGGACGCCGTGGGCGCGACGACCGGCGCTGCGGCCGGTGCGGGTGCGGGGGCCGCTGTCGGCACTGCGGCCGCTGGGGCCGGGGCGGACGAAGCAGGTGCACTGGCAGCGCCCTCGGCTTCGAGCACCAGCACCACGGAACCTTGCTTGACCTTGTCGCCCAGCTTGACCTTCAACTCCTTCACCACGCCAGCGTGCGAAGAAGGGATCTCCATCGAAGCCTTGTCAGACTCCACGGTGATGAGCGACTGCTCGGCCTTGACGGTGTCGCCGGGCTTGACCAGCAATTCGATCACGGCCACTTCGTCGAAGTCGCCGATGTCAGGAACCTGGATATCAATATTTGCCATGTGCCGGTTCCTTTACAGCAACACCCGGCGGAAGTCGCCGAGGATCTGGCCGAGGTACGCGTTGAAGCGGGCCGCAGCGGCGCCGTCGATCACGCGGTGGTCCCAGGTGAGTGACAGTGGCAGCATCAGGCGCGGCTGGAAGGCCTTGCCGTCCCATACCGGCTCCATCTGGCTTTTGCAGACGCCGAGAATGGCGACTTCAGGCGCGTTGATGATGGGGGTGAAATAGCGGCCACCAATGCCTCCCAGCGAGGAGATGGTGAAGCAGGCACCGGACATGTCGGCCGGACCCAGCTTGCCATCGCGCGCTTTCTTGGCGAGCTCACCCATTTCCTGGCTGATCTGCAGTACGCCCTTCTTGTCCGCGTCCTTGATGACCGGAACGACCAAGCCGTTCGGCGTATCGGCAGCAAAACCAATGTGGTAGTACTGCTTGTAGATCAGCGCATCGCCGTCCAGGCTGCTGTTGAACTCAGGGAATTTCTTGAGCGCGGCCACACAGGCCTTGATCAGGAAGGCCAGCATCGTGACCTTCACACCGCTCTTCTCGTTTTCCTTGTTGGTGGAGACACGGAAAGCTTCGAGGTCGGTGATGTCGGCGTCGTCATGGTTGGTGACGGCCGGAATCATTACCGCGTTGCGCAACAGGTTGGCACCGCTGATCTTCTTGATACGGCCCATCTCCTTGCGCTCAATGGGGCCGAACTTGGTGAAGTCGACTTTCGGCCAGGGAATCAGACCCAGCTCTGAGCCACCGCCACCAGCGGGCGCTTTGGCGGCCTGCGCCCGTGTCTGCACGGCGCCAGCCATGACCGATTTGGTGAAACCCTGCACATCGTCCAGCGTGATGCGGCCTTTGGGGCCTTTGCCCTGGACTTCCTCCAGCGGCACGCCGAGTTCGCGCGCGAACTTGCGCACCGAGGGCGAGGCGTGCGGCAGACCCAGTGCGGGGGTGCTGGTGGGGTTGTGGGCCGGGGATGCAGCGGGGGATGCGGTGGCAGCAGCAGGAGCGGCGACGGTTGCAGGCGCTGCTGCGGGAGCGGCCGGCGAGGCGGCAGGCGCCGCTGGCGCCGGCGCCGAGGCACCTGCAGCGCCTTCCAGGACCGCCAGCAAATCCCCGATGTTGACCTTGTCGCCTACCTTGACCTTGAGCTCCTTGAGCAAGCCCGCAGCAGAAGAAGGAATCTCCATCGAGGCCTTGTCGGATTCGACCGTGATCAGGCTCTGTTCCACCTTGATGGCATCGCCAGGCTTCACGAGCACTTCGATGACGGCCACGTCCTTGAAATCGCCGATGTCGGGTACAAAAACCTGAACGGGCCCAGCGGCGGCCGGTGCCGTTGCCGGTGCCGAAGCTGCCACCGGCGCTGCTGCAGGGGCTGGCGCCGGTGCTGCGGCGGCCGGGGCCGCAACTGGCGCGGGGCCTGCGGCATCGCCAGCGGCCTCAACCACCAGCACCACGGAGCCTTCCTTCACCTTGTCGCCCAGTGCAACCTTGAGCTCCTTGACCACGCCAGCCGTGCTCGACGGGATCTCCATCGATGCCTTGTCAGACTCCACCGTGATCAGCGACTGCTCCGCCTTGACGGAGTCACCCACCTTGACCAGCAGTTCAATCACCGCCACCTCATCAAAGTCGCCGATGTCCGGGACTTTCACTTCAACCAATGCCATGTCTGTCTCCAATCAGATGTTCAGTGCGCCGAAGGCAATGCCTTCAACCCGGGAAACCGCCGCGCTGGCCTGACCAGCCGGCTGATTTCGCCCCTCTGTGGGGGAAGCGCCGAAGGCGCTGCAGGGGTGAGCCCGCTTCATGCGTAGAGCGGGTTGACCTTGTCGGTCTTGATGCCGTACTTCTGGATCGCTTCAGTGACCTTGGTCAAAGGGATCACGCCCTCATCGGCCAGTGCACGCAGCGCAGAAACCACGATGTAGTGACGGTTCACCTCGAAGTGTTCACGCAGCTTGCTGCGGAAGTCGCTGCGACCAAAGCCGTCGGTGCCCAGCACGCGGTACGCACGACCCTTGGGAATGAACGGTCGGATCTGCTCGGCATAGGCCTTCATGTAGTCGGTGGACGCCACGACCGGGCCAGCATGCTTTTCCAGTTGCTGCGCCACGAAGGGTGTGCGTTGCGCCTCTGTGGGGTGCAACAGGTTCCAGCGCTCGGCGTCCTGGCCGTCACGGGTCAGCTCGTTGAAGCTCGGGCAGCTCCACACATCGGCAGCCACGCCCCAGTCTTTCTCAAGCAGCGCCTGAGCCGCGATGGACTCGCGCAGGATGGTGCCAGAACCCAGCAGTTGCACCCGCTTGTCACCCTTGGCACCGGGTTTGCACAGGTACATGCCCTTGATGATCTGCTCTTCCGTACCTGGCGTGAGGCCGGGCATGGCGTAGTTTTCGTTCAGCAGCGTCAGGTAGTAGAAGACGTTGTCCTGCTTCTCCACCATGCGCTTCAAGCCATGGTGCAGGATCACGCCCACCTCATGCGCAAAAGTGGGGTCGTAGCTGACGCAGTTGGGAATGGTGCCGGCCAGAATGTGGCTGTGGCCGTCTTCGTGTTGCAGGCCTTCACCGTTGAGCGTGGTGCGACCGGACGTGCCACCCAGCAGGAAGCCCCGGGCCTGCATGTCGCCAGCGGCCCATGCCAGGTCGCCCACGCGCTGGAAACCGAACATCGAGTAGTACACGTAGAACGGCACCATGATGCGGTTGCTGGTGCTGTACGAGGTGGCTGCCGCGATCCAGCTGCTCATGCCGCCGGCTTCGTTGATGCCTTCCTGCAAGATCTGGCCGGCCTTGTCTTCCTTGTAGTACATGACCTGGTCTTTATCTACCGGGGTGTACTGCTGGCCTGCCGGGTTGTAGATGCCCACCTGGCGGAACAGGCCTTCCATACCGAAGGTGCGGGCTTCGTCCACCAGAATGGGGACCACACGCGGGCCCAACGCCTGATCGCGCAGCAACTGGGTCAGGAAACGCACATAGGCCTGCGTGGTGCTGATCTCGCGCCCTTCGGCGGTGGGTTCCAGCACGGCCTTGAAGGTCTCCAGCGAGGGCACGGTGAAACTCTCGTCGGCCTTGGTGCGGCGTTTGGGCAGGTAGCCGCCCAGAGCCTTGCGACGCTCGTGCAGGTACTGCATTTCCGGCGTGTCGTCGGCCGGCTTGTAGAACGGGATCTTGGCCAGTTCGCTGTCTGGAATGGGCAGATTGAAGCGGTCGCGGAAGATCTTGATGTCTTCATCGGTGAGTTTCTTGGTCTGGTGAACGGTGTTCTTGCCCTCGCCCGATTTGCCCATGCCAAAACCTTTCACGGTCTTGATCAGCAGCACGGTGGGCTGGTCCTTGTGGTTCACAGCTCGGTGGTAGGCAGCGTAGACCTTGTGCGGATCGTGCCCGCCGCGACGCAGGTTCCAGATTTCGTCGTCTGTCATGTGGGCCACCATCTCCAGGGTCTTGGGATCGCGACCGAAGAAATGCTTGCGCACGTAGGCACCGTCATTGGCCTTGAACGACTGGTAGTCGCCATCGACCGTGTCCATCATGATCTTGCGCAACGCGCCGTCCTTGTCGCGCGCCAGCAGCGGGTCCCAATTGCTGCCCCACAACAGCTTGATCACATTCCAGCCAGAACCGCGGAACTCGCCTTCGAGTTCCTGAATGATCTTGCCGTTGCCACGCACCGGACCGTCCAGGCGCTGCAGGTTGCAGTTGACGACAAAAATCAGGTTGTCGAGCTTCTCGCGGGCGGCCAGGCTGATGGCCCCCAGGGATTCGACCTCGTCCATTTCACCGTCGCCGCAGAACACCCAGACTTTGCGGTTTTCGGTGTTGGCGATGCCGCGGGCATGCAGGTACTTCAAAAAACGCGCCTGATAGATTGCCATCAGCGGACCCAGACCCATGGACACGGTCGGGAACTGCCAGAACTCGGGCATCAGCTTGGGATGCGGGTAGCTGGAGAGCCCCTTGCCATCGACTTCCTGGCGGAAGTGCAGCAGTTGCTCTTCGGTCAGGCGGCCTTCCAGGTAGGCCCGGGCGTACACGCCGGGTGATACGTGGCCCTGGATGTAGAGGCAGTCGCCGCCGTGGTTTTCGCTCTCGGCATGCCAGAAGTGGTTGAAGCCGGCACCAAACATGTGGGCCAGCGAAGCAAACGACCCGATGTGACCTCCCAGGTCGCCGCCATCTTCAGGGTGATGGCGATTGGCCTTGACCACCATGGCCATGGCGTTCCAGCGCATGTAAGCGCGCAGGCGCTCTTCGATTTCAATGTTGCCGGGGCAGCGCTGCTCTTCGTCGGGCTCAATGGTGTTGACGTAGCCCGTATTCGCAGAAAACGGCAGATCGATGCTGTTTTGGCGAGCCTCTTCAAGAAGCTGCTCCAGAAGAAAGTGCGCCCGTTCGGGGCCTTCACGCTCGATGACCGCAGCCAGTGCGTCCATCCATTCCCGGGTTTCCTGGCTGTCCACGTCCACAGCACTCTGGCCGTTGTGCGGGTCGGTCACTGACATGTCTGTCTCCTTTTTGGGTTTGAAATCAAGCTTAAGGCGGGCTTTCCACCGTGTCACGGATTTTCCCACAATGTTTTCATAATTTCAATATGTGCATGTCGATTTCATATCATGAATTTCAATGACTGAATGACCACAAACCTGCCCATCAGAAAAGGCCCCGAAATCGCCAGCAATGCACGCCGACACACGCTTCTGACAAGAAGTGACATCACACACTCACGTAGACTCGACCTAGCAATGTCGACCCAGCCCCAGCCCAGCCTCAAACCCGCACCCCGGCGCCCACAAACCGTGTGGTGGAAACGCTGGTGGCGGCGCCTGCCGCCCTCAAGACAAGACCGATTCGCCACGCTCGGGCCGCTGCTGGCGGTGCTGCTGTTCCTGTCGGCCATCGCAGTGGCCATCACCTACCTCCGTTTTGAAGAGCTGAAGCGCGATCAAGAGGCCGTCACACGAGATGTCGAATACGCCCAGCAGCGACTTCGGTTGCGTCTGCTGGAGCGCCAGGAACAGCTCATGCGTCTGGCGCGCGAAGTGGGCAACAAGGAAATTGAGAAAGACGAATTTGAATTCCAGGTCGAATCGCTGATCAGTCAATTCCCCGAGCTGATGGCCATCAGCTGGATCGATGCCAGGCGCAACGTCCTGGCGGCCTATGCGTCGCCCAGTGCGCCCGTGAACCTGATGCGTCCGGTGGACAGCACGCTTGACGCGGGTGAAACCGACGGCTCTTTCGAGCTGGCGCGGGATTTGCGCCAACCCACTTACTCCCGGCCCATGGGCGAAGAACCGCGCAACTCGGTGCTGATGCTTCAGGTTCCGATGAGTGAACAGGGCCGGTTCTCTGGAACGGTCATGGGCGAGTACTCGGTCGACGGCCTTCTGCGCTTCGGCATCCCGCCTGAAATCATGGCCCGGTACGCCGTCGCTCTGGTGGATGACCGGGGGCAGGTGCTGGCCGGCAGTCTGCAGACGCCCAACGAAGTGTTGCGCCTGCTGCCCTGGTCCGACCAACCGCTGGAGCACGAGGTCCCCGTGTCCCCCGTGGGCAATGGGCTGATCCTGAAGGCGCAGGGCTACCGCACCTCGCAAGACATCGTTGGCAGCGGCTTTTTCTGGGTGATTGGCGCGTTGAGCGCGCTGACGGTCTGGATGCTCCTGGGGACCTGGCGCCACACCAGGCGAAGGGTGCAGGCCCAGCAGGCACTGGTTTCAGAGACCAATTTCCGGCGCGCCATGGAGAACTCCATGCTGACTGGCATGCGGGCGCTCGACCTGCAGGGCAGGATCACCTATGTCAATCCCGCCTTCTGCTCCATGACCGGGTGGACCGAAGGCGAGCTGGTCGGGCGCACGGCACCCTTCCCCTACTGGCCGGAAGAAGACCATGACATGCTGGCCGCCAGGCTGGACGACGAGCTGAATGGGCGCTCCACCCCGGGGGGATTCGAGGTGCGTGTGCAGCGCCGCGATGGCAGCGTTTTTGATGCGCGCATGTACGTCTCGCCGCTGATCGATCCCCATGGGCACCAGACCGGCTGGATGACGTCGATGACAGACATCACCGAACCCAAGCGCATCCGCGAGGAGCTGTCGGCATCGTACGAGCGCTTCACCACCGTGCTTGAAAGCCTGGACTCTGCGGTTTCGGTGGCGCCCCTAGGCAGCGATGAAATGCTGTTTGCCAACAAGATGTACCGGCTCTGGTTCGGCACGCGCGGTCAGGGGCACCGCCATCTTGTCGACCTCGCGGGCAACCAGCCCACACCGAGCCCCGACGACGGCGACGCGGTGGATGCTTTTGCAGGCATGCCGACCGAGACCCTGACCGACGCAGGCTCCGAGAATGCCGAGGTGTTTGTCGAGGAGCTTGATCGCTGGCTGGAAGTGCGGACCCGGTACCTCACGTGGGTGGATGGGCGCCTCGCCCAGATGGTGATCGCCAGCGACATCACCCCACGCCGACTGGCCGAAGAGCAGGCCGCGCGGCAGACCGAGCGTGCCCAGACCGCCAGCCGCCTCATCACCATGGGTGAGATGGCCTCCAGCGTCGCACACGAACTCAACCAGCCGCTCACCGCCATCAGCAACTACTGCAACGGGATGATCTCCCGCCTGCAGGATCAGCGCATCAGCCCTGACGAGCTGCTTGGCGCCCTGGAAAAAACGGCTCGCCAGGCCCAGCGCGCCGGTCAGATCATCCAGCGCATCAGAGCGTTCGTGAAGCGCAGCGAGCCGAACCCGACGCTCTCGGACGTGCCCCAGATGGTGAGCAATGCGATCGAGCTGGCGGACATCGAGTTGCGCCGGCAGCAGGTTCGACTGACTCCTTATGTGGCGGCACGCCTGCCCCTGCTCATGGTGGACCCCATCCTGATCGAGCAGGTGCTGATCAATCTGCTGAAAAACGCAGGCGAGGCCATTGCCCAGGCCGGCCGGCCTCCGGGCAACCGTTCCATTGAACTGCGCGTGGGCCCGCGTCGGCAAGATGAGATGGACGTGATCGAGTTCTCGGTGCGGGACACGGGCAATGGCGTGCCTGATGAAATGATCGAACGCATCTACGAAGCCTTCTACAGCACCAAGAACGAAGGCATGGGCATCGGACTGAAACTGTGCCGCAGCATCGTGGAGTCCCACCACGGAAGAATGCAAGTTCAGAACATCTACAATGGCGAAGAGGTTTCGGGGTGCTGCTTCAGCTTCTGGATCCCCGTGGTGTCAAGGCTGCGTGCCGAGAGCCCTGGAGAAAGCGCCCCTTCCAAGTCGTTGACGGACACAGAAAGAGCGAGATGAGTTTGATTCCCAAAAAAGGCACCGTCTACGTTGTCGACGATGACGAGGCCGTCCGCGACTCCCTCCAGTGGCTGCTTGAAGGCAAGGACTACCGCGTTCGCTGCTTCGAGTCTGCCGAAGCATTTCTCAGCCGCTACGACGCCCGCGAAGTCGCGTGCCTGATTGCCGACATCCGCATGGGTGGCATGAGCGGCATGGATCTGCAGGAGCGGCTGATTGAACGCCAGTCTCCGTTACCGATCGTGTTCATCACGGGCCACGGCGATGTGCCCATGGCAGTGAACTCCATGAAAAAGGGCGCGCTGGACTTCATCCAGAAGCCTTTCAAGGAAGATCAACTGGTGGCCCTGGTCGAGCGCATGCTCGAACATGCCAAGGATGCGTTCGCCACCTACCAGCAAGCCGCCAGCAGAGATGCCCTGCTGTCCAAACTCACCAGCCGCGAGGCCCAGGTACTGGAGCGCATCGTTGCAGGTCGCCTGAACAAGCAGATTGCCGATGACCTCGGTATCAGCATCAAGACCGTGGAAGCGCACCGAGCCAACATCATGGAAAAGCTCGGCGCCAACACGGTCGCCGATCTGCTCAAGATTGCGCTGGGACAGACACCCGCCAAAGTCTGAATCCATCAGCGCCATCAGGCGACCCATGGCGAGCCCGCGCACATGCGGTGCGGCGCCGCGAACGCATTTCATCTCCCACACGCTCATTCCGATGACCGCTCAACTGATCAACGGCACCGCCCTTTCACAAAAGATCCGATCCGAGGTTGCGGCACGTGCCGTGGCGCTCACTGCAAAAGGCGTTCAACCCGGACTCGCGGTGATCCTCGTTGGTGAAGACCCTGCTTCGGCCGTGTACGTGCGCAACAAGGTGAAGGCCTGCGCCGAGGCGGGTTTGCACTCCGTGCTCGAGCGCTACGATGCCGACCTGACCGAGGCAGCTTTGCTGGAGCGCATCCAGGCCCTCAACAGCGATCCGACCATTCACGGCATCCTGGTGCAGATGCCGCTGCCCAGACACATCAACCCGCAGCGCGTGATCGAGACCATCTCCACCGCCAAGGACGTGGATGGTTATTCGGTGCAGAGTGCAGGCGACCTGATGAGTGGCCTGCCCGGTTTCTTGCCCTGCACGCCGTACGGCTGCATGAAGCTCATCGAAAGCACTGGCGTCGATCTGCGCGGCAAGCACGCCGTGGTGATCGGGCGCAGCAACACGGTGGGCAAGCCGATGGCGTTGCTGCTGCTGCAAGCGAATGCCACGGTCACGGTCTGCCACAGTGCCACCGTCGACCTCAAGTCGCACACCCTCCAGGCCGATGTGATCGTGGCGGCCGTGGGCAGGCGTGATGTGCTGACCTCGGACATGGTGAAACGCGGCGCGGTGGTCATCGATGTGGGCATGAACCGTAACGACGAAGGCAAGCTCTGCGGCGATGTGGACTTTGAAGGCGTGAAGCAGGTGGCCGGCTGGATCACGCCGGTACCTGGCGGCGTCGGGCCCATGACCATCGCCATGCTGCTGGTGAACACACTCGCATCGGCGGAACGAACGCTGCCCTGATCCCGCCAGCCGGCCCACGCGATCCCCTGTCATCACAGGGCGACCGCCGCAGAGCCGCCCTGCACGCCCGCGCCACCGATGGGATAATCGCGCCATGAGCATCACTTACAAAGACGAAGCGGGCATCGCAGGCATGCGCGTGGCCGGGCGCCTGGCATCCGAAGTGCTGGACTACCTCACGCCCCTCATCCAGCCTGGGGTCACCACGCTGGAGATCGACCGGCTGGCGGCCGAGTTCATGAAGCAGCAGGGAACTGTCTCGGCCACCATCGGCTACCAGCCCAGCGGCTACCCACCCTACCCTGGCCATCTGTGCACCTCGGTCAATCAGGTGGTCTGCCATGGCATCCCGGGAGAGAAGCCGCTGAAAAAGGGCGACATCCTCAACGTGGATGTGACTGTGATCAAGGACGGCTGGTACGGTGACAACAGCCGCATGTTCCTTATCGGGGGCGAAGCCGCCTGCACGATTCAGGCACGCCGACTCTGCCAGGTGACCTACGAGGCCATGTGGAAAGGCATTGTCATGGTCAGGCCGGGCATCCGCCTTGGCGACATCGGCCATGCGATCCAGACCTACGCCGAAGCCAGCGGCTTCTCAGTGGTGCGCGAATTCTGTGGCCATGGCATCGGCCAACGGTTCCATGAAGATCCCCAGGTGCTTCACTATGGTCGGCCTGGCACGCTGGAAGAGCTCAAGGAAGGGATGACCTTCACCATCGAGCCCATGATCAACGCCGGCAAACGCGAAATCAAGGAAATGGGCGACGGCTGGACCATCGTCACGCGCGATCGCTCGCTCTCGGCGCAGTGGGAACACACTGTGCTGGTCACACCCACAGGGTACGAAGTGCTCACCCTGTCCGCCGGCAACCCGCCGGTACCTGCCTTCGTCACCTCCGAAGCCGCCACCGCGAGCGCCTGACGCCATGTCAGCGCCTGTGCTCGCGCCCGGTGTGAGCGACCTCGGTTCGTTGCGCCTGCAGTACCGCCACGAAAAGGCGGCCCTGCTCGCCCAACTGGGTGTCGAAGGCTCTTCGACGCGTGGCGTGCGCAGCGCCTTGCAACGACTCTCGAAACTGACCGACCAGACCCTGCGCGAGCTGTGGGCACGGTCGGGGTTCGGTCCGGGCACGTCCCTGGTGGCTGTCGGCGGCTACGGGCGCGGTGAACTGTTTCCCTATTCAGACGTCGACGTGCTGGTCTTGCTGCCCGATGGCAGCGCGCCGGACTCGGACAGCGTCCTGAAGGCCCGACTGGAGGGTTTCATCGGTGCCTGCTGGGATCTGGGCCTTGAGATCGGCTCCAGCGTGCGCACCGTTGAAGAATGTGTGGACGAGGCGCTGCGCGATGTGACCGTGCAGACATCGCTGCTCGAATGCCGGCTGCTTTGCGGCAGCAAGTCGCATTTCACCCGCCTGGTGGGCAAGCTGGGCGAAGCCATGGACCCTAAGGCGTTTTTCGTGGCCAAGAAGCTCGAAATGCGTCAGCGACACAACAAATTCGAAAACACGCCCTACTCACTGGAGCCCAACTGCAAGGAATCGCCGGGCGGCTTGCGCGACCTGCAGATCATTCTCTGGGTGGCAAAGGCGGCCGGGCTGGGGCGCAGCTGGGACGAACTGGCGCGAAAGGGGCTGGCCACGCCGCTGGAAGCTCGGCAGATCAAGGCCAACGAGGCCATGCTCAGCCTGATTCGCGCACGACTGCACTTGCTGGCCAACCGGCGCGAGGACCGCCTGGTGTTTGACCTGCAGACCTCGGTGGCCGAGTCATTTGGCTTCAGGGCGCACGTGCCGGCGGTGCTGACCGGGGCGGCACCAGAAGCCCACGCAGCGCCCACGTCCAAGGGCACCCGCCGTGCCAGTGAGGCGCTCATGAAGCGCTATTACTGGGCAGCCAAAGCCGTCACCCAGCTCAACCAGATTCTTTTGCTCAACATCGAAGAACGTCTCAGCAGCGACGAGGCCGGTGTGGACCGGTTGCGCCCGCTCAATGAGCGCTTTTTCGACAAGAGCGGCATGCTGGAGGTGGCCAACGACAACCTGTACGTGCAGCAGCCGCACGCCATTCTGGAAACCTTTCTGCTGTACCAGACCACCGTGGGCATCAAGGGGCTTTCGGCGCGCACGCTGCGTGCCCTCTACAACGCCCGCCCGGTCATGAACGCGCGCTTTCGCAGCGACCCAGTGAACCGCGCCACGTTCCTGCGCATCCTCCAGGAACCCGAAGGGATCACGCACGCGATCCGTCTCATGAACCAGACCTCGGTGCTGGGCCGCTACCTCTGGGTATTCCGACACATCGTCGGGCAGATGCAGCACGACCTGTTTCACGTCTACACGGTGGACCAGCACATCCTGATGGTGCTGCGCAACGTCCGCCGGTTCTTCATCGCCGAGCACTCGCATGAGTACCCCTTCTGCTCGCAACTCGCAGCAGGCTGGGACAAACCCTGGATCCTGTACATCGCGGCACTGTTTCACGACATCGCCAAAGGACGGGGTGGCGATCATTCCGAGCTGGGCGCGCGCGATGTGCGCGCGTTCTGTCGCCAGCACGGTATTGCGCGAGAAGACACCAAGCTGATCGAGTTCCTGGTGGCAGAGCACCTGATCATGAGCCGGATGGCCCAGAAGGAAGACCTCAGCGACCCCGAAGTGATCAATGCTTTCGCCCAGCGGATTGGCAACGAGCGCTACCTCACAGCACTCTATCTGCTCACCGTGGCAGACATCAGGGGCACCAGCCCCAAGGTATGGAACGCCTGGAAAGGCAAGCTGCTGGAGGACCTGTATCGCTACACCTTGCGCGCACTCGGCGGGCGCGCCCCCGATCCCGGCGCCATGATCGAGGCCCGCAAGCGCGAAGCGCTTTCAATCCTTGCACTTCACGCCCTGCCCCATCAGGCACACAAGGCGCTGTGGGACACGCTGGACGTGAGCTATTTCATGCGCCACCAGGCCGACGAAATCGCATGGCACACCCGCGTGCTGACACGCCAGATCTCACAGTCAGGCGGCTCCTCCCCTGCTCATGCAGATGGCAAAACCATCGTTCGCGCCCGGCTATCTCCGGCAGGTGAAGGTCTGCAGGTCCTGGTGTACGCGGCCGACCAGCACGACTTGTTCGCGCGCATCTGCGGATACTTTGACACCTCCGACTTCAGCATTCTGGATGCGCGCGTGCACACCACACGGGATGGGCACGCGCTCGACACCTTCCAGGTGGTGGCACCGACGCTGTCGGACCACTACCGCGAACTGATTGCCATGGTGGAAAACAACCTCGCGCGCACCATCGACGAGCGTGGCCCTTTGCCAGCGCCCACCAAAGGACGCCTTTCGCGCCGGGTCAAGAATTTCCCTGTCAATCCGCGTGTCGACCTTCGGCCAGACGAGAAGGCTCAACGCTGGTTGCTGAGCGTCTCGGCCAGCGACCGGGCGGGTCTGCTCTACTGCATCTCGCGCGTGCTGGCCCGCCACGACATCAGCGTGCAACTGGCCAAGATCACCACCTTGGGCGAGCGCGTTGAAGACACGTTCCTGATCAGCGGGCCGCAACTGCAGGTCAACCGCCGTCAGATCGAAATCGAAACCGAACTCCTGGAGACGCTGGAGGGATAGGCGCGACCACCCTGGAAGGGGTGCGGCACATCTGCAGCTCAGTCATTCTCCACGGCCAAACCGGGAAACAGCACATCGGTAAAGCCAAACCTGGAAAGATCGCGCATGCGCATGGGATAGAGCTTTCCCCAGAGGTGGTCGCATTCGTGCTGCACCACGCGGGCATGAAAGCCATCAACGGTGCGATCAATGGCCTGCCCTTGCGCATCAAAGCCCTGATAGCGAATGCGCTGCCAGCGAGGCACCACACCCCGCATGCCCGGCACCGAAAGACAACCCTCCCACCCGTCTTCCTCCTCATCCCCCAGAGGCGTGATCACCGGATTCATCAGCACCGTGCGAGGCACCAGCGGCGCATCCGGATAACGGGGATTGACACTCTCCCTGCCAAACACCACCACCTGCAAGTCCACACCAATCTGCGGCGCGGCGAGCCCGGCTCCCTCTGCCGCCGCCATGGTTTCTTCCAGATCCACGATGAGCTGGTGAAGCGCCGGTGTATTGAACTCACGGACAGGCTGCGCCACGCGAAGGAGACGAGCGTCTCCCATTTTGAGAATGGTGTGTACGGTCATGACGGATAAGGGGCACGGGCCTGGAGCCTGAAGCGCGAGCGAATGGTTGAGCCGGGTTCATTGTCATACAGCTTTGAATCGACCGCTGCTGTTGTCCATCGGGTCCGTTCACATCCACCTCTGCCAAAAATCCGGTGCACGCAAGCCCTAGACTACAGGGCTGCCTCACGCCTCACACTTCCATGCCCGCACATTCCTTTGTCTTGAAGGCCTTGCGCCCCGCTATCCTGTGCCTCGCTGTCTCTTTGAGCTTGGCACATGCGTCCACCGAACAGGCAGAGACGGCAGCCTCAACCCCTGTAGCGGTCGCACCCGTCGCCGCAGAACCCTCGTCGTCGGCGCAGGCCCTGTTCTCGCGGACAAAAGACGGCATCGTCCAGGTGCGGGTGCTGCTTTCCAGCGCCAATGAGCAGTCGTCGCTCGGTTCCGGCTTTCTGGTGCGCGACGACGGCGATCAAGGCGCCTGGGTGGTCACCAACTACCACGTGATCTCTGCGCTGGCCATCCATCCCCAGCGTTACCGGATGGAGCTCCGGGGCACCAATCAGCGTGTGGTGGAAGCTGAGTTGGTGGCCATTGATGTGATTCACGATCTGGCGGTTCTGCGCACCAAGCCGTCCGTCCAATCGCCCGCACCCGCCTGGCCGGTGCTCACCTTGAGCGACCAGTCCCTTGTGCAGGGTTCACCGGTGTTTTCGCTGGGCAATCCGCTGGAACTGGGCTTCCTGATTTCGGAAGGCATCTACAACGGTTCGGTCGAAACCCGCTTGTATGAGCAGATGCTTTTCTCAGGTTCCATCAATTCGGGCATGAGCGGTGGACCAGCGATTGACCAGCGCGGCCACGTCGTGGGCGTGAACGTGGCCACCCGACGTGATGGCCAGCAGCTGAGTTTTCTGGTGCCGGTGCACTACGCGAAATCCTTGCTGGAGCGCTCCTGGGCGGCACCGCCCCAGGTCGAATGGCGCAGTCAGATCGCCCGGCAACTGCTCGAGCATCAGCAGTTCGTGACCCAGAAAATGCTGGACCAGCAGGCGCCTCCCGTTGCAGGTGGGCAGCGAAACCAGACCGCAGGCTTCTCGGCTCAGTCGCTCGTGGGGCGTTCGGTGCCCACCCTTCATGGCACCCTCACGCGGTGCTGGGCCCAGGGACGTGATGGCGAGCGATTGCGCTATTCGCGCGACCAGCTGAACTGCAGCTTGCGGGAAGACGTCTTTGTTCGCGACAGCCTCTACACGGGCACCCTGGAAATCGAACACAACCTGCTGCGCAACGAACAGCTCGCCACGCCCCAGTTTCTGGCATTGGGTAACGGCATGGGGTACATGAGGAGTGGTCAGACAGGTGAGTTGACACCCAACCGCTGCACGGACGCCTACATACAGGGCGGCGAACGCACCTACCGTGCGGCCATCTGTGTGCGCGCCTACCGCAAGTTTCCGGGTCTCTACGACTACACCGTGCAAGCCACCCAGGTGGACGATGCGCGTGAGCGGCTGAGCAGCCAGCTGAGCCTGCGCGGATTTTCTTTCGACAACGCCCAGCAACTGGGGCAGTTGTTCCTGGAGCGCCTGCGATGAAATGGTTTGTCGAACATCTGCACCGCGACGGCTCGGTGCTGGCCCGTGTTCCTGTGCAAGGGGATGTGTTCCGGATTGGGCGGGCACTGGATAACGATCTGGTGCTGGACGACCTGCACACCGCCGCCCACCACGCCACGCTGCAGCCAGGCACCGACGGCACCGCCAGTTTGCGCGACCTTGGCAGCAAAAACGGCATTGCGACCGCCAGGGGCAAACGCAGTCAGGCGTTGCTCATCGCCGACGAACAACCGGTTCGCGTCGGACAACAACTGATCCGGGTGCGCTGCAGTGATTGGCCTCTGGCGCCAGAAATCGCCCTGAGCGCTGGCCGCTATGGTGTCTGGGCGACGCTCGCGCTGCTGGGGGTCGTGGCCTATTCACTCTGGGAGCTGTGGTTGATGGATGTGCAGGACAAGTCGCCGCCCTATCTCTACGGCATCAGCGGTGTCGTCGGTGCCGTGGCGCTGTGGAGCTCGGCCTATGCGGTGTTCGGGCGGCTGATCAGTGGCGCGGATCGCTTCACCACCCATCTTTTGATCGCCTGCAGCGGCTATCTCGCAGCAGCGGTCACCAGCGACCTTCTGGACGGCCTGGCATTTGCCGCAGGATGGGTGTGGCCGCTGCAGATCGCACAGTACGTTCTGATCGGGGTCGTTGCGATCACGGTGAGAGCCCACCTGCGACAGGCAGATCCCAGACACTGGCCCACCACGCGCTGGGCCTGGGCGCTGGTGACGTTGGCCGTGCTTTTCGTGCCGCTGACGCAGGAGTGGATCTCCAACCGCCAGCTGACATCGATTCAGACCATGGACGTCCTGTCGTACCCATCGTTGCGAATGGCGGCACCGACTTCGATCGCAGATTTCACACAGAAGGCGACCGTGTTGCAGCAACGGGCCGACCTGGCCAAAGAACAGGAAGCCGGTGCGGACGAGGCAGTGGATGATGAATGACGGGATGCGGCATTAAAGGCGGGCCGCCCAGATGCCGTGTTCCTGTGTTGAACCTTTCACTCCCAGGCGTCTGCTCTGAAATTCGGTCGGGTTCAGAGTCAGTTCGCCTCTAACTTCCGCCACTCAACATCGCAAGCATGCCTGCTTCGTCCAGCACCGGCACGCCCAGCTCCACGGCCTTGTCCAGCTTGCTGCCTGCCTCGGCGCCCGCCACCACGTAGCTGGTCTTCTTGCTCACAGAACCGGCCACCTTGGCCCCGGCAGCCTCCAGTCGTTCCTTCGCCTGCTCGCGACTCAGCGTGGGAAAGGTGCCCGTCAACACAAAGGTCTTGCCAGCAAGGGGCTGCGGCGCACGTTCAGCGGGTTCGCCCTCGTCCCAATGCAGGCCACAGGCGCGCAGCTGCTCCACCACCTCGCGGTTGTGCGGCTGATCAAAAAAGGTGCGCACGCTTTGCGCCACCACCGGCCCCACGTCATTCACGTCGAGCAGCTGTTCCGTGCTGGCGGCCATGATGCGGTCCAGGCTGCCGAAGTGACGCGCCAGATCCTTGGCGGTGGTTTCGCCCACGTGCCGAATGCCCAGGCCAAACAGGAATCGCGGGAGCGTGGTCTGCTTGGACTTTTCCAGCGCGCTGACGATGTTCTGCGCCGACTTGTCGGCCATGCGGTCCAGTTGGGCCAGTGCCGCGAAGCCCAGCCGGTACAGATCGGGCAAGGTCTTGACCAGCCCAGCATCCACCAGTTGCTCCACCAGTTTGTCGCCCAGTCCTTCCACCTCCACCGCCCGACGCTGGGCGAAGTGGAGAATGGCCTGCTTGCGCTGGGCGCCACAGAACAGACCACCGGTACAACGGTAGTCGGCCTCACCCTCCTCGCGCACCGCAGCACTGCCACACACCGGGCACTGTCTGGGCATGGTGAAGGGTTC
>PHCQ01000156.1 GCA_002840835.1 Betaproteobacteria bacterium HGW-Betaproteobacteria-16 | reverse complement strand
TCTCCTGAGTTAAACCGTCACTGGATTCGGACGGGTAACATTGATCTTGTATTTCTTGATGGCTTCGGCGGCCTTGCTTGCAGGCAGCTTGCCTTCATCAGCCAGCGCCTTCAGTGTAGCCAGCACGACGTAGTAGCGATCAACCTCAAAGAAACTGCGCAGGGCTTCGCGTGAATCCGAGCGGCCGAAACCGTCCGTACCCAGCACGACATAACGCTGCGGGATGAAGTTGCGGATCTGGTCGGCAAACGACTTCATGTAGTCGGTGGAGGCTATGACCGGACCTTCGGCCTTGTTCAGGCACTGGCCGACATAGGTTTCCTTTTGCTTCTTCTCTGGGTTGAGCAGGTTCCAGCGCTCGACATCGAGGCCTTCGCGACGCAGTTCGGTAAAGCTGGTGACGCTCCAGATATCGGCGGCGACTCCCCAGTCCTTTTCCAGCAGTTCCGCGGCGGCGATGACTTCACGCAGGATGACGCCGCTGCCCAGCAATTGGGCCTTAGGGCCCTTTGCCTTGGATTTGCTGAACTGGTACATGCCCTTGAGGATGCCGGCTTCTGCGCCCTTGGGCATTTCCGGATGGCTGTAATTCTCGTTCATCAGGGTGATGTAGTAATAGACATCTTCCTGGTTCTGCACCATACGGCGCAGGCCTTCCTGAATGATGACGGCCAGTTCATAGGCGAAGGTCGGGTCATAGGAGACGCAGTTGGGGATGGTCGCGGACATCAGGTGGCTGTGGCCATCCTCGTGTTGCAAGCCTTCACCGTTCAGCGTGGTACGACCGGCAGTCGCGCCGAGCAGGAAGCCGCGTGCGCGCGAGTCGCCCGCTGCCCATGCAAGGTCGCCGATGCGCTGGAAGCCGAACATCGAGTAGAAGATGTAGAACGGAACCATCTGTACGCCGGTCACGCTGTAGGAGGTGGCGGCAGCCAGCCAGCTCGAGAAGGAGCCGGCTTCGTTGATGCCTTCCTCCAGAATCTGGCCGTCCTTGGATTCCTTGTAGTACATGACCTGGCCGGCATCCTGCGGTTCGTACAACTGACCGACGGATGAATAGATGCCGAGCTGGCGGAACATACCTTCGATACCAAAAGTACGGGCTTCATCCGGCACGATGGGGACGACATACTTACCAAGATGTTTGTCACGCACCAGGGTGGATAGGATGCGCACGAAGGCCATGGTGGTGGAGATCTCGCGCTCGCCGGTGGCGCCCAGCATGTTCTCGAAAGCCGACAGTTCAGGCGTGACGAGTTCGTTGCCCTTGCGGCGGCGCGATGGTACGAAGCCGCCCAGCGATTGGCGGCGGTCCATCATGTATTTGATTTCAGGGGAGTCAGCTGCCGGCTTGTAGTAGGTGAGATTCTCCACTTGTTCGTCGGTCAGCGGCAGGTCAAAACGGTCGCGGAATTTCTTCAGCGCTTCGATACTCATGCTCTTCTGCTGGTGCGTGGTGTTCTGGCCTTCGCCTTCCTCGCCCATGCCGTACCCCTTGACGGTCTTGGCGAGAATGACGGTGGGCTGGCCGGTGTGATTGACTGCGGCATGATAGGCGGCAAAGACCTTGTGTGGGTCGTGACCGCCACGATTCAAGCGCCAGATGTCCTCGTCGGACATGGCGGCGACCATCTCCTTCAGTTCCGGATACTTGCCGAAGAAGTGCTCACGGGTGTAAGCGCCACCCTTCTGTTTGAAGTTCTGGTATTCGCCGTCCAGGCATTCTTCCATGCGTTTCTTCAGCAGGCCGTCCTTGTCCATGGCGAGGAGCGGATCCCAGTAGGAGCCCCACAGCACTTTCAGCACGTTCCAGCCTGAACCGCGGAAGTCCGCTTCAAGTTCTTGCACGATCTTGCCGTTGCCGCGTACCGGGCCGTCCAAGCGTTGCAGGTTGCAGTTGATGACGAAAATCAGATTGTCAAGTTTTTCGCGCGCTGCGAGGGAAATCGCGCCGAGTGATTCCGGCTCGTCCATCTCGCCGTCGCCGCAGAACACCCAGACCTTGCGATTTGAGGTATCGGCGATACCGCGGTCATGCAGATATTTGAGGAAGCGTGCTTGGTAGATGCCGGCGATCGGGCCGAGGCCCATGGACACGGTCGGGAACTGCCAGAAATCCGGCATCAGCCACGGGTGCGGATACGAAGGCAGGCCTTTGCCGCCGGTCTCTTGGCGGAAATTGTCCAGCTGTTCCTCGCTGATGCGGCCTTCGAGGAAGGCGCGAGCGTAGATACCGGGCGAGGAGTGACCCTGGAAATACACACAGTCGCCGCCGAAGCTCTCGTTGGCGGCGCGGAAGAAGTGGTTGAAGCCGACATCGTACAAGGTTGCGGCTGACTGGAAGCTGGCGATGTGGCCGCCGAGCCCCGGGGATTTTTCGTTGGCACGCAGCACCGTCATGATGGCGTTCCAGCGGATCAGGGCGCGGATCTTGCGTTCCATGCCGGGATCGCCCGGCAGCTTTTGCTGCAGATGGGCAGGAATCGTGTTTACGTACGCAGTAGTCGCGTTGTAAGGCAAATAGGCACCGGAACGTCGCGCCTTATCAACCATGGTTTCAAGCAGGAAATGGGCACGTTCTGCGCCTTCATTTTCCAGAACGGAGTCGAGTGATTCGAGCCATTCTTGGGTTTCTTGCTGGTCGATATCGGGGGTTAATGCCATGTAGGAGTCTCCAGGAAAC
>PHCQ01000014.1 GCA_002840835.1 Betaproteobacteria bacterium HGW-Betaproteobacteria-16 | reverse complement strand
CATCAGCTTGGCGCGCTCTTCGCCCATGGAGGCTTCCACCACGGCGCGGCGGCTCAGCACCACGTTGTTGCGCTTGCGGTCGAGCTTGATGACCTTGAACTCCATGGTCTTGTTTTCGTAGGGCGTCAGGTCCTTGGTGGGACGGCTGTCGACCAGCGAGCCAGGCAGGAAGGCGCTGATACCGTTGACCATGACCTTCAGGCCGCCCTTGACCTTGTTGCTGGTGGTGCCGGTGACGAAGTCGCCGGATTCCAGCGCCTTTTCCAGAGACATCCACGATGCGAGGCGCTTGGCCTTGTCGCGGGAGAGCAGGGTGTCGCCAAAGCCGTTTTCGACGGAGTCGATGGCCACGGACACAAAATCGCCTACCTGCACTTCGAGTTCGCCCAGGTCGTTCTTGAATTCGGCCAGCGGCACATAGGCTTCCGACTTCAGACCAGCATTGACCACCACGTGGCTGTGTTCGATACGAACAACTTCAGCGGTGATGACTTCGCCCGAGCGCATTTCAGCACGTTTGAGGGACTCTTCGAACAGGGCGGCAAAAGATTCAGACATTGAATTTCCTAAAACCGATCAAAGCCGTGCACAGCTGGGCACAAGAAGTGCAGCATGCGAATCGGCGTATGGGCGGTATTGACGTTGCGGGCCGGGGCACCGCGGGGTTAAGGGTCAAGAACCATCAGGCCTGCGGGCTGTGAATACCCGGCGGGGCCGTCTGGGCCAAATGCACCGACAAACTCAAATGCTCTTCAGACCTTTGATCTTCAAACCTTTGAGAATGCCGTTTTGTCTTGCCACCAGATCAACATCTGCTCGATCGATTGCTCGATACTCAAACCTGAGTTGTCCAGTTGCAAGGCGTCTTCGGCGGACTTGAGAGGTGCATGGCTGCGGGATGAATCCCGCTCGTCGCGCCGGATCAAATCCGCCAGAAGGTCGTCGATACTAACAGCAAAACCTTTTGAAATCAACTGCTTATGCCGGCGCAGTGCCCGCTGACCGGCACTGGCTGTCAGGAACACCTTCAGGGCCGCATCGGGGAAAACGACCGTACCCATGTCGCGCCCGTCGGCCACGAGGCCCGGGAGCTTGCGAAAGTCATGCTGGAGACCCAGCAACGCAGACCGTACCTGCGGCACCGCCGACACCCGGGAGGCGGCCATGCCTGCAGCTTCGCTGCGCAAGGCTTCGGTCACGTCCTCTCCGTCGAGCAGGATATGTTCGCCTGTGAAGCGCACCTGCATGCTCGACGCCAGCTCGCCGAGACGATCGGTCTGATCCTGGGATCTCAGCGCAGCGTCATCTGTTGCAAGACCCGCTCTTTCCGCCGCGAGGCCCACCAGTCGGTACAAGGCACCTGAGTCCAGCAGGTGGTAGCCAAGCCGGCGCGCCAAAGCCGCGGCCAGCGTGCCTTTGCCTGACGCAGTGGGACCGTCGATGCAGATGACCGGGATGTTGGCCGGTGGGGTCTGGCACACCTCGAACAAGGTCTCGAAGTAGTCGGGAAAGGTCTTGCCCACGCATTTGGGGTCTTCGATACGCACGGGCAGTCCGGCCGGGTTGAATGCCGCCAGAGAAAAACACATGGCGACCCGGTGGTCGTCGTAGGTGTGGATGCTGGCGGAGGACCAGGCACTTGGGGTTGCTGGCGGCGTGATTCGGATGAAGTCCGGGCCTTCCTCCACCATAGCCCCCAGTTTGCGGCATTCTGTGGCCATGGCGACGATGCGGTCGGTCTCCTTGACGCGCCAGCTGGCGATGTTGCGCAAGGTGGATGGGCCATCCGCATACAGGGCCATCACAGCCAGTGTCATGGCCGCATCGGGGATGTGGTTGCAGTCAAGATCAATGGCCTTCAACGGCCAGGCGCCTCGTCTGATGTGCAGCGCGCTGTCGTCGCCGCTGATGTCGGCGCCCATGAGCCTCGCTGCCTCTATGAAGCGGATGTCGCCCTGGATCGAAGCCAGGCCCACGCCTTTGATCGTGATGCCGTCACAACCGGGCGAGCAGGGCGCAATGGCACCCAGTGCAATGAAGTAGCTGGCCGACGAAGCGTCTCCCTCCACCGGAATGCGCCCAGGGGACCGGTATTGGCTGCCGGCCGCAATGGTGAAACGCTTCCATTCATCCCGCTTCACATCAATACCGAAGCGCCGCATCAGATTGAGCGTGATTTCGATGTATGGCCGCGAGATCAGCTCACCCACCACATCGATATGAATGTCGCGCGAGCGGGCGGCCAGCGGCAGTGCGAGCAGCAGTGCGGTGAGGAACTGGCTGGAGACGTCGCCCCGGATCTGGATGGGGGCGTCGTCAATCGACAGTTCGGTGGGCTCGCCGGTACCCAGGCACAGGGGTGGATAACCTTCGTTGAGCGTGTAGGTGATCGGGCAACCCAGTTGCCGCAGTGCATCCACCAGGTCGCCGATCGGGCGTTCGTGCATGCGTGCAACGCCGCTGAGGTCGAAGCGGCCGCCATGCTGGCAGGCCAGCACGGCCAGCGCTGCTGTGAGAGGGCGCATGGCTGTGCCGGCGTTTCCCAGAAACAGTGCCGCAGTCTTGACTGGCAGGTTGCCCCCCAGGCCATGCACCCGCACCACGCCGTCCGGACGCTGTTCAACACGGCAACCCAGGGTGGAAAGGGCCTGAAGCATGACCTGCGTATCGTCCGAGTCCAGCAGGTCGGTGATGTCGGTGTGGCCGGTGCTGAGCGCTGCCAGTAGCAACACGCGGTTCGAGATGCTTTTGGAGCCCGGCAGTTGAACCGTGCCGCCTGCGCTTACCAATGGGGGGATGTCGAGGTGGTCAGTTGAGTACATTCGCGCAGTTGAGCCGTGGGCGGCTTGTAGGGTCCATCAAGTGGTCAGACGGATATCGAGCCGGACCCGGGATTTCAGCCATGGGACTTGATGGCGGTCATGCGCCAATGGGATCGCGAAGAGCTGGCCGCATCGATCAGGGCCTCCAGCGCATCCGGGTTGCCCGCCGCAATGGCGGTTTCCATCGCGTGAAGGGCGCGTTGAAAGTGCCTGGATTGTGCGATCAGCTCTTCCCGGTTCGAGATCAGGATGTCGCGCCAGATGCTGGGGTCGCTGGCCGCAATGCGGGTGAAGTCCCGGAAACCAGGTCCTGCCAGGGAAAGGTAGGTGTCGCCATCCGCCTGTCCCTTGATGGAGTTCATGAGCGCAAAGGCGATCAGGTGGGGCAAATGGCTCACCGCAGCGTAGGCCGCATCGTGCGCCTCAGGCGACATCTGTCGCACGTGACACCCCAGTGCCGTCCAGACCTGCTGTGCCTTTTCCAGCTGGGCCGTGAGGGTGCGCTCAATGGGCGTGAGGATGACCTGGCGTCCGCGATACAGCTCGGCGTCGGCATGCTCCACGCCTGCCAGTTCCTTGCCTGTGATCGGATGGGCTGGCACGAACACTCCCACCTGATCGCGCAGCACCCTGCGGGCTGAATCGATCACTTCGCGCTTGGTCGAACCGACGTCCATGATGAGGGTGTTGGGTGTCACCAGATGGCGAATGGCCTTGAAGGTGGCCTCCGTGGCTGCCACCGGCACGGCCAGCAGCACCAGATCCGCGCCCGACACCGCCAGCAGGGCCGAAGGTGCCTCTACATCGATCACACCCATTTGCCGGGCGCGCTCAGTGGTGGAGGGCGATTTGCTGTAGCCCACCACCCGCTTGACCAGGCCCGCCTTCTTGAGCGCCAGTGCGAATGAGCCGCCCATCAGGCCGCAGCCAATGAGGCCAAGTTGTTCAAACATACGGATTCTTCAATAGAGGTCGGGTTGGCATCATTCTGTGACCGGGTAGGCGCCCAGGACCTTGTAGAAGGCACACAAATTCTGGAGTTCCGCCAGTGCCGCCGCCACATGGGGCTGGGACGGATGCCCTGCAATGTCGATGTAGAAGTAGTACTCCCATTGACCGGATTTGGCAGGGCGGGACTCGAACCGGGTCATGGACACACCGTTGTTCTTCAGTGGCACCAGCAGATCGTGTACTGCGCCTGGACGGTTGGGAACCGAGACCACGAGGCTGGTGCAGTCCTTGCCGGACGCAGGCGGCATGGCGAGCGTCTGGGGCAGGCAGATCACTGCAAACCGGGTCCGGTTGTAAGCTTCATCTTGTATCGCATGGGCCACGATGTGCAGTCCAAACTGTGCAGCGGCGCGTTCGCTGGCCAGGCCGGCCCAGTTCGGTTGGGTCGCGGCCAGTCTGGCGCCCTCGGCATTGCTGGAAACCGCGCGCCGCTCGGCGTTCGGCAGGTGCTGGGACAGCCAGTTCTGGCACTGTGCCAGGGCTTGCGGGTGGGCCATCACGACCTCGATGCCTTCCAGGTTGTTGATCTGCCGGAGCAGGTTGTGGCGTACCAGCAGGCTGACTTCGCCCACGACATGCACGGGTGAACGCAGGAACAGATCCAGAGACCTTGCCACCACACCCTCGGTCGAGTTTTCCATGCCCACCACGCCGTACTGCGCTGTGCCCGCCGCTGTGGCGTGAAACACTTCATCAAAATTGGCGCAGTAGATCAGGTTGGCTGCGCTGCCAAAGAATTCGATCGCTGCCTGCTCACAGAAGGTGCCTTGCGGACCAAGCACCGCCACACGCTGTGGGGCTTCGAGCGCCAGGCAGGCAGACATGATTTCGCGCCAGATGGAGGCCACGTGCTGGTTCAGCAGCGGCCCCTGATTGGCGGCCTGAATTTTCTCGATGACCTGTGCCACCCGGTCCGGCCGGAAAAAGGGGGAGCCCTCCTGGCGTTTGATCTCGCCGACTTTCTCGGCCACGTGGGCGCGCTGATTCAGCAGCGAGAGCAGTTGTTGATCCAGTGCATCGATCTGGATGCGCAGGTCGCCAAGCGAGTCCGATGGTTTGGGTTGCGTCATGCTGCTCAAGCCTGGGTTTGTTCGAAGTCGCGCATGTAATCCACCAGCGCTTGCACGCCTTCCAATGGCATGGCGTTGTAGATACTCGCCCGCATGCCTCCCACGGATTTGTGGCCCTTGAGTTGCAGCAGTCCTCGTGCTTTTGCTCCCGTCAGAAAGGCTTCGTTGCGCGTTTCGTCGCGCAAGAAGAAAGGCACATTCATGCGCGAGCGGCAATCCTTGGCGACTTTGTTGACATAGAAGCCAGACGCATCGATGAAGCCGTACAGCAGAGCGGCCTTGGCCGTGTTGCGCCGCTCCATTTCGGCCACGCCCCCTTGTCGCTTGAGCCACTGGAACGTGAGTCCCGCGACGTAGATGGCGTAGGTGGGCGGCGTGTTGTACATGGACTGATGGCTGGCCACCGTGGCGTAGTCGAACGCAGAGGGACAGGCACTCATCGACCTGCCAAGCAGGTCTTTGCGCACGACCACCAGGGTCAGCCCTGCGGGGCCGAGGTTCTTCTGGGCGCCACCAAAGGCCAGGCCAACGCGGGACCAGTCGACCGGGCGAGAAGCCACGTGAGACGAAAAATCAACCACCAGTGGCGCCTCGCAGCCGAGGGACTTCAAATCGGGCAGTTCGTGAAACTCGACGCCATTGATGGTCTCGTTGCCGCAGATGTGCACGTACTGCGCGTCTGAATTCAACTGCCATTGCCCGGGGTGGGGAAGGGAGGTGTGGTTGTCAGGCGCATTGCTGGCGGCTTCATGGACCCGGCAGTACCTCTGCGCTTCAGCAGCTGATTTTTTGCTCCAGCTCCCTGTAACGACGAAGTCGACCGCCTCGCCTCGTGAAAGGTTCAAAGGGACGATGGCGTTTTCGGCCAGCCCACCACCCTGCATGAACAGCACTTCGAAGTGGTCGGGAATGGCCAGCAGCTCGCGAAGATCGGCTTCGGCCAGATCACGGATGGCCATGAACTCCTTGCCGCGATGGCTCATCTCCATCACGCTCATGCCACTGCCGTGCCAGTCAAGCATTTCCGCCGCGGCCTCTTGCAGAACCTCTGCAGGCATGGCCGCTGGACCGGCTGAAAAGTTGTAAGGGCGCATCATGTGCTGCCGTTGCCCGTCTCTTCCGCGCCGCCCGCCTCGGGCGCATCGGTCACGTTGGCATCGTTTTCCACGATGCGCTGCAATCCCGAGAGTTCAGAGCCGTCGTCGAGCGCAATCAGCGTGACGCCCTGGGTGGCACGCCCCATCTCCCTGATCTCCGACACCCGGGTGCGTACAAGGACACCCGTGTCGGTGATCAGCATGATTTCGTCATCGTTGTGCACCAGGGTGGCAGCAACGACCTTGCCATTGCGTTCGCTCTGTTGAATGGCGATCATGCCCTTGGTGCCGCGCCCATGCCGCGTGTATTCGGCGATGGATGTGCGTTTGCCATAGCCATTGATGGTGGCGGTCAGCACGCTTTGCTCTTCGTCTTCGGCCACCAGCATGGCGATCACGCTCTGGCCTTCCTCGATCATCATGCCGCGCACACCGCGCGCATTGCGACCCATGGGGCGCACGTCGTTCTCGTCAAAGCGCACGGCCTTCCCGCCATCGCTGAACAGCATGACGTCGTGCTCACCGTCGGTGAGCGCTGCACCCACCAGGAAATCCCCCTGGTCGAGATCCACAGCAATGATGCCCGCCTTGCGCGGATTGGAAAACTCGTCCAGCGCCGTCTTCTTGACGGTGCCCATGCTGGTCGCCATGAAAACATAGCGGTTGGAAGGGAAGGTGCGCATCTCGCCCGTCAGAGGCAGCACCACGTTGATTTTTTCGCCCTCTTGTAGCGGAAACATGTTCACGATGGGACGGCCACGAGAGCCTCGCGATCCAGCAGGCACTTCCCACACCTTCAGCCAATAAAGGCGGCCTCTGTTCGAAAAACACAGGATGTAGTCGTGTGTGTTGGCAATGAAGAGCTGGTCGATCCAGTCGTCTTCCTTCGTGGCCGTGGCCTGCTTGCCTCTGCCGCCACGCTTCTGTGCCCGGTATTCGGCCAGCGGCTGGCTCTTGATGTAGCCGCTGTGGCTCAATGTGACCACCATGTCGGTGGGCGTGATCAGGTCTTCCGTGCTGAGGTCCTGTGCGCTGTGCTCGATTTCGCTGCGGCGGGCGCCCAGCTTGGTTTGTCCGAATTCCAGCTTCACCTCGGTGAGCTCGTCTCCAATGATGGTCGAGACCCGCTCGGGCTTGGACAGGATGTCCAGCAGGTCGTCGATCTCACTCATGACCTGCTTGTATTCGGCAACGATCTTGTCCTGCTCCAGCCCGGTCAGCCGTTGCAGGCGCATCTGAAGAATTTCCTGCGCCTGTGTCTCGGAGAGACGGTAGAGACCATCCGAGCCCATGCCGAACTCGCGCTCAAGCGACTCAGGGCGGTAGTCGTCTGCATTGACCACGCCGCCGTCGGCGCGCGAGCGGGTGAGCATCTCTCGCACCAGCTGACTGTCCCATGGCCGGGCCATGAGTTCTGATTTGGCCACCGGGGGTGTAGGAGCACCCCGGATGATGGCGATGAAGTCGTCGATATTGGCGAGAGCCACCGCCAGACCTTCCAGCACATGACCCCGCTCGCGAGCCTTGCGAAGGTTGAATACCGTGCGTCGGGTAACCACCTCTCGCCGGTGCTCAAGGAACACCTGGACCAGTTCCCTAAGGTTGCACAGGCGGGGCTGCCCATCGACGAGCGCCACCATGTTGATACCGAAGGTGTCTTGCAGCTGGGTCTGTTTGTAAAGGTTGTTGAGCACGACCTCCGGCACTTCGCCTCGTTTGAGCTCGATCACCAACCGCATGCCGGATTTGTCCGACTCATCCTGAATGTGGCTGATGCCCTCGATTTTCTTTTCGTGGACCAACTCGGCGATACGTTCCTGCAGCGTCTTCTTGTTGACCTGATAGGGCAGCTCGTCCACGATGATGGACTGGCGTTGGCCTTTGTCGATATCTTCGAAATGGCATTTGGCTCGCATCACCACGCGGCCGCGGCCGGTGCGATAGCCGTCCTTTACCCCATTGACGCCATAAATGATCCCGCCGGTGGGGAAATCCGGGGCGGGAATGATTTCCATCAATTCGTCAATGGTCGCTTCCGGACTCCGGAGCAGATGAAGACATGCATCCACCACTTCATTGAGGTTGTGCGGTGGAATATTGGTGGCCATGCCCACCGCAATTCCACCAGAACCATTTACAAGCAAATTGGGAAGCCGTGCGGGCAGCACCAGAGGCTCTTTTTCGGAGCCGTCGTAGTTGGGCCCGAAGTTGACCGTTTCCTTGTCGATGTCTGCCAGCATCTCATGGGCAATTTTCGACATGCGAATTTCCGTGTACCGCATCGCAGCCGCGTTGTCGCCGTCGACCGAGCCGAAGTTGCCCTGCCCATCCACCAGCATGTGCCGCAGCGAAAAGTCCTGCGCCATGCGAACGATGGTGTCGTAGACCGCACTGTCGCCGTGTGGGTGGTATTTACCAATGACGTCACCCACAATGCGAGCGGATTTCTTGTAGGGCCGGTTCCAGTCATTGTTGAGTTCGTGCATGGCGAACAGCACGCGCCTGTGCACGGGTTTGAGCCCGTCCCGCGCGTCAGGAAGCGCCCGTCCCACGATGACGCTCATGGCGTAATCCAGATAGCTTCTCCTCATCTCCTCTTCAAGGCTGATGGGCAGGGTCTCTTTGGCAAACTGTGTCATGAGCGGCGTCGGGTGTACTAGATGAGGCCAGAAGGCAACCTGACATTTTAGGGTGCTCAGCAGATCGCTCGCGAGCCGCGCTTGTGTTGCGGCTCAACAACGAATGCGTTCGCGCAGCCAAAAGTGGTTACAACAGGTCCCTCATGCGTCGCATTAGCCCCTTCAGGCTTGTGGCACAATGAATTCAACGCTTTGAGTGGTGGTCACTACAAGCGTCAATTTCTGTAACGCAGCAAGTCTGCGGCTCACCAAGAGGAATACCATGAAAAAACTGAATAAAGTGGCAATGCTGTTTGCAACCGCCGCCATGGCAACGGCCGCGGGTGCCCAAACCGTGGACAACTGGCGTGCTGCCGACGGCACTGTCTGGAAAAACGGCACCAACGAACTCTGCTGGCGCAATGCCGGCTGGACGCCAGCTACCGCAGCTGCAGGCTGTGATGGCGCCATCGTGCCTGTTGCCGCTCCTGCACCCGCACCAGCTGCTGCGCCCGCACCAGCTCCCGCTCCTGCACCAGCTCCTGCACCCGCACCAGCGCCTGCTGCTGCCAAGGTCACCTACGCAGCTGATGCCTTCTTTGATTTCGACAAGGCTGTCCTGAAGCCTGAAGGCAAGGCCAAGCTGGACGATCTCGCCAGCAAGGTGGGTGGCATCAATCTGGAAGTCGTGATTGCAGTGGGTCACACCGACTCCACCGGCCCTGCTGGCTACAACCAGAAGCTGTCGGTTCGCCGCGCCGAAGCCGTCAAGGCTTATCTGGTGAGCAAGGGCATTGAAAGCAATCGCATCTACACCGAAGGCAAGGGCCTGACCCAGCCAGTGGCTGACAACAGCACCCGCGAAGGCCGTGCGAAGAACCGTCGCGTTGAAGTGGAAGTTGTGGGCACCCGCGCCAACTGATCACTGGTCAACCGACCAATAAAAAAACCGCGCTTCGGCGCGGTTTTTTTGTGGCCTGACGATAATCGACCCATGAATCCAAACATCAACGCCGACCCTGCCGAACTGGCCAAGTTTTCTGATCTCGCGCACCGTTGGTGGGATACTGAAAGCGAATTTCGCCCATTGCACCAGATCAACCCGTTGCGCCTGGCCTGGATTGAAGGGCTTGCAGACATCGCAGAAAAGCAGGTTCTTGATGTGGGTTGCGGCGGCGGCATTCTTGCCGATTCCATGGCTCGCAAAGGGGCCAAAGTCACCGGGATCGATTTGTCCTCCAAAGCCTTGGGCGTTGCGCAACTGCACGCGCTTGAAGCAGCGACGCCCAATGTGACCTACGAAGAAATCAGTGCTGAGGCCCTCGCACAGGATCGCCCTGCCTCCTTCGATGTGGTGACCTGTATGGAGATGCTGGAGCACGTGCCGGATCCGTCTTCTGTGGTCAAGGCTTGTCATGCACTGGTCAAGCCGGGCGGATGGGTCTTCTTCTCCACAATCAATCGAAGCCCCAAATCGTTCCTTTTTGCTATTGTGGGCGCGGAATATGTACTGGGCATGCTGCCCAAGGGAACGCACGAGTACGCCAAGTTGATACGGCCGCATGAGCTTGCCAGATATTGCCGCGAAGCCGGTCTTGAACTTGAGCACACGCGGGGCCTGGAGTACAACCCGTTCACTGGGCGCTACTGGCTCAGTGCCGACACCAGCGTCAACTACATGATCGCCACCCGCAGGCCATGACTTTCAACCCCATTGGTGGCATCAGGGCGGTCCTGTTTGATCTTGACGGAACACTCATCGACAGTGCGCCCGATCTTGGCGCTGCAGCCGATCTCATGCGAACTCGCAGAGGCCTGCCATCGCTACCGTTAGAGCGTTACCGGCCGCATGCAGGTTCTGGAGCGCGAGGCATGTTGCGCGTGGCCCTAGAGACGGCACCGGGAGATCCGGACTATGAAATCCTGAAGGCAGAGTTTCTGACGCTGTATGAGTCGTGCATGTTTGAACGCACACGCCCCTTTGCCGAGGCGGTTGAATTGGTGGAGGCCTTGACCAAGAGGGGTATGCGCTGGGGCGTGGTAACCAACAAGGCAGAGCGTTTCGCCAAGCCCATTACGGAGGCCATGGCCATGTTCGCTGGTGCCGGCGTGATTGTCGGTGGAGACACAACGCCTTTTTCCAAACCGCACCCGGAACCACTGCTTGAAGCCGCCCAGCGCCTTGCATTGCCACCCGGGCAGTGCATGTACGTGGGTGATGACGAGCGAGACATTGTCGCAGGCAGGGCGGCAGGCATGCACACCGTCGCCGCCAGTTACGGTTATGTAGGGGGAGGGGCGGCTGTTTCCGCCTGGGGGGCGCATGCGGAGGTGAACAATCCGCTTGAGCTCTTGAAATTGATCGCTTTGCCTTAAACTACTGACTTCAGGGGCTGCACTGGTTTCGACGTGGGTTCGGACACGCAGCAGGGCATGTCGAGGTTCTGTCACCTCGTAAATCCGCAGAAAAAAACTAACTGCAAACGACGAACGTTTCGCACTCGCTGCTTAATTGCCAGTGAGCTTTGCAACAGCAGGCCTATGGGCTGGGCAAGGGTCCTTCAGGTGCAAACCGGCGGGGTCCAGGCTGCAAAGATAATTCAATAGGCTGGTTGTGCGTCGGGTAACTTGGCGCGCAATGAGATCCAAGGTTGCTGGCGTCTTGCATAGCGTGCCACTGCGCGATGCGGGAAGTGAGACTCAAATCAGATGGCTACACATGTAGAACTGCTCGGATAAGGCTTGCGGACGGGGGTTCAAATCCCCCCAGCTCCACCACATACCAGGGCCCGGATCGTCTCCGGGCCCTTTTTATTTGCCACGACAGCCGCCTCCCGCAGCGCTACCAGCGTGCCGGCGTCAGGGTTTGCGCTCTGCAGGCTGTGGTTGGGAGGGCAGGCGCGCTGCGCGTTCGCGAAGTCGCTTGTTTCTGCTCCATCGTGTTCTCAAGACCCACAAGCCACTGGCCAGGAAGTAAACGGCGATGCCACTCGCGCTGGCAACGATGGCCAAACCCACGACCAATGGCTTGCCGACCGTGCGGAGGTGCTTGGCCCAATAGGCCACGCGGTCGGACAATCCGTTGATTTCCGGCGGTTCGACGTGCGCATCTTCGAGCACCCTCATCGCCTCGGCTTCAGACACGGGCGGTTCGCCCAGCACCGCCTTGCCAAGCCGGTAGGCGCCGTAGTAGACAGGGCCGAATGTCACGGGATTGGTGACCAGCGTGCTGGCGACCGCCATCGGAAGGTTCGCCCGCAGAATCACGGCCAGAGTGGCAGAAAAAGGTATCTGGGCGACAGGAATGAGAAGGCCGAAAAAGATGCCCAGGGCCAAGCCAAGGGATATGCCCTTGCGGCTGAAGTGCCATAGCCTCGGGTGCCGGAGCGCAGGACCCATCCACCTCAGCCAACGATTCTGAAGCAGTGTCTCCGGCTTGGGCAGCCATGACTTGAGTCTTTTTTTCATTTGATCTCAGATGCGGATGGCCAGGCGGCAATCAACCCCATATTTTCGCTGAAGCAGATGACGCATCTGCCTGAGCGGCGACAATTCCATCACGATGATGCAGTTGCAAGACATATTGTTTTCACAAGGATTCGGCACGCGGCGGATCTGCTGTGGGCTGGTTCAGCAGGGGCTGGTTGCGGTAGGGGAGGCGAAAGAGACTTGTGCCGATCCACTGGCACTTTTCCCGACCGAGGACCTGGTTTTTTGGGTTCAGGGCGTTCGGTGGGTCTACCAGGAGCGGGCCTATCTGATGCTTCACAAGCCTTCGGGCTTTGAGTGCTCGCAAAAGCCGGGGACCTACCCCAGCGTGTACACCCTGTTGCCCGGGCCGTTGCGCCAGCGTGGGGGTGGCGCTGCTGCGGGCGTGCAGGCCGTTGGCAGACTGGATCAGGACACCACCGGGCTGTTGCTGTTGTCGGATGACGGCAAGTTCATCCACCGGATGACGTCGCCCCGCCACCACGTGCCCAAGGTGTATGAGGCGCAAGTCAAGCACCCGCTCGACGATCACATGATCGCTCGCCTGTTGGGGGGGGTGGTGCTGGATGACGATCCCAAACCGGTCAAGGCCCAAGCCTGCACAGCTGTCAGTGAACATGTGCTTCGGATGACGTTGACCGAAGGCAAATACCATCAGGTCAAGCGAATGATCGCGGCGGTGGGCAACAGGGTGGAGGCGTTGCACCGGTCGGCCATCGGCCCGTTGGTGCTCTCAGACGCGTTGCCGGAAGGTCAGTGGCGCTGGTTGACGCGCTTGGAAATCGAAACACTGACGCAGAAGGTCAAGTGAGGCCACGGCGGGCTCGTGGCAGGTGCCGTGCTTCAAAAGATCAGAGCAGGTCGCCCTTGCGGCTGTCCAGCGGCATGAGAAAAGAGTTTTCTTCCTGCCACTGCGAATGGAAGTCGCTGCGAATGCCGCCGGTGGTGCTGTTGGACCAGTTGGAGACCGGGCTGAAGTCGCTGTTCCTGCTGCTTCGTTGGCGGGTCAGAGCCGTGCGCAGGTTCGCCTGCGCCGCAATGATGGCTCGCTCCTCCTGCTCACGCTCCCGCATGGCCTGGCTGGTGGGCGATTCCCCCAGAAATTCCGCCCGGATCTCAGCCACCGATGGCAGGTTGTTGGACCGGACCACCCAGTACGGCAGGCCGCACTGGGTCAGAAGGGAATGCTTGAGCATGCGGGTGCTCCGGGGAAGGCCCGCAGAACCAGGCACGTCCAGGCAACCCACCACTCGGCCATCTGGCTGGCAAATGGTGAAGGTGCAGTAGACGCTTCCCAGCAACCTGTACCAGTGCATGCCCTGTTCCCGGTCTCTTGGCAGAGTGAACCTGGTGACGGGCAGCTTGACCATCACATGGTGGTCGTAGAAGGTGCGGGACAGCCAGTGCCAGACCCTGGCTTCTTCACTGTTGGTCAATGCACGTGTGCTGAGCGGCCAGTGCTTGGGAATGCGGCGCTGGTTCCGGACCGTGCGTGCCACCCAGGTGCGATGCAACCACGCCCCCAGCGCCATCAGGAGCGGAGCGAGGGCCGCAAGCAGCCATGGGTTGTGCCATTCGATCATCTGTATATAGGGAGCGCGAGTTGTATCAAAGTGTAGGGAAATAGGTCGTTGGTGGACAGCGTTTGGGTTTTATTGCCACACCTTAGTGTGCATTCTTTGGGGGTTTTTGCCGAAATGCATTCATCGGCGTGCTCTGTGCCTCCAGCGCGACGTCAGGTTTCAGGGAGGTGGCCGACCTCAAAGGAGCCCAAGAGTCCGCGGAAGGGCGCGTTCTGTTCGACTGTCAGCTCAGGGCAGCCCAGCGAGAAGCGGAATTACCGAGGCCGTGAGTGTGTCTGGCTGGTCTTTGTGAGGGGAGTGGCCGCAGTCTCTGATCACTACCTGGCGGGCGTGTGACGCAGCCTCCTGCACCCACTGTAGTTGCCGGAGGGTGCCGTATTCGTCGTTGTCGCCTTGTACCAGCAGCAGGGGAGCGGTGATGGTCTGGCAAGTGGACCTGATGTCGAACTGTCTGAACGCCTCGCTGAGCCAGACATCGTTCCATTGCCAGAACGCGTTGTCGACATCGGCATGGTGCTTCGCCAGGCGCTGGCGGAGTCCCGGGCTGCCGGATGGCGCCTCTTCATACGCCCGCTTTGCGCGTGCAATGGCTGTGATGGCCACGTCCTCCACTGTCACATGCGGTGCGATGGCAATGCAGGCGGTCACCGGGTAGCGGCTCGCATGAAGGAGCGCGATGGTGGCGCCGTCGGAATGCCCCACGAGAACGGGCTTGTGAACACCCAGCTTCTGGAGCAGGGCGGGGAGCACGTGCCATGCTTCCAGATGCATGTAGTCCGGTTCGTGACGGCCGGTGTGCCAGAAGCCGTCCCATCCTGGTTCGCCGCGAACGTCGGGGACTGGATCAGACTGGCCGTAGCCGCGCCTTGAATACACCAAGCCTGGACGACCAACTGTCGCGCACAGTTCCGATGGCCAATCCCGGCCACGTTGGGTCCACATGGACACACTGCCGAGGCCTTCGTGGAGGAAGACAAGAGGCGCACGATCTCTCGGTCCAGGGATCACTTTCACTTCCAGGCAGACGCCAGAAATCTCGATTCGGTTCATGGGTGCATCCTAGCGTGCGGCTCGCCGTGGCACCCGCCAACTGGCTTGCCGGGGCGCTTGCGCGGCGCATTCGAACACACCTCATTGGTTGTATTCTTCGCCGCATGGGTTTGCTTTTTGATTCGTTCTGGCGGGCTGTCGCCTACTGCGTGCACCCGCGCGTCATCGCGCTTTCTGTGCTGCCATTGCTCCTGATGGTGCTGTTCTCGTTTGTCCTGGGCTATTTTTTCTGGGAGAACGCGGTGGCCACGGTCGCGGCCTGGCTGGACGGGTTCGAATGGGTGCAGACCTTCCTCGGATGGATGGAGGGCGTCGGCATGGGGCCCCTGCGAGCAGTTTTTGCCCCTTTGCTGGTGTTGATTCTGGCAACCCCGGTGATCGTGCTGATGTGCCTGTTGCTGGTGGCAATGTTCATGACCCCTGCCATGGTGGATCTGGTCGGTCAGCGCAGGTTCGCTCGCCTGGAGCGCAAGCATGGCGGCTCCCTGCTGGTCAGTGTCTTCTGGTCACTCGGATCGACCCTGCTGGCCGTGATGGCGCTGATTCTCTCCATGCCGCTCTGGCTCATTCCTCCGCTGGTGCTGATACTGCCGCCCCTGATCTGGGGCTGGTTGACCTACCGGGTATTTGCATTCGATGCCCTGGCTGCACATGCCAGTCGGGAAGAGCGCAAGGTGATTCTCAAGGCACATCGATCGAGTCTTTTTCTGATGGGTGTGCTCACGGGCTACCTGGGTGCCGCCCCCAGTTTGTTGTGGGCATCGGGTGCGATGTTCATTGCGATGGCGCCGGTGCTTGTGCCGATGGCCATCTGGGTCTACACCTTGGTTTTCGCGTTCGCCTCTCTCTGGTTTGCCCACTACCTGCTCGCCGTCCTGGAGCGCCTGCGTGCCACGCCGTCCATGGAGGTGCTTGACCCGGATCCAGCGTACGCCGCTGGCGGGCTGCCAGTGCCGGCAGAAAATGCAGTCGCCGAAACCGATCCCTATGCTTTGCCCCCACCTGGTCACCAGGGGACTCCTTCATGAGTGAATCCATCCCGCTATCACCCGCCTTTGGCCTGATCATCATCGGCGATGAAATCCTGTCGGGCAAGCGCAGCGACAAGCACTTGCCCAAGGTCATTGAACTGCTGGCGGCCAGAGGGCAGGCCCTGGCGTGGTCGCGCTGCGTGGGCGACGACCCGCAGCGGATCACGGCAGTGTTGCGCGACGCATTGGGCAGTGGCGAGGCCGTGTTCTGCTGCGGAGGCATTGGCGCGACGCCGGATGATCACACCCGGCATTGTGCCGCCGCGGCACTGGGTACGCCGTTGGCGCTGCACCCGGTCGCCAGAGATCTGATCGTTGAGCGCATGCGGGAGGTGGCCGCGGAGCAAGGCAAGGAATTTGATGCGGAGCATCCAGACAATGTTCATCGCCTGAACATGGGGGTGTTTCCTGTTGGCTGCGACATCATCCCCAACCCCTACAACCGCATTCCCGGGTTCAGCTGTTCGGGCACCTCTGGCAGTCGCGTGCATTTTTTGCCCGGTTTTCCTGTGATGGCCTGGCCCATGATCGAGTGGGTGCTGGACAATGAGTATCAGCACATTCAGCGACCGGGTGAGAGGCAGGAGCGTTCGGTCATTGTCTTCGGTGCCATGGAGGCGGCGTTGACGCCTTTGATGGAACAGATCGAACGCCAGCACGCGGTCAAGGTGTTCAGCCTGCCCAGTGTGGATCACCCGGAATACGGGCGGCACATCGAGCTGGGTGTGAAAGGAGAAACAGCCGCCGTGGGCGCTGCTTTTGCCGACCTTCTCGCGGGGCTTCAGCTTCATCGCGCCTTGGTGGGCCCTGAATTGGTGCGTCCTTAGGTGCACCAACACGGTGCATTTTGATGCGAAAGGGGGGCAAAGCGCCAATTCGGTGCATCCAAGGTCGCCTTGCAGTGCACTTGTGCGATCCAGATGGTGCGAAAGGCGGGTTCGAACCGTTTTGATGCATGGCTGCGCCATAATTCCGGCGGAGCTTGTCGAGGCCATCTGAGGGTGTGTCGGGCCACTGTTTGGCACAGATACTGCTTATTAGCATCGACTTTTCCTTTCCACTCACCCACCCAGCTACAGGAGTATTTGATGGCCAAGACCGTCGCAGACGTGATGCAAATGGTGAAAGACAACGAAGTCAAGTTCGTTGACTTGCGTTTCACCGACACCCGGGGCAAGGAGCAGCACGTGACCGTGCCTGTGTCTCACTTCGACGAAGACAAATTCACCTCAGGCCACGCTTTTGATGGTTCTTCCGTGGCCGGCTGGAAGGGCATTGAAGCATCGGACATGCAGCTCATGCCCGACCCCAACACCGCCAACATCGACCCCTTCTTTGAAGAGACCACCCTGTTCATTCAGTGCGATGTGATCGAGCCGGGTGACGGCAAGGCCTACGACCGCGATCCACGCTCGATCGCCAAGCGGGCCGAGGCATACCTCAAGGCTTCCGGCCTGGGCGACACGGCCTTCTTCGGACCAGAGCCGGAGTTCTTCATTTTTGATGGTGTTCGCTGGAGCAACGAGCCCGGCCGCGTCATGTATGAGATCGAAGAATACGAAGCTCCGTGGAACAGCGGCGCCAAGCTCGAAGGCGGCAACCGCGGCCACCGTCCCACCGTCAAGGGGGGCTATTTCCCCGTGCCGCCGGTGGACAGCATGCAGGACATGCGCGCCGAAATGTCCTTGATCCTTGAATCGCTGGGCATTCCGGTCGAGGTGTTCCACCACGAAGTCGCGGGCGCTGGCCAAAACGAAATCGGCACCAAGTTCAGCACGCTCGTCGAACGCGCTGACTGGACGCAGGTGCTCAAGTACGTGGTCTGGAACGTGGCCAATGCCTACGGCAAGACCGCGACCTTCATGCCCAAGCCCTACGCAGGTGACAACGGTTCCGGCATGCACGTTCACCAGTCGATCTGGAAAGACGGCAAGAACCTGTTCGCGGGCGACGGCTACGCCGGTCTGAGCGATTTTGCGCTGTACTACATCGGCGGCATCATCAAGCACGCCCGCGCCCTGAACGCCATCACCAACCCCGGCACCAACTCGTACAAGCGCCTGGTGCCTGGCTTCGAAGCTCCGGTCAAGCTGGCTTATTCGGCTCGCAACCGCTCGGCTTCCATCCGTATCCCCTACGTGGCCAATCCCAAGGGCCGTCGCATTGAAGCGCGTTTCCCCGATCCATCAGCCAACCCCTACCTGGCGTTCTCGGCCCTGATGATGGCCGGCCTGGACGGCGTGGAAAACAAGATCCATCCGGGCGAAGCCGCCTCGAAGGATCTCTACCACCTGCCACCCGAGGAAGACAAGCTGGTGCCGACCGTGTGCCACAGCCTGGACCAGGCGCTGGAGTACCTCGACAAGGACCGCGAGTTCCTGACCAAGGGTGGCGTGTTCACCGACTCCATGCTCGACGCCTACATCGAGCTGAAGGCAGCCGAAGTGACGCGTTTCCGCATGGCGCCACACCCGGTTGAATTCGACATGTACTACAGCCTGTGATGCCTGCGCCTGGTGCAAGCCAGGCCCCAGCAGGAGGTTCACACACAGACGGTGGACCAGAGGAAAAAAGGGACGCCACCAGGCGTCCCTTTTCCGTTCAGCCTGACGATTCGTCGCGCCACAGACGCGATCCGTCGCGCCGCGGCAGCGTTCCGGGCACTTTTGGGGTGCTTTTGGTTCATACTGCCCATTGGTTTGACGGGCGAGCAGGTGCCGCCGCGCAACCCGTGTCCACGGAGTAAACAGTGCATTTGAACTCGACACCCACTTCAACGATTCGCTGGATGGCCATCTTCGTGGCGGGACTTGGCCTGACCCAGGCTCACGCGCAGGAGCGCATCTACCGTTGCCCTGGAACGCCTGTCGAATACATCAACAACGCCGAACAGGCACGAAGCCGAGGCTGCACCCTCATGCAGGGTGGCAACATCACCATCATCGAAGGCATCAAGCCCCAGGCAGCGAGTTCTTCGCCGACTCGCCGCTCGACCACAACTTCGCCGGCACGCAATGGCTCTGATCGGGTGGACTCGGCCGCACAACGTGCGCGCGACAGCGATGCGCGCGCCATTCTGGAGACGGAACTCAGGCGTGCCGAAGAGCGCCTCGCAGAGGCCAAGAAGGCCTATGCCGGTGGTGAGCCCGAAAAGCAGGGTATCGAGGGGCGCAATTACCAGCGCTACCTTGACCGGGTGGCCGAACTCAAGGAAGCCGTGGGGCGTGCTGAAAGTGATGTTGAAGGCATTCGCCGGGAGCTGGCCCGATTGCCCGCAGCGCCCGGCTCGACACCCCCGTCGAACCAATGAGCGGGCGGAAGACACCTTCAAAGTTTCCTCCCGATCTCCTGGCGCGGCCTGGTTCCGTCGCCAAGCGCAAGCTCACCGAACTGCTGATACCGGCAGCGCAGCGGTTCCAGTCGCTGGACATGCTGGCGACACTGGTGGCGGTGGTGTCGTCCAGTGGCGATGTGCTGTATGCCAATGCGGCGCTGGAGGATGCGCTGGGTATGTCGCGACGCAGCATCACAGGGACCCCGCTGCAGGAGTGTTTCACCGATCCCGCGTTGCTTGAGAGTGCGCTGTCTGGCGCGCGAGGCAATGAATTTGCAGCGCTGCGTTACGACGCGTTTCTCAAGCGCTCCAGTCACGAGCCTCTGCCAGTGCATGTGGTGGTGGCGCAGACCGAGACGACAGGCGAGGTCATCGTCGAGTTGCTGCCGCTGGAACTGCAGACCCGCCAGGAGCGTGAGGAGCGCCTGCTGGACCAGGCGCAGGCCAACAAGGAGCTGATCCGCAACCTCGCGCACGAGATCAAGAACCCGCTCGGAGGCATTCGTGGCGCGGCGCAATTGCTGCAGATGGATCTGGAGTCCAAGGAGCTGATCGAGTACACCCAGGTCATCATTCACGAGGCCGATCGCCTGCAGTCGCTTGTTGATCGCCTGCTGGCGCCACACCGGCGCCCGCACGTCGTGGGTGATGTGAACATCCATGAGGTGTGCGAGCGTGTTCGTTCGTTGATTCTGGCTGAGTTTCCAAAGGGTCTGCGGGTGCGGCGCGACTACGACGCGTCGATTCCCGAGTTTCGCGGTGATCGCGAGCAACTCATCCAGGCGGTGCTCAACATCGCTCACAACGCGGCGCATGCCTTGTTTGCCAGCATTGCTTCAGGTGAAGGCGAGATCACTTTCAAAACGCGCGTGGGTCGGCAGGTGACCTTTGGCAAGCAGCGCTACAAGCTGGCACTGGAATTGCATGTGATCGATAACGGACCCGGCGTACCGGACTCGATCAAGGACCGCATATTTTTCCCATTGGTATCTGGGCGTGATGGCGGATCTGGACTTGGACTCACATTGGCCCAGACCTTTGTCCAGCAGCACCATGGCTTGATCGAGTGTGAGAGCGTGCCGGGGAAGACGGACTTCAAGATCCTGATTCCGTTGCCTTGAAATTTGATTCACACTGCCTCGCCGCACGAAGGGATGACCCACAAATGAAGCCGATCTGGATAGTGGACGACGACCAATCGATCCGATTCGTGCTCGAAAAGGCGCTGTTGCGCGAGAACCTGCCCACCCGCAGCTTCACCAACCCGCAGGAAGTGTTGAGCGCCCTGGCGGACACGCCCGAAACGGAAGGGCCTCAGATTCTGGTGAGTGACATTCGCATGCCCGGCGGGTCCGGGCTGGAGTTGCTGGAGAAGGTCAAGGAAATGCTCCCCGGCCTGCCGGTGATCATCATGACGGCGTTTTCTGATCTGGACAGCGCGGTCTCGGCTTTCCAGGGTGGTGCCTTCGAGTACCTGCCCAAACCTTTCGACCTTCCCAAGGCGGTTGAGCTCATCCACCGCGCCGTGGAGGAGAGCCAGCGCGAAGAGGTGGCCGAAGAGCGCATGGCGGCTGCGCCGGAAATGCTGGGTCAGGCACCGGCCATGCAGGATGTGTTCCGGGCCATTGGCCGTCTGAGCCAGAGCCAGGTGACGGTGCTGATCACCGGCGAATCAGGCTCCGGTAAGGAACTGGTGGCGCGTGCGCTTCACAAGCATTCACCTCGCGCTGGCGGCCCTTTTGTTGCCATCAACACCGCGGCCATCCCGAAGGATCTGCTGGAGTCTGAACTGTTCGGTCATGAACGCGGCGCCTTCACCGGTGCGCAAACCATGCGCCGAGGCCGCTTCGAACAGGCCGACGGCGGTACGCTGTTCCTTGACGAAATTGGCGACATGCCGTTCGACCTGCAAACGCGTCTTCTGCGCGTCTTGTCTGATGGGCACTTCTACCGCGTGGGTGGCCACAGCGCTGTGCGGGCCAATGTGCGTGTGATTGCCGCCACCCATCAGAACCTGGAGCAGCGAGTCAAAGAAGGCGTGTTCCGGGAGGATCTGTTTCACAGGCTCAATGTGATCCGGCTGCGTTTGCCGGCACTTCGTGAGCGGCGGGAAGATGTGCCCATGCTGACGCGGTTCTTCCTCCAGCAAAGTGCAAAGCAGCTGGGCGTCGAGCCCAAGCGCATCTCGGAAGCGGCGCTCAAGCTGCTGGGTACATTCGACTTTCCAGGCAACGTGCGTCAGCTCGAAAATGTGTGTCACTGGTTGACCGTGATGGCGCCAGCGCAAATGATTGAGCTCAAGGACCTGCCACCCGAAGTGTTGATGGCGGCCGGGGCTGACGGTGTGGCCGCGGCGAGAGCGCCCGTGGAAGCCGTGCCGCGCACGACCGAGGCGCCCGAGTTGAGCGAATGGACGGCGACCGAGAAAGGATTGCGCGAGGCGCCGGAAGACGACTTGCCCATGGGCGGCGCCGAACTGGCTGTCCCTCCTGTGGCTGATCAACCGAATTCCTGGGAAGCCGGATTGCAGGCGGAGGCCCTGACTTTGCTGGAGGATGGCCGCACCGACGTGTGGGACGTGCTCACGCGGCGATTTGAAACGAGATTGATCCAGACCGCGTTGCTCAATACGCGCGGTCGGCGCATCGAGGCTGCTCAGAAGCTGGGCATTGGCCGCAATACGATCACGCGCAAGATCCAGGAACTCCATTTGGAGTAGTGGAGCCCCCACGCTCCGCCGCTGCGCGGGTCGCTGCCCCCCAGGGGGGCTGACCTTGCTTGGGGCGGCCCTGCGCTGCGGTCCTGGAGCCCCTACGCTCCGCCGCTGCGCGGGTCGCTGCCCCCCAGGGGGGCTGACCTTGCTTGGGGCGGCCCTGCGCTGCGGTCCTGGAGCCCCCACGCTCCGCCGCTGCGCGGGTCGCTGCCCCCCAGGGGGGCTGACCTTGCTTGGGGCGGCCCTGCGCTGCGGTCCTGGAACCCCCCGCGCCGCTGCTCGTCACCCCCTTGGGAGGGGGCAACAGCTGCGGCCTGGCAAAGCCAGTTCCGCGATGTGTCTGGACGATAGCCTTTCAGGCCAGTGTCACTACGACTGGCGCATGATCGCTGGGTTGTGGGTTCTTACGGGGTGCGCGGTCGATGGTGCAGGCGCTCACCTTGTCGCGCAGCGCATCGCTCACGAGGATGTGGTCGATGCGCAGGCCGCGGTTTTTCTGGAAGCCCAGCATGCGGTAGTCCCACCACGAATAGCTCTTGTCGGGTTGTTCGAACAAGCGGTAGGCGTCGGTGAGGCCCAGCTTGAGCAAGGCCTGAAAACTGGCCCGCTCTTCCACCGTGTGATGGATGGTGTCCTTCAATCCCACCGGATCGAAGGAGTCGCGGTCTTCCGGAGCCACGTTGAAATCACCCATCAGCACAAGCCGGGGATGGGCTTGCAGCTCTTCACCGATCCACCGGTGCAGGGCATCCAGCCAACCCAGCTTGTAGGTGAACTTTTCGCTGCCGGGCTCCTGTCCATTGACGAAGTAGCAGTTCACCAGACGCAGTGGACCGTCGGAGGTGTCCAGCGTGGCCGCAATCACGCGTGACTGTTCGTCGCCGTGCCCGGGGATGTTGCGCACCACGTCGCGCAGCGGCGAGCGGCTCAGGATTGCCACGCCGTTGTAGGTTTTCTGACCAAAGCACTCTGCGTGATAACCCACTTCCCGCAGCGCGGCAAAAGGGAACTTTTCGTCCACCAGCTTGAGTTCCTGCAGACCCAGCGCATCGACAGGGTTGGTCGCCAGCCAGTCCAGAACTTGGGGCAGGCGCACATTGAGGGAGTTGATGTTCCATGTGGCGAGTTGCATGGCTTCAGCGCTCCTGGGTGTAGGTGACAAAGGCGTAGGGCAGGCCGTTCGAGCTGGTGTGGCTCTCGCGTGCGGTTTCGCGCCAGGCAGGACCGAACTCGGGCGCGTGGACGTCGCCTTCAAACGCTTGAGCGATCTCCGTGACCACGGCAGTGTGGGCCATAGGCAGCGCGGCGGCGTAGATCTGGGCGCCGCCGATCACCCAGGCGTCGGCGTCTGGCGGACACAGCGCCAACGCATCTGCGAGCGAGGTCGCGCGCAATGCACCATCGGCCTGCCAGCTGGCGTTGCGCGTGACGACGATGTTGAGCCGGCCGGGCAGGGGCCGGAACCTGGGGGGCAGCGAATCCCAGGTCTTTCGACCCATGATCACTGGACAGCCCAATGTGGTGCGCTTGAAGTGCGCCATGTCCTCTGGCAGGTGCCAGGGCAGGACATTGTCCTTGCCGATCACGCCATTGGCGGCGCGAGCAAAAATCAGGTGAAGTCGGGGGTGTGTTTCCGAGGACATGGGGGCTATTGTGCGGTGAGCGTGGTGGAGGTTCGCCGGGCGGGCCACAACACGCTGGCAATGGCCACCATCACGAAGCCCATGGCGATCCAGTCTTGCCAATGCGGCACCTCGCCCACCAGGGCAGTGGCGCTGAGCGTGCCGACGAGCGGAATGGCCATGACACTCATGGCGCTGGTGGCCGGCGGCAGATCACGTGCCATGCCGAACCAGATCAGCTGTGCAGCGCCGTAGTTGATCAGGGCACCGTAAGCCAGACTCATCCACATCACTGGGGTGAACAAAGCCGGGGCTGGCACGGGTTCCAGTGCCAGTGCCAGCACCCAGACCGCCAGGCTGCCCAGCAGCAGCATCCAGACCGTGACCACCAGCGCCGAAAGCGTCAGGTGCGCTCGGCGGAACATCAGGGTGCCGACGGCCCAGGAAACGGCAGCCGCGAGCATCCAGGCCACGCCGGCCGGGCGACCGGTCATGCGCTGCAGTTCGTGCCAGAGCAGCAGGCCCACTGCGATGGCGGCTGACACCACCGCCACGCGCACCCGAGGTGTGATGCGCTCGCCAAAGAAAGCGGCACCGATCAACACGGTGAAGATCGGCATGGTGAAGCCAAGGATGGCGGCCCTGCCCGAAGCCAGATGCTGCACACCGAAGATCGAGAGCGTGTGCCAGCCCAGGATGTTGGGCACGCCCAATGCGGCGATGGTGAGAAGCTCCTTGCCGGTGGGTCGCATGCGCTCGCCCCGGGTGGCCATGTAGGCGAACAGGCAGAGCGCACCCAGCAACATGGTGCTGGCCCGGAAATACAGTGGCGACAGCTGCTGCAATGACAGCTTCATCATCGGCCAGTTGACACCCCACATGAGGGTGAGGGCCAGCAGGCCCCAGAGTTGGCGTCGCGAAATCACGCGCGGTGGTCCGAGTCGTCGTGCGTCCGACTGCAAAGCGGGAAACGCAAGTGGCCTGAAAGCAGGAGGTTCATGCCTTCAGACCGCGACGGGTGCCTTGATGGCTGGATGACATTCGTAGCCCAGAACCTCGAAATCTTCGTACTGGTAGTCGAAAATGGAATCCGGTCGGCGCTTGAGGTGCAGCGTCGGGTAGGCAAGCGGCTGGCGGCTCAGTTGCAGCTCCACCTGCTCGCGGTGGTTGCTGTAGATGTGGCAGTCGCCGCCGGTCCAGATGAAGTCGCCCACATCGAGGTCGCACTGCTGCGCCACCATGTGCGTGAGCAGGGCGTAGCTCGCGATGTTGAAGGGCACGCCCAGGAAAATGTCGGCGCTGCGCTGGTACAGCTGACAGCTCAGCTTGCCGCGTTCGCCCGGGTTCTGAGGTGGCGCCACGTAGAACTGGAAGAAGGCGTGACAGGGCATGAGCGCCATCTTCGAGAGCTCGGCCACGTTCCAGGCACTCACGATGATGCGGCGTGAATCCGGGTTGGACTTGAGCGTCTGCATCACGTCGGCAATCTGGTCGATGTGGCCACCATAGGGGGTGGGCCAGCTGCGCCACTGCACGCCGTACACAGGTCCCAGGTCGCCATCTTCGCGGGCCCATTCATCCCAGATGGTGCAGCCGCGTTCCTGCAGCCATTTCACGTTGCTGTCGCCGCGCAGGAACCACAGCAATTCGACAATGATGGCCTTCAGGAACACCTTCTTGGTGGTGACCAGGGGAAAGCCTTCCTGCAGGTTGAAGCGCATCTGGTGTCCGAACACGCTGGTGGTGCCCGTGCCGGTGCGGTCGGTTTTCTGCACGCCGGTGCTGAACACATGGCGCATGAAGTCTTCGTACTGGGAGCGAACAGGGCGGCTGGCGGGCGGATTCATGCGCAAACGGGTGGGTCAGGACAAGGTGGGAGGCGGGGTCGAACGGAGCCGGATGACGGACGTCCCGTATCTTATGCTCTCGCTCGCCCAGCCGCCTTGTTGCGCAGGAATCCCTGACAATGGCCGGACCAACCGTTGACCGAGAACACATGAACGCCGATCCCACCGATTCCGTGATGCAGCATGAGCGCGATGCGCGTGGCGTGCATCGTTTCACCCTAAACACCCCCCGCAGCTTCAATGTGCTGAGTGAAGCCATGCTGGCGGCCCTGCAACAGGGGCTGGATGCGGTGGCTGCCGACGATCAGGCGCGTGCCGTGGTCATTGGAGCGGCCGGCAAGGCTTTTTGTGCAGGACACGATCTCAAGGAAATGCGCGCCCAGCCTGACCAGGCCTATTACCAGGCCTTGTTTGCGCGCTGCACCCGCGTGATGCTGTCGATCAGGCGGCTGGAGGTGCCGGTGGTGGCGCGCGTTCAGGGGCTGGCCACAGCGGCCGGGTGCCAGCTGGTGGCCCAGTGTGACCTGGCGGTGGCCGCGCACGAAGCGCGTTTCGGGGTGAACGGCATTGATGTGGGGCTGTTCTGTGCGACCCCCGGTGTCGCGCTGTCACGCAATCTGTTGCCCAAGCAGGCGATGGAAATGCTGCTGACGGGTGAATTCATCGGTGCCGACGAAGCGCGTGCGCGCGGGCTGGTGAACCGGGTGGTGGCTGCCGAAGAGCTGGACGCCGAAGTCGAGCGCCTGCTGGTGCGGCTGCTGGACAAGCCGAAAGAGGCGTTGGCCATGGGCAAGACGCTGTTCTACCGGCAACTGGAAACGGGTATGGAGTCGGCCTATCAACTGGCGGGTCAGACCATGGCGTGCAACATGGCCCACCCCGTGGCACAGGAGGGCGTTCAGGCGTTCATCGACAAACGTGCACCGAGCTGGCGCCGCTGAGATTCTTATCCGTTTCTTTTTGACATGACCACCACCCCTGACGCAGCTTCGCCCGCCCAGGCCGCGACGCCTGCCGTTTCCGGCAGTCCCAAGCCCATTGACGACATGGAACTCTGGCTCAGCGGGTTCACCCAGCCCACTGTGCTGGCGGAGCTCGCCGCCCTGGCCGTCTGCGTGTTGCTGGCCTGGGGCCTGACCTGGCTCCTGCGCCGCGCCGTCGGGGCCGAAGAAGACAAGGCCTCCGTCACCTTCGGCCGTCGCATTGTGGATGGGGTGATGTTTCCACTGCTGTTGCTGGTTCTGGGCTACATCGCCCGTGCATTGCTGCTGAAGCTGATGCCACTGGCGGCGTTCAAGGTGGTGATCCCGGTGCTGGTCTCGCTGGTGGTGATACGGGTGGGTGTGAAGGTGCTGCAGGTCGCCTTCGCCACCGCACCGTGGGTGCGTGTGCTGGAGCGCACCATTTCCTGGGTGGCCTGGCTGGCGATGGTGTTGTGGGTCAGCGGCCTGTTGCCGCTGGTGCTGGCCGAGATGGATCAGATCAACTGGAAAATCGGCTCCACCCAGATCAGCCTGCTGACCCTGCTGGAGGGCGTGCTCACGGCGGGAGCTGTGCTGATCCTGTCGCTGTGGGTTTCTTCGGCCATTGAGGCACGGTTGCTGAGAAAGGCCGTGGGCGGCGATCTCTCGCTGCGCAAAGCGGTGAGCAATGCCACCCGCGCACTGCTGATGTTCGTGGGCCTGATCATCGCGCTCTCGACTGTCGGTATCGATCTGACCGCTCTTTCCGTGCTGGGTGGTGCAATAGGCGTGGGCATTGGATTTGGCCTGCAGAAGCTGGCTTCCAACTATGTCAGTGGCTTCGTGATCCTGGCCGAACGCAGCATGCGCATTGGCGACAACGTGCGCGTGGACAACTTTGAAGGGCGCATCACCGACATCAATGCGCGTTACACCGTGATCCGCAGCCTCACCGGGCGCGAGTCCATCGTGCCCAACGAGTTGCTCATCATCAACCGTGTTGAAAACCTCTCGCTGGCGGACAACCGTGTCTGGCAGTCGACCATCGTGTCTGTGGCCTATGACAGCGATGTCGATCAGGTGATCCAGCTGTTGATGGAGGCGGCCCTGTTGCAGGAACGCGTGCTGCGCGACCCGGGCCCGTCGGTGGCCTTGTCGGCCTTTGGTGCCGACGGCCTGGAATTCACGCTGGGCTACTGGATAGGTGACCCTGAAAACGGCCAGCTCAACCTGCGCTCCCTCATCAACCGCGGCATCCTGAAGGCGCTGCGGGAGCACCAGATCGAGATTCCGTACCCGCAGCGCGTGCTGCATGTGTCGGCCGCCGATCGCGCAGAGTTGGCGGCGACGCAGGCGCCACGCGAATCGGCTGCCGGTTCAGCGTCCCATCAGGCTGGGTAACCAGAGCGCAATCGACGGGACGGCGATCAGGATGCCCAGTCGCACGATGTCGGCCATCACGAAAGGCATCACGCCTTTGTAGATGGCTGTGAGCTTCACATCGGGCAGCAGGGAGTTGAGCACGAACAGGTTCAGCCCCACGGGCGGGGAGATCATGCCGATTTCAACGATCGTCACGATCAGGATGCCAAACCACACCGGGTCGAAACCCAAGCCCGTGATGATCGGGAAGAACACCGGAATGGTCAGCAGCACGATGGCCAGTTCCTCCATCACCATGCCCAGGGCCAGGTAAATGCCCATCATCATCACCACCACCATGATCGGGTGTGGACTGAACTGCAGCACGAAATCTCGCAGGTCGCCTGGCATGGAGGTGAAGTTGACGAAATTGGTGAACACCATGGCCGCGATCAGGATGGCGAACAGCATGGCGGTGGTGCGGGGGCTTTCCACCAGCACGTCCATCAGCACCCGGGGCGTGAGGGCACCCCTGAACAGCGCGAAGAAGAAAGCCCCCGCCGCGCCCACGCCCGCGCCTTCGGTGGCGGTGAAGACGCCCCCGTAGATGCCGCCAATCACCAGTGCGAACAGCACCGCCACGCCCCATATGCCGCGAATGGCTTTCAGGCGTTGCGGCCAGCTGAAGCGCTCGGCTGGCGGGCCTGCCAGCGGATCGCGCCAGGTCACGAAAACCACGGCCATGCACAGGCAGACAATGGCCACCACACCGGGCAGGATGCCCGCGATGAACAGCTTGCCGATGTCGGTTTCCGTGATGATGCCGTACACCACCAGAATGGTGGACGGCGGAATCAGGATGCCCAGCGTGCCGCCCGATGCAATGGAGCCGGTGGCCAGTGTGTCCTTGTAGCCATGGGCCCTCATCTGGGGATAGGCGACGCGCGACATGGTGGCGGCGGTGGCAATCGAAGAGCCGCAGATGGAGCCGAAGCCGCCCGAAGCGATGATGCTGGCCATGGCCAGCCCGCCGCGCCTGTGCCCCACGAATGCATTGGCGGCTGTGAAGAGTTCCCGCGCCAGTCCCGCCTTGGCCACGAAGTTGCCCATCAGCACGAACAGGGGAATGACCGAAAGCACGTAGTGAAACCCGGTCTCGAAAATCACCTGGCTGGTGCTGGCCATCGCCGGCGACCAGCCTCGCATGAGGCCCATCCCGACAAACCCCGAAATGGTCATGGCCACCGCCAGCGGTACGCGCATGAAGGCCATCGTGAAGACGGCGAGGAATCCCAGGAACGCTTCCGTCATGATGCGCTCCCGTCGATGTACGCCGGGCCGTGTCCCGGTGGGCGCTTCAGGGTGGCGCGCACGAAGTGGGTTGCTGCCGTCAGGAAAAGCAAACCTGCCATCAGGTAGGCCACGGGAGCGACCGGCAGCAGCAGGTAGGCGGTGGTGTCACCGTATTCCTGAAAGCGATCTCCGCGTGTCACCATCAGGTACCCCAGGAACGCAAACACACCACCGCACAGCAGGTCCACCAGCCGCGCCTGTATGTTTTTGAGCCAGTCGGGAATGAAGGCGTCGAACGAGTCGAATGTGACGTGCTCGTTGCGCCAGGAGACCAGGGGGAGCGCGCCAAAAATGACGATCACCATCAGGATTTCGGTGATCTCCAGTGCGCCGGGCACCGAGTTGCTCAGGAACTTGCGCCCGCTCACATCAATGAGTGTGAGCCACATGATGGCGAACAGCGCCATCGCGGCCATGAGGCCGGTCGACCAGTACAGCAGTCGGTCCAGAATCTTTTGCATGTCAGAGCAGAAAAGCCTGGCAAAAAAAGGGCTGGCGGGGCAGCGTCAACTCGGGCTGCCCCGCCAGCCGGTGCCAGCAGGGGTTGGGGAGTGCCTTAACTTACTTCAGTTTGGCGATTTCAGCACGGAATTCGGCCAGCACACCCTTGGCATTTTTCAGGCCCTTTGCTTCGGCTGCCGTTGCCCAACGGTCTTCCAGTGCGGCCTGTTTGGCCTTCACTTCATTGATGAAGCTCTCGCTGGCCTGTACCCGTTGCACACCTTGCGCTTTTTGCACCGTATCGCGAGAGGCGGCGTCGACCTTGTCCCAGCCTTCACCAAATACCCGTGCAGCGGTCTCACCCGAGAGCTTGTCGACCACGGCCTTGTCTTCGGCCGAAAGCGCGTTGTATTTGCCCGTGTTCATCATGAAGACGAAACTCGTGTTGTAGAGGCCACCGGGGAAGGTGGTGGCGTGCTTGATCATCGAGAGCTTGAACGACGCAATGGATTCATCGGGGAAGAACGTGCCGTCCATCACGCCGGTGGACAGCAGTTCAAAGGACTCTGGCGCGGGCTTGAGCGTGGTGTTCCAGCCCATGGCCTTGGACAGCTCGTTGATGTTGCCGCCGCCAATGCGGAACTTCAGTGAGGCCGCATCGGCTGCCGACGTGACTGGCTTCTTGGTGTTGAAGATGGTTCCGGGACCGTGCGTGAACACGCCCAGCACCTTCACGCCGCGGTGCTCACCCAATGGGGCGAAATACTTGCTGTAGATGCGTTGATAGGCGACCGAGGTGGGCACGGCGCTGTCGCCAAGAAACGGAAACTCGGCCACTTGTGTGTTGATGAAGCGCCCAGGGGTGTAACCGTCCACCGTAAAGGAGATGTCGGCCAGACCATCTCTCACCGCATCGAAGGTGCCGGGTGCTGCGGCCACAGCCTTGGGCAGGGCATTGCACTTCATCCGACCGCTGCTTTCCTTCTCCAGCATGCTGCACCAGTTGGCCTGGGCCACGCTAAGGGTGTGTGTGGGCGGGACCCAGCTTGAGGTGTTGAACACAGTCTGTGCCGAGGCCAGCCCGCTGATCATGACTGTGCCGGAAAAAACCGCGCTGAGCGCAAAGCGAATGTTCATCAACTGTCTCCTGAATGGATCGGAAATAAGGTTATTCAATATAAGTAAAGCCCAGAATTCCACTATAGATCAATACCTGTCGTGGCCGTCTCCATACTTACCCGAATTAGCCGACCGGCGGGTTGGTTAATTGGTCCTTGGCACGTGCGTCGCCCACGTTTCGCGTGTCTCGGGTGATTGCTCGTATAATTCGAAAAAAGCACGATCGTTCGTTTTTTGGGTCATCGGTTCATCTGTCTGTGGTCAATCGGACTTTCCGGTGCCCCGGCTCTACAATCCCTCAATTGACGTGAACGTCAATCAGAATCTTTTCACTACGTATCAGGAGCAACCCAGCATGAAGGTCATCGTCCCCGTCAAACGAGTGGTGGATTACAACGTCAAAGTGCGTGTCAAAAGCGATGGCACGGGTGTGGACATCGCCAACGTCAAGATGAGCATGAACCCGTTTGACGAGATCGCAGTGGAAGAAGCGGTTCGTCTGAAGGAAAAGGGGGTGGTCACCGAAGTGATCGCTGTCTCCTGCGGCGTGTCACAGTGCTCGGAGACCCTGCGCACCGCCATGGCCATTGGCGCAGACCGCGCCATCCTGGTGGAAACGGCGGAAGAGCTCCAGCCGCTGGCCGTTGCCAAGCTGCTCAAGGCGCTGTTCGACAAGGAACAGCCGGGCCTGGTGATCCTGGGCAAGCAGGCCATCGACGACGACTGCAACCAGACTGGCCAGATGCTGGCCGCGTTGGCCGATCTTCCCCAGGGCACGTTCGCAAGCAAGGTGGAAGTGGCCGATGGCAAGGTCAGTGTCACCCGCGAGGTGGATGGTGGCCTGGAAACCCTGAGCCTGAGCCTGCCGGCGATCGTCACCACCGACCTGCGGCTGAACGAGCCGCGCTACGTGACCTTGCCCAACATCATGAAGGCCAAGAAGAAGCAGCTCGACGTCCTCAAGCCGGAAGATCTGGGCGTGGACGTGAGCCCGCGCATCAAGACGCTGAAGGTCAGCGAGCCGCCCAAGCGCGGCGCCGGCATCAAGGTGCCCGATGTGGCCACGCTGGTGGACAAGCTCAAGAACGAAGCGAAAGTCATTTAACCCCCCGCGCAGGGATGACGCTCCCCCCGCGCCGCCTGCGGCGTCACCCCCCAGGGGGCGTGCCTGGTGGACCGGCAAAGCCGGATCCACGGGCACCTGGAACCGGACACTTCATTCGAATCGAATCTGCTTTTAAGGAATTCAAGTCATGACTGCACTCGTCATTGCCGAACACGACAACGCCACTGTCAAAGGGGCCACGCTCAACACCGTCGCAGCCGCCGCCCAGATGGGTGGTGATGTGCATGTGCTCATCGCCGGCCACAATGCGGGCGCCGCCGCTGCCGCTGCTGCCCAGATCGCGGGTGTGAGCAAGGTGATCCATGCGGACGCCGAGTACCTGGCCCACGGCCTCGCCGAAAACATGGCGGCCGAGGTATTGAACATCGCATCCAGCTATTCGCACCTCGTGTTCCCTGCCACCGCCAGCGGCAAGAACATCGCCCCGCGCGTGGCCGCCAAGCTCGACGTGGGCCAGATCAGCGACATCACCAAGGTGGAAAGCCCCGATACGTTCGAGCGCCCGATCTACGCAGGCAACGCGGTGGCCACGGTGCAGAGCGCGGACGCCACCAAGGTGATCACCGTTCGTACCACAGGCTTTGATCCGGCCGCAGCCACCGGTGGCAGCGCCACCGTTGAAACGGCGGCAGCCCAGCCTGACAGCGGCAAGAGCACCTTCATGGGCAGTGAGATCGCCAAAAGCGACCGCCCTGAACTCACCGCAGCCAAGATCATCGTCTCCGGTGGTCGCGCTCTGGGCAGCGCCGAGAAGTTCAACGACGTGATGACGCCTCTGGCCGACAAGCTGGGTGCCGCACTGGGCGCCAGCCGCGCTGCGGTGGACGCCGGCTACGCGCCCAACGATTGGCAAGTGGGCCAGACCGGCAAGATCGTGGCGCCGCAGCTCTACATCGCTGCCGGCATTTCCGGAGCCATTCAGCACCTGGCTGGCATGAAGGACAGCAAGGTCATCGTGGCGATCAACAAGGATCCCGAGGCACCCATCTTCTCCGTGGCCGACTACGGCCTGGAGGCCGACCTTTTCGAGGCCGTGCCTGAGCTGATCAAGGCGCTCTGAGCCCTCTGAACACAACAAGGGCATCGTTCGCGATGCCCTTGTTGTATCTGCATCGCTGAATCCCGTGGAGACAAGAGAATGAGTTACACCGCCCCGCTGAAAGACATGTTGTTCGACATCGAGCACCTCGCACGCATCGACCAGGTGTCGCAGATGCCAGGCTTCGAAGATGCCGGCCTGGAGACCGCGCAAGCCGTCCTGGAGGAGTGCGCCAAGTTGAACGAAGGGGTGATTGCGCCGCTGAACTGGGAGGGCGACAAAAACCCATCGTCTTTCAAGGACGGTGTGGTCACCACCACCCCCGGCTTCAAGGATGCCTTCAGGCAATATGCCGAGGGTGGCTGGCAAGGTTTGCAGCACCCGGTTGACTTTGGTGGTCAGGGCCTGCCCAAGACCATCGGTGCGGCCTGCGGCGAAATTCTCAACAGCGCCAACATGAGCTTCGCGCTCTGCCCGCTGTTGACCGATGGTGCAATCGAAGCGCTGATCACTGCGGGCAGCGATGAACTCAAGGCCATCTACCTGGAGAAGCTGGTGAGCGGGCAGTGGACCGGCACCATGAACCTCACCGAGCCTCAGGCCGGCAGCGATCTGGCAGCGGTGCGCAGCCGTGCCGAGCCACAGCCCGACGGCAGCTACAAGGTGTTTGGCACCAAGATCTTCATCACCTACGGTGAGCACGACATGGCCGAAAACATCGTGCATCTGGTGCTCGCCCGCGTGACGGGCGCGCCCGAGGGGGTGAAGGGCATCAGCCTGTTCGTGGTGCCAAAGTTCATGGTGAACAAGGATGGAACGCTGGGCGATCGCAACGACGTGCACTGCGTGAGCATCGAACACAAGATGGGCATCAAGGCCAGCCCCACTGCCGTGCTGCAGTACGGTGATCATGGCGGTGCTACTGCCTACCTCGTGGGCCAGGAGAATCGCGGCCTGGAGTACATGTTCATCATGATGAACGCCGCGCGCTACGCGGTGGGCGTGCAAGGCATTGCGATTGCAGAACGTGCCTACCAGAAGGCCGTGGGCTACGCAAAAGACCGCGTGCAAAGCCGCCCGGTGGACGGTTCGATGAGCGCAGCCGCACCCATCATCCACCACCCGGATGTGAAGCGCATGCTCATGACCATGCGCGCCTCCACCGAAGGTTGTCGCGCCATGGCTTCCGTGGCGGCCGCGGCCTACGATGCCGCGCACCACCATCCGGACGCCGAGGTGCGCAAGCAGAACGCTGCGTTCTACGAATTCCTGGTGCCACTGGTCAAGGGCTACAGCACCGAGATGAGCCTGGAAGTCACCAGCCTGGGCGTGCAGGTGCACGGCGGCATGGGCTTCATCGAGGAGACCGGCGCGGCACAGTACTACCGCGACGCCAAGATCCTGACCATCTACGAAGGCACCACGGCCATTCAGGCCAACGACCTGGTGGGTCGCAAAACCGCCCGCGATGGCGGCACCGGCGCCAAGGCCATTGCTGCGCAGATCGAGAAGACCGAGGCTGAACTGGCGAAGCAGGACAGCGCCAACGCCAAGGCCGTGCATCTGCGCCTGAAAGCCGCACGCGAGGCGTTTGTGGACGTGGTGGACTTCATTGCCGCCAACGCGCGATCGAACCCCAACGCGGCGTTCGCTGGCAGCGTGCCCTACCTGATGCTGGCAGGCAACCTGATGGCGGGCTGGCAGCTGGCTCGCTCGCTGCTGGTGGCCGAAGAACTGTCTGCCAAGGGACAGGATGTGGCCTTCATGCAGGCCAAGATCACCACTGCGCGCTTCTATGCCGACCACATCCTCAGTCGCGTCCCGGGCACGCGCGATGCGATCGTCGACGGCGCAGACGCAGTCACTGCATTGGCCATTGAATCGTTCTGACCTACACCCAATCTGACGGAGACTACATGACAGCACCCGCCCGCAGCCTGCCCCCGGTTCTCAAGAACATCAAGTTCCCGGTGATCGGTTCGCCCCTGTTCATCATCAGCAATCCCAAGCTCGTCATTGCCCAGTGCAAGGCCGGCGTGGTGGGTTCCATGCCGGCGCTGAACGCGCGCCCGGCGTCCCAGCTGGACGAGTGGCTGGCCGAGATCACCGAGGCACTGGCCGCCCACGATGCGGCCAATCCGGACAACAAGGCTGCGCCGTTCGCCATCAACCAGATCGTGCACAAGAGCAACGACCGTCTGGAACACGACATGGCCCTGTGTGCGAAATACAAGGTGCCGATCATCATCACCAGCCTGGGTGCACGTGAGGACGTGAACCAGGGTGTGCACAGCTGGGGCGGCGTGGTGTTGCACGACGTGATCAACAACGTGTTTGCGCACAAGGCGATCGAGAAGGGCGCTGATGGCCTGATCCCGGTGGCGGCAGGCGCCGGAGGCCACGCGAGTGTGAAGAGCCCGTTCGCGATGATCCAGGAGATCCGCGAATGGTTTGGTGGTCCGGTGGCTTTGTCGGGTTCCATTGCTTCGGGTGGCGCCATTCTGGCGGCACAGGCCATGGGCGCCGACTTCGCCTACATCGGATCGGCCTTCATTGCCACCGAAGAGGCGCGCGCGGTGGAAGGCTACAAGGAGATGATCACGAAGTCGAACTCGGACGACATCGTCTACAGCAATTTCTACACCGGCATCCATGGCAACTACCTCAAGGGCAGCATCCAGAACGCCGGCATGGACCCGGACAACCTGCCGCAGAGCGACCCGAGCAAGATGAACTTCGGCACCGGTGAAGGCGCCAACGCCGCCAAGGCCTGGAAAGACATCTGGGGATGTGGGCAAGGCATCGGCGCCATCCGTGAAGTGGTACCGGCGGCGGACCTTGTTGCCAGATTCAAGAAGGAGTATACAGAGGCCAGGGCGCGGATCTGCGCCCAGTGACGGTTGCGTCAGTCTCCTGCGAAAAAACCGGCCTTGGCCGGTTTTTTCTTTGCCCTCGTCGGGCTGAAGCGGTGGCGCCAGTCAGGGTCTCGAATCGAAGGGGAACATGCTCGGCACGTCGCTGAAAAGGCTGCGAAGGTTCCAGAAGATACCGGGAGGTGGTGCGTACTGCACGTTGTCGGGATCCGAGATGTGTGCCACCCAGCCGCCTTCGCGCCACTCGCTGTAGAGCCAGTCGTCGTCTTCGCGCACGAGGCCGGCAGGCGGCGGCCCCAGTGGCTTGTTTGGCACGTCCTTGAGTGCAGCCGCCATGTAGTCGATCCAGATGGGCAGCGCCATGCGGCCGCCCGACTCGCTGTTGCCCAGGCTGCGCGGTTGGTCGTGGCCCATCCAGACGACGGTGGCCAGCGATGGATGGTGACCGGCAAACCACGCGTCGTGCACGTCGTTGGTCGTGCCTGTCTTGCCATAGATGTCGCTGCGTTTGAGCAAGGCCTGCGCGCGGGCAGCTGTGCCGGTGCGGACCACTTCGTTGAGCAGGCTGTTGGTCACGTACGCATTGCGGGCCGGGATGACTCGGTTGTCCTCGGTGTGGGCAGCGGGCGCAGGCGCCTCGAACAGCACCTTGCCGTGTGCATCGGTGATTTTCTCCACCACGACCGGCTCCACGCGCCAGCCACCGTTGGCCAGCGTGGCGTAGGCCTGTGCCATCTGCATCGGCGTGGTGCTGCCCGTGCCCAGTGCCAGGGTGAGGTCCTTGGGGTGGCGCTCCGGGTCCATGCCGAAACGGCTGGTCCAGTCGCGTGCCCGTTGCGTGCCCGTGTGTTGCAACACACGCACGCTGGCCAGGTTGCTCGACCTGGCCAGCGCCGTGCGCAGCGTGATGGGGCCTGCGAATTCACCGTTGCTGTTGCCCGGACTCCAGCCATTCGGGGCTGTGTAGGGCAGGTCATCGATCAGGGTGCCGGGCATCACACGTTCTTCCAGCGCTGCGGAGTAGAGCAGGGGTTTGAATGCAGAGCCAGGCTGGCGCCAGCCTTGGGTGACGTGGTTGAAGGGCTGGCGGGAAAAGTCGAAGCCGCCTACCAGGGCGCGGACCCGGCCCGTTTTCGCATCCATCGCCACCAGGGCAGCCTCCACTTCCGGCCATTGCGAAATGGACCAGTTCTTACCCATCTTCACGACCCGGATCACCGAGCCCCGCGCCAGCTTCAGAGAGGCTTTGGCCTTGGCAGCCAGCCCAGGCTGTGCCCAACGCAGGCCTTCGCCCTGGAGACGGACCTGCTCCCCGCTGGCCAGTTGAACCCGCACCTCCTTGGCTGAAGCAGCGAGCACGATGCCCACCCGGAGTATTTCGTCGTCGCGATGGTCTTTCAGGGCCTCTGCTGCGGCACGCTCCAGTTCCACTCCATTGCCCGAGATCGCTTCCATCGCTTCGGGGCCGCGCCATGCGCCCCGGCGATCGTGGGCGAGCACACCGCGTTGCAGCGCTTCGTGGGCGGCACGCTGATCCGCTGATTTCAACGACGTGGTGACCTTGAGTCCGGTGGAGTACGCCTCGGTGCCGAATCGCTCCACCACCGCCCGCCTGGCCATCTCGGCCACGTGGGCGGCGTTCACGCTGCGCGGGCCTCTGGTGCGCAGCTGCAGCTTTTCGGCCTTCGCGGCGGCCAGTTGCTTGTCGTCGATGACGCCCACCGCCCGCATGCGTTCCAGCACCACGCGCTGGCGTTTCACGGCACGTTCGAGATTGGCGACCGGGTTTGCGTAATAGGGGTTCTGCGGCAGCCCGGCCAGCATGGCGGTTTCAGCCAGCGTGAGCTTGTCCAGGGACTTGCCGAAGTAGGCCTGCGCAGCGGCGGCGAACCCGTAGGCACGTTGACCGAGGAAGATCTCGTTGAGGTAGATCTCCAGGATGCGGTCTTTGGAGATCGCCTGCTCCAGCCGCAGTGCCAGCAGGATCTCCTTGGCCTTGCGTTCGGCCGACAGCTCGCGCGTGAGCAGCATGGTGCGCACCAGTTGTTGCGTGATGGTGGACGCGCCTTGCTTTCTGCCGCCAGTGAGCAGGGCCACGGCCGCGCGGGCCATGCCTTTCGGATCGATGCCGGAATGCTCATAGAAGCGCGAATCCTCCACGGCGAGCACGGCATCTTTCAGTCGTTGCGGCGTTTGCGCCAAGGGCACATACACCCGCCGCTCGGTGCCGAACTGGGCAATCTCCACACCGTCGGCGGTGAACACCTGCAAGGGGAGCTTCGGCGCGTAGCTGACGATGCGATCCAGCGGAGGCAAATCGAACGTGGACGCTTGTGCTGCTGACGTGACCAACAGCAGTGGGGCAGGAATGGCGAGCGCCAGGCTGAGCAACAGGCGGCACGATAGACGCATAAGCATGGAGAGGGATTATCCGGCGCTGGGTCACCCTGCCATTGCGAAGTAAGTAACTGAGTGTGCAGTCGTGTTTTTCGACACACGGATTGTTGGCCTGTCAGCACACAATGGCGCTCATACTGCAGACAGAGCCTTCATGAGCGAGACGCCTTTCCGGGAGAGCGGCCAAACGGCCTTCAGCGAACACTCGGTCGAGCTCGGTCGACGCAGGCGCTCACGCCTGTGGTTGTTGGTCTGGGGCACCGTGCTGTTGGTGGCCATGCTGGCTGTCTTGCTGTTGTCGCACGAAGCACGCACGTCTCGCTGGCAGGCTTGGGCGCTGGAGCGCTACGCCGCTCCAATGGCGTTTGAGGTGGCACCTGGGCCCAGCGAGCACATTCGGTTTCCCAAACACGGCCCGTTCGATGAACGCCTGGGCTACACCCGCATTCCTGCATTCCTCGCCAGCCTCCAGACCCGCGGCTTCGAAGTCACGGAGCAGGCGAGACACAACCCGGCTCTGCTCGCGTACCTGGATCGCGGCCTGTACGCCCCTTATGCCGAAAAGACACAGGCCGGGCTGACTGTGTTCGACTGCCGCTACAACTCGCTTCATCGCTTCCGCTACCCCCATCGCCAGTTCGAGCGGCTGGACAGCGTGCCGCCAGTGGTCGCGCAGTCGCTGTTGTTCATCGAGAACCGCGACCTGCTTGATCCCCAGCGACCGAATCTGAACCCGGCTGTCGACTGGGTGCGTTTCACCCGGGCTGTGCTGGGACAGCTCGGCAACCGCCTCCACGCCGAGGTCGACACGCCCGGTGGCAGCACCCTGGCCACACAGGTCGAAAAATACCGGCACTCGCCAGCCGGCATCACCCACAACGAGCGCGAAAAGCTGCGGCAGATGGTGTCGGCTGCGGTGCGTGCCTACCAGCGAGGCAAGGACACGCTGCCGGTGCGGCGCCAGGTTTTGCTCGACTATCTCAATACCGTTCCGCTGTCGGCCGCACCGCGCCATGGCGAAGTGCATGGGCTCGCAGATGGTTTGTGGGTGTGGTTTGGTACCGACCTCGACCGCGCCCGTTTCCTGCTCACGCCTGGAGAGGGCCTGGGCGAGAACCAGACCGAGCGTGGCCAGATCCTGCGTCAGGTGGTGGCCCTCTTGGTGGCGCACCGTCGTCCCTCGTGGTACCTCGCCCAGGGACGCGATGACCTCGAGGCCACGACCGACGCCTACCTGCGCCTGCTGGCTACCGAAGGCATCATCGATACCGGCTGGCGCGACGCCGCATTGGGGCAACGACTCGGTTTCCGCGACATGGCTATCGATCCACCTCTGCTGCCCACCCACCACGGAAAAGGCAGTGCCGTGGCGCGCAGCCGCCTGGCGACCTGGCTGGGCACGTCGCTCCACAGCCTGGACCGACTGGATGCCAGCGTGGACACCACGCTCCATGGCGAACTGCAGGATGCCGTCAGTGACTACCTGGGACGCCTGAGCGATGCAGGCTTTGCGCGCTCGCAGGGCCTTATCGGCGAACGTTTGCTGCAGCCCGCCACGCTGAGCGAGGTGAGCTACAGCTTCACCTTGTTGGAGCGCACAGACCAGGGCAATCTGGTGCGAGTGCAGACCGACACCACAGCCCAGCCGCTGGACATCAACGAGGGCAGCAAGCTCGAACTGGGCTCCACCGCCAAGCTGCGCGTGTTGGCCACCTACCTGGAACTGGTGGCTGAGCTGCACACCCGCCTGGCCCCCCTGGATGCGGAAAGCCTGCGGGCCAGCGCCTTTGACGGGCAGGACACGCTCACGCGCTGGGCTGTGCAGCACCTCAGTCACGCGAAAGACAGCAGCCTCGACGCCATGCTCCACGCCGCGCTGGAGCGGCGGTTTTCGGCCGACCCCGGCGAGCGCTTCTTCACCGGTGGAGGCATGCACACCTTCAACAATTTCAACGCCGACGACAACTCACGCTCGCCGACCCTGCGGGAAGCGATGCAGGCCTCCATCAACCTGCCGTTCGTGCGACTGATGCGGGAAGTCGTCCGCCACACCATGTACCAAGTGCCAGGCAGCACCGCGCGATTGCTCGAAGACGACAGCGACCCGCGCCGTGAGGTTTACCTTGCTCGCTTTGCCGATCGGGAGGGGCAGACCTTTCTGCGCCGTTTCTGGCGCAAACTGGAACCGCGCACCGCTGCGGAACTGCGTTCGATGCTTCTCGAAGGGCTGCGTCCCACACCCGAGCGTCTGACGGCCGTGTTTCGTTACCTGGAGCCGGACGCTTCGCTGGAGGCGCTGAGCGCCTTTCTGCGCGAACGTCTCGGCGAAAAAGCCCCTGGTCCCGTCCGTGTGGAGCGTCTTTACAGTCGCTTCGCACCCGAAACTTTGGATCTGCCCGACCGCGGCTACCTGGCCGGTGTGCACCCGCTGGAACTCTGGCTGGTCGCGTATCGCCTTCAGAACCCCGCAGCCACCTTGAGCGATGCTTTGAGCGCCAGCAAAAGCGAACGGCAGGCGGTCTACGGCTGGTTGTTTCGGTCCCGCGTCAAGAGTGCGCAGGACACACGCATCTACACCCTGCTGGAAGTGGAGGCCTTCCTGGAGATCCATCAGCGTTGGACCCGGCTGGGCTATCCGTTTGGCCACCTGGTGCCCTCATTGGCCACGGCGCTGGGCAGCTCCGGTGACCGTCCGGCGGCTCTTGCCGATCTGATGGGCATCATCCTCAACGACGGTGTGCGCCTACCGACCCGTCACCTGACAGGCGTGCAGTTTGCCAACGGCACGCCCTGGGCCACCTCGCTGGCGAGGGGCTCCGTGGCAGGCGAACGTGTGATGGCGCCAGAGGTGGCCCGGGCGCTGCAGCAAGCCTTGTCTGACGTGGTGGAACGAGGCACGGCGCGCCGCCTTGCGGGCAGCTTTCGGGCTGACGGCGGTGAAGACCTGTCGCCGGGGGGCAAGACCGGCACCGGCGACAACCGCGTGGTCGTGCGCGGGCGCGCCGCACTTTCGCTTAACCGAACGGCCACCTTTGTGTTCCATCTGGGTCCGCGCTATTTCGGCACCGTGACCGCGTACGTGGTCGGACCGAATGCCGCAAGGTACCGGTTCACTTCCGGACTGCCGGTGCAGATCTTGAGTTCAATGGGGCCCATTCTCGTGCCGCACCTGGCCAACGCGCAGGCGGAGCTTTGCCCGTCAGCCCCTTCCTGAACCTTGTTGCCCTGGCTCTTATGCCGCGCCGCGGAACCGGCTCAGGGACTGCTTGCGGAATTCCGAGGGCGTCATGCCTTTCATTTCCAGAAAGCGCCGGTTGAAGTTGGCCACGTTGTTGAAACCCACCTCAAAGCAGATGTGCGTGACCTGCTGATCGGTGTCCATGAGCAACTGGCAGGCCCTGCTGATGCGCACGCGGTTCACAAAATCGGTGAAGGTGTTGCCGGTGGCCTTGCGGAAGAAACGGCTGAACCGGCTTTCACTCATTCCCAACTCGGCGGCCAGCGCGGCTGCGGAGTGTTCGTCGGCCAGGTGGTTGGTGATGCGGCTGACCACATCGTGGATCTGGTCAATGGAGGCGTCGTCGTCGTCGCTCTGCAACTGTACGCTGGAGAGCTGGCGGTAGTCGGTGCAGGCGGCGAGATCGGCCAGGTAGTCGCAGAACGCGATGAGGCGGCGCAGACCCCGTGCGGCTTTCACGCGGTGCCAGTGCTGTTCAGCGGATTCAGAGAGGCCGAAGAACTCGATACCGTGTTTGGCCCGCTCCAGCAGGGGCAGCACTTCGCGCAATTCGGGGATGGTTTCGGAAGCTTGCGCCAGCGGCTCATGGGTGAACTGGATCACCAGATCACGCTGGGCCACCCCGCCTTCAGGCACGTCCATGCTGACCCAGTTGTGGGGCAGGCGTGGGCCGGTGAGCACCACCTGGCCAGGCTGGAACGTGCCGATCCAGTCGCCCACGAACACCTTGCCGCTGGTGCTGGTGATCAGATGCAGTTCGTATTCGTCGTGGTAGTGCCAGCGCGCCAGCGGCGTGGGAAAGCCATGCGCCAGACATCGCACAAAACCCACGTCGACTGGCGACTCATAGCCCAGGTTGGGCGAGCGCGCCAGCTCGTGTTCCAGCTCGGGTCTGATCTGGCGCGGGGCACTGCGGCTGCGGACGGTCATGGTGTTCCCCTGCGAGGTGATCCGCGTCAGACAGCAACCGGACCGACGCCGGTGTGGGCGGTGACAAAACGATTCACCCGGTCGCGGGCGCGGCGCACCGCATCCACCAGGCGGGCGTCTGCGGCGAGTTCGGCCCACAGCGTGTGCTCGGCACAGAATGCGGCCACCGGGTCGGCCGCTTCGCAGATGGCGTGTGCGGTGTCGGGTTTCATGGCCTGGTCCTGATAGATGTAGGGAAGCTGCCCGGCGTGCCAGCGCTGCAGGTAGGCCAGAAAGAGCGCTGGCAGCATGGCCACACTTTCGATGCTCTCGCTCCGGGCCAGGCGCTCACGGATGGTTGGCACGATGAAGCCCGGAATCTTGCTGAAGCCGTCCATGGCCACACGCTGGTTGGTGTCGGCAATCGCGGGGTTGCTGAAACGGTCAAGCACCACATCTCGGTAGGAGGGCAGGTGGATGGGGCAGGGATTTTCCGGGGTGTCCAGTACGGGAATCACGTCATCGGTGACGTAATCGTAGGCGAAGCGGCGGATCACCGCATGCTGCGTGCCTTCATGGATGTAGCGCAAGCCCAGCAGGGTGCCGGCCCAGGCGATGCAACTGTGTGAGGCGTTGAGCAAGCGGATCTTGGCTTCCTCAAAGGCATCCACGGACTCCACCATCTCCACGCCGACGCGCTCCCAGTCAGGCCGGCCAGCGATGAAATTATCTTCAATCACCCACTGGATGAAGCTCTCGGCCATGAGCGCGGCTGGGTCGTGTTCACCGGTGGCGGTTGTGACGCGCTGGACCACGTCGGGCGAGGGGCGGGGCGTGATGCGGTCCACCATGGCGTTGGGGCTGCTGGTCTGGGCTTCGACCCAGGCTTTGAGGCGCGAGTCGCCCAGCGCGTCGATGAACTGCAGCAGACCGCTGCGCGCGCGTTCACCATTGTGGCGCAGGTTGTCGCAGTTCAGCAGCGTGACAGGACCGGCACCAGCCTTCACCCTCGCTCGCAGCAGGGTGACCAGGGCGCCGTAGAGCGTGTGGCCGACCTGGCCCGCTTTCATGGCCTCCAGGTCGGCGCGCAGTTCCGGGAATCCGGCCCAGTCAAGGCGGTTTTTTGCGTCGAGGTAGTAGCCCGCTTCGGTGACGGTGAAAGAAATGATGCGTGTGGCAGGGTCGGCGCCCACGGCCACCAGGGGCGACAGATCGGCCTGGCAGGGGATCACCTGTTCAATCGAGGTGATGCGCGTGTAGCTGCGCTCGCCTTGCGGCGTCACGGTTTCCAGCGTGTAGGCGCCACCCTGTGACTGCAGTGCAGCGATGGTGTCCTGCATGTCGGGGCGCAGGTTGCCTGCGGCGATGCGCCAGCGCTTGTCGCCAAGCTGCCGCAGCTGATGGACATAAACGGCCTGGTGCGCGCGATGGAACGAGCCCAGGCCCAGGTGCAGTATGGTGTTCATGGTGAGCAATGACCCTTGGGGCAGGGTGTCGAAAACGGAGCGATGTGAATCAAGGGGGCGGTCAGAGATCGAACTGGGTGGGCATCATCACGACGTCGCGGATCGTCATGCCGCGCGGTCGTGTGAGCATGAAGAGCACGACCTCGGCCACTTCCGATGCTTCGATCAGGCAGCCGTTGGCCTTGGCCTCCTGCAGCTTGTCGGCGGGCCAGTCGGCCAGCAGTGAGGTGATCACCGGGCCGGGCGAGATCGCGCCCACCCGGATGCCGTGTTTGAAGACCTGTCTGCGCACGGTCTGCACAAAGCAGTTGATGGCCCATTTGGACGAGGCGTAGACCGGTTCCCAGGGTGTGGGAAAGTGGGCGGCCAGCGAGCTCGTGACGATGATGTCGCCGCTGCCGCGTTCGATCATGTGCGGCAGCACGCCGCGCACGTTCTTCATGACCACATTGATGTTCAGGTGCAGCATGCGGTCGATGGCTTCGTCGCTGGCGTCGATGAGGTCGCCGCCCACGTAAAGGCCGGCGTTGGCGTGAAACACATCAAGCCGGCCGGCCAGGGCGAGCACCTGCGCTGGCATGGCTGTGCACTGATCAGGGTCCAGCAGGTCCAGCACCAGGGGCAGGGCGGCGGCGCCCAGGGACTCGCAGGCCCTGGCCAATGCAGCGGAGTCGCGGTCGATCAGCACGACCTGCGCGCCCGCTGCCACCATGGCCTGCGCACTGGCGAAACCGATGCCCGATGCTGCGCCCGTGATGGCAGCGACCTGACCGGCAAGTGCTTGAGCTTGTGCTTGACTCATGGTTTGAGTGAATGACAAAGGTGAGGGTGCTGGGTCATGCCAATGCTGCGCTGTTGACCCGACCGACCACGCGACCCGTGGTGTCGAACCAGTGGGCCAGTGATGTGTCGATGTCCAGACTCACGGCCTCGCCCGCATGCAGCTGGGTGCGCTCGTTCTGGCGCGCCACGAACTGGGCGCCGCTGGGGGTGCTCACGTAAATCAGCGTCTCGGCGCCCAGTGCCTCGACCAGGTCCACGGTGCCGGTGACCGGTGTGTGCCCCGTGGCTTGCACCGTCACGCTCTCAGGACGCAGGCCGATCGCGCCACCCACGGCATCCGCCGGGGCCTGGTGCTGTACCAGCGGAGGCAACTGGTTCAATGGCACCACGTTCATCTGCGGCGTGCCGATGAACTGCGCCACGAACTGGTTGGCGGGCCGGTCGTACAGCTCCAGCGGCGTGCCCACCTGTTCAATCACGCCGTCATGCAGCACCACCACACGGTCGGCCAGGGTCATGGCCTCGACCTGATCGTGCGTCACGTAGATGGTGGTGGCACCCAGATCGCGGTGCAGCTTGGCGATTTCCACGCGGGTCTGGCCGCGCAGTGCCGCGTCGAGATTGGACAGCGGCTCGTCGAACAAAAAGACCTTGGGCGCCCGCACAATGGCGCGGCCAATGGCCACACGTTGGCGCTGACCGCCCGAGAGTTCCTTGGGTGTGCGCTGCAGGTAGGGCGTGAGGTTCAGGATGCGCGCGGCGTTCTGCACCTTTTCATCGATTACCTTGGCATCGACCTTGGCCAGCTTGAGTGCAAAACTCATGTTCTCGTAGACGCTCATGTGCGGGTACAGCGCATAGCTCTGGAACACCATCGCCAGATCCCGCTTGCTCGACGGCAGGTGCGTGATGTTTTTTTCGTCCAGCGTGAGCTGACCGCCATCAATGCGCTCCAGCCCGGCGATCAGGCGCAACAGCGTCGACTTGCCGCAGCCCGAGGGACCCACGAACACGACGAATTCGCCTTGCTGGATGTCCAGATCAATGCCCTTGATGGCGCGGTGTTCACCGAAGAATTTTTCGATCCCTTTGAGTTGCAGGTAGGCCATGGTTCTTGTCCTGAAGATGGTTACTTGACGGCGCCGAAGGTCAGACCCTGGACGAGTTGCTTCTGGCTGAACCAGCCAAAGACCACGATGGGCGCAATGGCCATCAGCGAGGCGGCTGACAGCTTGGCCCAGAACAGACCTTCAGGGCTGGAGTAGCTGGCAATCAGCGTGGCCAGGGTGCCTCCCTTGGCGGCGGTAAGGTTGAGGCTCCAGAAGGCTTCGTTCCAGCTCAGCACCAGACACAGCAGGCCGGTAGACGCGAGGCCGCCCATGCCCAGCGGCAGCAACACTTTGGTGGCCTCCTGCCAGAGCGTGGCGCCGTCCATGCGCGCGGCCTCCAGGATCTCGTTCGGAATCTCCTTGAAGGACGAATACAGCATCCACACCATGATGGGCAGGTTGGACAGGGTGAACACGATGATGAGCGCGAGCTGGGTGTCGAGCAGGTGGCTCTTCTGTGCGATCACATAGATCGGTACCAGGGCACCCACGGCCGGCATCATCTTGGTGGACAGCATCCACATCAGGATGTCCTTGTCGCGCTTGCCTTTGTGAAAGGCCATGGCATAGGCCGCCGGCGCTGCAATGGCCAGGCCGAACAGGGTGGACACCACGCTGGTGACCACCGAATTCCAGGCGTAGTGCAGGTAGTCGCTGCGTTCCTGCACCTCGTGGAAGTTCTCCAGCGTGGGGCTGAAGAACAGCTCGGGCGGCACGGCAATGGCCTGCAGTTCGGTCTTGAACGCGGTCAGCAGCAGCCAGCCCAGCGGGAAGAAGAGCAGCAGGGCCACGGCCCAGGCTCCAACGGAGCGCACGAGGTAGGCGGGGGTGAAAGTGGGTTGACGTGGCATGGGATGCGCTCACTTGTCCAGGTTTTTCCCGACCATGCGGATCAGGAAGATCGCGGCGACGTTCGCCATCACGATGGCGAACAGGGCGCCGGCAGAGGCGACACCGGCATCAAAATTCAGCAGTGCCTGCTTGAAGATCAGGAAGGCCACGTTGGTGCTGGCATCACCCGGGCCACCGGCTGTGGTGGTGTAGATCTCGGCAAACACACTGAGCAGGAAGATCAGCTCGATCATCACCACCACGGCCACGGATCGGCCCAGATGCGGGATGTAGAGGTAGCGCAATTGCTGGCCGTAGGTGGCGCCGTCCATGCGGGCGGCCTCTAGCTGCTCGCGGTCCATGCTCTGCAATGCGGTCATGAAGATCAGCGTGGCAAACGGCAGCCACTGCCACGACACCATCACGATGATGGAAAACAGCGGGTGGTCGGTGAGCCAGTCGACCGGGGTGGCGCCGAAAAACAGCCACACCTGTGCCAACACACCGTAGATGGGGTTCATCATCATGTTTTTCCACATCAGCGCATTGACGGTGGGCATGACGAAGAAGGGCGAAATCAGCAAAACGCGCACCAGACCGCGACCGGCAAAAGGCTCGTTGATCAGCAGTGCGATCGCCACCCCGAAGACCACGGTGATCAGGATCACGCTGCCAAGCAGCAGGATCGTGTTCCACACTGCGGCTCCGAACGAAGGGTCGGTGACGAAGTATTCGAAGTTCTCCAGGCCGATGAATCCTGACTGGTCTGGCTGCAGCAGGTTGTAGCGGATGAGGCTGAAATAGATCGTCATCACCAGCGGCACGATCATCCACAGGAAGAGCGTGGCCACGGCAGGCGTGAGCAGCAGTCGGGGGAGCAGACGGTTCATGGGAGACCCTGGTGCATCGAAGGCAGGGGATTCAAACTGCCTCTCCCGCGTGCGGGAGAGGGCGGAGGGTGAGGGCTGGCAGCGCGAAGACCCTCACCCCAACCCTGTCCCGCGCACGGGACAGGGAGCGAGCGGCCTTCTCACGGCTCAATGCTTACTTGTAATAGCCGGCTTTCTTCATCTCACGCTCGGCCGCCACCTGGCTGGCCTTCAGCGCGGCGTCAACCGTGGTCTTGCCAGCGAGTGCAGCGCTCATCTGCTGCCCCACCGCGATGCCAATGGCCTGGAACTCCGGAATGGCCGCGAACTGCACGCCCACGTAAGGGCTCTTGGGCAGGGTGGAGTCGGTCGGGTTGGCGCTGTCGATGGCCATCTTCTCGGCTGCCGCAAAGCGCGCGGCCTTCTGGAACTCAGGCGACGCATACGTGCTGGCGCGGGTGCCGGTGGGCACGTTGGCCCAGCCGTTGGTCTTGGCGACGAGCTGGATGTAGTCCTTGCTGGTCGCCCAGGTCACGAACTTCTGGGCGGCATCGACCTTTTTCGAACCTGCGGGAATGGCGAGGTTCCAGGACCACAACCAGTTGGCCCCCTTGGGCGTGACGGCTGTGGGGGCCTGGGCGAAGGCCATGTGTTCTGCCACCTTGGACTGCTTGGGGTCGCTGACGAACGAAGCAGCGATGGTGGCGTCGATCCACATGCCGCATTTGCCCGAGTTGGTCAGCGCCAGGATTTCGTTGAAGCTGTTGGCCGCGGAGCCGGGTGGGCCGTAGTTCTTCAGCAGGTCCACATAGAAGTTGATCGCGTCTTTCCAGGGCTTGGATTCCAGTTGCGGCTTCCATTCCATATCGAACCACTGGCCGCCATGGGTGTTGACGAGGGTGGTCAGGAAGGCCATGTTGTCGCCCCAGCCCGGTTTGCCGCGCAGGCAGATGCCGTACACACCGTTCTTGGGATCATGGATCTTCGCTGCCAGGTCCTTCACTTCGGTCCAGGTCGGGCGTTCGGCCACCTTCACACCGGCCTTGTCGGCCAGGTCCTTGCGGTACATCAGCATCGAAGACTCGCCGTAGAACGGGGCTGCGTAGAGCTTGCCGCCGACCGTCAGGCCACCGCGCACGGCGGGCAGCAGGTCGTCCACGTCGTAGGCGGCATCGGTCTTGAGTTCCTGCAGCCAGCCGCGCTTGCCCCAGATCGGTGCTTCGTACATGCCGATGGTCATGATGTCGAACTGACCGCCCTTGGTGGCGATGTCGGTGGTGACGCGTTGGCGCAGAACGCCTTCTTCCAGCGTGACCCACTTCAGTTTGATGTCGGGGTTGGCGGCCTCGAAGCTCTTGCTGAGCTTCTGCATCTCGATCATGTGGCCGTTGTTCACGGTCGCGATCACGAGTTCGGTGTTGGCGTGTGCCAGGCCGGCGCTCAGCAACGCGGCGCTCAGGACAGAAGCAAGGCGGAATTTCACAGTTGTCTCCTGGAAGAATGGGCGGGATTTCTGGTCAACGGTTTTCGGTGAACCGTGGAAGAATTCTCGGCTTGCAGTCAGGCGCGGTTTGTACGCAAAGGAGCCAAGCTTGTACTCTCTTGCATTTGATGGCTGGGAATTACCCTAGTTTGTGGCGCAAAGTTTCAGAATGCGTCGCTGCAGTGAGGTCAAGTGCTGGCGCGCACCATGAGTTCGAAGCCGAGATCGGTCGAGTTGTGCGCCGGTGATTCGCCGCGCATCAGAGTCAGCAGCATTTGGGCGCTGGCCACGCCGATCGCGCTGCGGGGTGTGCGAACGGTGGTCAGCGGCGGCACCATCAGGTCGCTGCCGGAGAGGTCGTTGAAGCCCGCGATCGCGATCTGCCCCGGGACATCGATGCGCAGGCGAAGTGCCGTGAGCAACCCACCTTGCGCCAGGTCGTCGTTGCAGAAAAACACGGCGTCCACGTCGGGTCGGGTGCGCAGCAGGTCTTCAAACAACTCACCGCCCAGCCGCATGGACGAAGGCTGCGGGCTGAGCAGCTCCAGCCGCGGGTCGTAGAGCCCATGCTCGCGCAGGCAGGCACGGTAGCCCTCGGCGCGCTGCATGGTGCGCGGGTCGAGCTGGGCGGCCACAAAAGCGATGCGTTTTCGTCCGCGCGCCACCAGGTGTTCGGTCAGGTCGTGTCCCGCGTCATGCTGTGAGAATCCCACGCAGTAAACGCCGCTGGCCTGTGTCAGCTCCATCAGGTGCACACAGGGCACACCGCTTTTTGCAACCAGCTGTCTGGCGGCCTCGGTGCGGTCGAAGCCGGTCAGCAGCAGCCCGGCGGGGCGGTGGGCGAGGTACGTGCTCAGCAACTGCTCTTCCTGATCCGGGTCGTAGTGCGTGACCCCGATCAGGGTCTGGAACCCGTGCGGCTGAAGCGTCCGGTGCACGGCCTCCAGTACGTCCACGAACAGTGCATTGGACAGCAGTGGCACCAGCACAGGCACTTGCGCGCTCCGTTGAGAAGCCAGGGCGCGCGCTGCGGGGTCGGGCACGTATCCGAGATTCTTCGCCGCCAACTTGACCCGTTCCACGAGGCCTGCTGCCACGCCGCGCTCGCCCCGCAGTGCGCGTGATGCGGTGATGGGGCTGACCGCGGCAGCTTTGGCCACGTCTGAGAGGGTGACGCGACCACTGGGGCGGCGTCTGCGTTCGGGTGTTGTCAAGGGTTTTCCCTGATGAGGGTGCCAGGCATTTTGCGTAGGATAGCGCTATCCATGAAGGCTCACAAGTCTTCTGATTCTCCACAGGATCCATCGACACGGGCACGCGTTGCCCTATCCGGATCCTGATTTTTTCCCCTGTTGGGATAGCGCTACCATAATGACAATGTCATCCGAAAAGGCCTTTTTGGTGATCATGGGCGTCGCCGGTTGCGGCAAGTCCAGCCTCGGGTCACGATGCGCCCAGGCGCTCGGCATTCCCTTGCTGGAAGGCGATGATTTCCACTCTGCGCAGAGTGTGGAGAAGATGCGCAGCGGTGTGCCCTTGACCGATGCCGACCGCCATTCGTGGCTGGACGCGCTGGCCAAAGAGCTTCAACTGCGCCTGTCGGTCGGCTGTGTGCTGACGTGTTCAGCGCTCAGACAGCGCTACCGTGATCATTTGAGGCAGGCGGTGCCCGGACTTCGATTCGTCTTTCTGGCTCTGACACCCGCCCAGGCCCGCGAACGCGTGGCTGCGAGACCCGCCCATCTGTTTCCTGTGAGCCTGGTGGCCAGCCAGTTCGAAGCGCTGGAGGACCCCGGCAACGAACCCGGCGTACTCAGCCTGGACGCCACCGCGTCGCTCGAATCACTGGAAGCCGACGTGGTGCAGTGGGTGAAGGCGGGCGAGGCAGCGGGTCCTCTGGCGTGTTGACATGAATCTGGAGGTATTGCCATGAATCTGGCCAAGGCTTTGCGCCATCTGGTGGAGGCGCTGATGGCGATGTGCATGACTGGCATGGTCCTGGCCGTGTTCGGCAACGTGCTGCTGCGCTATTTCTGGGGCACAGGCTGGGTGGTGTCGGAGGAGCTGTCGCGTTTGCTGTTCGTCTGGCTGGTGTGCCTGTCGGCCACTCTGGCGTTCGGTGAAAGCAAGCACCTGGGCTTCGATCTGGTCACGGCGCGCATGACCGGCACGACGGCGGCGGTGCTGCGCTGGCTGTCACGCGGGCTGATCGCACTGGCGTTGTGGTATCTCATCCGGGGCTCCTGGGAACAGGTGCTGGTGGGCATGGACAGTCGCAGCCCGGTGATGAACTACCCGCTGGCACTGGGCGCTGCCGGTACGCTGGTCATGGGTGCCTGCATGGCCGTGCTGCTGCTGATGCAGAGCTGGCAGGACTTGCGGGGTGATGGCCCGGGCGACCACGCAGATGAGCCGGGGAGGGTGCAGTCATGACGATTGCCATCTTCCTCCTGGTGTTGTTCGCCACCATGACCGTGGGTGTGCCCATCGCCTTCGCACTCATGTTGACCGCGCTGGCGCTCATGGTTCATCTGGACTTTTTTGATGCCCAGTTGCTGGCGCAGAACGTGCAGGCCGGGTTCGACAGCTTCCCTCTGCTTGCAGTGCCGTTCTTCATCCTGGCGGGTGAACTCATGAACGCGGGCGGCCTCAGCCGCCGCATCATTGACCTGGCGCGCTCGCTGGTGGGGCACATTCCCGGTGGGCTGGGCTATGTGGCCATTGGCGCATCATTGATGCTGGCATCGATGAGCGGCTCGGCGATTGCCGACACCGCCGCCCTGGCCACCCTGCTGCTGCCGATGATGCGCAAGCAGAACTATCCGGCCGGGTCCAGCGCGGGACTCATCGCTTCGGGCGGCATCATCGCGCCCATCGTGCCGCCGTCGATGCCCATGGTGATCTATGGCGTGACCACCAACACGTCGATCAGCAAGCTGTTTCTGGCCGGCATCGTGCCTGGAATCATCATGGCCGTCGGTCTGGTGCTGGTCTGGCGCGGCATTGCGCGCGGCAAGGACCTGCCGGTGGCAGAGAAGACCACCTGGGTCGAGCGCCGCAAGGTGCTGAGTGGCAGTGCCTGGGCGCTGATGATGCCCGTGATCATCATCGGAGGCCTGCGCTTCGGCTTCTTCACGCCGACCGAAGCGGCGGTGGTGGCGGCCATGTATGCACTCCTGGTGGCCACGCTGATCTACCGCGAGCTGGATCTGTCTGGCTTGTACCGCGTGCTGGTCGATGCCTCCCGCACCACCGGTATCGTGATGTTCCTCTGCGGGGCTGCCACGGCCGCCAGTTACATGATCACCCTGGCCGACCTGCCCAGCCAACTGGCGCAGAGCATGGGCCCGCTGTTGCAGAGCCCCATGCTGTTCATGGCCGTGGTCTGTCTGTTCCTGCTCGCCGTGGGCATGGTCATGGACCTCACCCCGACCATCCTGATCCTGGCCCCGGTGCTCGCGCCGCTGGCCGCCAAGGCAGGCATCGACCCGGTGTACTTCGGCTTTGTCTTCATCTTTGTGGGCTGCCTGGGCCTGCTCACGCCGCCGGTGGGCACGGTGCTCAACGTGGTCGCCGGTGTGGGCGGTCTGCGCATGGAGCCCGTGATCAAGGGCGTGACCCCGTTTCTGATGGTGTATTTCGCCATGCTGGTCCTGCTGATTCTGTTCCCCGCCATCGTTCTGTGGCCTCTCAAGCTGATGTTCTGAAGCACAGCATTTCTCGTTCCCTCGCGGCACACGCCGATTCCACCCCAAGGAGATAAACCATGAAGATCCGTCAACTCACCATCGCCGCCGCCGTGGCGCTGGCCACGCTGGGCACCGGCCTGGCCCAGGCACAGGACATCAAGAACCGCATCATCCGGTTTGGTTATGGTCTGAACGAAATCAGCAACCAGGGGCGCGCCGCCAAGGTGTTCGCCGATGAGGTGGCAAAGGCCTCCGGTGGGAAGATGAAGATTCGCGCCATCGGTGCCGCAGCGCTGGGGTCTGACGTGCAGATGCAGCAGGCCCTGATTGGTGGCGCGCAGGAAATGATGGTGGGCTCCACCGCCACCTTGGTGGGCATCACCAAGGAAATGGCCATCTGGGACACGCCGTTCCTGTTCAACAACGGCAAGGAAGCCGACGCGGTGCTTGACGGCCCGGTGGGCCAGAAGGTGATGGACAAGCTGCAGGAGAAAGGGCTTGTGGGCCTGGTGTACTGGGAAAACGGTTTCCGCAACCTCACCAACAACAAGCGCGCGGTCACCAAGCTCGAAGACATGGACGGCATCAAGCTGCGCGTCATGCAGAACAACGTCTTCATCGACAGCTTCAAGACCCTGGGCGCCAACGCCGTGCCGCTGCCGTTTTCCGAACTGTTCACCGCCCTTGAGACCAAGACAGTGGACGGCCAGGAGAACCCGTACAACACCATTCTGTCCAGCAAGTTCTACGAAGTGCAGAAGTACCTGACCGTGACCAACCACGTCTACAGCCCCTGGATCGTGCTGGTCAGCAAGAAGTACTGGGACGGTCTGAGCAAGGACGAGCAGAAGGTGCTGCTCGATGCCGCGAAGAAGAGCCGCGATTTCGAGCGCAAGGACACGCGGGCTGAAGCCGACAAGGCGCTGGCCGATCTGCGCGCAAAGGGCATGGAGGTCAATGAGCTTTCGTCTGCCGAGGCAGGCCGGATGCGCGACAAGTTGAGCGCGATCAACACCTCGATCGCTGCCAACGTGGGTGAGTCGCTGTGGAAAGATGTGCAGGACGCGGTGGCGCAGGCGCGCACGGCCAAGTGAGCCTGTTGCGCTGACGAGGCGCACTCATGAAAAAGCCGGCTCATGGGCCGGCTTTTTTCCTGGTGCTGCAGGCAGCAGCGAGCCAGTCAGGGCAGCTTTCAGCGAGGCGCGAGACGGATCGCTCCATCCAGCCGGATCACCTCGCCGTTGAGCATGTCGTTCTCGATGATGTGCTTTGCCAGCTTGGCGTAGTCGGCCGGCGTGCCCAGGCGACTGGGGAAGGGCACGCTGGCTGCCAGTGCATCCTGCACTTCCTGCGGCATGCCGAACAGCATGGGTGTGCCGAAGATGCCGGGCGCAATGGTCATGTTGCGGATGCCGTTGCGCGCCAGATCACGTGCGATCGGCAGCGTCATGCCCACCACGCCGCCCTTGGATGCCGCATAGGCAGCCTGACCGATCTGGCCGTCGTAGGCGGCGACGCTGGCGGTGCTGATCATCACGCCGCGTTCGCCAGTGGCCTCGGGCTCGTTCTTGCACATGGCGTCTGCCGCCAGGCGGATCATGTTGAAGCTGCCCACCAGGTTGACCATGATGGTCTTGGAATACACCGCGAGACTGTGCGGTCCGTTTTTGCCCACGGTCTTTTCAGCGGGCGCAATGCCTGCGCAGTTGATCAGGCCCATGAGTTTGCCCATCGAAGTGGCCTGTGCCACCACCGCCTGCCCATCTGCCTCGTTGCTGACATCGCACTTGACGAAAACGCCGCCGATGTCTTTCGCAACGGCCTGGCCTTTTTCTTCCTGCATGTCGGCAATCACCACCTTGCCGCCGTTGGCAGCCAGCATGCGGGCCGTGCCTTCGCCCAGACCAGACGCGCCGCCGGTGACGATGAATACCTTGCCTTGAATTTCCATGGGTTGCTCCTCAGGTGGGTTTGACGTTAACGTAAACGTCAATTATGAACCAGGGCCGATCCGGGTTCGTCTGTCACCGCCGTGGCATGTGATTTTCATGAATCTGTCACGTGTGTCGCGTAGCCTGAGGCGATTTTCCGCTTCCGGAATGGAGTGTTTTCATGATCGACGATCAGGACGAACTGCTGCGCCGTATCCACAACGATTTGATGGATGGCTACGACGAAGAAATCGAGATGGAAATCGAGGACCGGCACATCGACGAGTTGTCCAGTGGCCTGGATCCCGCGGCCCTGGCCAGTCAGAAAGAGAGCCGCCGCGTCTACTTTCGTGAGCTGTTCCGCTTGCAGGCCGAACTGGTGAAGCTGCAGGACTGGGTCGTTGCCACCGGCCACAAGGTGGTGATCGTGTTCGAGGGGCGCGATGCGGCCGGCAAAGGCGGCGTGATCAAGCGCATCACCCAGCGGCTGAATCCGCGGGTGTGCCGTGTGGTGGCACTGCCCGCGCCCAATGATCGCGAACGCACGCAGTGGTACTTCCAGCGCTACGTGCCTCACCTGCCCGCGGGCGGCGAAATCGTTTTGTTTGACCGCAGCTGGTACAACCGCGCCGGTGTGGAAAAGGTGATGGGCTTCTGCACCGATGAGCAGTACGAAGCGTTCTTCCGCGACGTGCCCGAGTTTGAAAAAATGCTCACGCGGTCGGGCATCCAGTTGATCAAGTACTGGTTCTCCATTTCGGACGAAGAGCAGGAACTGCGCTTCCTGGGCCGCATTCATGACCCGCTGAAGCAATGGAAGCTCAGCCCGATGGATCTGGAGTCGCGCCGCCGCTGGGAGCTCTACACCAAGGCCAAGGAAGTGATGCTCGCCCGCACCCATATTCCCGAATCACCTTGGTGGGTGGTGCCGGCTGACGACAAGAAAAAAGCGCGCCTCAACTGCATTGCACACCTGCTGTCGCAGATGAAGTACAGCGAAGTCGAGCGTCCGCCCATCACCTTGCCTGAGCGCGTGCGCCACGACGGCTACCGCCGCCACCAGGTGCCGGGCGAGATCTACGTACCTGCACTTTATTGACCACCCCCGCGCCGCCTTCGGCGTCACCCACTCAAGGGGGCGATGCGAGTGGCCCGGCAGAGCCGGTTCCACCGCATCTCTGGATAAAGACACTTTGCTCCGACTGGATAGTGGGAACAGGCCGCTTGCACAGGGAGCGTGCTGAGCCCTTCCGAAGCGAAGTGCCTCGATCCAGGGGCAGCGAGGGACGGCTCTGCCGGCCCAAGATGCCGTCCCCCCTCCAAGCGCCCGAAGGGCGCGCCAGAGAGGGGGGAAGCCGCGTCAGCGGCGCAGCGGGGAGATCACTTGTACCCCACGCGATCCAGCATCTGCTGAACCTTGGTCAGGTTCTTGGCGACCACGCCGAGGGGAATGGTTTCGGCCTTGAAGTTGTTGCCGCCCATGGCCTTGATGGCCGGGTTGTCGACCTTCACACCTTTGGCTGCCGGGAACTCGTTGTTGCCGTTGGCGAAGTAGTCCTGCGCAAACGGGCTGGCCAGGAATTCCATGAAGGCAATGGCGCTCTCAGGGTTCTTGGCGTGCTTGGCGACGCCCGCGCCGGCGATGTTGACGTGCGTGCCGCTGGTGCCTTGGTTGGGAAACACCACGCGCACCTTTTCCATCACGGCGCGATCTTCGGGTTTGCTGGACTTCAGCAGCCGTGCCACGTAGTAGCTGTTGGTCACAGCCACGCCGCATTCGCCAGACGCGACGGCCTTGATCTGGTCGGTGTCGCCACCTTTGGGCGCGCGCGCCATGTTCGTGACCAGGCCCTTGAGCCAGGCTTCGCCCTTTGCATCCCCGAGGCGTTCGACCACGGTGGCGAACAGCGACAGGTTGTAGGGGTGTGAGCCGCTGCGGGTGCAGACCATGCCTTTAAGAGCGGGATCGGCGAGCTGTTCGTAGGTGGCCACGGCTTCAGGCTTGATGCGCAGCGGGTCGTAGACGATGACACGTGCGCGCGTGGAAAAACCTGTCCATGTCACGCCGCCTTCGCCAGCGTCGGCGCGCAGGTTGGCGGGGATCGCTGCATCGAGCTTGGCCGATTTGATCGGCTGGAAGAGGCCCTGGCTGTCGGCCGAAGCCAGGCGGGCGGCGTCCACGAGCAGGATCACATCGGCTGGCGACGCAGCGCCTTCGGCGCGCAAGCGGGCAAGAATGCCGGCATCGTCCGCATCAACCCGGTTGATCTTGATTCCCGTTGTCTTGGTGAAGGTGTCGTACATCACCTCGTCGGTCTGATAGTGACGGGCGGAGTAGAGATTGAGCACTTTCTCTTGGGCCTGGGCCGGGAGGCACAGAGCGGTGGCCATCGCGGCGATGGCCAGGGGGAGTTTGGCGAAAGAAGTCACTTGGGGCCTTTCTTTGAGTCGTGTAAACGGAATGCCAGCGTCACTTGCGCGGTGCAGCCGTGTCGAGCGGCGGATGCACTGGAGTCATCCGTGAATGCTATCAGAAACACGAATGGTTATTAGTAAGCATTGAAGATTTGAGGCCGGAGAGTTCACTTTGCCTGAGCGCTCATGCATGGCAGAAGGAGCGACGCGCGCATAAAAAAAGCCCTCACTTTGCAGTGAGGGCTTAAGGGGTCCGATGAAATCGAATTTCGAAAAGGACCCGAGGAGACAACCAGAAAAAACGGGCAATTGCGAAAGTGCCGCCTTTGCAGGGCTGCGTGGATCGCACAGTGTCTCAATTGTGGGCGGTCTGACAAAAGTCAAGTCGCCCGATCAACGGCGCGATCCCGGTTCAGTTCAACGCTTTTTGGCGGTGGTCTTGGTGGCGTTCACAGCTTGGGCGGTCACGGTGTTGAAGTTGGCTTCGGCCATTTCGGTGGCTTGCTTGACAGCCTTCTGCACCGATTCCAGGGCATTGTTGCTGGCAGAGATGGCGCTCTTCATCACGGCCACGGCGGTCTCGGAACCGGCGGGGGCGTTCTTGGCAGCGTTGTCAACGAAGGCGTTGAACTTCTTCTGTGCATCTGCAGCCTGGGCTTCAGCGGCCTTGCCGAATTCGGTGCCGGTGCCCGAAGCGATGTCGTACAGGTGACGGCTGTAGGCCACGGTCTTTTCAGCCAGGGGCTGGAACAGGCTGGCCTGCAGGGCGAGCAGTTCCTGGGCGTCTTTGACGCTGAGCAGTGCTTGCGTGCTGTTGGCGGACTCGGACAGGGCAGCCTTGGTGGCTTGCACGTTGAGTTCAACCAGCTTTTCCACGCCTTCGAAGGCTTTGTTGGTCAGGCCGAAAAGGGTTTCAATGTTGGCTTTCTGGGCGGCGACGATTTGTTCAGCGGTCAGCATGTTCATACTCCTGATATAGATGACGGGTCGGAATGACGGGGTCAGTTGAGGGCTGCTATGGAACACCGCGCTGTCTGGACGCTGTTGTTTTCGTTCGATTTGCTGCACTGCAACATGGTTTGAATTATAGGCACTTGAGGAGGGTGTGCAAGTCCTTTTTGCTGCATTGCAACATTTTAGATGGTGCTTTCTAAAACCCCCTGTTTGCGCACCGGCGGGCGGGCGAAGCCACAATCCTCACCTCGCTTCGTTCAGGTCCTTCAGTGCACGCCTACTACGCCGACCATTTCGTGTTGCCACTGCCCAGCGGGCACCGCTTTCCCATGGCCAAGTACGCCCGATTGCGAGAGCGACTGGCCCTTGAACTGCCGCAGGTCCGGATGCACGAGGCCCTGCCGGCCAGCGATGGTGTGCTGGCACTGGTTCACACACCCGATTACATCGCCGCCGTGGCCGGTGGCTCGCTTGCGCCCGCAGCGCAACGCGAGATCGGTTTTCCCTGGAGCCCTGCCATGGCCGAGCGCGCCCGACGGTCCGTGGGGGCCACGCTGCAGGCTTGCCGCACGGCGATGGGCGGGGCGGGCGTGTCGGCCAATCTGGCCGGTGGTACGCACCATGCGTATGCCGACAAGGGAGGTGGTTTTTGCGTGTTCAACGATGCCGCCGTGGCCGCCAGGCTGATGCAGGCCGAACATGCGCGCGTGGCTCGCGCCAGTGGACCACTGCAGGTGGCCATCATTGATCTGGATGTGCACCAGGGCAATGGCACTGCACACATCTTTGCGCGCGACGCCTCGGTGTTCACGCTGTCGATGCATGGTGCGAAGAACTTCCCCTTTCGCAAGGAGCCGAGCGACCTGGATGTCGATCTGCCCGACGGTTGCGGCGATGCGGCCTACCTCGAGGCCCTGGATCATGCGCTCGACGACCTGGGACAGCGCTTCACTCCCGGGCTTGTGATCTACCTTGCCGGGGCCGACCCGCACGAAGGAGATCGACTGGGGCGCCTGAAACTGAGCTTCGATGGGCTGGAGGCACGCGACAGGCGTGTGATGGACTGGGCCTGGCAACGCCGCGTGCCACTGGCGTTTGCCATGGCGGGCGGCTACGGCATCAACATGGACACCACTGTGCAAGTGCAGGTGCACACCTACCGCACAGCGCTCGAATACCATCAGCGATGGCAGGCCTTGGCGGCGCTTTCACCCATCGGCGCCGCAGCGACAGCCGCCGGGGCGCCGCGCTGGCAAAATGCCGCCGCATGAGCACAGACAGCCGCCCCCCCCGCGCCCAGCCCCAGCCACGCAGTGCCTATCGCGTGTTCCGCCCGATCGGCACGCGATGGGCCGACAACGATGTTTACGGCCACGTCAACAACGTGGTGTATTACAGTTGGTTCGACACGGCGGTCAATGCCTACCTGATCGAACAAGGTGCGCTGGACATTCATGCTGGCGCGGTGATCGGCCTGGTGATCGAGACCCAGTGCAATTACTTCGCGCCTCTGGCTTTTCCGCAAACGGTGGAAGCAGGCCTGCGTGTGGCGCACCTGGGCAGCTCCAGTGTTCGCTACGAGGTGGGCCTGTTTGCACAAGGCCAGGAAACGGCGGCGGCCTGCGGCCATTTTGTTCATGTGTATGTGGACCGTGAAACCCGCCGGCCCGTGGCTTTGCCGGCGCCGCTGAAAAAGACCCTGGAGACCCTGCTATGACCCACAACCCCGTTCCGCCCGCGACCGTGATCGACGCGCAGGCGGTCGATGCCGCCATCACCAGTCGCATGTCTGCACGAGCCTTTCTGCCGCGGCCGGTGCAGCGCGATGTGATCGAGCACATCCTGGAGGTCGCCAGTCGTGCACCTTCCGGCACCAACACGCAGCCCTGGAAGGTCTACGTGTTGCAGGGCGCCAGCCGCGATGCCCTGGTTCAGAAGGTGTGTGCCGCTCACGATGCCTTGCGTGCCGACCCGTCGCTGGCCAGTGAATACCGCGAGGCCTACGACTACTACCCTGAAAAATGGGTCAGCCCCTACATCGACCGCCGGCGTGAAAACGGCTGGAGCCTGTATGGCCTGCTCGGTATCACCAAGGGCGACAAGGACAAGATGCATGCGCAGCACCAGCGCAATTTCCGATTCTTCGATGCGCCGGTGGGCCTGATGTTCACGCTCGACCAGATCATGGGCCGGGGATCGCTGGTGGACTACGGCATGTTCCTGCAGAACATCATGGTCGCCGCGCGGGGTCATGGTCTGCACACCTGTCCCCAGGCCGCGTGGAACGGCTTCGCGAAGATCATTCTTCCGCACATTGGCGCCGGTGAACAGGAAATGCTGGTCTGTGGCATGTCGTTGGGTTATGCCGATCCGGCCGATCCGGTCAACGACTTTCACACGCCCAGGGAACCGGTCTCGTCGTTCACCCACTGGCTGGAATAATGCCTGCTCGAAGCGGCTTTCGCCCCGGCCTTGCAGTGGGGCAGGCGCCGTCTTGCAACCTCAATCCCTCATTTCACTTCAACAAAGGAACACCATGATCACCACCCCCAGCGGCCTGCAATACGAAGACACCGTGGTCGGCAATGGCGAAGTCGCGCAGGCAGGACGCCCGGTCCAAGTGCACTACACCGGATGGCTCTACACCAATGGCGTGCAAGGCGCGAAGTTCGACTCCAGCAAGGACCGTGGCCAGCCGTTTGAATTCCCGCTGGGTGCCGGACACGTCATCAAAGGCTGGGACGAAGGCGTACAGGGCATGGCCGTGGGCGGCACGCGGCGGCTCGTGATCCCGGCCGAACTGGGTTACGGCGCCCGGGGTGCGGGCGGTGTGATCCCGCCCAACGCCACCCTGCTGTTCGAAGTCGATCTGCTGGCGGTCTGATGGCCACGGCCAGCACGGCAGGCCGCCCGGGCATCTTCATCGCCCGCAAAGTGTTCCCGGAAGTGGTCGCCCGACTGGGCGAGCACTTTGATGTCGAGATGAACGACACCGACCATGTGCTCCCGCCCGAGCAACTGGCCCAGCGCCTGCAGGGCAGGGTGGGCGTGCTCACCACGGGCAGCGAGCGGGTGGATGCGGCGTTGCTCGCCGCATGTCCGCAACTGAAGATCGTTGCCAACATCGCGGTCGGTTACAACAACTTCGACATGGCCGCGATCAACGCTGCTGGCGTGCTGGCCACCAACACCCCGGACGTGCTGACCGAGACCACCGCCGACTTCGGCTTTGCCTTGCTGATGGCCACCGCCAGGCGCCTGACAGAGAGTGAACACTTCTTGCGCGCAGGCCGCTGGAACCGGTGGAGCCTGGACATGTTTGCGGGCGCCGAAGTGCACGGCAGCACACTGGGCATTCTGGGCATGGGTCGCATCGGGCAGGCCATTGCTCGTCGCGGTGCGCACGGCTTTGGCATGAACGTGATCTATCACAACCGCTCGCGGCTGGATGGCGCCCTGGAAGTTGAATGCAAGGCGCGCTATGTGGACAAGGCCGAGCTGTTCAGGAGCGCCGACCACCTGATGCTGGTGCTGCCCTACAGCCCCGAATCTCACCACACCATCGGGGCAGCCGAGATCGCCCAGATGAAGCCCACCGCCACGCTGATCAACATCGCGCGCGGCGGCATTGTGGATGACGCGGCACTGGCGCTTGCCCTGCGTGAAAAGCGCATTGCCGCCGCCGGACTGGACGTGTTTGAGGGTGAACCCAAAGTACATCCCGATCTGCTCACCGTGCCCAATGTGGTGCTGACACCCCACATCGCCAGCGCCACCATGGGTACCCGCATGGCGATGGCCATGCTCGCGGCCGACAACGTCATCGCCTACCTGATCAAGGGCAAGGCGCTGACTCCTCTGAACCCCGAAGTCGCGCCCGCATGAGTGTTGTCACCTTGACCTGGGTGATGCTGGCATTGCTGATTGGCAATCTTCTGATCGGCATTTGGTTGGTGGTGCGCCGCCCTCCCGTGGATGCGGACGGACAGGCGAATCACCAGCAACTGCTGGGACACATCCAGGCCATTGGCCAACGCGTGGAGCGGACCGAAAGCGAATTGCGGCGGGAGATGGGTGACAACGCGCGCAGCGCTCGCCAGGAAATCCAGCAGACGCTGGCCACGTTCCAGGAAACGCTGTCCCGGCAGGAAGCCGAAGCCACGCGCACCCAGAACGCCCAACTGGATGCGTTTGCCCAGCAGCTGATGCAACTGCGGGGCACGCTGGGCGATACCTTGACGGCCCAATTGCAGGCGCTGGGCTTGAATCTGAACACCCAGGCGGCCGAGGCTACCCGCACACAAAACGCCCAGATCGACGCCTTCGCGCAGCAACTGGTGCAACTGCGGGGCACGCTGGGAGACACACTCACCCGGCAGTTGCAGGACATGAGCGAAGGCAATGCCCGGCGCCTGACCGAGATTCGGACCACGCTCGACGGCCAGCTCACCCAACTGCAGCAAAGCAATGCCGCCAAGCTGGACGAAATGCGTGCCACGGTGGACGAGAAGTTGCAGAGCACCCTGCAGGCGCGCCTGGGCGAGAGCTTCAAGCAGGTGGCCGACCGGCTGGAGGCGGTGCACAAGGGACTGGGAGAGATGCAGACGCTGGCGCAGGGCGTGGGCGACCTCAAGCACCTGCTGACCAATGTGAAGACCCGCGGCATGTTTGGCGAGGCGCAGCTTGCCGCCTTGCTGGAACAGGTGTTTGCGCCCGATCAGTACGCCACACAGGTGATCACCAAACCGGACAGCCGATTCACGGTCGACTTCGCCATCAAGTTGCCGGGCCGGGGCGACGACGGCACGCCGTGCTGGCTGCCGATCGATGCGAAGTTTCCCAATGAGGACTACGAGAGGCTGCTCGACGCACAACAGCGTGCCGACGCCGAAGGTGCAGAGGCGGCCGGGCGAGGGCTGGAGCAACGCATCAAGCTGGAAGCCAAGTCGATGGCCGACAAGTACCTGGCGCCACCCCACACCACCGATTTTGCGATCCTGTTCCTGCCCACGGAAGGGCTGTATGCAGAAGTGCTGCGCCGCCCGGGTTTGATGGAGGTACTGCAGCGCGAACACCGCGTCACGCTGGCCGGGCCGACCACGCTCATGGCCATGCTCAACTCCCTGCAGATGGGCTTTCGCACGTTGGCGCTTGAGAAGCGTTCCAGTGAGGTCTGGCAGGTGCTGGGCGCGGTCAAAACCGAATTCGGCAAGTTTGGTGATGTGCTTGCCAGGGTCAAGAGTCAGACCCAGACGGTGCTCAACACACTGGACAACGCTGAAACCCGCAGCCGGGCCATGGGTCGCGCGTTGAAGACGGTAGAGGCCTTGCCGCAAGAGCAGGCCAGTGCGCTGCTGCCCCTGGACCCCAACGACAACGGGGACGCTTGAACCTAGAAACCGCAGTTGACCGCGCCATGTCCGCAGGAAGTGCCCGTGGACACTGAGATTCTTGACCACGAAGGGGCTCACCTGATGGGTGAAGGCGCTACAGACCCGATTGAGCCGCCAGGGAGCGCGCTGGCGGCGTTGCTCCTCCTTGCGGGCAGGAGCCCGCTGCGTCGTCGCGCCTTGCCAGCCCTCCCCCTGACGGCCCACTCGGATCCGTCCAACTGCGGTTTCTAGGTTGAACCCTGCTTTGCGCGCCGAGCTCTCGCGATTCATCGCGGCGCAAATCTGCCTTCATGCCTGCATGACGGGATTTCGCATGGCCGCGCCGCTCATGGCGCTGCGAGAGGGATACAGCCCTGCTGCCGTGGGCGTGCTGCTGGCGCTTTTTGCACTGGCCACGGTGTTCATCGCCTTGCCGGCCGGGCGCTATGCGGACCGACGCGGCCTTCGCAAACCGGTGGCGATCTCGGTGGGGGTGGCCTCGGTGGGCGCGGCGCTGGCGGTGGCCTTTCCTGTTTTTGCGGTGTTGTGTGTGACCGCCTTCGCCTGTGGTGCGGCAACGGGCCTTGCGATGATCGCGTTGCAGCGCCATGTGGGCCGGCTCGCCCATGGCCCCACCGAGCTCAAGCAGGTGTTCAGCTGGATGGCCATCGGGCCATCGATCTCCAACTTCCTGGGCCCTTTTGCCGCCGGTGTGATGATCGACAGCTTCGGCTTTCGGGCCGCCTTCCTGCTGCTCGCCCTGTTGCCTTCGCTGGCATGGTTCTGGGTGCGCCACACCGTTGAACATGCGCCTGTGGATCCCGGGCTTCGCCAGTCCAGCGGTTCGTCATGGAACCTGCTGCGCGACAAGGGATTTCGTCGGCTGATGATTGTCAACTGGTTGCTTTCGTCCTGCTGGGACGTTCACACCTTTCTCGTACCGGTGCTGGGCCATGAGCGAGGCCTGAGCGCCACGGTGATCGGTTCCATCCTGGGCGGCTTTGCCCTGGCCGCCACTGGTATCCGGCTGGTGATGCCTTGGTTGGTTGCCCATCTGCGCGAATCGGTGGTGATCGGGGCGGCCATGCTGACAACCGCGGTGCTGTTTGGCCTGTATCCCTTTGCACAGGTGGCATGGGCGATGGCGGTGCTCTCGGTGATGCTGGGTGTGGCACTGGGTTCGGTGCAGCCGATGATCATGAGCACGCTGCATCAGATGACGCCGCACCACCGCCACGGCGAGGCCCTCGGTTTGCGCGCCATGGCCATCAATGGGTCGAGTGTGGTCATGCCCTTGCTGTTTGGATCGGCGGGAACCCTGATCGGCGTGGGGGCGGTGTTCTGGCTGGTGGGATCAGTTGTTGGTCTGGCCTCGCCCCTGGCCTGGACCTTGCGAACGCCGCCCAGCGCACCTGAACGCATACAGTCCTGATCACCGTAGCCGGGCAGGGCGGCTGAGCCACGGGACTTGGTGGAAGCCACATCGGGGTCGCAAAAATTTACTTTTAGAATCAACGGTTAACCTGAAAGACATGCCGTGCTGTTGCTCATTGTTCTGCTGCCGCTCCTGTTGGGTACCTTGTCGACCATGTGGCTGGGGTCGAAATCCCGTTTGTTGACTGCCTTGGCCGCTGGACTGGTCACTCTGGCCAGCTTCGTGTTGCTGGTCTCCCATGCCCCGGCCGTGATGTCGGGTGAGGTGGTGATGAACAGCTGGCAGTGGGTGCCGGAGATTGGTCTGAACCTGGTGTTCAGGCTGGACGGCCTGTCCCTGATGTTTGCGGGACTCATCCTGTTCATCGGGTTGCTGATCGTCATCTACGCCCACTTCTACCTCAGTCTGAAGGACTCGGTGGCCAAGTTCTACAGCGAGATGATGCTGTTCATGGCGGCCATGCTCGGTGTGGTCCTGTCTGACAACCTGCTGCTGCTGGTGGTGTTCTGGGAGCTCACCAGTCTGTCTTCGTTTCTGCTGGTGGGCTACTGGAGCCACCGTGCCGACGCAAGAGCAGGAGCCCGTCAGGCACTGGCCGTGACCGGTGGAGGCGGCCTGGCCATGCTCGGTGGCTTTGTGTTGCTGGGCCAGATTGCTGGCACCTACGAAATCAGCGCCATGCTGGGGCAGGTGGCACAGATCCAGGCCGATCCGATGTTCGTGCCCGCGCTGTTGCTGATCCTGCTGGGCTGTTTCACCAAGAGCGCGCAGTTTCCGTTCCATTTCTGGCTGCCCGACGCCATGGCTGCGCCCACGCCGGTGTCCGCCTACCTGCACTCGGCCACCATGGTGAAGGCCGGGGTGTTCCTGCTGATGCGCCTGTATCCGATCCTGGCCGGCTCGGGGTGGTTCGAGGTGATCGTCACCACGACAGGCCTGGCAACGATGATGTTTGCGGCCTTCATTGCCATCTTCAAGCACGACCTCAAAGGCCTGCTGGCGTACTCAACGGTGAGCCACCTCGGGCTCATCACCTTTCTGGTGGGGCTGGGTTCGCCGCTGGCTGCGGTGGCGGCGGTGTTCCACGTGCTCAACCACGCCACCTTCAAGGCTTCGTTGTTCATGATCGCAGGCATCGTCGATCATGAAACCCATTCCCGCGACATGCGCAAGCTCGGCGGTCTGTACAGCCTCATGCCCTGGACCGCCACGCTGTCGATGGTGGCGGCGGCCTCCATGGCCGGTGTGCCGCTGACGAACGGGTTCCTTTCAAAGGAGATGTTCCTCACAGAAGCCGTGGTGGGCACGGCTGGCCTGTGGAGCGTGCTCGTGCCGGTGGCGGTGACGCTGGGCAGCATCTTCAGCGTGGCCTATTCGGTGCGCTTCATTCACGACACCTACTTCAATGGACCGATCGGCGATGTGCCGAACCCGCATCCGCACGAGCCACCGCTGGGCATGAAGTTGCCGTCGATGCTGCTGGTGGTCATGTGCATCGTGGTCGGTCTATTGCCCGCGATCACCTTTGGCCCGCTGGTCGATGTGGCTGCCACCGCGCTGGCCGGCAAGCCATTGCCTGAATACCACCTGGCGATCTGGCACGGATTCAACCTGCCGCTGCTCATGAGCGTGATCGCGCTGGCAGCGGGCGCTGGCCTGTACTTCTGGCTCGCCCGTGGCAGGTGGCTGCATCGAATCAGTTCCGAAGACTGGTTTGGTCCGGCCACGGGGCGTCAGATGTTCGACGGCGTCATTGACGGGCTGTTTGCCGTGTCCGGCCGGATCTCGGAGCGGCTTGAAAACGGGTCGCTACAAAGCTATGTGGCGTGGTTGCTCGGTGCTGCGCTGCTGCTGGCCGGCATCCCCCTGGCCAACAGCGACATCGGTACCGGCGGGCGGGAATTGATGGCAGCTTCCCCACTGGCCATCGCGGTCTGGTTGCTTCTGCTGGCGACTTGCGTGGCCATCGCGCTCACGCACCGCGAGAGGTTTCAGACGGTGGTGCTGGTGGGCGTGGTGGGATTGGTCACCGCGCTCACTTTCGTGAGCCTGTCTGCGCCGGATCTGGCGTTGACCCAGCTTTCTGTGGAGGTGGTCTCCACGGTTTTGCTGCTTATGGGTCTGGCCCTGCTTCCGCAGCGGTCTCCCAAGGAGACAAAATCCATGCACCGAATCGGCCATGCGGGCTTGGCACTGGCAGCCGGTGCAGCCATGGCTGGCATTGCCTGGGTGGTGCTCACGCGCGACTTCGAGTCCATTTCCTGGTACTTCCTCGAGAAGTCCATGCCAGTGGGTGGTGGTACCAATGTGGTCAACGTGATCCTGGTGGACTTCCGGGGCTACGACACGTTTGGTGAAATCACGGTGCTCGGCATTGCAGCGCTGGGCGTGCTTGCACTGATGGAGGGCATGCGCACACGCCGGCCAGCAGCAGACCCTGATGGGCGCGCCTGGACCTTTGCCGCACAGCCGCTGCTGCTAAGGGTGGCAGCCTCGGTCGTGCTGCCGCTGGCGCTGGTGTTCACCGTCTACATTTTCATGCGTGGTCACAACCTGCCTGGTGGTGGTTTCATCGCCGGGCTGATCACGGCGGTGGCACTCGTCCTGCAGTTCATGTCGATGGGGCAAAGCAAGGCAGAGTCCTTGCTGAAGGCGCACGCAGGACGACGTTTTGTTGTCTGGATCGGTTCCGGTCTGGGCATCGCCGGGCTGACCGGGGTGGGCGCTTTCCTGTTTGGCCGGCCGTTCCTGACCAGCGCGCATGGCCACCCGCATGTGCCTTGGCTCGGTGAGTTGCCATTTGCTTCGGCCGCGCTGTTCGACCTCGGCGTCTATCTCACTGTTGTGGGCGCGACGCTGCTCACCATCTCGGTGCTGGGCTCTGTCTCGCGCGAAAGCCCCGCGCCCGTTCAATCTTCCGGGAGCGCTGCATGAGCATGGAATTCCTGTTGGCCACCGGCATTGGCTTCGTCACGGCCTGTGCGGTGTACCTGATGCTGCGCGGGCGCACCTTTTCTGTCGTGCTGGGACTGTCGCTGTTTGGCTACGCAGTCAATGTGTTCCTCTTTGCGATGGGTCGCCTGTGGACCAACGCCCAGCCCATTCTGGTGGGGGAGGGGGCTGTGGCCGATCCGCTGCCGCAGGCGCTGGTGCTCACCGCCATCGTGATCGGTTTTGCCACCACAGGCTTCGTGATCGAACTCGCCCTGCGCAGCCGTCACGAAAGTGGCACCGATCATGTGGATGGTCGTGAACCCGGAGGGCGCAACTGATGTGGGATGTGATCAGTGCTTTCTGGCTGCAGCACGCCCCCGTGCTGTCGGTGCTGTTGCCGACCTTCACCGCGATTCTCATGCTGCTTCTCGGGGACCCGGCGGGCGTGTCGGCGCAGGGCGGTGCCCATGACGACACCCGTCTGCGCTGGCGTCGGCGACTGGCCATGGGCTCGGTGTTACTCGGCGCCTTCATGGCCGCCAATCTGGTGTGGCATGCATCCAAGGGTGAGTTGCTGGTGTACCAGTTGGGCGAATGGCCGGCGCCGTTTGGCATCGTGCTGGTGCTCGATCGTCTTTCGGCCCTGATGGTGCTGCTCACCTACGCAGTGGCCGTGCCCGCCATGTGGTACGCCACGGGAGGCTGGGATTGCCGTGGGCGGAATTTTCACGCGCTGTTCCAGTTTCAGCTCATGGGCCTGTGTGGCGCCTTTCTCACGGGCGACATGTTCAACCTGTTCGTGTTCTTTGAGGTGCTGCTCATTGCCTCATACGTGCTGCTGGTGCATGGGCAGGGCAAGGAGCGATTCCGCATGGGTGTGCACTACGTGGTGCTCAATCTGGCGGCATCGGGTCTGTTCCTGATCGGTCTGGGCATGGTGTATGCCGTCACCGGCACACTCAACATGGCGGATGTGGCGCTTCGTGTGGGGCAGCTCACGGGCGATGCTGCATTCCTTGCGCGCGCCGCGGCGCTGGTGCTGCTGGTGGTGTTCGGGTTGAAGGCGGCCATCGTGCCGCTGTACTTCTGGCTACCCGCCACCTATGCCTCGGCAAGTGCGCCTGTGGCGGCGCTGTTTGCCATCATGACCAAGGTCGGTGTTTACAGCATCATCCGCGTGCACTGGGGCGTGTTTGGTGTGGAAGCCGGTGAAGCCGCGCTGGCGGTGCAGGGCTGGCTGTTGCCGCTGGCGCTGACCACGAGCGTGCTCGGCGTGCTGGGGGCACTGGCCGCACATTCCATGGCGCGTCTGGTGGCCTACCTCACGGTGTCTTCCGTGGGCACCATCCTGGCGGGTGTGGGCCTGTTCACGACAGGAACCCTTTCTGCCGCTCTTTATTACACGCTGCACAGCACCGTGGTGATCGCGGGACTGTTTCTGCTGGTGGAGCTCATGGCCTCGCAACGCGGTGAAGCACAAGACAGGTTGCGGCCTGCCGTGGCGGTGCGCGAACCGCTGTTGCTCGGGCTGATGATGATCTTCGGCGCCGCTTCGGCCGCGGGCCTGCCTCCGTTGCCCGGGTTTCTGGGCAAACTGATGGTGCTGGAAAGTGCTTCGGGCCTGCCCGCCCAGGCCTGGGTCTGGACTGTGGTGCTGGTGGTCGGCTTCTTCTCGATCGTGGGACTGGCCCGCGCGGGTGTGGTGGTGTTCTGGCATGTTCAACCTGCGCAAGACGAGAACCAGGGTGCCTCAGGCTCCAGTCTCAAGCTGCTGTCGGCCGTGTGGGGCATCATGCTGATGACGGTGGCCATGGCCGTGCTGGCGTCGCCCATCAAGCGCTACACCGATGCGGCTGCCGCCCAGCTCGCCGATCAGGCCTTGTATGTGCGCGCCGTGTTGGGCCCTGACCGTGCGACCACGCCCACCATGCGACCCTACGACGGCACGCGACCCGAGCCAGCCGTCAAGTCAACGGAGGACCGTCCATGACCGAACCCGCAACCGCGCCTCGATTGCCCGCATCCAGGGCGACATGGTTGGCCCACCCGGTGCTCTCCGTGCTGCTGGGCGCGAGCTGGCTCGCGCTTTCGCACAGCCTGGCTTTGGTGCACCTGCTCTCGGCCCTGCTCATCGGCTTGATCGTGCCTCGTCTGTTGCACCCCTTTCTGGCGCCGGCGAACCGCATCGACTGGATGGCAGCACTGCGCCTGAGCGCGGTGGTGCTCAAGGACATCGTGCTGTCCAACATCACCGTGGCCCGGCTGGTGCTCGGCCCCATGAGCCGACCGCAGCCGGCCTGGTTGCCCGTGCCCCTGGCCACCGACCACCCACGCATCAATGCGCTGTTTGCCACCATCATCACCACCACGCCGGGCACCGTGTCGTGCGTGATTGACGAACAGCGGCATGTGATCCTGGTGCACGCGCTCAATTGTGATGACGCCCAGGCCATGATTGACGACATGAAGAACCGATACGAAGCGCCGCTGATGCAGATCTTTGGCCAGCAGGCCCGCACCGGGAGCGACACATGAGCATTCTTGGCATTGCACTGAACATTGCGCTGGCCGCGATCACCGTCTCGCTGTTGCTTTGCGGGTGGCGGTTGTTGTTCGGGCCTGAAACCACCGACCGCCTGCTCGCACTGGACACGCTCTACCTGAACACCGTGGCCCTCATCGTGGTGCTGGGCATGCGCTGGAACACGCCCCTGCTGTTTGAAGCCGCCTTGCTGGTGGCCATGCTCGGGTTTGCGTCCACCGTGGCGTTGGCGCGCTACCTCAGCCGCGGCGACGTGGTCGAATAAGGAGACGACATGAATCCCCTGATCGAATGGACAGCGGCCGCCCTGATCGTGATCGCTGCCTTTTTCCTGCTGGTGGGTGCACTCGGCCTGGCACGACTGCCCGATTTCTACATGCGTCTGCACGCCCCAACCAAATCTTCCACCCTGGGTGTGGGCGGTGTGCTGATCGCTTCGATGCTGGTGGCGGCGAGCCAGGGTCGGCCCGGCATTGCCGAACTGTTGATCACCTTGTTCGTGTTCGTGACCGCTCCCGTGTCCGCCAACCTCATGGCCCAGGCGGCCCTTCACCTCAAGTTGGCATCTCGTGCGCCAGTGCCGGAAGACGCTGTGCCTGAGCGGACGCATCGTTCAGGTCAAAACCCAGGCCAGTGAGGTAAGTGTCCACCGCGTGTTGACCGACGACCTCCAGGTCGAAGGCTGACGGATCCAGCAGCCAGTTGCGCTTGAGACCGTCCATGACAAAGTGCAGTCCCAGCGCTGCCGATTGCAGCGGCGCCGGCAATGTCAGGCTGACGCGTTCGGCCGCGACTGCCAGCATTTGTTTGGTCAGTTCGAGGTGGTGATTGCGCATGTGCAAGTGCCATTCGCGAACGGCAGCCATGTCCGAGTTGTATTCCACTTGAAAGGTGATCACCTCGAAGACCCGGCGCAATCGCTCGTCAGTGACAATCATGTGGAGCAGATGACGGAAGCCGGCGCGCAATGACTGCAACGGCGAGGGGAGATCTCTGGCAGGAGTGTCCTCGTCCGGAAAACCCGCCTGTAATGGCAGCGTGGCCCGCTCCATCATGGCCTTGAACAGGTCCGCCTTGTCTTTGAAGTGCCAGTAGATGGCACCGCGTGTGGTGCCGGCCGCGACTGCAATTTCGTTCAGAGACGTTCGAGACACGCCATGGGCCTGAAATAAATGTTCAGCAGCATCCAGCAAGCTGTTGCGTGTGGCCAGCGCATCGGCTTTGGTTCGACGAACCATCGTGTTTCTCCGGTTGGCTTACAGTTTTGTAATGGTCAGGACTATACATACATTCTTGTATGTATGTATACTTCGCCGCTTTGCAACAGCACAATCAGTCAGGGTATACCCTCTGCTCGTGTAGCTTCCATCTTCTATCCCAAGGACTCACATGCCCGCCTTGAGCTTCATCAAGACAGTGCCCTTCCTGCGCACCTGGTCTGCTCCGTTGCCTCCGCCTCAGATGGCTCGTGGCTTGTCTGTGTTGGCCCTGTCCGCCGTGCTGGCGGCTTGTGGGCAAAGTGCTGCGCCTGAAGGTGCGGCGCCAGCGGGGGGCGGCATGCCAGCACCCGAGGTGGGGGTGATCACGGTGACGCCTGGCGACGTAGGGCTGGTGACCGAGCTTCCGGGTCGGCTGGAGGCCTCGCGTGTTGCCCAGGTCCGTGCCCGGGCGGCAGGCATTCTTCAGGAACGCTTGTTCCGCGAAGGCAGCGATGTGAAAGCAGGGCAGGCCCTGTTCCGCATCGATGCGGCGCCCTATGCCGCCGCATTACAAAGTGCCCAGGCCTCGCTGGCCCGGGCCGAAGCCAACAAGGCACAGGCCACGGCGCTGGCAGAGCGTTACAAGCCCCTGGTGGCCGAAAACGCCATCAGCCAGCAAGAATTCGCCAATGCCGAAGCCGCGCAGAAGTCGGCCGAGGCCGATGTGGCCGTGGCCAAGGCCGCCGTGCAGACCGCAAGGATCAACCTGGGCTATGCCAACGTCACGGCGCCCATTGCCGGTCGCATTGGTCGCTCGCTGGTGACCGAGGGTGCGCTGGTCGGGCAAGGCGAGGCCACGCCACTGGCGGTGATTCAGCAGGTGGACCCGATGTTCGTCAACTTCACACAATCTGCGGCTGAAGTCATGGCGCTTCGCCGCTCCATGAAGGCGGGTCAGATCAAGGCGGCCGGTGCAGATGCCGCGAGCGTGCGCCTGGTGCTGGAAGATGGCACCGAGTACGACCAGCAGGGGCGCTTGCTCTTCTCGGACCTGACGGTGGATTCGGCCACAGGTCAGATCACCTTGCGCGCTGAGGTGCCCAATCCGGGCGGCGCATTGCTGCCAGGTCTGTACGTGCGCGTGCGCCTGGAGCAGGCCACGGCTGGCGACGCGGTCGCCTTGCCACAGCAGGCTGTCACGCGCACCGCGCAGGGCGACACGGTCAGCGTGGTGGACGCAGAAGGCAAGATTTCACGCCGGTCGGTCAAGGTGGGTGGCCAGCAGAACGGACAGTGGGTCATCCGCGAAGGCCTCAAGGCCGGTGAGCAGGTCATGGTCGACGGCTTCCAGAAGCTGCAGATGATGCCGCCCGGCACCCCTGTGAAGGCGGTGCCCTGGAAGCCCCAGGGAGCTGAGGCGCCTGCCAAAGGTGAAGCCCCAGCCCCGGCCGGCGCGACGAGCTAAGGAGCGCCCCACATGGCGAAGTTCTTCATTGACAGACCCATCTTTGCGTGGGTGATTGCGCTGTTCATCATGGTGCTGGGCGGCGTGTCCATCACCCAGTTGCCGATTGCGCAGTACCCACCGGTGGCACCCCCTGCCATCGTCATCAACGCCAGCTATCCGGGTGCTTCGGCGGCCACGCTGGAAGACAGCGTGCTGTCGGTCATCGAGCAGGAAATGAACGGCTCTCCGGGCCTGATCTACATGGAGTCGGTGGCGCAGGCCAACGGCACCGGCAGCATCACGCTGAGCTTTGAGACAGGCACCAATGCAGATCTGGCGCAAGTGGATGTGCAAAACCGCTTGTCACGCGCCACGCCGCGGTTGCCGGCAGCGGTGACGCAGCAGGGCGTGCGGGTGGACAAGTCGCGCAGCAACTTCCTGCTGTTTGCCATTCTTTCCAGCGATGACCCGGCCTGGGGCCCGGTGGCCCTGGGCGACTACGCCTCGCGTAGCGTGGTTCCTGAATTGCAGAGGCTTCCCGGTGTAGGCCAGGCGCAGCTGTTCGGAACCGAGCGCGCCATGCGCATCTGGATCGACCCGACGAAGCTGCTGGGATACAACCTGAGCGCGGCCGACGTGACCGCAGCGATTCGGGCACAGAATGCCCAGGTTTCTGCGGGCGAAATCGGTGCACTGCCCAACGTGGCGGGTCAGAGCATCGCAGCCACCGTGGTGGTCAATGGTCAACTGAGCAATGTTGAGCAATTTGGCAACATCGTGCTGCGGGCCAACACCGATGGCTCCACCGTGCGCCTGAAGGACGTGGCGCGGATCGAACTCGGTGCGCAGGCCTATGCCACCTCTGCACGCCTGAATGGAAAGCCTTCCACCGGTATCGGTGTGCAGCTCTCGCCCAGTGGCAATGCGCTGGCCACCGCCGATGCGGTGCGCGCCAAGATGACCGAGCTGGAGAAATTCTTTCCTGAAGGCATGAGCTGGTCGATCCCCTACGACAGCTCACGCTTCGTGAAGATTTCCATCCAACAAGTGGCCATCACATTGGCGGAGGCCGTGGCGCTGGTTTTCCTGGTGATGTTCTTGTTCCTGCAGAACTTCCGCTACACCATCATCCCCACTATCGTGGTGCCGGTGGCACTGCTGGGCACGTTCTCCGTGCTGCTGGCGATGGGTTTTTCCATCAACGTGCTGACCATGTTCGGCATGGTGCTTGTGATCGGCATCGTGGTGGACGACGCCATCGTGGTGGTGGAAAACGTCGAACGCATCATGAGCGAGGAGGGTTTGCCCCCGCTGGAGGCAACCCGCAAGGCCATGGGCCAGATTTCGGGCGCCATCATCGGCATCACTGTCGTGCTGATCTCGGTTTTCGTGCCATTGGCGTTCTTCGCCGGCTCGGTGGGCAACATCTACCGCCAGTTTGCCGCCGTGATGGGGGTGTCGATTGCGTTCTCGGCTTTCATGGCGCTCTCGCTCACGCCGGCCCTCTGTGCCACGCTGCTCAAGCCGGTGGAAGCCGGCCACCACCACGAGAAGAAGGGCTTCTTCGGCTGGTTCAACCGGGGCTTCTCCCGTACCGCCAAAGGGTACGAGCGCGGTGTGGCGGCCTTGCTGCCGCGCGCTGGTCGCACGTTGGTCATTTACGCCGTGATCATCGGTGCGGTGGCCTGGGTCTACAACCGTCTGCCCACCTCGTTTCTTCCAGGTGAGGACCAGGGCACCATGCTGGTGAACGTGCAATTACCACCTGGCGCCACACAGGAGCGCACGCTGGAAGTGATGAAGCAGGTCGAAGGCTTCATGCTGCAGCAACCGGAAGTGCAAAGCATGGTCGGGGTGCTGGGCTTCAGTTTCTCCGGGCAAGGACAGAACGCGGCGCTGGCGTTCGTGACGCTCAAGGACTGGGCCGAGCGCTCGGACCCTGGCAGTTCGGCACAGGCGCTGGCGGGACGTGCGTTTGGTGCGCTCTCCGGCATCCGTGACGCCTTCATCTTTCCGCTGAGTCCGCCACCCATTCCGGAACTGGGCGCCTCATCCGGCTTCAACTTCCGCTTGCAGGACCGTGCCGGCCTGGGCCGTGAGGCACTGCTGGGTGCTCGCAACCAGTTGCTGGGCCTGGCGTCACAGAGCAAGGTGCTGACACAGGTGCGCCCTGATGGACTGGAGGACGCGCCCCAGTTGCAGATCGACATCGATCGCGACAAAGCCAATGCGCTGGGTGTCGGTTTCGATGCCATCAGCGGCGCCATTGGTACCGCGCTCGGGTCCAGCTATGTGAACGATTTCCCCAATGCAGGGCGCTTGCAGCGCGTGGTGGTACAGGCCGACGCGCCCGCGCGCATGCAACCCGAGGACCTGTTGCGCATCAACGTGCTCAACAGACAGGGCCAGGCCGTGCCGCTGTCGGCCTTTGCCACCACAAGCTGGATCACCGGCCCCATGCAGACCGTGCGCTACAACGGCTATCCGTCAATGCGCATCAGTGGCAGCGCGGCACCCGGCGCCAGCACCGGCGCGGCAATGGCCGAGATGGAGAAGCTGGCTGCCCAGTTACCCCAGGGCATGGGCTTCGAATGGACAGGCCAGTCGCGTGAAGAGAAACTGGCCGGCTCCCAGGCCATGGTGTTGTATGCCTTTGCCATTCTGGCGGTATTCCTGTGCCTGGCCGCGCTGTATGAGAGCTGGACCATTCCCCTCTCGGTGATTCTGGTGGTGCCGCTGGGTGTGCTGGGGGTGTTGCTGGCCACGATGCTGCGCGGCTATTCCAACGACGTGTATTTCCAGGTGGGTCTGATCACCATCATCGGCCTCTCGGCGAAGAATGCGATTCTGATCATTGAGTTCGCCAAGGACCTGCAGGCGCAGGGAAAGAGCGTGATCGAATCGGCCCTTGCTGCTGCCCACCTGCGCTTCCGGCCCATCGTCATGACCTCGATGGCGTTCACGCTCGGCGTGGTGCCGCTGGCATTGTCGTCCGGTGCCGGCTCGGCCAGCCAGCGCGCCATTGGCACGGGTGTGATCGGTGGCATGGTCACCGGCACCATCCTCGCCGTGGTGTTTGTTCCGATCTTTTTCGTCGTGGTGCGCACGCTGTTCAAGGGCAGCGACCGCCAGCGCCGCCTGCATGCGGCCGATGCCGAACACATGGGAGTGCACAACGATGCATGAATCTACTCATCCGAAGTTGCGCACTGCGCTCTCGCTCGTGGCGGCTGCCGTCCTGGCGGGCTGCTCGTTCATTCCCACCTATGAGCGCCCCGTGGCTCCGGTGGCTGATGCTTACCCGACGCAAGGTTCGAACGTGGGCGCGCAGACCGCTGCGCCCGCTATGACCTGGACCTCGTTCGTGGGGGATGCCCATCTGCGTGAGCTGATCGGGCTGGCATTGGCCAACAACCGTGATTTGCGTGTGGCCACGTTGAACATCGAGCAGGTGCGCGCGCAGTACCAGATTCGACGTGCCGATCAGTTCCCGTCTCTGGGGCTTGCCGCCAGCGGTAACCGCCAGCCCGATGGCAACGGTGGCATCAGCAGCACGTACAGTGCCGGCCTGGCATTGAGCAGTTGGGAGATTGATTTCTTCGGACGTATTGCGAGCCTGAAAGAGGCGGCGCTGGCGCAGTATCTGGCGAGCGAAGAGGCGCAGCGGGCTGCACAGACCAGCCTGGTGGCCGCGGTATCCAGCACCTGGTTGAGTCTGCAAAGCAGCGGCGAGCTTCTGGCGCTCACGCAGCGAACGCTGGCCACCCGGGAGGATTCACTGCGTCTGACGAAGCTGCGTTTTGACAACGGTGCCACATCGGCGCTGGATCTGCGTCAGGCCGAGTCGCTGACAGCCGGTGCCCAGGCCTCATTCGCTCAGCAACAGCGCCAGCGCGCGCTCGACCTGAATGCACTCACGCTGCTGGTGGGCCAACCGATTCCAGATAGCCTGCTCGTGCCGAGCCAGCCGGCTGCACCAGCAGGCGAGGGCGGCACTGCGACACAGCGTTTGTTGAGCGATGTGCCTGCAGGCCTGCCGTCTGACCTTCTGGAGCGGCGTGCCGACATTCGGCAGGCTGAACAGCAACTCATCGCGGCCAACGCCAACATCGGCGCCGCACGGGCGGCTTTTTTCCCACGCATTTCACTCACGGCCAGCGCAGGCACCGCCAGCAGTGAATTGTCCGGCCTGTTCAAGGATGGGTCATGGGGTTTCACATTGGCGCCGCAGGCCTTGTTGCCGATCTTTGATGCCGGGCGCAATCGGGCTTCGCTGGAATCGGCCAAGGTCGGTCGCGACATCGCCGTGGCTCAATACGAAAAGGCGATTCAGACCGCTTTCCGCGAGGTCGCCGACGCGCTGGCGGGGCAAGCCACTCTGGGCGAGCAACTGCGCGCTCAGCAGGCCCAGGCCACGGCCGAAGCCGAGCGCTTCCGCCTGGCTGAGTTGCGGTACCGCAATGGCGTGGCCAGCTTCCTGGATGTGCTGGATGCGCAGCGTTCGCTGTTCGGTACCGAGCAGGCGCTGTTGCAGACCCGCCTGGCGCAGCAGCAGAACCAGGTGGCGCTCTATCGGGCGCTGGGAGGCGGCTGGTCCGAGTAAGGCATAGGCGGTTTCCCATAACGGCCTCCAAAAAAAAGAGCCGCTGCCTGATCTACTCAGGTAGCGGCTTTTTCCTTTGCTGCAGAGAAATGTGCACGCAAAGCGTGCCCATCCTCGCGCCTGGCAGCCAGGTCAGACCTTGGGCAGATCGTAAAACTGCTTGATGGTTTCCCACGCAGTCTGCGGATCGTCCACGTAGTTGAACAACTGAAGGTCCTCCGGCGAAATGGTGCCTTCTTCGACCAGCACATCGAGGTTGATCAGGCGTTTCCAGTAGTCGCTGCCGAACAGCACGATCGGTACCGGCTTGGCCTTCTTGCATTGCACCAGCGTGATCACCTCGAACAGCTCGTCCAGCGTACCGAAGCCACCGGGAAAAGCGAGCAACGCCTTGGCGCGCATCATGAAATGCATCTTGCGCAAGGCGAAGTAATGGAACTTGAAGCTCAGTTCCGGTGACACGTACGGGTTGGCCGCCTGCTCGTGTGGCAGGGCGATGTTCAGGCCGACGTTGAGCGCACCTTCGTCGTGCGCGCCACGATTGGCGGCCTCCATGATGCCGGGGCCGCCGCCGGTGCAGATGAACAACTGGTCTTCCTGAGGGCATGCCTTGCTGTAGCGCGCCACGATGCGGGCGAACTCGCGTGCTTCATCGTAGTAGTGGGCATTGCGCACCAGCGCCTTGGCACGCGCGATGTCGCGGGGCTCGCCGCTGCGCTCTGCGCGAACCAGCTGTTCTGCAGATTCCGCGGCGTCGCGGAAGCGGGCGCTGCCAAACACCACGATGGTGTTCTCAATGCCCAGGTCCTGTTGCGCCAGATCGGGTTTGAGCATCTCCAGCTGAAAGCGCATGCCGCGAGTTTCCCGGCGCAACATGAATTCGGGGTCTGCGAAGGCGAGCCGGTAAGCGTCTGCCTGCAGGGGGTGACCGTCGTTGGCATGGGCCTGCAGCTCGGCCCAGGCATCTGCCAGGCGGCGCTCGGTGATGTCTTGTGTGGCTTCCATGAATTGACTCCTGACGTTGATCGAAATGAGGGGGGCGGCTCAGAGGCTGAGTGCGAGCGCCAGCGGTACAAAGACGATGGCCAGCGCGTTGCCCAGCATGATCATCGCACCAACCTTGTCGGGCTCCTGGTGGTAGCGGTCAGCCAGCATGAACTGCATCACAGCAGGGGGGAGGGCAGCAAACAACAGGAGCTGGCCTCTGGCGGCGCCTTCCAGCCCCAGTGCCCAGGCCAACGGTACGGCGATCGCCAGACCGATGAGGGGGCGCGCCAGTGCGCCAAGCAAGCCCATGGCCAGTCCGGCGCGTGTCAGCGCGGTGAGACGCACACCAAGCGCAAACAGCATCATGGGCAGCAGGGCATCACCCAGCAGCTTCAGGCCAGCCAGTGCCACATCGGGTGGTCTGATGTCGGTCATCGCGCTGAGGAAGCCGAGTGCCGTGCCAGTCATGAGCGGACTGAGCAACAGGTCGCGCGTGCGGGCGTGGCTGCTGGTGATGCGTGCGCCTATCGAAAAGTGCAACAGGTTGCTGACAGAAAACAGCGCCACCGCTGCGCCGAAGTTCGCCGTACCAAAGGCCAGCAGCGCCAGTGGAAGACCCATGTTGCCGCAGTTGTTGAACATCACGACCGGCACCAGCGTCCGCGGTTGTGCACCGAATGCGCGAGCGATGGGCCATGCAATGAGGCCACTACCCAGAATCAGGACGGCTCCACCCATCAGCAGCGTGACATGTTCAGAAAGGTGGAAGTCCTTCGCTGCGAGCGCCGAATACACCAGCACTGGCGCCAGCACATCAAGCGCCACCCGGTTGAACACCGTCATATCGGGGGCGCCGCGGCGGGCGTAGCCAAAACCGATTGCCACGATCAGGAACACCGGGATGATGACGTCGGTGATGCGGGCAATGAGGTCCATGCAGGCTCAGCGGTGAGAGAGGAAAATCAAAAGGCTCCCGCAGGAGCCTTTCAGTGATGTCAGCGAAATCGTCAATCGATCAGACCCGGCGGCGGTATTCACCCGTTCGCGTATCGATCTCGATCTTGTCGTCCTGTGCCACAAACAGCGGCACCGCGACTTCAAAACCGGTGGCGATCTTGGCTGGCTTGAGCACCTTGCCCGAAGTGTCGCCCTTGACGGCCGGTTCGGTCCAGGTGACCACGCGTTCCACGCTGGTGGGCAGTTCGACCGAGATGGCCTTGCCGTCATAGAACACCACTTCAACGGTCATGCCGTCTTCGAGGTAGTTCAGGGCGTCGCCCATGTTTTCGGCCTCCACCTCGTACTGGTTGTAGTCGGCGTCCATGCACACGTACATGGGGTCGGCGAAGTAGGAGTAGGTGCACTCCTTCTTGTCCAGAATGATCTGGTCCATCTTGTCATCAGCCTTGCAGACGACTTCAGTGGCCATGTTGTTGAGCAAGGCCTTGAGTTTGAGGCGCACGGTGGCAGCACCACGGCCGCCCCGGCTGTACTCGGTTTTCAGCACGATCATCGGGTCCTTGCCGTGCATGATGACGTTGCCGGCGCGGAGTTCTTGAGCGATTTTCATAGGATTCCATCGGTTGGGCCGCGCGTTTCCTGAGTGGCCATGCGGCCCCTGGAACGTGGGTGGTGGTCGCGATCTGTGCGGCGAGGCAGATGCAGAAGGATCAGCCGGTTGATCCGGGCTGGTCCGCAAAACCCGCTATTTTAGTCGACGCGTCCGGCGTGTCGAAGGCGGGTAACTTTCCAGCGATTCGCTGACTTGAGAGCTGCTGAAGACGGCGCAGGCGGTCGGATTTGGCGGATCAAAGGTGCACGGTGTTCAGTAGCTATTTAGTTACAATTCTTTTCGGCCGTCGCATGATTTGCTGGTCAGATCCATTTCTAAGTGATTTCAGGGGAAAGCATGCTGGTGAAAAGTGGGTTGTTTCGGGGTTCTTGCCTCTTGGCGGCGGCTCTCCTGGCCGCTTGCGGCGGTCACGATGGTGGCGAGAGCACCACCACACCCACGGTGATGCCGGTGCAGGTTGCGGATGGCAGCCAGGGTGGCGGTATTGAAGAGCCGGCCGAGGGCGAGTTCCCTTCGTTTCAGCCTGGCGTGGGCGCGGAACCGGTCGACGAAACCGACACAGCGCTAAGCCAGGATTTTGAATCGGAAGGCGCTATCTCATATCCGGTGGCTGCGGCCAGGTCCGAGGGGCGCTCCCCCATGCAGGCACGCGAACTGGCACTGGCACCGCAGGCGAATGTCGTGCAACTTGGTGCGCTGTCGGCTGCGGAAGTGGCCAGCGCGCAGGACGAGAGTGGCAAACCAAGCGACGAGATGCAGCAGCGGTTGGTGCGCACGGGTATCGGGCGCAGGCTGTCGTCGCAAGTTTCGGCGTTGACCCGCAGCGAAGGTTCGAACTGGAACTGGCGCACCTTGCCCGATGGCTGGCAGGTGGGGTCACTGGCCGTGAATACCGGAGATGCCAAAGGCGTCCGGCTCGGCCTTCAGATTGACGCGCTGCCTTCCGAGGCCCTGCTGCGTTTCTACGCGCCAGAAGCGACCACGATGGTGGAGCTGCCGGCATCGCAGGTATTGGCTCGAATGCAGGCCAAGCAACAGGCCGGTGCCTTACAAGGTGGCAGTACCTACTGGGCACCCACTTCGGTCGGATCGGTGGGCGTCATCGAAGTAGCAGTACCCCCGGGCGTTTCCACATCGGGTGTGCGTCTGAGCGTGGACCGGGTCATACACATGGTGATGAGCACAGATGAGGCGTTTGACCGGATTGCGGAAAAGCGTCGAGAGGGCGGTTTTTCTGGTGCGTGCCAGCGCGACTTTGTATGCGGGGGGGGCACGCCGCAGGTAGCAGACGCCGCGCTGTTTCTGGAATTTGTGCGGTACGACAAGTTCGGCTTTGAAACGCACTATTCGTGTTCTGGCATGCTGGTGGGGGACAGTGCGCAGAGCAATACACCCTATGTACTGACGGCCAATCATTGCATTGGTAATGCAGCTGGTGCTTTCGACACCAACGCCTCCCTGTTTTGGCGCTCCACCACTTGTGGTGGTTCCACCGTGGATTCCCGCTATGCCCTGTTTGCAGCAGGTCTCGAGTATCTGTATTCTGAAACCGTCCGCAACGGCTCCGACATGGCCTTGTTGCGCCCTTTCGATTCCAACTACCACGTACCAGCCGCCGGGCTGACGCTGGCGGGTTGGAGTGCGGCAACGCAAAGGGGAACGCAGGAGGTTGTGGGTTTGCACCACCCCGGCGGTGATCATCTGATGCGCAGCCTCGGCTTTGCGTCTCCCTCCAGCGCCAGCAACTTCCTTCGCGTGCGCTGGACCGAGGGGGTTACCGCACCTGGAAGCAGTGGCTCAGCCCTGCTGAATACCAGTGGTCAGGTGATTGGAACGCTGTGGGGCGGTTCGTCGGAGTGTGTCGGCCTGGTGGGTAACGGCCTGCCCGACGAATACGGCCGCTTTTCTTCAGCTTATTCCCGGGGTCTGCGCAACTGGCTGCACACGCCCACGCGGCGATTGACCATGGTGGCCCGCACGGGGCATACCACCGGTCCGCGCGAGCTGGTGCTCCGCGACTTGCGCCGCAGCCCGCTTGGGCGCTTCACCTACCAGGCCGCCCGCCTTAACGATACGGCCAATGGCCTCAGCCCTGACGACGCATGGCGCACCCCTGAAGTGTTGCGGCCGCTGGAGTATGGAACCGCGAAAGTCATGGCGGTGCAAGACATCGACGCTGACGGTCGTGACGATGTGGTGGTCCGCCGCCCGGGCCTGTTCGGCACCGAAACCCTCAGTGTGCTGCAGGAACGTGACGACGGCGGCGAAACCACAACCGGCGAGTGGCTGCTTCACTCCCGGATGAACACCAGCATCCGGGTTCTGGGGCTGGGCGACTTCGATGGCAACGGGATCGCCGATCTGGCGCTGTACGATGGGAGCCGGCGATTGATGCAGTTCGTTCTGATGTCGCGCAATGAAGCAGGCAACTATGTTCCCGATGTCGTGGACTACCTGTTTGGCTTCACAAACAGCAGTGGCAACCTGATCACCACGTTCGCACCTGTGGCAGTGGGCGACTTCAATGGCACTGGCCGCGCGCAAGTGCTTTTCCGAAACAGCCGCAAACCAACTGAGGCCCGCTTTGTTCACTGGCAGGGAGACACCGATCCCGTTTACCCCTTCCTTCTGAGTGTTGGCACACTGAGGCTGGCCGGCACCCTGGTAGCCACGACGGACATTGACGGTGATGGCCAGACCGACTTCGTCTTCAACAACAGGGGTGCGATCCGCTATTCGCTCAGCCAGGGCAGCGGCTCAGCCTACACCATGTCAACGCATCGGACGGCCTTGACGGCGTTGCCTTCCGGATTCCAGCTGGCGGCAGTGACCGATGTCAATGGCGATGCGCAGGCCGAACTCGTTCTGCGTCGTGGCACCAGCGGCGAAATCCGGATTGCGAGCAACCCTGGTGTGGGCATCTGGGCACCACAGCGCGTGTCGCTGGTGCCGTCACCTTGACGTGCCACGTACTGCTCTGGTCGTGCCGTGCCTAGAAGTGCGGAGGATGTCTGCATCTCCGCACTTGCCCGGGTGAGAAGTTCTTCAGCTCTTGTGCATGGCTGCCTGCTCCACGAATCTCAACAGTTGTTCCGGCAATGAGGGAAGGCCCAACAGCCGTGCCCGCGCCGACTCGACCGTCGCCTGCCACTCTGCCAGACGGGTGGCATCAGGCCAGAGCAACCTTTCGGCGGGCGCTGCGCCGTTCCAGACAAAATGGAATTGCCGCAGATCGTCTGGCGCCTGCAGCCAATCCAAAAAGGCCCTTAGCTTGTTCAGGTGGGCACCGTCTTCTTGCGGATACAACTGCCAGACAAAGGGTTTGCCGGCCCACAGGGCGCGCACCAGTGAATCTTCGCCGCGCACGAAATTCAGGTCGCATGCCCACAGGAGCTCATCGAACCCGGCCTGATCCTGCAGGGGCAGGTGGTGCATGTGTTCGCCTGATGCCCAAGCTGCGGATGCGTCTTGCATGCACAGGGTTTGCACGGCTGCTGCTGCGCGGCCAGGCGTGATCAACCAGTGCACTGGCGGGTGCCGATGTGCTGACTGAAGCAGCGCCCTTTCAAGCGCCTGAGGTTCATAACAAAACAGGCTGACTGCCAGCGCATCCAATGGAATCTGCATGCGCGCGCGCCATGCTGCTGCGCTGAACGACCCGCGTCTCGCCTCCAGATCGGGCTCGCGCAACAGCCCACCTGTGGCGGCCGTGAACCCGGGAAAGAAAAACCATTTGCCCAAACCCTTCAGCGCTCCGCTCATCACCGGTGAAGGCAGGCCGTGGGAGCGCTCCACATACGACTCGGCGCTGAGGTATTCGAGGTTGATCCAGACTGGCGGCGCTGCGCCCACTGCAAGCTGGGCCGCCAAGGCCGCCTGTGCCTCTTCGGGTGGGTGGCATCCGAATGTCTCCACCCAGACCTGGGCGGGCGCCAGCGTTTCACAAAAACCAGGCGGCAGCGGCGTGGTCCACGGAATCACCTCGATCCAGGGGTGTGTGCCTTCCAGTGCGCCAGGCGCCATCCAGCGCAGCGGCTCGGGCTGGTCGATCCAGAGACGAACCTGTTGACCCCTGGCGGCAAGATTGGCGGCCAGGCGCCAGCACACACCGATGTCTCCCAGGTTGTCCACCACGTGGCAGAACACATCCCACAAGGGACGGTCGTTGTTGGCAAGTGTGATCCCGGTGGGGTGAACCATGGCCGCGATCTTGCCGCATTTCGAACGGGCTTGCCCGCCATGGCGGCCGTTGCTGGTCAGTTCACAATGTCGCCCATGTCAGAGACCCATTCCGAACAACTGCTGAGTGAAGTCGCCGCCTTGCCGGGACTGCCAGGCGTGTACCGTTATTTCGATGTCCAGGGACAGCTGCTCTACGTGGGCAAGGCGCGCAACCTGAAAAAGCGGGTGGCCAGCTATTTCCAGAAGAACCACGATGGCACCCGCATCGGGCACATGGTAAGCAAGATCGCGCGGATGGAGACCACGGTCGTGCGCTCCGAGGCCGAAGCGCTGCTGCTGGAAAACAACCTGATCAAGACGTTGAATCCACGCTTCAACATCCTGTTCAGGGACGACAAGAGCTACCCCTACCTGAAGATCACCGGCACCCGCGAAACCTTTCGCACGGCGCCGCGCCTGCCGTCACCCTCCATTGCATTCCCGCGCATGGCTTACTACCGTGGCGCGGTGGACCGGCGCCACAGTTATTACGGCCCTTACCCCAGCGCCTGGGCGGTGAAGGAGTCGATCACCTTGCTGCAGAAGGTGTTTCGCCTGCGCACCTGCGAAGACACGGTGTTCGCCAACCGCACGCGCCCATGCCTGCTGTACCAGATCAAGCGATGCAGTGGCCCCTGCGTGGACCTGGTGGACAGCGAAGCCTATGCGCGCGATGTGGCTGATGCCGAGCGTTTTCTGCGCGGCGAGACCCAGGCCGTGCTCGACGCTTTGGAGCAACGCATGATGGGCCACGCAGAAAGGCTGGAATTCGAACAGGCGGCAGAGATCCGCAACCAGATGTCGGCGCTGTCCCGGGTGTTGCACCAGCAGGCCATGGACACCGTGTCAGACAAGGACGTGGATGTGCTGGCTGTGAAGGTGCAGGGCGGTCGCGCCTGTGTGAACCTGGCCATGATCAGGGGCGGTCGCCACCTGGGGGACCGGCCATATTTCCCTGCCCATGTGGAAGACGCGTCGGCCATCGAAGGCGCGCTGCCCGACGATGAGGCTCCCCAGGCAGGAGAACCCGGTGAGCGCGTGGCCAGGCAGGTCCTGGAAGCTTTCATCGCCCAGCACTACCTGGGCGTTGCCATGCCGCACACGCTGGTGACCAGCCACCCCGTGGGCAAGCCGCTGCTCGACGCGCTCTCCGAGCAGACAGGTGCCAAAGTCAACGCCGTGCACCAGCCGCGAGAGCACCGTCGCATCTGGCTGGAAATGGCCCAGAAAAACGCCGAGATCGCACTGGCGCGGCTGCTCGCCGAAGAGGGGTCCCAGCAGGCCCGCACCCGCGCATTGGCCGATGCGCTCAATCTGCCCGACGACCAGCTGGACGCGCTGAGGATCGAGTGCTTCGACATCTCGCACACGGCGGGGGAGTCGACACAGGCGTCTTGTGTGGTGTTTGAAGGTCACAAGATGCAGAACAGCCAGTACCGGCGCTACAAGATCGAAGGCATCACACCGGGCGATGACTACGCCGCCATGCGCCAGGTGCTGCTGCGCCGTTACGGCAAGATTGCCGAGGCGATGAAGGAAGACATTGGCGAGGCGCTGGAGGTACCCGATGCAGAAGCTGTGCCGCAGCCCGCGCCTGCCGAGTCACTCGCCGAAGCAGATTCGGCCGACGCCGCCCTGCCCGAGCCGACCGTGGAAGCCATCGCCGGTCCTCGCATGCCTGACCTCGTGCTCATTGATGGCGGCAAGGGTCAGGTGAGCATGGCGCGCGAGGTTTTTGAGCAACTGGGGCTGGATCTTTCGCTTATCGTGGGGGTAGAGAAGGGGGAGGGCCGCAAGGTCGGTCTGGAGGAGCTGGTGTTTGCCGACAGGCGCGACAAGGTCTACCTGGGGCACGATTCCGCCGCGCTGATGCTGGTGGCGCAGATCCGCGACGAGGCTCATCGCTTTGCCATTACCGGCATGCGCGCCCAGCGGGCGAAGGTGCGAACCGGGGGCAGTCGGCTCGAGGACATTCCCGGCGTTGGCCCCAAAAAGCGTGCACGGCTGTTGCAGCGCTTTGGCGGCGTGCGTGGTGTGGCATCGGCCAGCGTGGAAGATCTTTGCACCGTGGACGGCATTTCGGCCGAACTGGCCGATGCTATCTACCGCGCGCTTCACTGAAAGCGGCGATGCGAGGGCCGTGACCTGCGAGAGGGCGTTTCGCCGCTGCCGCCTCCTGCTGTTTTTCCGCAAAACCACATGGTTGAAACGCCCGGACGGCGCCAACGCATAATCGCGTCATGTTCTTCAACCTTCCTACCCTGCTGACCTGGGCCCGCATTGTCGCGATTCCCCTGATCATCGGGGTGTTCTATCTGGAAGGCATGAGCATGGCGCAGAAGAACCTGATCGCCACGGTCATGTTCGTGGTGTTCGCGGCCACCGACTGGGCCGACGGCTACCTGGCCCGCAAGCTCAACCAGACCTCAGCCTTCGGCGCCTTCCTGGACCCGGTGGCCGACAAGTTCCTTGTTTGCGCCAGTCTGCTTGTGCTGGTGCACCTGGATCGGGCCGATGTGTTCGTTGCCCTCATCATCATCGGCCGGGAAATCGCCATCTCGTCGCTCCGGGAGTGGATGGCGATCATTGGCGCCACCAAGAGCGTGGCCGTGCACATGCTGGGCAAGGTCAAGACCACGGTGCAGATGGTGGCCATTCCTTTCCTGCTGTTCAATGGCAGTGTGTTCGGGGTGATCGATACCCACCTCTGGGGCACCTGGCTGATCTGGGCCTCTGCGGTGCTCACTGTCTGGTCCATGGTGTATTACCTGCAAAAAGCCTTGCCGGAAATTCGCGCCCGCGCGCGCTGATCCGCTGCCCGATGCGAACATGGTGAGCACAACCAAGGACAACGCGTGGCTGCGTGCCATGCCCTGGGTGTTCGTGCTGATCTGGAGCACGGGCTTCATCGTGGCGCGTTACGGCATGCCGCACGCACCGCCCATGAAGTTCCTGGCCGTGCGGTACGCCCTGTCCATTCTGTGCTTTCTGCCGTGGATCTGGTTCTCGGGTGTCAAGTGGCCGTCCAGTCGCAAGCAGTGGCTGCACCTGTCGGTAACCGGGGTTCTCATGCACGCAGGCTACCTGGGCGGTGTCTGGGCCGCCATCAAGGCTGGTATGGGCTCAGGCCTGTCTGCGCTGATCGTGGGCATTCAGCCGGTGCTCACGGCCATCTGGCTCTCGGGCACAGGTGCCAAGGTCTCCAGGCGCCAGTGGGCGGGTCTGCTGCTGGGCTTTGCTGGCCTGGTGCTGGTGGTCTCGCGCAAGTTCGGCGCAGGCGGGCCGGGCGATCAGGCGAACTGGCTCAATCTGTCGTTTGCCGTGATGGCGCTTTTTGCCATCACTGTGGGCACGCTGTACCAGAAGCGCTATGTGGCGGCTTGCGATGTGCGCTCCGCCAATGCCGTGCAGTTGCTTGCGGCGCTTCTGGTCACGCTGCCGCTGGCGCTGCTGGAGTTTGAGGCCATGCGCTGGACGCACGGCGACGGCGGCGTGAACTGGGAGCTGACCGGAGCCATGGCCTGGTCGGTGCTGGGCCTTACCCTGGGTGGCAGCTCGCTGCTCTACATGCTCATTCAGCGGGGGGCAGCGGCCTCGGTCACCAGCCTGATGTACCTGGTTCCACCGTGTACCGCGTTGATTGCATGGACGCTGTTCGACGAACCCATCACGCTGGTGACGGTGGCTGGCATTGCGCTCACCGCTTTCGGCGTGAGCCTGGTCGTGAGACCGGCAAAGGCGGCCTGACTTTCCAGGGTTCCTCGCGGAAGCGTTCGGCCAGAAAATCCACCAGCAGGCGAATGCGTTTGGGGCTTTGCGGTCGGTAGGGTGCCAACCAGTGAATATCTGCATCTGTCATTGAGTATTCAGGCAGAACGCGCACCAACTGCCCGCTCGCCAGCTGTGGTCCGATGTCCCACAGGCTGCGCAGCATGATCCCCTGTCCAGCCAGACACCAGTCGCGCACCATCTCGCCCGAGTTGCAGGACATGCTGCCGCGCGCCGGTATATGCAGCACCTGCGGCTCGTCGCCACGCTGAAGTCGCCAATGGTCAAAGAGTCGATCGGCGGCACTGCTGTTCTCGCGCACGAAAAGGCAGTTGTGGGTGGCGAGGTCTTGCGGCGTTCGAGGTGTGCCATGCGCATGGAGGTAGGCGGGCGCGGCCACCAGCACGCGCTGATTGGGTGCCAGCCGTCTGGACACCCACTCGGCCGCGCGTTCGCCAGGTGCGTTCCACAGCCAGATCGCACCGTCAAAGCCCTCCACCGCCAGATCAGGCAGGCGCTCGGTGAGCTGCAGGTCGATCTCGACCCTGGGGTACCGGTGCCGAAAGTCGGCCAGGGCAGGTCCCACCCAGAGCCGGCCGAAACCGAAGGTCGCTGCCAGGCGGATCGGACCGGCGGGCTCGGCCTGGCGTTCCCTCAGCTCGGATTCCAGTTCGTCAAAGGCGCTCAGTATCCGGCTCGCGCGCTCACACAACACGTCGCCTTCGGCGGTCGGACTCACGCGCCGCGTCGTGCGCTGAAACAGGCGCAAGCCAAGTTCTGCTTCCAGCGCGGCCAGTCGCTTCGTGATGGCAGACGGTGCGACGTGCAGCGCCTTGGCCACCATGACGAGGCTTCCATGCTGGCGCACAGCAGTGACCAGTTCCAGATCGGATCGTTCCAATTGTTTCTCTTGAGGAAATGATTGATTCGCCAATTGTTGCCCATGTGGCGACTATGCTGAAGCCCATGCTTCAACGCGGTCGTGGTCAGTTCGTCGAACCCATCGCCTTGGCGCGTCGTGGCAAGCATGTGCCTGCGCGATGCACGGGCTGTGCGTCTGCCGCCTCCACATTGCTGTCGAGCTGCACCATGCCTTTGTTGGCCAGGTCTTCAGATTTTTTCGAGTGATTTCAACCTTAGGAGAACACCATGAGCAAACACCGTGTCGCTGTCATTGCCGGGGACGGTATCGGTCAGGAAGTCATGCCCGAAGGGCTTCGTGTGCTGGAGGCGGCGGCTTCCCGTTTCAACATTGATCTGCATTTCGACCACTTTGATTTCTCGAGCTGCGACTATTTCGAGCGGCACGGCAAGATGCTGCCCGACGACTGGAAGGACCAGATCGGTGGCCACGAGGCCATCTATTTCGGCGCGGTGGGCTGGCCGGACAAAGTGCCTGATCACATTTCGCTGTGGGGCTCGTTGCTGCTGTTCCGACGCGAGTTCGATCAGTACGTGAACATCCGGCCCGCCAAGCTCATGCCGGGTGTGACGGCGCCGGTGGTGCGTCGCGACGGCAGTCCACGCGTGGCCGGCGAGATTGACATGGTGATCGTGCGCGAAAACACCGAAGGTGAATACTCCAGCATTGGCGGGCGCATGTACCCCGGTACCGAGCGGGAGATCGTGGTGCAGGAGACAGTGATGTCACGCATCGGCGTGGACCGGGTGTTGCGCTACGCTTTCGAGGTGGCGCGCTCGCGCCCGAAGAAGCACCTGACCAGCGCCACCAAGTCCAACGGCATTGCGATCACCATGCCTTACTGGGACGAACGCGTGGCGGAGATGGCCAAACAATATCCGGATGTCAGGGTCGACAAATTTCACATCGACATCCTCACCGCCCACTTCGTCCAGCGCCCCGATTTTTTTGACGTGGTGGTGGGCAGCAACCTGTTTGGCGACATCCTCTCCGACTTGGGCCCGGCATGCACCGGCACCATTGGCATCGCGCCCAGTGCCAACCTCAACCCGGACCGCACGCACCCGTCGCTGTTCGAACCGGTGCATGGTTCGGCACCCGACATCGCCGGGCGGCAGATCGCCAACCCGATCGGGCAGATCTGGTGCGGCGCCATGATGCTCGATTTTCTGGGGCATCGAGCAGCACATGACGCCGTGATGCAGGCCATCGAGACGGTCCTGGCGCCGGGCAGCGGGGCACCCCGCACACCCGACCTCGGGGGCTCTGCCCAGACCAGTGACGTTGGCACGGCCATCGAGCAGGCGCTGTTGGGTGCCTGATCGCAGAAAGTGCCCACCTTGCGCCGCTGGCGCCTTGTGACGGGCCTGGCCCGCCAGGACCCGTTGCGAAAGCGACTAGAATCTCGCGTTTCGTGATGTCTGGCGGGCTCCAATGCCGCACGCGTATTGACAGCGGTGGCGGCCCGTGGGTCTAATCACCCGGCGCTCTGGCGTGGCCCGAAGGGTTGCGCAGGTGCCCATCGGAGCTCACAGGGTTTGCCCGCGGTACGAACAGTGCCGTCGGCCCGCACCTTTCCACACGGATTCTTTCAATCAATTCAAGAGGGGCTATTTGTGAATAAAACCGAACTCGTCGAACACATCGCCAAGCACGCCGACATCTCCAAGGCGGCAGCTGCGCGAGCGCTGGACTCAACCATCACCGCCATTCGTACCACGCTCAAAAAGGGCGGTACCGTTTCGCTGGTGGGTTTTGGTTCGTTTGCCGTGACGAAACGCCCAGCCCGCAAAGGGCGCAACCCACGCACGGGTGCTGAGATTAAAATCAAGGCCGCCAAGGTCCCGAAGTTCCGCCCGGGCAAGGCCCTCAAGGACGCGCTGAACTGATGCGATCTGCAGGTTTCCGGTGGGGTGCTTAGCTCAGTTGGTAGAGCGGCGCCCTTACAAGGCGTAGGTCGGCGGTTCGACCCCGTCAGCACCCACCACCACTGAAAAGGCGAACCCGGGTTCGCCTTTTTTTATGTTGCCGCAGCCCCAAGTGGGTGGCTCCGGTATTTTGTTTCAGGGTATCAAGGCATGTTCGATTCCATCCGCAATCACAAGAAGTACCTCATGGGCTTCTTGATGATCCTGATCATTCCTGCGTTCGTGCTGTTCGGCGTCGAGGGTTACAGCCGCTTCAACGAAGGCGGCGAACCAGTGGCCACCGTCGACGGGCAAGAAATCAACAAGCTGGAATGGGATCAGGCGCACCAGACCGAATCGCAACGCCTGCGTGAAGCCATGCCTTCTCTGGACGCGCGCATGCTCGACAGCGAAGAGGCGCGCTACGCCACCCTGGAGCGTCTGGTGCGCCAACGGGTTCTGGCCACCGCGGCCCAGAAGCTCAACCTCTACACCAGCGATCGCCGGCTTGCGCAGGATCTGCAGGCCAATGAAACCATCGCCTCATTGCGCCGTCCGGACGGCACGCTTGATGTGGACGCGTACCGTGTGTTGCTGGGTCGCCAGGGTTTGACGCCCGAGATGTACGAGGCGAGGGTGCGGGCCGATCTTTCGCAGCGGCAAGTGGCACAAGCCATTCAGGGCACCAGCTTCGCCACCGAAGCACTGGCGAATGTGTCGTTGAACGCCTTTTTTGAACGGCGCGAAATCCGGGTGGCGCAGTTTCTGGCAACAGACTTTGCTGCGAGCGTGAAGCCGACCGAGGCCGAGATCGAAGCGTTTTACAACAGCAACGCCGCGCTGTTCCAAGCCCCCGAGCAGGCCGACATCGAGTACCTGGTGCTCGACGCAGCGGCGCTTGAAAAGTCGGTCGTGCTGGCAGAGGCCGATGTGCGGGCCTACTACGAACAGAACGCTGCCCGCTTGTCAGGCTCCGAAGAGCGTCGCGCCAGCCACATCCTGCTGACCGTGCCCCAGGGCGCTTCTGATGCTGACAAGGCTGCTGTTCGTGAGCGCGCTGCTGCGCTGCTTGCACAAGTCAAGGGTGCTCCCCAGACCTTTGCCGAAGTGGCGAAATCACAATCGCAGGATCCCGGCTCGGCACCCAATGGAGGCGATCTCGATTTCTTTGCCCGCGGTTCCATGGTCAAGCCTTTTGAAGATGCGGTCTACGCGATGCAAAAAAACGACATTTCCGATCTGGTGGAAACCGAGTTCGGTTTTCACATCATTCAGCTCACCGACATCAAGGCGCCTCCACTGAAGAGCTTCGAAGAGATGCGTGCCGAGATCGAGAAGGATTTGAAGAGACAGCAGGCACAGCGCTTGTTTGCGGACTCCGCCGAAGCCTTCAGCAACCTGGTGTACGAACAACCCGATTCCCTTCAGCCTGCAGCAGAGCGTTTCAAACTCGACATACAGGAGGCGAAAGGCCTGACCCGCCAGCCTCAGCAAGATGCCGGCGTCCTGGCCAACCCTGCGCTGCTGGAAGCGATCTTCTCGCCCGAATCCATCGAGCGAAAGCGCAACACGGAAGCCGTTGAAACCGGCTCTGGTCAATTGACCTCGGCTCGCGTGGTCCAGCACTTGCCAGCGCGCACCCTGCCACTGGCCGATGTCCGCGAGAGCGTGCGGCAAAGACTGGTGGCGCAGCGCTCTGCTGAACTGGCGCGTGAAGAGGGAGAGAAAAAGCTGGCCGCATGGAAAGCGGGTGGCGACGCCGCAGGGCTTGCTGCAGCGGTCACGGTTTCCCGTGACAACCCGCAGGGCGTCCTGCCCCAGGTGCTCACAGCAGCGCTCAGTGCAGACCCCAAAGCGCTGCCGGCCTGGGTCGGCGTGAACCTGGGCGGGCAAGGGTACGCGGTGGTCAGGGTAGACAAGGTGCTGCCCCGCGAACCGGGCGACGCACAGCGGCTGGCGCAAGAGGTGCAGCAGTACACACAGTGGTGGTCCGCCGCCGAAGGCGTGGCCTACTACGACATGCTCAAGGAGCGATTCAAGGTCCGCATCCTGGTGCCGGAACCCACTGCTGCTACGGTCGCACCGCGTTGATCGACATCACCTGGCATCCAGCTGAAAAGTCGGGGGACTTCGAGCTATAATTCGACGCTTGCGGTGGCTGTAGCTCAGTTGGTAGAGTCCAGGATTGTGATTCCTGTTGTCGTGGGTTCGAGCCCCATCAGCCACCCCATCGAATGTAAAAAGCCCGGTTTCAAATACCGGGCTTTTTTGTTTGTGGTTTGAACGCTTGAGCGATTTGCGATCGCATTCCCGGATGACAAGTTCTATGGAAGGCGGAACCCCTGACAGACCAGCATCAACTAGTCGGGTGACAGCTACCAGGCTCGCTTGTTCAAAGTCTGCGTTAGATAGCGCACAGACGGCTGGCCGAACCCATACAAAATGGTTCGTCTGCCCTGATGCTTCTGCGTAGGCCGCGCCACCACCCCAGTTCCACCGACGGAGAAACCATGAACCTGAATTTGAGCATTGGCCCACTGATCGCACTGATCGCCGGCATCCTGATCCTGATCATGCCCCGCATGCTGAACTACATCGTTGCGATCTACCTGATCATCATCGGTCTGGTCGGCTTGCTGGGGGGCAGTTTCAACTTGCGATAGAGCGCAGGGATAGGGGCGCATGCTCTACCGAGCCGGCGCACACCGCTGGCAGACATCAACGCATTTCTGCGGTGATTCGGCCCACCGGGCAGTGGCAGCCTGCCGGCTCAGTTCACCAGCACCAGCTTGCCTTTGACCGATCGTGAGCCCATGATTTCGTAGGCCTTGTGCAACTCGCTCATGGGCAGGGTCTGGTCGATCACGGGCTTCACCTGGCCTTTGGCGTACATGCTGGCCAGCTTCTGCATCATCTCGGCGTTGGCCTTGGGTTCGCGGCGCGCGAAGTCGCCCCAGAACACGCCCACGATGCTTGCGCCCTTGAGCAAAGTCAGGTTCAAAGGCAATGAGGGAATCGGGCCACTGGCAAAGCCCACCACGAGGTAGCGACCTCTCCAGGCAATGGACCGGAAGGCCGGTTCGGCGAATTCGCCGCCCACGGGGTCGTAGATCACGTCTGGACCCTTGCCATCGGTCAACTGCTTGATCGCGTCGCGAAGCCCCTTGGCTGGCGTGTGCTCGCTGTAGTTGATGGTGGCGTCGGCGCCCAGCTGCTTGCACAGCTCGCACTTCTCTTCGCTGGATGCAGCGGCAATCACCCGGGCGCCTGCTGCTTTGGCAATCTGGATCGCTGCGGTTCCCACGCCTCCGGCGGCACCGAGTATCAGCACCGTCTCGCCGGCCTTGAGTGCGGCCCGGTCCATCAGCGCATGCCACGAGGTAGCGTAGATCATGATGAAAGCCGCTGCATCCACCGGAGGAAAGCCGGGAGGCAGCGGCATGCACAGCGCAGCAGGCGCCAGGGTGTGGGTACCGAAGCCGCCTGTGCCGCTGAGACAGGCCACAGGCTGACCCACCTGGAGATGGGTGACGCCCTCGCCCAGGGCCTGGACCACCCCGGCGTACTCCGATCCCGGCACAAAGGGCAGGGCGGGCTTCATCTGGTACTTGTTTTGAACAATCAGGAGATCAGGGAAATTCAGGCTCGCGGCCTGGATCTCGATCAGCACCTCGCCTTTTTTTGGCACAGGGGTCGGCATTTCTTTCCAGACCAGGGCGTCGACGCCCACCGGGTTCTCGCACAGCCAGGCTTGCATGGGGATTTCCTATGTTGAGGGCACAGCATTCGGGCTTGAACGGCAGCGATGAGCGGTGAAACTGCGAGCATTCGCGGCGGCGTCATCTGGGCGAAGACGCCTGTTCATGCATGGAAGCATCCGAATGGCAGGACCAGAATCAAAGCTGACCATGATAGAGACAGAGTAAGGCCCGCAACAACAGGGTAAGTCCACCATTTGTCCCGGGTGTGACCCATGTGCCGCCAGGAGGCGAACCCGATCGGCGAGGCCATTGCACCTAGAATCCGATTAATGAAAATCCTCATCTCCAATGACGACGGTTACCAGGCGCCGGGCATCGTGGCCCTGTACGAAGCGCTCAAGGGACTCGCCGAGGTGGAAGTGGTTGCGCCGGAACACAACAACAGCGCCAAGTCCAATGCGCTTACCCTGCATTCGCCACTGTATGTTCACACGGCACCCAACGGATTTCGTTACGTCAATGGCACCCCAGCCGACTGTGTGCACATCGCCTTGACCGGTCTGCTGGGTTACCGGCCCGACCTGGTGGTGTCAGGCATCAACAACGGTGCCAACATGGGGGATGACACCATTTATTCCGGCACCGTTGGTGCGGCCATGGAAGGCTACCTGTTTGGCATTCCGGCCATCGCGTTTTCCCAGACCGAAAAGGGCTGGGCTCACCTGGATGCGGCAGCCAGCAAGGCCAGTCAACTGGTGGCTCAGTTGTTGCCCTCCTTGAGCGAGGCGGCACAGCGGGCGGAGCCCTGGTTACTCAATGTGAATATCCCCAATCGGCCGCTGCAAGACATCAAGGGCTTCAAGGTGGCGCGCCTGGGGCGGCGCCATGCGGCCGAACAGGTCATTTCGCAGACCAATCCCCGGGGGGACACCATGTACTGGATCGGGAACGCCGGGCCTGCGAAAGACGATGCCGAAGGAACCGACTTTCACGCGGCTGCCCAAGGCTACGCCACGATCACACCCCTGCAAGTGGATCTGACCGACCACGATAGACTGCCTTACTGGGCACCGGCGGCGGCCCAGCTTTCGCAAGCGTCGCCGTTGACGACGTAACTGTCTACAGAGGCCCACATGGCGACAGACGCAGGAGATGCTTTTTGAAACGGGAAGCCATCGACAAGTTGGTCAGGCCTTCGGTCGCCGGTGCGGAAGCGCGGCCCCGGCCCTCGTTTCCTGTCAAGCTGACGACCGCACAACAAGCACCCCAGGGCCGCAGCCAGGTAGGGGCGCCCGGTCAGGGCCCTCGCGCGCCGGCGGTAGGCAAACCTGCTGCGTCTGCGCCTGTCCACGCGGGGATTCAGCGACCGAAACCTCCGGAGCGCATGGCCAACGGGACAGAGTCGCAGGCGGCTCGTTTCGCCATGGTTCGAAAGCTGGAGGTCCACGGCATTCGGCATGCGGCGGTGCTTGCCGCCATGCGTCAGGTTGAACGACACCGCTTCGTGGATTCGGCGCTGGCCAATCAAGCCTATGAAGACACCAGTCTGCCCATTGGCCTCGGGCAGACCATTTCAAAACCGAGCGTGGTGGCACGCATGATCGAACTGCTGTGCCACGCCCGGCCTGAAAAGCTGGGGCGTGTCCTGGAGATTGGCACAGGCTGTGGCTACCAGGCCGCCGTTCTGAGTGTGGTGGCGACCGAGGTCTACAGCATGGAGCGATTGCGCGGATTGCACGAGCGGGCACGCGAGAACCTGCGCCTGTTGCGCCTGCCCAATCTTCATCTTTTGATGGGTGACGGCATGTTGGGGTTTGCCAAGGGGGCGCCCTATGCGGCCATCATCGCGGCCGCAGGAGGCAATGACATCCCTCAAGCGTGGCTGGACCAGCTTGCCGTGGGTGGGCGACTGGTGGCACCGACGGTGACGGCGACCGGGCAGCAGAATCTGGTGATGGTGGACAAGACCGCCAGAGGCCTGGTCAGGACCGAGTTGGAAGCGGTGCACTTCGTGCCACTAAAATCGGGCATCGGGTGAAACCCTGTGCTTCATGGGTGATCGAACATATTTTTTTTTGAGCACCGTCATTTGGTCGGTGCTTGCGCATAAAGGTGCAATTGGTGGGAGTTTTCATGATCAAGCGCGATTTCCTTGCGGCGGACTCCGCGGTCCATCCGGGACGGCCTTCTTGGCAGGGGGCTGCAGTGGTGGGCCTGATGGCCGTGATGCTGCTTTCTGCGGGCTGCGCAACCCGTCGCGCCTCGTCGCCCGCGCCCGTGGAGGACCGCACCATCGGCGCTGCGACAGATGTCAAGCCATTGCCTGGCGCTGAAAACGCAGGCAAGGCCGGTTTCTACACCGTCAAGCCGGGCGACACCTTGTTCCGGATTGCGCTGGACAGCGGGCAAAGCTGGCGCGACGTTCAGGCCTGGAACAACCTGACCAATCCGAACATTCTGGAAGTGGGCCAGGTCTTGCGCGTACAGCCACCGGGTGCCACGCCACCCACGGTGGCGGCGGTAAGCCCACCCGCTGGTGCGCCTGGTACCGCTGCTGTCACGCCTGTGGCGCCTTCCGGTGTGGTGTCGCGCCCGCTTTCTTCGACCGAGCCAGTGCCACTGGCCCCTGCAACACCGTCTGCAACCACCCCGGCGACCCCAGCCGTGCCGCCGAGCACGGATTCTGCCGGCGCTGATGAACTGAACTTTGTATGGCCTGCGCAGGGTACGGTGATCGCCGGCTTTGATGAAGCCAAGAACAAGGGTGTGTCCATTGCCGGTCGCGTGGGCGATCCCGTCATTGCGGCAGCAGATGGTCGGGTGGTCTATGCAGGCGCTGGCTTGCGTGGCTATGGCAACCTCGTCATTCTGAAACACAACAACACCTACCTCACGGCCTACGCACACAACCAGGCCCTTCTGGTGCGTGAGGATCAGGCCGTTCGTCAGGGGCAGAAGATCGCCGAGATGGGCAGCAGCGACACCGATCGCGTGAAGCTCCATTTTGAGGTCCGCCGTCAGGGCAAGCCGGTCGATCCACTCAACCACCTGCCCCGGCGTTGAGTCTGACGCCACACTGGCATAGGCGCGGAACAGCATGACCTGGCCCGTCATGGTGTTTGACATCGAGTCGATTCCCGATGTCGATGGCCTCAGAGCCTTGCATGCCACCCCGCCCGAGCTGACCGATGCGCAGGTGTATGAAACCTGGCTGGCAGGGCGCAAGGAAAAGGGGCAGAGCGACTTCATGCCCTTGCATCTGCAGCGCATTCTGGTCATCAGCGTGGTGTTTCGCAACGCAGAGGGGCTGCGCATCCACTCGTTTGTGGACCGCGACGGCCAGAGTGAAGGCAAGGTTGTCCAGACCTTCTTCAATGCGATCGAGAAGCACACCCCGCAACTCGTGAGCTGGAATGGCAGCGGCTTCGATTTGCCGGTGCTGCACTACCGGGGTCTGCGCCATGGCGTGGAAGCCGGCAAGTACTGGGACCTGGGCGAAGACGATCGCGAGTTCAAGTGGAACAACTACATCAGCCGCTACCACATGCGTCACCTCGACCTGATGGATCTGCTGGCGATGTATTCGCCCAAAAACAATGCGCCACTGGATGCACTGGCCAAGCTCTGCGGCTTTCCGGGCAAGCTGGGCATGGACGGTTCGCAGGTTTACGCACAGTACCTCGCTGGCCAGCTGGAAGACATCCGTCGCTACTGCGAAACCGACGTGATGAACACCTATCTGGTGTACTGTCGATTCCAGAAGATGCGCGGCGGATTCACCGAAGCCGAGTATGAGCAGGAGATCGCCTACGTCAAGGAAACCCTGGGCAATCTCGCACCCACCGAGAGCCACTGGGGCGAGTACCTCAAGGCCTGGGTCTGAAACCGGGACGGCGGTTGACCGCGTGGCCGGACCGCCACTCGCGTCCTGAGACAATCGGGGGATGACTGCACCTCTAGCCCACGAAAACAGCCTGCTCACCACCGCGCGTGACGACGCGCCCGCCGCATCTGAAGCCTCTTTGCCTGACGGCTGGCTGGCGGTGGAATCTCTCGACATCGATGCCCAGGGCATTGCCCGCCGCCCGGACGGCAAGGTCGTCTTCATCGAAGGCGCATTGCCTTTTGAAGTGGTCAGCACCAGCGTGCACCGCAAGAAGAACAACTGGGAAGCGGGCGTCGTCACGGCGATCCATCGCGAGTCCCCGCAGCGGGTGCGCCCGGGCTGCCCGCATTTCGGTCTGCATGCCGGCGCCTGCGGCGGCTGCAAGATGCAGCATCTCCATGCGTCGGCCCAGGTGGCGATCAAACAGCGGGTGCTGGAAGACAACCTCTGGCACCTGGGCAAAGTGAAAGCCGAAACCATGTTGCGCCCCATCGAGGGGCCTTCCTGGGGCTATCGCTACCGGGCCAGGCTCTCGGTACGCCATGTGCACAAGAAGGGGGTGGTGCTGATCGGGTTCCACGAGCGCAAGAGCCGCTATGTCGCCGACATGGCCGTGTGTCCCGTATTGCCACCCCATGTCAGTGCCATGCTGATTCCGCTGCGGGAGCTGATGTTCGGCATGGACGCCCGCGAAACCTGCCCCCAGATCGAACTCGCCAGCGGCGACGAGGTGACGGCCCTGGTGTTGCGGCATCTGGAGCCCCTGTCGGAAGACGATGTGGCCCGACTTCGTGCCTTTGGAGCGCAGCATGGCGTGCAGTGGTGGTTGCAGTCCAAAGGTCCTGAAACCGTGAAACGGCTCGATGAGGGCGGCCCCGTGCTCTCCTATGGCCTGCCGGAATTCGACATCTCCATGCCGTTCAAGCCAACCGATTTCACGCAAGTGAATCCGTATGTCAACCGGGTGCTGGTTTCCCGGGCCATCAGGTTGCTGGATCCCCAGAAAAATGAACGTGTGATCGACTGGTTCTGTGGACTTGGCAATTTCACGCTGCCGATTGCCACGCTCGCGGGCGAGGTGCTGGGCATCGAGGGGAGTGAAACCCTGGTCGCCCGGTCACGCGAGAACTTTGAACTCAATCAGGCCAACCGGTTGGCGCCATTGAGTCAGACGGCTTTTGTGGCGCGCAACCTGTTCGAGATGACGCCGGAGATGCTGGTGAACGACGGGATTGCCGACAAATGGCTGGTGGATCCGCCGCGCGAGGGGGCATTCGCCCTGGCAAAAGCCATGGCCGATCTGCATCAGCAACCCGATCTGCGCGGCGACTGGACGCCACCCAGGCGCATTGTCTACGTCAGCTGCAACCCGGCCACCCTGGCCCGCGACGCTGGCCTCCTGGTGCACCAGGCGGGCTACCGCTGTACGTTTGCCGGGGTGGTCAACATGTTCTCCCACACGGCGCATGTGGAGAGCATGGCGGTTTTTGATCTGGACGACTGATTGATGCAGGAGGGGTGCGCCAGCTCTTTGGTTGGCACGCCTTGTTCAGGAGCTGCGCGAGCCCTGGCCAGTCTTCGACGGATCGGGCGAAACGGATTCCTGGGTGCTGGATGGGTCCGAGCCGCTGGTCGGGCTCACCGCCGGCATGCCGACGATGGCGTTTTCGCGCATGTACTCGTCCATCTCGCGCCAGCCCGCGAACACAGCGGCTTTGCCGGCCCTGGGGTTGCCTTCAAAACAGTCTTCGATGCTGCGCACCGCGTGACGACAGGCGCTGCCAATGGCCTTGGCCTCGGCTTCTTTCTTGGCTGCAATCTGGGTGGCGGTCTCGATGCCCAGGGCTTCGCACCCAGCGAGCAGGCTCGCTGCGCTGACCAGACAAAGAGTGATGACGGGGTGTCGCATGGTGTGGAAGGGCTTGTTGGGAGTTCTTTCGGCATTTCCGTGCGCAACTTGATGCTTTTTGCAGAAGCGACACACCCCTCGCTGCACAAAAAAAGGACCCGAAGGTCCTTTTTTCTTTGCGCCTCAAGGGCCAACAGGAGCAGCGAAGGTCAGTCGCGCTCGCCGCCAAAGATGCCCAGGAGTGCCAGCAGGCTCTGGAAGATGTTGAACAAGCTCAGGTACAGCCCAAGGGTCGCCGTGATGTAGTTGGTTTCGCCGCCGTCCACGATGCGCTTGAGGTCGTAGAGCAGGTACATGCTGAACACCAGAATCGCGAGCGTGGCGATCGCGGCCATGCCGGCCGTGCTGCCAACGAACACGTTGATGATGGCGCCGACCATGATCGCAAGTGCACCTGCGAACAGCCACTTGCCCATGCCAGACAGATCGCGCTTGATGATGGTGGACAGGTTGGCCATCACGAAGAAGACGGCTGCTGTGCCACCAAAGGCGGTCATGATCAGGCTCGATCCGTTGCTCAGGCCGAGCACGGCGCCCAGCAGGCGGGAGAGCATGAGGCCCATGAAGAACGTGAATCCCAGCAGAACGGGGACGCCTGCTGCAGAATTCTTGGTCTTCTCAATCGCGAACATGAAGCCGAAAGCGCCGCCAAGGAACACGATCAGTCCCAGGCCGCCGGTGAGTCCCGCTGTGATGCCGGTCTGCACACCGATCCACGCACCCAGCACGGTGGGGACCATGGACAAGGCCAGCAACCAGTAGGTGTTGCGCATGACCTTGTTGCGCTCGGCAGAGGTCGAAACAGCAGTGCCGAAACGGCCGCTGGTTTGGATGTGGTCGGACATGGTGGTGAACTCCTTCAATATCTGACTCAGGTGGGCAATCAAGTGCTTGGAGCACAGGATTGTCGAAAGGGCATTGTAGACGGCTGGGGTTCAACGCGTGCCCGGGCAAATGCAAGCACCTATTGGGTATGCTCCGTTCACCGCACCGGGCCTCCGGCATTGGCGTTCATGCACCCCATGGGCCGTCTGTCGTGTCCGTTCTCTGACCATTTCACCAAGGAAAAGTTCATGAAAAACAAAGCCGTTCTCGAACTCGCCGATCTCAAGGCCATTGCCGCAGCTGCTGAAGCAGAGGCCCTGCAGAACAACTGGGCCGTGACGATTGCGATTGTTGACGACGGTGGACACCTGCTGTGGCTGCAACGCCTGGACGGAGCCCCGGCGATTTCTGCCCACATTGCCCCAGCCAAGGCCCACACGGCAGCGCTGGGCCGCCGTGAAAGCAAGGTCTATGAAGACGTGATCAATCAGGGGCGCGTGTCGTTTCTGAGTGCGCCTGCCGTGTCTGGCATGCTGGAGGGCGGGGTGCCCATCATGAAGGACGGGCAGACCATTGGCGCCGTGGGCGTGAGCGGTGTGAAATCCACCGAAGATGCGCAGATTGCCCGCGCCGGCATCGCTGCGATTGGGCTTTGACCGCGTTCTGCTTCAAAAAAATGCCTGGCTATCGGACGCTTTGAGGGCTTCCCTGGCTGGCTAAAAACGACGTCGGGGAGGGTGAGATCCCCGGGTCGCCCCACGATGAAACAGATGCTGATTCCGGCGGTAGAAGGCCTACTTGGTGAGGATGAGCTTGCCTGCCCGGGTGCTTTGCAAGCGGTAGAGCGCGCCGTTGTGTTCAATGGCCACCGTCTTCTGCCCTCGCAGCAGGCTGGCGCTGGGCCATACCTGGGAGGCTTCCGACGGCTCGCCCGGCGGCATTTCGCGCGCCCAGGACGGGTTCCGCGTGTCGATGTCAGCGGCTGGTTGTGATGTTTTCATGGCAATGTCCCTGAATGCTGAGTGGCGCAATCACTGCGCAGCAGGTTCGGTGATGAAACCAATCTTGCGAACGCCGGCCCGCTGGGCGGCAGCCATTACCTGGGCCACCCGCTCGTAGCGCACCGCCTTGTCGCCGCGAATGTGCAGTTCCGGTTGTGGCTCCTGTGCGGCCGTCACCGCCAGTCGAGCCTCGAATTCGGCGTCTTCGATCCGTGCGTCGTTCCAGAAGTAGACCCCGTCTGCATCCACGGCAAGCCGGATGTTCTCTGGCTTGTCCAGCACCTTCTCGTTGCTGGCGCGCGGGAGGTCGATGTTGACCGCGTGTTTGATCACGGGGACAGTGATGATGAAGATGATCAAGAGCACCAGCATCACGTCAATGAACGGGATCATGTTGATCTCGCCCATCATGGTGTCGCTGTCTTCCTGGGTTCCTATGGCCATGAGCGGTTTTCCTTTATGCGTGAAGACTTCGATGAGCCGAAGCGCTAACCCGATGTATGAAGCGGTACAAGCCCAGGGCGCCGCCGGGCCGGCTTTGCCGGACGGCCAGTGCCGCCCCCTCGAGGGGGTCGCGTGCAGCGCGGCGGGGGTGTTTCATCTCAGGCCTTCTTCATCGGAAGGACTTTGCCGTCGCCACTGGCCGTGACGCGTGCGCCGGTCACGAAGTAGGCATGCAGGTCGTGTGCAAAACGGTTGAGCTGGTGAATCACGCCCTTGTTGCCACGCAGCAGGGCGTTGTAGCCCAGTACCGCGGGGATGGCCACCACCAGTCCGAGTGCGGTCATGATCAGTGCCTCGCCAATGGGGCCGGCGACCTGATCGATGCTCACCTGGCCCGCAGCGCCAATACCGATCAGGGCGTGGTAGATGCCCCAGACCGTGCCAAACAGCCCCACGAATGGTGCGGTGGAGGCGACCGAAGCGAGAACCGAAAGTCCACCCTGCGCGCGCGCCTGGAAGTCATCCACACTTTTGCGCAATGAACGCTCGACCCAGTCGCTCACGTCCAGCGTGTCGTGCAGCTGGGTTCCGGTGCGGCCATCTTTGTGCAGGATGTGCCGGGTGGCCTCGCGGCCTTCCAGTGCCACGGCACGGAAAGGATTGCTCTCCGTTGAGCCCAGCTTGTCGAGGCCTTCGGCGAAATCTGCGCTGTGCCAGAAGCCCTCGATGCCTTTGGCCTGTGCGCGCTGCGCGCGCTGGTCCAGTGCTTTCCAGAGAATGATGATCCAGGTGGCCAGCGACATGGTCAGCAGCACCAGTGCGACTGAGCGCGTGACCCAGTCACCCTGCAGCCAGACTTGCGCCAATCCTGATGTGGCGATTTGTGAATCCATGGGGGAAGCTCCTCAAAGACGGTTATTCAAGAACAAAATTGATGGGCACGTTGAACCACATGGCTTCGGCAACGCCATTGCGCTTGCCGGGCACATAGCGCCACCTCTGTACGGTTTGCAGTGCGGTCTGATCGAGGCGTTCGTAGCCACTGGAGGTGCGGATTTCGGCGCGTGTGGCAGTGCCATTCGCGTCGATGAACACCCGCACGACGACCTTGCCCTGTTCACCGAGTCGCCTGGAGAGTGCGGGGTAGGCGGGTCGGGGGTTGTTGAGGTAGTCGGCGTCGCTGGAAGGCAGCTCAATTTTGGGCGGGGCAGGTTGCGCAATGGCTTCGGTCTGTACCGCAGTGGGCGCTGCAGCAGGTGCCTGAGCGACCGGGGGCTCTGGTGGCGGCGCACTGATCGTGGCAGGCTCCACCGCCTGCGGAAGGGGCTCCGCCACGGGAACGGGCCGTGGCACGGGCTTCGGCATGGGGCGAGGCTTGTTGACGACGGGCTGGGGTTTGGGTGCCGGCGGTGGCGGCGCAGGCGGGATCTCGGGCTGCGGGGCCTCGATCATTTCCGCCATTACCTGCACGGGCACCACGATCTCCACCACGCGAGCGATCAAGCCACTTTGCATGGCCCAGAGGCCCACGACATGCAGTCCGATCACGGTGCCGACAACGGCCAGCCGTTTGGAAATGCGGGTAGATGAAGTGGATGACATGAAGGGCAGGGTCAGTGCGGGCGCCAATGGAGAAGCAATCATGAGGGTCAGCGTCGCAGGCAGGCAAGCGGGGTGTGTATCAGGAACAGGCTCTTCGTTCAGGAGCGAAACACCCACCAGAGCGCGGCGAGCACGGCAGCGAGGCTGAGGCCCAACATTGTGACTCCCATGACCATGGTGGTTCCCTTCTTGAACAGTGCCGAATGGCGTTTTCTGGTTTGAGTATAAACGAGAATGCGTCGTATTTATATACGTATTTGAAAGCCGTCGAGATTTCCCTTCAGCAGCAGGGGCCTCATGGGGGCGGTGGCTGCCTGACGAGTGTGTCGCTGGCGGAGGCCAGCGACGAACATCCTGTGAGCGCCATGGCCATCTCCAGTTCGTCACGCAGGAGTCGCAACACATGCGCGACGCCGACGGCACCCGCATTCGTCAACCCATGCAGGACGGGACGACCCACCATCACCGCAGTGGCGCCCAGGCCCAGGGCTTTCAGAATGTCGGTTCCGGGGCACCGTGTCGAGCGTGCGCCCGCCGTGGTTGGACACGATCAGGCCGGCCGCGCCGGCGTCCACGGCGAGGCGTGCGTCGGCGGGGTGGGTGATGCCTTTGAGCAGCACGGGCAGCCGGGTGATGGATCGCAGCCAGGCCACGTCGTCCCAGGTGGGGGCGTGGGTCATCAGGTCGTCGAACAGGGCGCTCTGACCGGGCCGCAAGGCCACCGGGTCGGGCTCGCGCAGCCCCCGAAGGTTGATGGCCGAGATGCCGGGCGGAAGTGTGAAGCCGGCGCGTCGTTCGCGATCGCGTGCTCCGTTGACAGGCGCGTCCACCGTGAGCATCAGCGCCTCGTATCCCGCCGTCTCGGCGCGCTGCACCAATTCGCGCGTGAAGCCCCGGTCGGCCTGCAGGTAGAGCTGGAACCACAGCGGCCCCCGGGCACTCTCGGCCAGCACCAGACGCGCCACATCTTCCAGCGGCGTGCTGGCCTGGGTGCTCAGGACCAGCCCCGTGCCCAGCACGGCCGCGGCCAGCGCCGTGGCCATTTCGCCGTGGGGATGGGCCAGGCGCTGATAGGCCATGGGAGCCACGAGGATGGGGTGTGCCAGCGTGCGCCCCAGCAAGTCGACCCGCGTGTGCGCGCCTGCCATGGGTTGCAGCACACGGGGCAGCAGCGCAATTCGCTGCCAGGCCAGCACGTTCTCGCGCAACGTGAATTCGTTGGCAGCGCCACCATTGAAGTAGGCGTCAGCCTGAGGGGAGAGCACGGTCCGGGCATAAGCCTCATGGTCGGCGAGGTTGACCAGCCCCTCGGGTAATGTCGTGCGCAGCGGCTCAACCTCAGGTGCTTTGCGATCCGGTGCCGGGCCACCCCAAGCAAGGTCAGCCCCCTCGGGGTGAAGCGACCCGCGCGGCGGTGGAGCGTGGGGGCCTTCTCCAGTCATACTTCCGCCCACATGCGCAGCAAGTTGTGATACGTACCCGTCAGCGCCGTGGTCTCGTCGGTTTCGCCATGCTGCTGGCGTAAGGCCAGCAGGTTCATGTCCAGCTCGTGTAACAGGCGACGCTGTTCGTCGCTGCGCACCATGCTCTGCACCCAGAAGAAGCAGGCCATGCGCTGCCCGCGCGTCACAGGTGTCACCTGGTGCAGGCTGGTGCCAGGGTAGAGCACGGCGTGGCCTGCGGGGAGCTTCACGCCACGCGTGCCGAAGGTGTCGGCCACGACAAGCTCACCGCCGTCATAGGTGTCGGGGTCATTGAGGAACACGGTGCACGACACGTCTGTGCGCACGCGCTCACCTGTGTCGGCCTTGATGCGGATGCTGTTGTCGATGTGGTTGCCATAGGTGTTGGCGTCGCCACCGTAACGGTTGATGCGCGGCGTGAATATTCGCAGTGGCAATGCGGCCGAAAAAAACAGGGCCGAACGGTCCAGTCCGCTGAGCACGAGGTGGCGGATGCGCTGCGCCGCCGCGCAGTCGTGGGGCAGTTGCTGGTTGTTCTTCACGGTCCGGGCCTGCGGGCCTGCACTGTCGCGCCCGTTTGCCCAGGGCGCGTCGGCCAACATCACCTGGATCTCGGCCAGGTCTTTTGCAGTCAGGATGTCGGGCAGTTTGAGCAGCATGGGGGCTTCTGGTGAGAGGAACGGTATTCAAAAAAGGCAAAAAGCCGCCCCGCTGCGCAGCAGGGGCGGCAAACCTTGGAGACAAAATCCTGGCGGTTGTGCGCTTTCAGAACCTCAGGCTGGCGGTCACCTGCAAGGTGCGACCAGCACCCGGGATGTAGTGCCCGGGGTAGAGCTGGTCGGCGTACAGCTTGTCGGTGACGTTGGTGAGGTTGGCCTTGAGCGTGAGGCGGTCGAAGTCGAACTTGTATTCGGCCATCAGGTCCGTGGTCACGTAGGAGGGCACGTTCCAGTCGACGCGGGTGGGCTTTTGTTTGCTGCGGAAATTCAGACCAGCGCCCACGCGCAACCGGGAGGTGAGCTGGTAGGTGGTCCACACGGTGCCGCTGTGCTCAGGCGTGAGTGATGGCCGGTCGCCGACACGTTCGCCGGGGGTGCTCTGGGCACAACGGCCCGCGGCCGGGCAAGGAGCGGCGTTGTCCACCCTGGCCACCGGAATCCACATGTAGGAGCCGTAGACTTCCCACTCGGGGCTGAGGCGCCCCGTGATGTCGGTCTCGAAACCGGCCACATGGCGGCGTCCGGTCAACGTGACCACGGGGCGGTCGGGGTCGGTGTTGCGCTCGTTGAGCTTGGTGGAGCGGAACACCGCCAGACGGGTGGTGAAGCGCTTGTCAGCCGAATCCAGCTTGGCGCCGATCTCGAGGTTGATGCTCTTCTCGGGCGGCGTGTCCACGTTGTCTGCACCGAGCGAATAGGCGTCGCCCGAGGTGTTGAAGGAGGTTCCGGCCGAAGCGTGGAACGAGTGCAGGGCCGTGGGCTGGAACAGCACGCCCACACGCTGGCTCACTTCGGAGACCTTCATGCGGTAGCTCTCGGCGGTCAACGGACCGGCGGCTCCATTCGGCAGGTTGTAGGTGTCGTAGTCGCCGGTCAGGTGGTCATAACGCAGACCACCCACCAGTTTCCAATGCGGTGCGACGTGAACCGTGTCCTGCACGTAGGCACCGAAACCTTGCGCCACGTACTGATTGTTCACCCGAAGAACGCGCGAGGACTCATCGACCCATGCGCCATCGTTGGGTGTGCCAACGGTGGTGGTCGGCTTCGTGATCGTGACGCCGCCTTGCTCGGCAGAGCGAGCCGCAAACACCGTTCGCTTCTCCCGTGACACGTCGGCGCCAGCGATCAACTCGTGCTTGAGCCCCAGACCTTCAAACTTGGTGTTGTAGTCGGTCTGGGCATGGATGTTTTCCATGTCCTGAATCTTCAGGTGGGTGCCTCGCGTGAACACCGTGCCGGCGCCGAAGTTGCCCAGGCTGTTGGCGCTCGGGCACTGCGGGTTGTTGACCATGCCAGTGGTCGGGTTGGTGTTCGAGGTGCAAAGGCGGATGGCACCAGAACGCTGGTCGCGTTCGAACTTGCCCACGCGCACCATGGTCCTGAGCTCGCTTTCGCGGCTGAAGCGGTAGGTGTGGCCGAAGGTCGCGATGGTGCCGCCACTGTCGCTGTAATCGCTGGCGGCACCGTAGTAGGCATCGGGGCTCAGCGGCGGAAGAACCCGGTCAGTCGCGTCAGCGGTGGGGGCGATGTACGGCATGCCGTAGTTGATGCCGTTGTTGTTGTCCAGGTGGTAGAGGCTGGCGAGGAACTCGTTCTTCTCACCGATGCCGCTTCGGTAGGCGATGGCTGCGCCGCGCTTGTCCAGGCTGGAGCCTGCGCCATTGTTGTCGGCCTTGGTGGCCATGGCATTGAGTCGCAGGGCCGAGCTTTCACCCGTCTTGATGTTGAAGTCGCCAGTGGCGCGCACGTACTTGTGGCTGCCCAGGGTCAGGTCGACCTGGTGTTCGTCGATCAGGCGGGGCGTCTTGCTGACCTGATTGACCGCACCGCCGGTGGAGCCGCGACCGAACAGCATGGAGGCCGAACCACGCAGCACTTCCATGCGGTCCAGGTTGAAGGTGTCGCGGTCGTAGATGGCCGGATCGCGCATGCCGTCGATGAACAGGTCACCGGTGGCCTGCAACGAGAAACCGCGAAGGCGGATGTCTTCTTCACCGCCTTCGGCTGCAAGGAAGGTGATGCCAGCGGTGTTCTTCAACGCTTCCTTGACGGTGTCGAGGTTGCGGTCGTCAATGAGTTTTTCGGTGACGACCGTGACCGACTGGGGAATGTCGCGCAACTGCTGATTGCCTTTGCCGATGCGGGTTTCAGTGGCGCGCAGGGCGTCCTTGCCCTCTGGCGCCTCGACTGTTTCACGCACCACCACGGTGGACAGAGAGGCTTCGGCCGGGGGCGGTGCGCTTTGCGCCATGGCATTCATGGTGCCGGCCAGCAGCATGGCTCCCAGGGGCAGCAGGGCGGCTGAAGAGCAGAGGGGGCTGGCGGCGTCGGCGCCAATGGCGGGACCGGCAAGGGCAGGGCGGGAAGCAGGGGTGAAAGGGGTTGCAGACATGGGAGCGCAGTTCGCAGGCAAAGGGGTTGTCGGCTGGCTGCGGCGCATCAATTTGCGCGCCATGGCTGGCTGGGCAAGCGATTCTATTGCAAATGAGAATGACTTGTATAAACAAAAATATGCCGTCTTCCGTGACGGTTCAAGCTTCAGTCGCAGCGTTCCTTGAAGCTGATGAGCCGCCTTTGCGGTTTCAGCCAAAAACGAAAACCATTACGATTGCTCTTGAATGCTGCATGGCAACAAAAGCTATGCACTTCATAGCAACTATCAATTCGTATATTTGATAGCTGTCGACTATGATTCGTGGGTCGCATCTGACGAACCTTCTCTCTTTCATCCAACCAACCATCCAGGAAACTCCATGACCATGATCAACCCCATTTCCCTGATCAACACCAAAGTTCAGCCATTCAAGGCCCAGGCCTTCAAGCAAGGCAAGTTCATCGAAGTGACCGACAAGGACCTGCAAGGCAAGTGGTCGGTGCTGATCTTCATGCCCGCCGCGTTCACCTTCAACTGCCCCACCGAAGTGGAAGATGCCGCGGACAACTACGCCGAATTCCAGAAGGCCGGTGCCGAGGTTTACATCGTGACCACCGACACCCACTTCTCTCACAAGGTGTGGCACGAGACCTCGCCTGCCGTGGGCAAGGCCCAGTTCCCGCTGGTGGGTGACCCTACCCACCAACTGACTCGCGGCTTTGGTGTGCACATCGAAGAAGAGGGCCTGGCGCTGCGCGGCACCTTCATCATCAACCCCGAAGGCGAAATCAAGACGATGGAAGTGCACGACAACGCCATCGCCCGTGACGTGAAGGAAACCCTGCGCAAGCTCAAGGCTGCCCAGTACGTGGCCAAGAACCCAGGCCAGGTCTGCCCTGCCAAATGGAACGAGGGCGAGAAGACCCTGACGCCTTCGCTGGATCTGGTCGGCAAAATTTAAGCCCACCCCCGCGCCGCGCCTGCGGCGCGTCACCCCCTCAAGGGGGCGATACCAGTGGCCCGGCAAAGCCGGTTCCACGGTATCTCTGGAATGGAGCAGCTCGCTCCGGGACCGCTCCCTTGATTGGCAGTTCCGCTGCCCGATGGGCTTGTTCGCAGGCCCATCCAACAGCGGCACTGAGTCCTTCAGTGCACACACCTTTCATTCTTCAGGAGTCCGCCATGCTTGACGCCACCCTCAAATCGCAGCTTCAGACCTACCTGGGCATGTTGCGCCAGCCCATTCACCTCATTGCCTCGCTCGACGAAAGCGCGACCGGGGTAGAGATGCGCGGCCTGCTGGAGGACATCGTCAGCCTGTCCGACAAGGTGACGCTGGACACCTCAGGCAATGACAGTCGCAAACCATCATTCGTGGTCGCACGATCCGGGGAGAGCACTGGCGTGCGCTTTGCCGGCTTGCCGCTGGGTCACGAGTTCACTTCGCTGGTGCTGGCCCTGTTGTGGACCGGTGGCCACCCTCCCAAGGTGGAGGCGGATGTGATCGATCCGATCAGGGCGCTGGACGGTGATTTCAATTTTGAGGTCTACATGTCCCTGACGTGCCACAACTGTCCTGACGTGGTGCAGGCCTTGTCGCTCATGGCCATCTTCAATCCCAAGGTGAAGACCGTGGTGATCGAAGGTGGCGCCTTTCAGCAGGAGGTGACCGAGCGCGAGATCATGGCCGTGCCCATGGTGTTCCTGAACGGGGAGGTTTTCGGTTCCGGCCGCATGACGGTGGAAGAAATCGTCGCCAGGCTCGACACCAACGCTGGCGATCGCGATGCTGCGAAGCTCAACGCCAAAGACCCGTTTGATGTGCTCATCGTGGGCGGCGGTCCCGCTGGCGCTGCGGCGGCGGTGTATGCCGCACGCAAAGGCATCCGGGTGGGCGTGGCAGCCGAACGTTTTGGTGGCCAGGTGAACGACACCATGGCAATCGAAAATTACATTTCGGTGCTGGAAACCGACGGCCCCAGGTTCGCTGCGGCCCTGGAAGCCCAGGTGCGCCACTACGAAGTGGACATCATGAACCTGCAGCGTGCCGAGAAACTGATTCCTGCTGAAGAGGCGGGTGGTCTGGTTCAGGTCCAGATGGCCAATGGCGGCGTACTGCAGGCGCGAAGTGTGATCCTGTCCACCGGTGCGCGCTGGCGCAACGTGAATGTCCCCGGCGAACAGGAATACAAGAACAAGGGCGTGGCGTATTGCCCGCATTGCGATGGTCCTTTGTTCAAAGGCAAGCGCGTGTCTGTCATCGGTGGAGGCAACTCGGGCGTTGAGGCCGCGATCGATCTGGCCGGTATCGTGCAGCATGTCACCTTGATCGAGTTCGCTGACGAACTCAAGGCAGACGCCGTGCTGGTGAGCAAGCTCAAGAGCCTGCCCAATGTGACCGTTCATGTGAACGCACAGACCACGGAAATCACAGGTGCTGAAGGCAAGGTCAATGGCCTGTCGTACAAGGACCGCATCAGCGGTGATGTGCATCACATCGACCTTGAAGGTGTGTTCGTGCAGATTGGGCTTGTGCCCAACACGGAGTTTCTCAAGGGCACGGTTGAGCTCAGCCGCTTCGGCGAGATCGTGGTGGATGCCAAGGGACACACCAATGTGCCTGGCGTGTTCGCTGCCGGCGATTGCACGACGGTGCCTTACAAACAGATCGTGATTGCGGCAGGCGAAGGTTCAAAGGCCGCCTTGAGCGCCTTTGACTACCTGATCCGCCAACCTGTGACACAGGCCGAGGCCGTTGCTGCCTGACGCAGACTTCATCCAGGCATTGCCTCTGGCAGGCACCAAAAAAGGCGACCCTTCGGGGTCGCCTTTTTTCATTCCTTGCGTGAACCTTGCTATCACTTTGACAGCTGAGCGTCAGATTTTGATTTCGTTCTTAGGGGATTACCCTTGATGAGGCCCCTCAAGGGCCGCTGCGCAATTTTCGCGTAAGCCAGCCTCACGACATTGGCCTCGTAATGGCATGAACCGTGAGTTCACGCCATGCAAGTCGAACCAGTTTGAACGCCGGTTCGTGGGACAACCTTCCATCGAGGAGACATCTTTCATGAGTAGCGATAGCAACGCAAAGGCCTATTGGTCTGCAACGCTGGGGCTGTTGACCAAAGTTCTGGTCATCTGGGCCCTGGTCTCTTATGGAGCCGGCATTCTGTTTGCCCCCTTGCTCAACAACATCAGTCTCGGCGGCTACCCGCTGGGCTTCTGGTTTGCACAGCAAGGTTCCATCTACGTGTTCATCGCGCTGATCTTCTGGTACGCGCACAAGATGGGCCAGATCGACCGCAAGTTCGGCATGCAAGAAGACTGATCAAGAGGAATAAAAAATGGACCTTCAAACCCTGACCTACGTGGTGGTGGGCATCACCTTCGCGATCTACATCGGCATCGCCGTGTGGGCCCGCGCTGGCAGCACCTCCGAGTTTTATGTGGCCGGCGGCGGCGTGCATCCCGTGACCAACGGCATGGCAACGGCGGCCGACTGGATGTCGGCAGCCTCGTTCATCTCGATGGCCGGCCTGATTTCCAACATGGGCTACGGCGGCGCCGTGTTCCTGATGGGCTGGACGGGCGGCTACGTGCTGCTGGCCATGCTGCTGGCACCGTACCTGCGCAAGTTCGGCAAGTTCACCGTGCCGGAGTTCATCGGTGACCGCTTCTATTCGAAGTCCGCACGCAATGTGGCCGTACTGTGTCTGCTGGTGGCCTCGCTCACCTACATCATCGGTCAGATGACTGGCGTGGGCGTGACCTTTGCGCGCTTCCTGGGTGTAACCAGCGAGCAGGGCATCTACATCGGCATGGCAATCGTGTTTGCCTACGCCGTGTTCGGTGGCATGAAAGGCATCACCTACACGCAGGTGGCTCAGTACATCGTGCTGATCCTGGCCTACCTGGTGCCGGCATTCTTCATCTCGTTGAACCTGACCGGCAACTTCCTGCCACAACTGGGCCTGGGCTCTTCCATCGCGGGTACCGATGTGTCGCTGCTGACCAAGCTGGATCAGGTGGTGACCGACCTCGGCTTTGGCCAGTACACCACCACGGCTGCCGGTTCCACGCTGAACATGCTGTTCTACACGATCTCGCTGATGATCGGTACCGCTGGTCTGCCCCACGTGATCGTGCGCTTCTTCACCGTGCCGAAAGTGGCCGATGCACGCGCATCTGCCGGCTGGGCGCTGGTGTTCATCGCACTGCTCTACACCACCGCACCCGCAGTGGGCGCCATGGCCAAGTTGAACCTGCATGGCACGGTGAACTCCGCTGTGGGCCTGGTGCGTGACGCTGACGGCCGCCTGGGTGTGAACCCAGAGGCAGTCAAGGCCAATGCAGACGTGTACGCCACCGAAGCCAGCCTGGTCTACGAGAGCCGGCCAGAATGGATGAAGCGTTGGGAAAAGACCGGCCTGCTGAAGTGGGAAGACAAGAACGCCGATGGCCGTATCCAGTACTACAACGACAAGACCAAGAACGAAGTCGCCAAAGGCAAGGCCGAAGCGGCTGGCTGGAAGGGTAACGAACTGACCGTGAACGCCGACATCATCGTGCTGGCGAACCCGGAAATTGCGCTGCTGCCCAACTGGGTGATCGCGCTGGTGGCTGCAGGTGGCCTGGCCGCCGCGCTGTCCACTGCTGCTGGTCTGCTGCTGGCCATTTCGTCTGCCATTTCGCACGACCTGATCAAGGGCGCCATCAAGCCTGACATCAGCGAGAAGGGCGAGCTCATGGCCGGCAAGATCGCCATGGCGGTTGCCATTTTTGTGGCGGGCTGGCTGGGCTTGAACCCGCCCGGTTTCGCGGCAGGTACGGTGGCTTTGGCGTTCGGTATTGCGGCTTCCACCATCTTCCCAGCGTTGATGATGGGCATCTTCAGCCGCACCATGAGCGACAAGGGTGCTGTTGCCGGCATGCTGGCGGGCCTGTTCGTGACCCTGTTCTACGTGTTCGCACACAAGGGCATCTTCTTCATCCCGGGCACCGGCTATGTGGAGATGGTGGGTGGCGTGAACGGCTTCTTCACCATCACGCCTGAAGCCTTCGGTACCGTGGGTGCCATCACCAACTTCGTGGTGGCCTTCTTGGTGAACAAGATGACGGCACCTGCACCGAAGCACATCCAGGAACTGGTGGAGTCGGTCCGCGTGCCCAAGGGCGCTGGTGTGGCCACTGGCGGCCACTGAGGTCTGACACTGCTGACGCCGGCGGCGACGTCGGCGCCATGCTGAACACGGCCCCGTCGGTTCGCCGGCGGGGCTTTGTTGTTTCTGGTGCTCCAGGCGCACAATCGCGCCATGGGTGTTGCCCGTTGCGTGGGTTCTGCAATGGCCGTGATTGACGCGGGCTTTGCAGAGTCTGTTCATCGACGTTGACTGAAAACTGTTTTCCCAAGGACCGATCGAATGCCTTTGCCCAGTGTTTTCATCCTGAACTGGATTTTTTTGCTTGCGTTGTTTCCGGTGGCTTTTTTCTGGCTGCGACGCGCCTACCGCATTCTCGTGAAGCGAGACTATTCCGAGGTGGCGTTGAAGAAGGGCGTGCCGCCGCCCAATGTGGAAAAGTACGCCCCCTACGAGATGGCGATCAATCTGGTGGGTGGGGTCGTGATGGTCTGTTTGCTGGTGGCCGTGCTCGGCTTCCAGGCACTGGCATCAGACGACTGGATCGCTGTTGCGGGTGTGACCTTGTGGTGCAAACTGTTTGCCTCGTTTGCACTCAGCCGTCAGGCCCATGGGCTAGGACCCAAGAAGAAACAAAGCAGCTGAACACCTCTGTGTGAGCGCGCAGCGCGAGCATTCGTTTTCCACGACGAAAAAGTGCCTCCGTCCAGGGCACCCGAGGAACCGGCTCTGCCGGGCCACCGGTGTGGTCCCTTGAGGGGCCGCGCAGCGGCACATGGGGCGTCTCCATTCCCCTTCGAGAAAAGAAGTGCCCCCGGCCAGGGCGGGTACCCGAGGAACCGGCTTTGCCGGGCCTCAGGGTGCGTCCCCCCTCTGGGGGGAAGCCGCGTGAGCGGCGCAGGGGGGAGTCAATACTCCAGCCGTTCCGGCCTGATTTCCTGAAGGATCGTGGTGGCGATTTCTTCAATCGACTTGGTGGTGGTCGACAACCAGCGAATGCCCTCGCGGCGCATCATGCCCTCAGCCTCGCTGACTTCCATCCGGCAGTTGTCCAGGTTGGCGTAGCGCGAATTGGGCCGTCGCTCGTTGCGGATCTCGCTCAGGCGCTCGGGCGCGATCGTCAGGCCAAAGATCTTCTTCTTGTGTGGTGCCAAGGCAGGTGGCAGCTTGCGCCGTTCAAAATCTTCCGGGATGAGCGGGTAGTTGGACGCCTTGAGCCCGTACTGCATGGCGAGGTAAAGCGAGGTGGGCGTCTTTCCGCTGCGACTCACGCCCACCAGGATCACGTCGGAACCTTCCAGATCGCGGTGGCTTTGCCCATCATCGTGGGCCAGTGAAAAGTTGATGGCCTCGATGCGATCGTTGTACGACTTGCTCTTGGAGGCATCCGAAAACCGGCCGACGCGGTGATTCGATTTGATGCCCAGTTCCTGCTCCATCGGTTCGACGAAGGTGCCGAACATGTCCAGCATCATGCCCTGGCAGTGGTTGGTGAACACCGAGAGCACATCCATGTTCACCACCGTGGTGAAGACCAGCGGGCGTTTGCCTTCCACCACAGCGGTGTGGTTGATCTGCCGCACCGCCTGGTGCGCCTTGTCCACACTGTCCAGAAACGGCAGGCGCACACGACGAACCGTGGTTTCGAACTGGGCCAGCAGGGCGTTGCCAAATGTCTCGGCGGTGATGCCGGTGCCATCGGAAATGAAATAAACCGTTCTGTTGGACATGTGTGGCTCTGACCGGGACAGGTGACAGGGGGACGATCGACCAGGCTGTGCTTATTTACAGTGAGGCCATCCGTCAGGCTTTTGAAATGGGCCTGCCCACTACAATCAGCGGCTTGGCGCGAACCCATTATCCTGGTTCTGCCTGCCCCGATTTCCGCCCCGTTGCCCGGCGCCCGACCCACAACACAACCACAGGTCACGAGCCTCGCGCATGGAGCCCCCGGTTTTTTAACTTGAGCGGAGTCTATCCATGTCCAACCTGTTTTCCCCGACCGATCTGGTCGTGCCTTTCGAGCATTTGCGGATGAGCGATGTCGAAACCGTCGGTGGCAAGAATGCCAGCCTCGGCGAGATGATTTCCCAACTGCCCAGCGGCGTGAAAGTGCCCACCGGGTTCGCCACCACGGCCCATGCGTTCCGGGAGTTTCTCAAGTATGACGGCCTGACCGATCGCATCAATGCGCGGCTTGATGCTCTCGACACCGAAGACGTGCGGGCCCTGGCCGAGGCCGGCGCCGAGATTCGTGCCATGGTGGAAAACCAGCCATTCCCGGCCGACCTTGAAAAGGCCATCCGCGACGCGTTCACCTCCCTGGTGGGCGACAACGACAAGGCGACCTTCGCCGTTCGTTCATCGGCCACCGCCGAAGATCTTCCCGACGCTTCGTTCGCGGGCCAGCAAGAGACGTTTCTTAACGTGCACGGCATCGACGAGGTGCTGCACAAGATGAAGGAGGTGTTCGCCTCGCTGTACAACGACCGCGCCATCAGCTACCGCGTGCACAAGGGCTTTGCCCATGCCGACGTGGCACTCTCCGCAGGCGTTCAGCGCATGGTGCGTTCCGACACCGGCGCCGCTGGTGTGATGTTCACCATTGACACCGAATCCGGCTTCGAAGACGTGGTCTTCATCACCTCCAGCTACGGCCTGGGCGAAACCGTGGTGCAGGGCGCCGTGAACCCAGACGAGTTCTACGTGCACAAGCCCATGCTCAAGGCGGGCAAGCGGGCGCTGATCCGTCGCAACCTGGGGTCCAAGCTGATCCAGATGGTGTTCAGCACGGCAGAAGAGAAAGCCGCAGACGGTCCGCTGAAGGGCAAGCTGGTGAAGACGGTCGACGTGCCGGTGGAGCAGCGCAACCGCTACAGCCTGACCGATGCCGACGTGGAGCAACTGGCGAAGTACGCGCTGGTGATCGAGCAGCACTACGGCCGGCCCATGGACATCGAGTGGGGCAAGGACGGCACCGACGGCCAGATCTACATCCTGCAGGCACGCCCCGAGACCGTGAAAAGCCAGAGCGCGGGCAAGACCGAGGTGCGTTACAAGCTCAAGGGCAAGGGTGCGGTTCTGGTTTCCGGTCGTGCCATCGGCCAGAAGCTGGGCACCGGTCCGGTGCGACTGGTGCACAACATCAGCGAGATGGACAAGGTGCAACCGGGCGACGTGCTGGTGACCGACATGACCGACCCGAACTGGGAACCGGTGATGAAGCGCGCCAGCGCCATCGTGACCAACCGCGGCGGGCGCACCTGCCATGCGGCCATCATTGCGCGTGAACTGGGCATTCCTGCCGTGGTGGGCTGCGGCGACGCCACCGACAAGCTCAAGGACGGCACGCTGGTGACGGTGAGTTGCGCAGAGGGCGACACCGGCCACATTTACGACGGCCTGCTGGAAACCGAGATCACCGAGGTGCAGCGTGGCGAAATGCCCCCGCTGGATGTGAAGATCATGATGAACGTGGGCAATCCCCAACTCGCCTTCGACTTCGCCCAGATGCCCAATGGCGGTGTGGGCCTGGCGCGTCTGGAGTTCATCATCAACAACAACATTGGCGTGCATCCCAAGGCGATCCTGGACTACCCGCAGATCGATGCCGACCTGAAAAAAGCGGTGGAATCCGTGGCCCGCGGTCACGCATCGCCCCGTGCGTTTTACGTCGACAAGGTGGCCGAAGGCGTGGCCACCATTGCCGCCGCGTTCTGGCCCAAACCGGTCATCGTTCGCCTGTCGGACTTCAAGAGCAATGAATACCGCAAGCTGGTCGGTGGATCACGCTACGAGCCTGATGAAGAAAACCCGATGCTGGGTTTCCGTGGTGCGGCGCGCTACATCAGCGAAGACTTCCGCGAAGCCTTTGCCATGGAGTGCGAGGCCCTCAAACGTGTGCGTGAAGACATGGGCCTGAGCAACGTGCAGGTGATGGTGCCTTTCGTGCGCACGCTCGCGCAGGCCGAGCGCGTGACGGGGCTGCTGGCCGAGAAAGGCCTCAAGCGCGGCGAGAATGACCTCAAGGTCATCATGATGTGCGAGATCCCCAGTAACGCAGTGCTGGCCAAGGACTTTCTCCAGTACTTCGATGGTTTCTCCATCGGTTCGAACGACCTCACCCAGCTCACGCTGGGTCTGGACCGCGATTCAGGGCTGGAACTGCTGGCGCATGATTTTGATGAGCGCGACCCTGCCGTGAAGGCCCTGCTCACGATGGCCATCGGTGCCTGCAAGGCTGCGGGCAAATACGTGGGCATTTGTGGCCAGGGGCCCAGCGATCACCCGGATTTTGCCCAGTGGCTGCGCGATGAAGGCATCAGCTCGATCTCGCTCAACCCGGACTCGGTGGTGGACACCTGGCAACTGCTGGCGTCAACGGCCAAAGACGCCGATTGATGCCCGCGCAGGACTGACGAAGCCCTGGAAGAAGGCGAGGCCATGACCTCGCCTTTTTTGTGCCCGCCTGCGTAAGCACTGGGTCAGTGCCTGGGGCACAATGAACGGACAGGGCGACGGCAATGTACCGGGACCTGTCGAATGAGGAGACACACATGTTTCAAGGCCTGGACGCACAACGGCTGGTGGCCCTGTTTCTGGCAGGCTGGGCCCTGTTCAATTTTCCGTTGTTGGCCCTCTGGGAGCACGACGCAGTCGTGTTCGGGCTGCCACTGTTTCCCCTTGCTTTGTTTGTGGTGTGGGCGTTGCTGATCGCCGCGCTGGCCTGGGTGATGGAGCGCAGCGCCTGGCGCGAAAGGCGGGCGACCTCGGCAGCGCTGGGGGAGTGAGCTTCGAGTTGGCCATGCCCATGCCTGCACATCACACCATCCCATCGCCATGGCACATGCGCGCCTGGGCGTGTGCTGCGGTCGTGCCGGGCGCACGTCGCCGGCCTGTTGCCGCGGGCTACCGGCACGGGTTCGTGCAATGCCCTGACATCAAAGCCAGCTGAAGATGCTGTCCGGGTCACTGGTCATCGGCGTTTCATTCGCGTACCTGCTGGTGCTGTTCGCGGTGGCTTATTGGGGCGATTGGCGTGCGGCCCAGGGGCGGTCCGTCATCGCCAGCCCCTGGGTCTATGCCTTGTCCATGGCGGTCTATTGCACCGCCTGGACCTATTTCGGCAGCGTGGGCAGAGCAGCCAATTCCGGGGTGTGGTTTCTGCCGATCTACCTGGGACCCATGCTGGCGATGATCATGGCCTGGATGGTGGTGCGCAAGATGATCCGCATCGCCAAGACCTACCGCATCACCTCCATCGCCGATTTCATCGCGAGCCGCTACGGTAAAAGTCCCACGCTGGCCGGTCTGGTCACGCTCATCACCGTGGTGGGCATCGTGCCCTACATTGCACTGCAGCTGAAGGCCATCGCCAGCGGCTATGCAGTGCTCACATCGCCACTGGGCCAGCCGGCGGTGCAGAGCGCGCAATGGTGGAGTGACAGCACCTTGTATGTGGCGCTGGCGCTGGCCGGGTTCACGATCGTGTTCGGTGCGCGACACCTCGACAGCACCGAGCGACATGAAGGCATGGTGGCCGCCATCGCCTTCGAGTCTGTGGTGAAGCTGATGGCTTTCATGGCAGTGGGTCTGTTCGTCAGCTTCTGGCTGTTCTCAAGCCCGGCGGCCTTGTTCGAGCAGGCCCGCGCCGTGCCTGCACTTCGCGAGCTCCTGCAGTTCGGACAAGGCCAGCCATTTGCTTACGCCCAGTGGCTGGGCCTGACCTTGCTGGCCATGTTGTCGGTGATCTTCCTGCCGCGCCAGTTCCAGGTGATGGTGGTGGAAAACGTGGACGAGCAGCACCTGCGCCGGGCGGTGTGGGCTTTTCCTCTGTACCTGTTTCTGATCAATCTGTTCGTCTTGCCGATCGCGATCGGGGGCCTGCTGCATTTTGGGCCCGGTGTGATGGACCCTGAAACCTTCGTGTTGTCTCTGCCCCTGTCGCAGGGGTACGCGTGGCTGGCGCTGTTTGTCTTTGTGGGCGGGCTGTCTGCTGCCACCGGCATGGTGATCGTGGAGGCGATCGCCGTGTCCACGATGGTCTGCAACGATCTGGTGATGCCCATCCTGCTGCGCATGCGCCGGTTTGGCGCCCGCGCCAGTGGCGATCTCACCGGCTTGCTGCTGGGTATCCGGCGCCTGGCCATCCTGGGCATCCTGCTGCTTGGCTACCTCTACTTTCACCTCGCCGGCGAGGCTTATGCCCTGGTCAGCATCGGCCTGATCAGCTTTGCGGCGGTGGCCCAGTTTGCACCGGCCATGCTGGGTGGCATGTACTGGAAAGGCGGCACCCGGCGCGGGGCCCTGGCTGGTCTGATGCTGGGGTTTGCGTTCTGGGCGTACACCTTGATGCTGCCTTCGCTGGCCAAGTCAGGGTGGCTGCCTTCGGCCTTTCTCGATCGCGGTTTGCTGGGCATCGAGCTGCTCAAGCCTGAGGCCTTTCTGGGCCTGACCGGCCTGGACAACCTCACGCATTCGCTGTTCTGGAGCCTGCTGGCCAACATTGCTGCGTACGCCGGGCTGTCCCTCTGGCGTTCGCCCACTGCGGTTGAAACGAGCCAGGCCTTGTTGTTCGTTGACGTGTTCCACCGCACGGCGGCGTCCCATCCGGTGTTCTGGCAAGGCAAGGCGCAGGTCTCGGCGTTGCTGCCCCTGGTGGGGCGTTTCCTGGGGGCGGAACCTGCACAGCGGCTCTTTGAGGACTATGCCCGGCGCGTGGGTGTGGGCCGCATCGAGGACATCTCGGCCGATGCCCGGCTGGTGCAGTTCGTGGAAACCCAGCTCGCGGGGGCCATTGGTAGTGCGTCTGCGCGCGTGATGGTGGCCTCGGTGGTGGAGGAAGAGGCGCTCGATCTCGACGACGTCATGCGCATCCTGGAGGAGGCCTCGCACCTGCGCGCCTATTCCCATGCGCTGGAAGACAAATCACGCTCGCTGGAACGGGCCACGTCCGAGCTTCGAAAGGCCAACCAGAAGCTCAAGAGCCTGGACCGCATGAAGGACGATTTCATGTCGTCGGTGACCCACGAGTTGCGCACGCCCTTGACTTCGATCAGGGCATTGTCCGAACTCATGCGCGATGATGACAACATGCCACTGGCGCAGCGCCAGAAATTTCTGGACATCATCGTGACCGAGGCCGAGCGCCTCAGCCGGCTTGTGAACCAGGTGCTCGACATGGCCAAGCTGGAAGCGGGCCATGCCGACTGGCACCATACCGATGTGGACATGCGTGACCTGCTGGCCAAGGCCTTTGGCAGCATGGCCGAGTTCTACCGGGAAAGGGGCATCACACTCACGATGCGCCTGCCCGACAAGGTGCGCACCCTTCGGGTCGATGCCGACCGCATCACCCAGGTGGTCTTGAACCTGCTGTCGAATGCGGCCAAGTACGCACCGCGCGGCGGTGGCCAGGTGGTGCTGACCTTGAGCGAAGATGAAGAGGGCGTCACGGTGGAGGTGCAGGACAACGGGCCGGGCATTCCGGACGACCAGCAAGGCATGGTGTTCGAGAAGTTCCGGCAAGTGGAAGGGGACGAGCATTACCGCCCCGGCGGAACCGGGCTCGGCTTGCCGATCAGCCGACAGATCGTGGCGTACTTTGGCGGTCGCATGTGGCTGCGCTCGGAGGTCGGGCATGGTGCCTGTTTCGGGTTTTTCCTCCCCTGGCATCGCGAAGCGCCTGACGAACAAGATGAACCCATGAACCGGAGCAGTGAGACATGAGCCAGAAGATCCTGATTGCAGACGACGAGCCCAACATCCTGATCTCGCTGGAGTTTCTGATGAAGCGCGAGGGCTATGAAGTGGTGGTGGCCCGTGACGGCCAGGAGGCCATCGACGCCATCGAACGTGAGCGCCCGGCGCTGGTGCTGCTAGACGTGATGATGCCGATCAAGACGGGCTTCGATGTCTGCCACGAGGTGCGCGCCAGCGAAACCCTCCGGGACACACCCATACTGATGCTCACCGCCAAGGGTCGCGACACGGATGTGGCAAAAGGTCTGGCCCTGGGCGCCAACGCCTACATGACCAAGCCGTTTTCCACGAAGGAGCTGGTGCAGAAGGTGCGGGAAATGCTGGGGCAGACGCCATGAGACACCCTGTCTCAAACCCACGACGGTTCCGAAGGCACTCCATCCTGCAGTGCGCCGCACGGAGGGTGGTCCAGTGAGCCGTCGCCCACTGGACCGGCGCCTGCTGTGGGGCAGCGCCCTGATGGTGGCAGCCCTCGTGGCGTGGCTGCTGGCCACTGCGGGCCTGCTGTGGTCCACGCTGAACGCCGGCCAGCGCGGACTGCTTTTACAAGTCTGGGGCGAGTGGGGCTTTTCGGCGATGGCCCTGATTGTGATGATGGGCCTGGCCTTCGTCGGGGTCTGCGGTTTTGCGCTCCATGCGCTGATGCAGCATTTCCTGGCGCCGGCCGCCCAACTGGCCGAAGAAAGTGGTGCGGTGGCGCGTGCGGATGTGGCGCGCGATCTGCCGGAGCGGGGCAGTACTGAAAACCGGGCGCTGGCGCGGGTGATCAATCTGTTGGTCGAACAGCGCGGAAAACTGCGACGCGAGATGGACGAGCGCGTGAAAGAGGCGAGCCAGAACATCGAGCTGGAAAAGAGCCGTCTGGCGGCGCTCATGTCGGAGCTCACACAAAGCGTGGTCGTGTGCAATCTGGATGGGCGCGTCATTCTGTACAACAACCGGGCACGCTTCCAGTTTCGCGCGTTGTCTTCCACACCCGTGGTCGCCGGAGGGGCCGAACTGATCGGGTTGGGGCGCTCCATCTACAGCGTGTTCGATCGCAAGCTGGTGACGCACGCGCTGGAGAACATCCAGCAGCGCATGCTGCGGGGTGCGGACCAGCCATCGGCACAGTTCGTCACCAGCACCACCGCCGGGCAATTGCTGCGCGTGCAAATGGCGCCGGTGCGTTCCATACAGGCACAAACTGCGGAATCACCCGCAGACCGGGCCGAACTGACCGGTTTTGTCCTGATGCTGGAGAACATCACTCAGGACTATGAGTCAGACTCTGCGCGCGACCAGGTGCTGCATGCCCTGACCGAAGGCAGCCGCTCGGCGCTGGCCAACATGCAGGCCGCTGTCGACATGCTGGATTTCCCCGATCTGGACACCGCCACCCGTGAGCGATTCCTCCGGGTGATCCGAGAGGAAACGCAAATGCTCACCCGCCGCATCGCGGACGCGGAAGCAGGCACCATCGCTCACATCAAGACGCGCTGGCCACTCGAGGACATGCTGGGCACCGACCTGCTGCAGGCGGGGCTTCGCCGCATCGAGACGGTGACGGGCCTGCAGGCCTCATCCATAGAGGTGGATGCGTCGCTATGGCTCAAGGTGGAGAGCTTTTCGCTGCTTCAGGCACTGGTCTACCTGTCGGGGCGGTTGGCAGACGAGTTTTCGGCGCGGTTCGTGCAACTGCGCCTGACTGCGGCCACTGCCAGCCCCGGCAAAGGACAGCTGGACCTCATCTGGTCCGGTGGGGCGATGAGCACCGAAACTGTGATGAGCTGGGAGATGGACGCCATGAAGGTCGGGTCTGAAGCCACCCGTCTTTCGGTGCGCGATGTGGTGGAGCGCCACGGCGGTGCCTTCTGGTTTGAACGCGAGCGGGTGCGCAATCAGGCGTTCTTCCGATTCCTCCTGCCCCTGGCCAATCCGCAGGAGCAGCTGGATGTGGCCACCATTGTGCGCAACCAGGGGCGGCCAGAGTACTACGACTTCGACCTGTTCCAGACATCCGAATTCACGCGCTCGCTGGACGACCGCAAGTTGACGGATCTGGTCTACACCGTGTTTGACACCGAGACCACGGGTCTGAATCCCCTGGAAGGAGACGAGATCATTCAGGTGGGCGCCACGCGCATCGTGAATGGCAAGCTGTTGCGGCAGGAATGTTTTGATCAGCTCGTGGATCCACGCCGAAACATCCCGGCCGCGTCGATCCCCATTCACGGCATTCGACCAGAAATGGTGAAAGGCCAGCCCACCATAGATGTGGTGTTGCCCGCCTTTTACACGTTTGCTCATGACACCGTATTGGTGGCACACAACGCGGCCTTCGACATGCGGTTCTTGCAGATCAAGGAGCGCCAGACCGGTGTGGTCTTCGATCAGCCGGTGCTGGACACCCTGCTGCTTTCTGCACTCATCCACCCGCAGCAGGACTCCCATCGGCTGGAAGCGATTGCAGAGCGCCTGAATGTGACCGTCATCGGGCGCCATACCGCCATTGGCGATGCCATGGTCACGGCCGAGGTGTTCCTGAAGCTGATCCCCTTGCTGGCTGAGAAGGGCATTCACACGCTGGGACAGGCCCGCGAAGCGGCGCAGCGGACTTTCTACGCCCGACTCAAGTATTGACACCCCCCGCGCCGGCCTGCGGCCGTCACCCCCCAGGGGGCGATGCGAGTGGCCTGGCAAAGCCAGTTCCACCGCATCCTGGATTTGGGGGCCGCGCTCCGGAAATTGCGCTGCTGGAATCAGAAGCGATGGTGGGTCAGAGGGGGAGCCGTTCCAGGGCACCGCGGAACCGGCTTTGCCAAGCCGCCAGTGCCGCCCCTTGGGGGGGGGTGACGGCCGCAGGCCGGCGCGGGGGGGATCATCCCGGGGGTCAAAACCTGTATCGCTGACCCAGCACGCTCTGCATCGACTGCACCACGGTGAATGCGTCCTTGAGCTGCGTTCGTTCGAAGTTGGAGATCTCTTCCAGTCGCATGTGGTTGTCCGGTGGCTGGCCGGCGCTGATCTGGCGGGTCTGGTGCTGGATACGCATGAAGGCCAGGAATTCCAGTGCGTCGCGCAGGTCCCTGGCGCTTTGTTCTCCGATGGCGGCACCGGGCACGCTGTTGGTGAGGCGGTCGTGGGTGTTCACGGCTTCGTCGCCGCTGGAAAGCGCGTGGACACGCGCCAGATCAACGATGGGCACGATGCCGCCGTGTTTGAGATCGATCGTGCCTTTGTGCTCACCGCTGCGAATGAGCGAAATGCGGTTGAACACGCTCAAAGGTGGAAAGTGGGTGAGGGCATTGCCCACCATGTGCGCCAGAAAAAGGGTATTGCCCTTGGTGCGCCGCAACACATCCTGGCGCAACTGGTCAAGCAGCTCTGATCGACCGTAGATGGCCCTCAGATCGAAGAACACGCACGTCAGCATCAGCGCCTTGGGATCGGGTTGCCCGGTCCAGCGGGCGAAATACTCGGCCCATCGGCGCATCGGCTGGCGCCACGTGTCGGTCATCGCCATCATCTCGCCAGGGCAGTAGATGTAGCCGCAGGCGTCCAGTCCGTCGCAAACGAACTGCGACAGGGCCTTGAAGTACGCCCCGTGGGCCTTTTCGTCGAAGCTGTCGTCCAGCACCATGCAGTTGTCCTGGTCCGACTTGGCCGATTGTTCATTGCGGGCCTGCGAACCTGCCGCCACCCAGACATAGTCCACCGGGGCGGGGCCCAGTTGAGCCTCACCCAGTTGGAGCAGCCGACTGGTGATGGCGTCGGTGATGGCGGTGATGATGTGGCCGGTGCTGTAGGCTGACGCATCGGCCGCAGCCAGACTCTGTTGCAGCGCCTTGACTTTGGTACTCGCCCGTTGCAGGCCCTCTACCGAAGATTGCTTGTAGATGTCCCCCGCCAGAAAAACGGCCGAGGTGCTGTGTTGTTCGGTGAGGTCGGTGGCAGTGATCATGCCGACGACTTGCTGACCATCGAGCACGGGCACGTGGTGGATGTTGTGACGTGCCATCAGCAGCAGCGCGCTGAATGCCGGGTCGTCCACGCCAACGGAGAGCGGCGCCAGCGTGGCAATGTCCAGGATCGGTCGCGATGTGTCCAGCCCGGCTGCGATGACGCGGTTGCGCAGATCCCGATCGGTGATCAACCCGAAGAGCAGACCTTGCTCGACGATGAGAATGGATGAGACCCGCTGCTCGCTCATCATCTGCGCTGCCTCGCGGATGGTGGTGTGGGGTGGCAGCGAAATGGGCGCCCGCTTCACAAGCGCCCTGATCGGTGTGGTCATGAGGGTGAGCGCCGGATCGTTTGCCGGCCCCGCGACTTCGCTGGGTGGCGTGGCGGGCGAAGAGGAGGGGTCGAGGAGGTGACTGGACATCAGGAAGATGAAATCGGGCGCTCGGAAGGGTGCTTCATCCTAACCCTTGCGCCCATTTTGGACTGAGGGTAAATACTGAGAGGGTTTGACCTGTGTCAGGGCCGAGTTGGGACAATTTGTAAGAACACGGTAAGGTGCGAATCCAGAATGGCTCCAATTCATGTGAGGGCTGCATGCTCTTCTTCATCTCATCGGTCAAGTTGATTGCCGAAATTGCACTGCTGGCACTGTTTGGCCAGTGGGTGCTGGGTTTGCTTGCTGGGCAACGCAAGAACGAGAATCTGTTCTACCAGTTGCTGCAACAAGTGGGAAAACCCTTTGTGCAACTGGCCAGACTGGTCACCCCCAAATTTGTACTTGAACGCCACCATCCTCTGGTGGCGTTTCTTGTTCTGGGCTTCGTCTGGCTTGGCGTCACTTTTGCCAAGATCAATCACTGTCTCAAGATCGGGGTGGCGCTGTGCCAATAGCCTATTCCCTTCATCGACGCTTCATCCAGCTCCAGGTTCGCGCCCTGGTGCTGCTTGGGCAGCGGCAGCGCGCCCTGGGCAAAGTGGACGAATTGCTCGATCTCAATGCTTCAGACCCGCATGCGCTTGCCACCCGCGCCCATCTTCTGGCCGAAATGGGCGACAAGGCCGGGGCGCAGCAGAACCTGCGAAGGTTGGTGGCGGCCCAGCCCGACCAGCCTGCGGCGTGGTTCAACCTGGGCTACCTCTGCGAAGAAATGGGTCAATTGGAGGAGGCCGAAGCCGCCTTTCGCCGTGCGACCGAACTTGACCCCAAACTCGACCGGGCCTGGTACGGCCTGGGTCTGAGCCTCATCCGTCAGCGCCGCTTCGACGATGCCATGGAAGCCCTGCGCAAGAACACCGAACTGCAACCCATGAGTCCTTATGGCTGGTACCAACTGGCCCGGGTTCATGTGGATCGGCAAGAGCCCGACGAGGCGGCGAAGATCATTCGCCACCTCAGAAAGTTCGAGCCCAAAGTGGCGGCACAACTGGAGCGCGAAACCGGACTGGGGCAAGCCCAGGCCTGAGGCCGCGCTGCCGCTGGGCAGCCATCAAAAGGGGGAGCCGGCGCAAGCAGGTTCCCGAGAAACGCGGACGGGTTGCATGGCTGCCCGGGGGACATTGGCAGCGTCCGTGACTTGCCCGAAAGGGTGTTGATGACTGGAGGTCGATCACATGGAACTGACTGACAAGCACCGCCGCTACTGGCGGAAAAACCTCAACATCACGGCCATATTGCTAGCAATCTGGTTTGTGGTGACGTTCGTCGTGAGCTATTTCGCCCGTGAGCTGAGCTTCAACTTTTTTGGTTGGCCGTTCAGTTTCTGGATGGGTGCCCAGGGCGCCTTGGTGGTGTACTGCGTGATCATTGGGTACTACGCCTGGTACATGAACAAACTCGACATCGAACACGGTGTCGAAGAGACCGAGGAATAACACCATGGCTGGCATGTTCGAAACCAAAGCCGGCATGAGTGCCGGAGACTCCAATCGCGCATTCAAGCAACAACTCAACAAGGTCTACAAGTGGTACACGGGGGGCTTCTTCCTCTTCGTGGTCGTGCTTGCCATCTTGGAACAAATGGGCCTCTCCCGCGAGTGGATCGGCTTCATCTTCCTGCTCGCCACCATCGGCCTGTACGCTGGCATCGGCATCATGAGCCGCACCACCGACGCGGCCGAGTACTACGTGGCGGGTCGACGGGTCCCGGCGGTCTACAACGGCATGGCCACGGGCGCCGACTGGATGTCGGCTGCCTCGTTCATCGGCATGGCGGGTACCCTCTACCTCACCGGCTACAGCGGCCTGGCCTTCATCATGGGCTGGACCGGTGGCTACTGCCTGGTGGCGCTGTTCCTGGCGCCTTACCTGCGCAAGTTCGGCCAGTTCACCATTCCCGACTTTCTGGGTGAGCGTTATGGCGGCAACCTGCCGCGCTTCATTGGCATCTTTGCTGCCATTCTGTGTTCGTTCACCTATGTGGTGGCGCAGATCTACGGCGTGGGTCTGATCACGTCGCGCCTGACCGGTGTGGCGTTCGAGCTTGGTGTGTTCCTGGGGCTGGGCGGCATTCTGGTGTGCTCTTTCCTGGGCGGCATGCGTGCGGTGACCTGGACGCAGGTGGCGCAGTACATCATCCTGATCGTGGCCTACATGATCCCGGTGGTGTGGCTGTCCGTGAAGCAGACCAGCGTACCCGTCCCTCAGGCCATCTACGGCTTCCAGCTGGAGAAGGTGTCGGCGAAGGAAAAACTGCTGACCGAAGATCCCAAGGAGCTGGAGGTCCGAGGTATCTTCAAGGCGCGTTCCGAAGCGCTGGCCGAAAAGCTCAAGGACCCGGCGGCTGCACTCGTGGCCGACAAGGCCGCTGCGGAAGCCAGGCTGACCGAACTGCGTGCCACCAATGCGCCATCCAGCGACATCGCTGCGGCGGAAAAGGCGATTGCAGACCTGCCCAAGGACGAAGCGGCCGCCAAAGCCGCCTGGACCCGGGGAAAGGCTGCGGCAGACACCAAGTCAAAGCCACTCAACGGCATGCCGCCTCATGCACAGCAGTTCGCGGGTGACCCGAACGGTGATGCGACCGCGGTGGCGGCTTACGACACCTCGCGGCGGAACTTCCTGGCGCTCATCTTCTGCCTGATGATCGGTACTGCAGCGCTGCCTCACATCCTGATGCGCTATTACACGGTGCCCAGCGTGAAGGAAGCCCGGCAGTCGGTGACCTGGTCGCTGTTCTTCATCTTCCTGCTGTACTTCACTGCGCCGGCCTTGGCCGTGCTGGTGAAATACGAGGTGTTCAACGTGGTCGTCGGGACGCCGTTTGACCAGCTACCTGCCTGGGTGGCATCGTGGAACAAGGTGGACCCGTCGCTGATGTCGATCACGGACATCAACAAGGACGGCATCCTGCAGCTCAACGAGATGACCATCGGTGGCGACATCATCGTGCTGGCCACCGCTGAGATCGGGGGGTTGCCGTATGTGATCTCTGGCCTGGTGGCCGCTGGTGGACTGGCCGCTGCACTGTCAACCGCTGATGGCCTGCTGCTGACGATTGCCAATGCGCTGTCGCACGACCTGTACTACAAGATGATCGATCCGAACGCCTCCACAGCCCGTCGCGTCACCATCTCCAAGATGTTGCTGCTGATCGTGGCCTTGGCGGCGGCTTACGTGGCGGCGCAGAAACCGGCGGACATTCTGTTCCTGGTATCGGCGGCGTTCTCGTTCGCGGCAGCGGCGTTTTTCCCGGCACTGGTGCTCGGCATCTTCTGGAAACGCGCCACAGGCATCGCGGCTTCCATCGGGATGATCGCCGGATTGGGTACCACCTTCTATTACATGGTGACGACCCAGCCCTGGATGCGCGGCCTGTTTGGTGTGACATCGCCGGTGGAGCTGTGGTGGGGCATCCAGCCGATCTCCGCCGGGGTCTTTGGTGTGCCTTTGGGCTTTGCCGTGATCATCGTGCTCAGCCTGGTCACCCCCGCGCCCAGCCGCAAGGTTCAAGAGCTGGTGGAGCATGTGCGTTACCCCAGCCTGAAGGCGGCCTGACGCCTGGCGTCGCCCCTTCTGCTTGGATCCGACCGGCGCCCCGGCGCAGGTTGATGCTCAGTAACCCGGCCAGTCTTGCGACTGGCCGGGTTTTTTTGTTAGAATCGCGGGCTTGCCTTGCTGCACCCCAATCGACGCTGGGGGTAGCTTTCATCCAGTCCCGCCGCTGAAGTCGGTGGGCGAATCCACAAGGAGAGTCTATGCGTCACTATGAAATCGTTTTGCTGATCCACCCGGATCAAAGCGAACAGGTTCCGGCCATGCTGGAACGCTACAAGGGCATGATCACCGCCGGCGGCGGTCAGATCCATCGCGTTGAAGACTGGGGTCGCCGTCAATTGGCGTACCAGATCAGCAAGCTGTCGAAGGCTCATTACATCTGCGTCAACATCGAGGCTGACCAGGCCGTGATGGCCGAACTCGAACACGCGTTCAAGTTCAACGATGCGGTGCTGCGTCACCTGACGGTGCTGAAGAAAAAAGCCGAAACCGGCCCTTCGTCCATGATGAAGTCGGTCGAGCGCGAAGAGGCCCGCAAGTCCCAGCAACAACCGCAGGAACAGGCCGCTGCTTGATGCGGCTGCGTGACATCGTCAGCGGGTGAACCAACTCCAGTTGTCCGCCTTGGTGGTGCAAGTGCAGAGCATGCGCTACACCCCGGCAGGCATACCGGCGGTCAATCTGGTGCTTGAACACGAGTCCCAGATCGTCGAGTTGGATACTCCGCGGCAGGTGAAGCTGCAACTGAAGGCGATTGCCTTTGGTGCCCAGGCCGAAGTGTTGTCCCGCCAGGGACTTGACGCGGTCTGTGAGTTTCACGGCTTCATGGCGAGTGCACGCAACGGCAAAGGCGTTGTGTTCCATATCCAAGATTTCAGCAAAACATAGGAAGGCCCATCATGGCTGCACCCAAACGTTTCAACAAAGACAAGCGCCCCAAGCGCAACACCCAGTCGCTGCTGTTCAAGCGCAAGCGCTTCTGCCGCTTCACTGTGGCCAATGTCGAAGAAGTCGACTACAAGGACGTGGACGTCCTGCGCGACTTCATCGCCGAGAACGGCAAGATCATTCCCGCACGCCTGACCGGCACGCGTGCCTTCTACCAGCGCCAGGTCAACACCGCCATCAAGCGTGCACGCTTCCTGGCCATGCTGCCCTACAGCGACCAGCATCGCGTCTGAAAGAGAGCCTGACATGCAAATCATTCTGCTCGACAAAGTTGTCAATCTCGGCGCGCTCGGCGACGTGGTCAAGGTCAAGGACGGCTACGCCCGCAACTTCCTGATCCCTTCCGGCCGCGCCCGTCGCGCCACCCAAGGCGCCATCGCTGAATTCGAAGCCCGCCGCGCCGAACTCGAAAAAGTGGCCGCCGCCAAGCTCGCCGAAGCGCAAGCCCTGGGTGAGAAACTGGCTGCTGTGACGGTCAAGCTGTCGCAAAAAGCCGGTGTGGACGGTCGCCTGTTCGGCTCCGTCACCAACCACGATGTGTCCGAAGAGCTCAACAAGCAGGGCTTCAAGGTCGCCAAATCGCAAGTGCGCATGCCCAACGGTCCCCTGAAGAATGTGGGCGACTACACGGTGAGCGTGAACCTGCACACCGACGTGACCGTGGAAGTGGCTGTGACCGTGCTCGGCGAGTCGGCCTGATCCTTTTTGCTGGCGCCCACAGGTGCCGCACCAAAAGCCGCCACCCCAAAAGGGTGGCGGCTTTTTTTCTTGAGTGGGTGGATCGTGCACCAGACCGCTCGTCGGCATGCCGTTATTCCCACGCAGTCCACCGACACTGCACCGGTTGTCCACAGGGTTGTCCCATGACTTCCGGCGCCTCAACGCGTACCATCGTCGACTGACCAAAGAGAGCCCATGTCCGCCGTTTTTTCCAGTCCGTTTCCACCATTCGATTCGGGTCTTGATGACCCTTCACTGGGTGATCGCCAGATTGCCCAGCTGCGTGTGCCACCTCATTCGATTGAGGCCGAGTCCAGCGTGCTGGGCGGTCTGCTGCTCGACAACGGCGCCTGGGACCGGGTGGCCGATCTGGTCAACGATTCCGACTTTTACCGGTACGAGCATCGCCTGGCCTACTCGGCCATCGCTGCCCTGGTCAACGCCAGCAAGCCCGCTGACGTGGTCACGGTGTTTGAGCACTTGCAGAACCTGGGCAAAGCGGAAGAAGCGGGCGGACTGGCCTACCTCAACTCGCTGGCTCAGTACGTGCCCAGCGCAGCCAACATCCGCCGCTACGCCGAGATCGTGCGCGAGCGCGCCATTTTGCGCAAGCTGGTAGCGGCCAGCGACGAAATTGCCACTGCGGCTTTCAATACCCAGGGTCGTCCGGTGGACAAGATTCTGGACGAAGCCGAGCAAAAGATCTTCCACATCGGGGAAGAGGGCTCGCGCATGAAGGAGGGCTTCCAAGGCATGGACACGCTGGTCGTTGACCTGCTCGACCGTGTGCAGGAAATGGCCGACAACCCCAACGACATCACCGGTGTGCCAACCGGGTTCATTGACCTCGATCGCATGACGTCCGGGCTGCAGGCCGGTGACCTTGTGGTGCTGGCCGCGCGCCCTTCCATGGGCAAGACAGCATTTGCAATCAACATTGCGGAGCACGTGGCGCTGAACGAAGGCCTGCCGGTCGCTGTGTTCTCGATGGAAATGGGTGCGTCCCAGCTGGCGGTGCGTATCGTCGGCTCCATCGGGCGCATCAACCAGAGCCATTTGCGCAACGGCAAGCTGACGGACGACGAGTGGCCGCGCCTGACTGAGGCGATCGAGAAGCTGCGCAATGTGTCCTTGCACATCGATGAAACACCCGGCCTGACGCCCAGCGTGCTGCGTGCCAACGCCAGGCGCCTTTCACGCCAGTGCGGCAAGCTCGGCCTGATCGTGGTCGACTACCTGCAGCTCATGAGCGGCAGTGGCTCGGATGGTGACAACCGGGCCTCTGAACTGGGTGAGATTTCGCGGGGTCTGAAGATGCTGGCCAAGGAGTTGCAGTGTCCGGTGATTGCGCTTTCTCAGCTCAACCGAAGCGTGGAAACCCGCACAGACAAGCGACCGATGATGAGCGATCTGCGCGAATCTGGCGCTATCGAGCAGGACGCGGACATCATCATGTTCATTTACCGCGACGAGTACTACACCAAGGATGCGTGCAAGGAGCCCGGCGTGGCGGAGATCATCATCGGCAAGCAGCGCAATGGCCCCACCGGAACCGTGAAGCTGGCGTTCCTGAACATGCTCACCCGCTTTGAAAGCCTGGCGGGCGGCGGTATGGGGGGCGGCAGCGACTATTGACCTGCCAGCCGATCGTGAGCTACTTTTTTCTGACGAATCCGTAGATGACCAACAGCAGGATGGCCCCGATCACCGAGGCCACAAGGCCTGCGGGTTGGCCAGGCTGGTACAGGCCCAGTGCAGCGCCCAGGTAGCTGGCGAAGAACGAACCGGCCACGCCCAGCAAGGCGGTCATGATCCAGCCCATGCCGTCATCACCAGGTTTGAGTGCTCGTGCAATGAAACCTGCGATCAGGCCGATGAACAAGGTGCCGAGAATGGACATCATGAGGTGCTTCCTTGGTTTGCAGAGGGGCGTGGCGCCCGATTGACAATCCGCTCAGGATATCGCAGCAACATGTCAAGCCATCAGGTGCGGCTCAATTCTTCAATGGCTTCGTGCAATTCGAGCCAGCGCGCTTCGAGCGTTTCGGTTTCATCGCTCAAGGCCTTCAGGCGCCGCCCCATGTCTGCAATGTCGCCCTGACCGACGGGTTGCGCCATGGCCGCTTCCAGTGCGGCCTTTTCCTGCGCCAGTTGGGTCATGCGTTTTTCGTTTTGATCAAGTTCCTTCTTCAAGGGCTTGGTCTTTTCGGCCAGTTGCTGGCGCCGCTGGGCGTCTGCGCGCTTCTGTTCAGGCGTTCTGCCGGGCTCCGAGGCCTTTTTGCTTGGTGCCGGGGCCGGTGTTTCGGTGGGGGCCGCTGTGCGTTGTGCACCGCGCTGCTCCTGGCGCTGCGCTTCCCGTGATTGTTTGGCCATGTCGAGCAGGTAGCGCTGGTAGTCGTCCAGGTCGCCGTCGAAAGGCTCGATGCCGCCTCGCGACACCAGCCAGAATTCGTCGCACACCGCGCGCAGCAGGGCACGGTCGTGGCTCACCAGCATCACGGTGCCTTCGAACTCATTGAGGGCCACCGAGAGGGCCTCTCGGGTGGCCAGGTCCAGGTGATTGGTGGGTTCGTCCAGCAGCAGCAGGTTGGGGCGCTGCCAGACGATCATGCACAGCACCAGTCGCGCTTTTTCACCGCCGCTCATGCTGCCTACCGATTGCTTGACCTGGTCGCCTGTGAAATTGAAGTTGCCAAGGAAGCTGCGCAGGTCCTGCTCGCGGGTGGGCTGGCCGCTCAGGCGTCCCTCTGCGGTGCACTCGCGAACGAGCCGGATCATGTGTTCCAGCGGCGTGTCGGCGGGACGCAGCACGTCCAGTTCCTGCTGCGCGAAATAGCCGATGTTGAGGCCCTTGCCTTCGGTGATCTGCCCGGCAAGCGGGTGCAGGTCGCGGGCGATGGTCTTCACCACAGTGGACTTGCCTTGCCCGTTGGCACCGAGAATGCCGATGCGCTGGCCCGCCAGCACCGAGCGGCTGATGTTGCGCACGATGACGGTGGGTTCACTGCCTTCGTCGGGCGGTGGGTAGCCGAAGCTGGCATCGCTCATGGCCAGCATCGGATTGGGCAGGTTCTGAGGCTCGGCAAATTCGAAAGTGAACTCGGCATCGGCGAGCACGGGCCCGATCTTCTCCATCCGCTCCAGCGCCTTGACGCGGCTTTGCGCCTGTTTGGCCTTGCTGGCCTTGGCCTTGAAGCGGTCGATGAACTTCTGCAGGTGGGCCATCTTTTCCTGCTGCTTGGCAAAGGCCGATTGCTGCAAGGCCATCTGTTCGGCCCGCATGTCTTCAAAGCGGCTGTAGTTGCCACCGTAGCGCGTCAGTTGGGCGCTGTGAATGTGCACCGTGACATTGGTGACGGCATCCAGAAATTCGCGGTCGTGGCTGATCACGAGCATCGTGCCCTCGTAGCGCTTGAGCCAGGCTTCCAGCCAGACCAGGGCATCCAGATCCAGGTGGTTGGTCGGTTCGTCGAGCAGCAGAAGCTCGCTGGGGCACATGAGCGCTCGCGCCAGCTGCAGGCGCATGCGCCAGCCACCGGAAAAGCTGTTCACCGGGCGCTCGAGCTCGTCGGTGCGAAAACCGAGTCCCAGAATCAGTGACTGTGCCCGGGCCGGCGCATCGTGCGCACCTGCGTCGTGCAGGGCCATGTAGGCGTGGGCCATGCGTTCACCATCGCCGCTTTCTTCCGATGCGGTCACTTCCTGCTGTGCGGCGAGCAGGGTCACGTCGCCCTCAATGACGAACTGTGTGGCCGTCTGGTCGGTCTCCGGCATGTCCTGGGCCACCTGGGCCATGCGCCATTGCGGTGGCACGTAGAAGTCGCCCTTGTCTTCGTGCAGGGTGTGGTTGAGCAGCCCGAACAGGCTGGACTTGCCCGCACCGTTGCGACCGACCAGACCGACTTTTTCGCCGGGGTTGATGACGCAGGAAGCGCCATCGAGCAGGACCTTCACACCGCGGCGAAGTACAACATTTTTAAGGGTGATCATGACAAAGGGAAAGCAATAGGGAGTTGGCCGCGTCCTCGCGGCGCAGGGCGGTGCCGGTCAAGAAATGGCGTGTTGGCCCGGAATCATTGCACGGTGCTGCACTGAAGCCACAAGGTCATGGCAGCAGGTCGTCCCGGGTGAGCAGCAGCACCTGGTCGTCGCCTGCGCTGGTGCTGAGCCAGATGGCTTCCAGCCCAGGAAAGGCGGCCTCAAAATGAACACGCTCATGGCCGATCTCCAGCACGAGCACACCTTTGGGGCTCATGCGAGCCGGCGCGTCCGCCAGCAGCTGCCGAACGAAATCCATGCCGTCTTCGCCACCAGCCAGCGCGAGCTCGGGTTCAGCTCGGAACTCGGCCGGCAGCGACTTCATGCTCTGTGTGTTGACGTAGGGTGGGTTGCACAGGATGAGGTCGTACGGCCCGGGGCATTCGGAAAGACCGTTGGAAAGCACCAGCTGAATGCGGTCCTCCATGTGGTGCTTTTCGACGTTGATGCGTGCGACCTCCAAGGCTTCGGGCGAGAGATCGGCAGCGGTCACAAGCACTTCAGGCCAGGCCATGGCCGCCAGAACGGCCAGGCTGCCATTGCCCGTGCACAGATCAAGCACTGATTGGGTGTGCGCTCCCAGGAACGGGTCGATGCCGCCGTCGGCGATCAGTTCGGCGATGAAGCTGCGAGGAACAATGGCCCGCTCATCCACATAGAACGGCACGCCCTGCAGCCAGGCTTCACGGGTGAGGTAAGCCGCCGGTTTTCGGGTTTCGACACGCTTTCTGATCAGCGCCTCTGCGGCCAGTGCCGATTCGGGGCCCACTGTCAGGTGGGCATGCTCATCGAGATCCGTGTCGAGAGGAAGCCCCAGTTGCCAGAGCACCAGCCACACGGCTTCGTCGCGCGCGTTGTCGGTGCCGTGACCGTAGGACAAGCTGGCCTCGTCAAGCTGCGTATGCGCCCACGAAATGAGGTCTTTCAGGATCATGAGCGTTCAGCGCCTGTCATCGGTACCGGCAGCCAGATTCTCCAGCGTGCGTCGGTAGATGTTCTTCAAGGGCTCGATGTCGGCCAGCGCCACGTGTTCGTCGATCTTGTGGATGGTGGCATTCGGCGGGCCAACTTCGATCACCTGAGGGCAGACCTGCGCGATGAAGCGTCCATCGCTGGTACCGCCTGTGGTGGAAAGCTGGGTGCTGAAGCCGGTCTCGAGTTCGATGGCCAGGCGCACCGCGTCCACCAGATCGCCCGGCGGCGTCAGAAAGGGCAGGCCGCCCACCGTCCATTGCAGGTCGTAGTCGACCTCGGCCTTGAGGCCATGCCGGTGAAGCAAGGCGGCCGTGCGTTGTTGCAAGTCTTCTGGCGTGGACTCGGTGCAGAAGCGGAAATTGAAATCGATCACCACGGTGCCGGGAATCACGTTGCTGGCGCCGGTGCCACCATGGATGTTGCTCACTTGCCAGCTGGTGGGCGGAAAGTAGGCATTGCCCCGGTCCCATTCGGTGGCGGTGAGCTCAGCAAGCGCCGGTGCCACCATGTGAATGGGGTTGCGCGCGAGATGGGGGTAGGCGATGTGTCCCTGCACACCCTTGATGGTGAGCTTGCCGCTCATGGTGCCGCGGCGCCCGTTCTTGATCATGTCGCCCGTGCGTTCCACCGACGTGGGTTCACCCACGATGCACCAGTCCAGGCGTTCACGTCGCTTCTGCAGTTCGCGGCAAACGATCACCGTGCCATCCAGCGCAGGGCCCTCTTCGTCACTGGTCAGGAGGAAGGCGATGTCGATGGAAGGACTGGCGTTCTCTGCAAGGAACTCCTCGCAGGCGACCACCATGGCCGCCAGCGAGGTCTTCATGTCGCTGGCGCCTCTGCCGTAGAGCTTGCCGTCGCGGTGCGATGGGGTGAATGGCGGGCTGCTCCACTGGTCTTGCGGGCCTGTGGGCACCACGTCGGTGTGTCCAGCGAATACGAGGGTGGGGTTCTTGCCCTGACCCAGGCGCGCCCAGAGGTTGGTCACCCGGAACTCGGGTGGGCCGCTCTCGATGGTTTCGCAGGTGAAGCCCAGCGCGGACAGGCGCTCTGCGATCACGGCCTGACAGCCCTCGTCCTGCGGTGTGACGGAAGGTCGTGAGATGAGTTGTTCGGTCAGTCGCAGGGTGGCGGTCATCAGAATTTGACGTCGAGCGTGAACTCGGTAAAGGTCGCGCTGTCGCTGTGCTCTTCTTCGGTGGGCGTGGCGGACAGATTGGACTTGCTGGCGTTGAAGTCGTTTTGCAGGCGCCACATGAGGTTGTTGGGCGAGTCGGCGTGGGCGAGGCCTTCGTTGCGCGCGATCACGCCATCGTTCACCAGACGGGCGATGTCCTGTTCGAAGCTTTGTGAGCCTTCGGCCAGGGACTTTTCCATCGCTTCACGCACACCTGAAAAATCAGCCTTCTGGATCAGATCGGCAATCAATGCGGTGTTGAGCATGACTTCCATGGCCGGCACGCGACCGCCGGTGTGGGTGCGCAACAGGCGCTGGGAAATCACCGAACGCAAGGCAGCAGCGAGATCACCCAGCATGGTGGGGCGCACCTCGACAGGGTAGAAGCTCAAGATGCGGTTGAGGGCCTGGTAGCTGTTGTTGGCGTGCATGGTGGCCAGGCACAGGTGACCAGACTGGGCGTAGGCAATCGCGGCCGACATGGTTTCCCGGTCGCGGATTTCGCCGATCAGGATCACATCGGGGGCTTGCCGCAGGGCGTTCTTGAGCGCGACCTGCAAGGACGCGGTGTCGGAACCGACCTCGCGCTGATTCACCACCGACTTCTTGTTCCGGTACATGTATTCGATCGGGTCCTCGACGGTGAGGATGTGCCCGGTCGATCGCTCGTTGCGGTGATCGATCATGGCGGCCAGGGTCGTGCTTTTGCCCGCACCCGTGGCGCCCACCATCAGCACCAGACCCCGCTTTTCCATGACAAGTTCGGCGAGCACCGGCGCGACGTTGAGCGAATCAAGCGAAGGGATTTCGCTGGGCACGAAACGCATCACCACGGCGTAGTTGTTGCGCTGGCGGAAGGCGCTGACCCGGAAGTTGCCCACGCCGTCCAGCGGCACGGCCATGTTGAGTTCGCCGGTTTCCTGCAGCTCTTCAATGCGGGTGGGCGGGACGATTTCTGCCAGCAGATTGCGGGGCGCTTCCGGCGGCAGCACCTGGCTGTTGATGGGGATGGTCTGCCCGTTGATCTTGATCATCGCCGGTGCGTGCGCCGACAGATAGACGTCGGACGCCTTCTTTTCAGCCATCAGGCGCAGGATGCGCTCCATCGTTCCGCTGCTCATGTGTTGCCTTTCAGGAAACTGGAAAACGGTCTGTCTTTAGGGTCGCAGGAGATCGTTCAGGCTGGTCTTGGCGCGGGTCTGGGCGTCGACGCGTTTGACGATGATCGCAGCATACAGGCTGTACTTTCCGCCGTCCTTGGGCAGGCTGCCGCTGATGACGACCGAGCCCGCCGGAATGCGGCCGTAGCTGATTTCGCCGGTGGCCCGGTCGTAGATCGGTGTGCTCTGCCCGATATACACGCCCATGGAGATCACCGAGTTTTCTTCCACGATCACGCCTTCGACCACCTCGGAGCGTGCGCCGATGAAACAGTTGTCTTCAATGATGGTTGGGTTGGCCTGCAAGGGTTCCAGCACACCACCCAGACCGACGCCGCCAGACAGGTGCACGTTCTTGCCCACCTGGGCGCACGAACCCACCGTGGCCCATGTGTCGACCATGGAGCCTTCATCCACATAAGCGCCAATGTTCACGTAGCTGGGCATCAGGATGGCGCCTTTGCCGATGAAACTGCCGCGGCGTGCGACCGCAGGCGGCACCACCCGCACGCCAGTGGCCTTCATTTCAGCGTCAGACAGGTGGGCGAACTTGGTGGACACCTTGTCGTAGAAGGCCAGGTCGCCACTGCGCATGATTTCGTTGTCCTTCAGGCGGAAGGACAGCAGCACCGCCTTCTTGACCCATTGGTGCACCGTCCACTGGCCCACCGCTTCCCGGGTGGCCACGCGCAGCTTTCCCGAGTTGAGTTCGGCAATGACGTGTTCCACGGCGTCCATGACTTCCTTGGGTGCCGTGGCTGGGGAGAGTTCGGCTCGGTTGTCCCAGGCGTTGTCGATCAGTGATTGCAGTTGTTGAGTCATAAGGCTTTTGCAGAGGGTGAAAAAAAGTCGACCTGCGGGTCTCAGGCGTTGCGGGTGACGAATTCGGCGATGCGGCGGGCGGCTTCGAGACATTCCGCGGATTCGGCCACCAGGGCCAAGCGAACGCGCCCTTTGCCCGGGTTGACGCCACCAAATTCACGGGCAAGGTAGCTGCCGGGCAGAACGGTGACATTGTATTGAGCCAGCAGGGATTGGGAAAAGGCCTCATCCGCACTCAATCCGGGCAGGCGGTGTTCAAACGATGAGGGGACGCCGGCCCAGAGATAGAAGGAGGCGTCCGGTAGCGCAACGTCCAGCACTTCCGCCAGCACGGGTGTGACCTGGGCGAATTTTTCCCGGTACTGGCGGCGGTTGTCTTCCACATGTATCTCGTCAGCCCATGCAGCGGCGCTGGCGGTCTGCACGGCCGGGCACATGGCACCGCCGTGGTAGGTGCGGTACAGCAGGAACGGCTTGATGAGCGCCGCGTCACCTGCGACAAAGCCGCTGCGCAGGCCGGGCACGTTGCTGCGTTTGGACAGGCTGGTGAAACACATGAGGCGATCGAAGCCGGTGCGTCCAAGCAGCTTGGCTGCTTCAAGGCCACCCAGCGGGGGCTCGTCGCGAAAGTAGATTTCGCTGTAACACTCGTCGGACGCGATCACGAACCCGTGGCGGTCGCTGAGTTCAAACAGCGTGCGCCATTCGTCCAGGGGCATCACGGCACCCGCCGGATTGCCCGGTGAGCACACGTAAACCAACTGCGTTCGCGCCCAGACAGCTTCTGGAACGCTGGCCCAGTCGGCTGCGAAATTGCGCTCGGGGTCGCTCGCCACATAGTGGGGCTGCGCACCGCCCAGCAGCGCGGCACCTTCGTAGATTTGATAGAACGGATTGGGAAACACGACCGTGGCGCCGGGTTGTGTGGGGTCCAGCACGGTCTGAGCAAAGGCAAACAGGGCTTCCCGGGAGCCATTCACCGGTAGCACCTGTGTCGACGGGTCCACGCTCACGCCGTAGCGCCGCCTCAGCCAGTCGGCACAGGCCTGTTTCAGGGCAGGCTGCCCAGCGGTGGCGGGGTAGTTGCTCAGGCCGGTGTCCAGCGCAGCGGACAGCGATTTTTTGAGGAATTCAGGTGCCGCGTGCTTGGGCTCACCGATGCCCAGGCTGATGGGTTCGAACGCAGGGTTGGGCGTGACACCCTCAAAAAGCTTGCGCAGACGCTCAAAAGGGTAGGGCTGAAGGCGGGAGAGAAGCGGATTCATCCCGCAATTATCCGTGGGGTGGGCCCGGCTCGCGGCAATCCTCATGCCGGGGTATCGAAGTGTGTACTTTCAGCCTGCTGTCGCGGGGTATCATTTCCCCGCTGTGCCAGCTCCGGCGGGTGCTTCCCTTCTTATCGAATCCAAGCAGCGTCGTGCGTCTCAACTCCATCAAGCTCTCAGGCTTCAAGTCTTTCGCCGAACCCACCAACTTCATGCTGCCGGGCCAACTGGTGGGCGTGGTGGGACCCAATGGTTGTGGCAAGTCCAACATCATGGACGCGGTGCGCTGGGTGCTGGGCGAGTCCAAGGCCAGCGAACTGCGCGGCGAGTCGATGCAGGACGTGATCTTCAACGGCACCAACACGCGCAAGCCGGCCAGCCGTTCCAGCGTGGAACTGGTGTTCGACAACAGCGACCATCGCGCCGGCGGCCAATGGGGTCAATTTGGCGAAATTGCCGTCAAGCGCGTGCTCACGCGTGACGGCACCAGCAGCTACTACATCAACAACCAGCCGGTGCGCCGCCGCGACGTGCAGGACGTGTTCCTGGGCACCGGCCTGGGACCGCGCGCCTACGCCATCATCGGCCAGGGCACCATCAGCCGCATCATCGAGAGCAAGCCCGAAGAACTGCGGCTGTTTCTGGAAGAAGCTGCTGGTGTCTCCAAATACAAGGAGCGCCGTCGTGAGACCGCGCACCGGCTGACCGACACGCGCGAGAACCTCACCCGGGTCGAAGACATTCTGCGCGAGCTCAATGCCAACCTGGACAAGCTGGAAAAGCAGGCCGAGGTCGCGGCCAAGTACAACCAGCTGCAAGCCAGCGTCACGCTCAAGCAGCACCAACTGTGGTTCCTGAAGCGCAGCGAGGCCGAGGCCGATCAGGTCAAGGTGAAGAACGATGCGGCTCAGGCGGTCAACGACCTGGAATCGCGCACCGCCGATCTGCGACGCATCGAGTCCGAGCTGGAAACCATCCGCCAGGCGCACTACGCAGCCGGCGACCAGGTCAACCAGGCGCAAGGCAGGCTGTATGAAGCCAGTGCCGAGGTGGGCAAGCTCGAAGCCGAGATCCGCTTCGTGGTGGAAGGGCGCACTCGGGTCGAACAGCGCCTCGTGCAGTTGAAAGAGCAGATCGCTTCGTGGTCCACACGCAGCGAAGATGCGGCCACAGAGCTGGAGCAGCTGGCCGAAACCATGGTGGCTGCGGAGGACCAGTCGGTCGTTCTGGCGGCGCAGGGCGAAGAGCAATCAGGTGCCTTGCCCGCGCTGGAAGACAGCCTGCGCCAGGCCCAGGCCCGTGCCAACGAGCAGCGCGCCAGCGTCTCGCAGGTGCAGCAACAGATCCAGGTGCTGGCCGCCGAGCAGCGCAACATCGAAGAGCAGAGCCGTTCGCTCAACCAGCGACGTGAAAAGCTGATCGCCGACCGAAACGCGCTTGCTGCACCTGACGAGGCGCGGTTGCTGGACGCGCAAAGCCAGTTTGCAAGCGCACAGGAAGCGGCCGAATTGAACGACGCCGTGCTGCACGAGCTGCAGGACAGCGTGCCCCAGTTGGACGAAGCGCGGCGGTCGGCGCAGCAATCGGTGAATCAGGAATCCGCCAGACAGGCCGATCTTTCGGCCCGCATGGAGGCGCTCAAGGCGCTGCAGGAGAAGGTCAAGACCGACGGCAAACTGAAGCCCTGGCTGGCCAAGCACGGGCTCGACAGCCTGCAAGGCCTGTGGAGCCGCATTCACATCGAGACCGGTTGGGAAAACGCCCTGGAGGCCGCACTGCGCGAACGCCTGGGGGCACTTGAAGTCTCGCGCCTGGACATGGTGCGCGCCTTCGGCGCCGACGCACCGCCGGCCAAGCTGGCCTTCTACAGCCCACCTGCAGGTGGTGCTGCGCCGGGGTCCACCACGGGGCTCAAGCCGCTGGCCGCCTGGCTGCGTCTGAACGATGCGGGCCAACAGGCCTTGCTGGGCGAGTGGTTGCATGGTTGCCTGACCGCGCCCAGCCTGGAAGAGGCGATGGCGCAGCGCGAACAGCTGCGGCCTGGCGAGGTGATTTTTGTCGCCAGCGGTCATGCGGTCACGGCGCACAGCGTCAGCTTTTACGCCCCTGACAGTGAACAGGCCGGCCTGCTGGCGCGGGCCCAGGAAATCGAAAACATCGAGAAGCAGCTCAAGGCCCAGGTGCTGATCAACGAGCAGGCACGCTCCAGCCTGGTGCGCGCCGAGGCCGCCTACACCGATGCCTCCCAGCGGCTGGTGAGCGCCCGGCGTGACGCCGCCGAAGCGCGCAGCCGGGCGCACGAATTGCAGGTGGAGGCCCTGCGCCTGACACAGCTGGCCGAACAGACCCGCGCACGCAGCGAGCAGATCAATGCCGACCTGGCCGAGGTGGACGCCCAGCTCGACGAGTTGCAGGAGCGGCGCGTGACCGCTGAAGCGCGTTTCGAAGAACTCGACATGCAGCTGGCGGACAGCCAGGAGCGTCACGCCCAGCTGGACGACACCGTGATTGCAGCCGAACGCGCCCTGAATCAGGCGCGCGAACAGCAGCGGTCCCTGGAGCGCACCGCGCAAGAGGCCACCTTTGCGCTGCGCAGCCTGCAGGCTCGCCAAGCCGAGCTGCAGCGCTCGCTGGAAACGGCTGCCTCGCAGGAAAAATCGCTTGCCGATGAAGAGCAACGCGCTGCCGAAGAGCTCGGTCGCCTCAACGACGCCGCCGCGCAGGCCGGGCTGCAAAACGCGCTGGCCATGAAGCTCGAGCGTGAGCAGGAACTGGGTGCGCTGCGCAGCCAGTACGACGACCTTACCTTGAAGCTGCGAGCCAGTGACGAACGCCGCCTTCAGCTTGAGCGGGAACTGGAGCCCCTGCGCTCCCGCATCACCGATTTCCAGCTCAAGGAGCAGGCCGCCCGGCTGGGTGTGGAGCAGTACAGCCAGTTGCTGGAAGAAGCCCAGGCCGACCTGGCCGCCGTGGCGCAGAGCGTGCAGGAAGGCAATGTGCGCCTGGCCGGCATGCAGGGCGAGATCGACCGCATCCACCGCGAAATTCAGGCGCTGGGTGCGGTGAACCTGGCGGCGCTGGATGAACTCACGGCGGCGAGCGAGCGCAAGGTGTTCCTGGACGCGCAGTGTGCCGACCTCAACGAGGCCATGACCACACTGGAAGACGCCATCAAGAAGATCGACAACGAAACCCGCGATTTGCTGGGCAGCACGTTCGCCACGGTCAACACCCACTTTGGCAGGATGTTCCCCGAGCTGTTCGGCGGCGGCAACGCCAGACTGGTGATGACGGGCGAGGAGATTCTGGACGCTGGCGTGCAGGTGATGGCACAGCCCCCGGGCAAAAAGAACCAGACCATTCACCTGCTGTCGGGTGGTGAAAAGGCGCTGACCGCCATCGCCCTGGTCTTCGCCATCTTCCAGCTCAACCCCGCCCCGTTCTGTCTGCTCGACGAGGTGGACGCGCCGCTGGACGACGCCAACACCGAACGCTATGCGAAACTGGTGACCGCGATGTCGAAGGAGACGCAGTTCCTGTTCATCAGCCACAACAAGATCGCCATGGAGATGGCCGAGCAGCTGATTGGTGTGACCATGCAGGAGCAGGGCGTTTCGCGCATCGTGGCGGTGGACATGGAGTCCGCCGCCGGCATGCTGGAATCCACCTGAGCACGGGTCGAGAACACCATGAGTTCACTTCAAATCAGTCTGGCCATCATTGGCGGCCTCGTGCTGGCGGGGGTGGTGGCCTACAACGCCTGGATGACCAGCAAGAGCGCGCCTCGCACGGCTCGCGAGTGGCCGCAGGATGCGCCGGGCGCCGAGACGGGCCAACAAGGTGCGCGCGCGTTTGACGATACCGATTTGCCCGAGGACAGGCTGGCCCAACGGATCGAACCTGTGCTGGACGATGCGCCCATGGTGGATGAAGGGGGTGCAGTCGACGGGCTGTCTGACGCCGCGCCCGATATACAACTGACGCCTGTGGCGCCCGTCCCAGCTGTCGCACCTGTATCAGCGGTTCCGCCAGCCGTGCCTGTGACGCTCAGCCACGTGATCACCGCACCGGAAAAGCGGCCCGGACTTGACGCATTGATCGATGTCATCACGCCGCTGCTGCTGGAAAGCCAGGTTTCCGGTGATGCGCTGCTGGCTGCGATGCCAGGCACCCGCCGCGTGGGAAGCAAACCCTTCGCAGTGGAAGCCCAGTGCGAAGAGACCGGCGAATGGGAGACGCCGCGGCCGGGGCAGCGCTACCGCGTCTTGCAGGCCGGTGTGCAACTGGCCAACCGGGCCGGCCCACTCAACGACATCGAGTTCTCCGAGTTCGTGGTGAAGGCCCAAGCCTATGCGGACGCTGTGGGTGCCACGCCGGACTTTCCCGACATGCTTGCCGAGGTGGCCCGCGCACGCGAACTCGACGCCTTCGCCAGCGGGCACGATGCGCAGCTCGGATTCACCCTGCGCGCCCGCCGGGCCGCCTGGAGCCCTGGTTACCTGACGCAAAACGCGGCCCAGCTTGGATTCGTGGCGGGAGTGCTGCCTGGTCGCATGGTGCTGCCGGGCAGTCAGGGCGGCAAGGCGCCCATTCTGAGCCTGACGTTCGACTCGCAGGCGGCCATGGCCGAGGACCCGGAACAGACCGCGCTGCGTGAAGTAGCGCTGGCGCTGGAAGTGACCCACGTGCCGCGCAGCGAACAGCCGTTCCAGCGCATGCGCCAGGCGGCCATCGCGTTGGCCCAGGCCATGGACGGTGTGATCACCGATGACGCCGGCCAGCTGCTTTCGGTCGAAACCATGGACAGCATCGGTGCCGACCTGGAGAGCCTCTACGATGCGCTGGACAGTCGCGATCTTTCAGCGGGTTCCCCACAGGCGCGTCGACTCTTTTCCTGACACGTCCGCAAGCTGTTGACGCACTGTGCGTCGCCTGCTGTCTGCAAGGACATCTAGACGACCCACCACGACGCGCCGGTCTGGTCGCACGAGCCCCCGTGTCGGACTTCCCTACATCACAAGCGTGATTTTTTCGCATGAGCACACCTGATCTTTTTTCTTCTGACGTGTCGCCAGCCGCCCGGGCTGCCGCCTTGCGTGAGCAGCTCCATCACCACGCCAACCGCTACTACACGCTCGACGATCCTGAAATTCCTGACGCTGAGTACGACCGCCTCTTTCGCGAGCTTCAGGCACTGGAAGCGCAGCACCCCGAACTGCTCACCCCCGATTCGCCCACCCAGCGGGTGGGTGGGCCCGTGCTGGACGAGCTGGTGGCGGTGCGGCATCGCATGCCCATGCTCTCGATCAATACCGAGACGGACACCGAACCCAGTGGGGCACGCAAATTTGACAGCCGAGTGCGTCGTGCGCTGGGCCTGAAGGAGGACGATCCGGCGGTGTCCTACGTGGCCGAGCTCAAGTTCGACGGCCTGGCCATGAGCCTGCGCTACGAAAACGGTGTGCTGGTGTTGGCGGCCACACGAGGCGACGGTGAAGTGGGTGAGGATGTCACGAACAACATGCGCACCGTGAAATCGGTACCGCTGCGTTTGCCGCCGGATGTGCCACCCGTGCTTGAGGTGCGTGGAGAGGTGTACATGCGCCGTGACGATTTTGACGCGCTCAATGAACGCCAGCGCAACCGCATCGCCGCGGGCGCCAAGGGCGAAAAAACCTTCGTGAACCCGCGCAACGCCGCCGCAGGCGCGGTACGCCAGCACGACTCCGCGATCGCCGCGCAGCGTCCCCTGCGATTCTTTGCCTATGGACTCGGCGAAGTCACGCCGCCGGATCAGGGCGGGCCCGAATTCGGCACCCACCATGAGATGCTCATGCGCCTCAAGGCCTGGGGGTTTCCGGTGGCCGAGCAGACGACACTCTGCACCGGCGCGGACGAGCTGGTGGCGTTCCACCAGCGCATTGGCGCGGCCCGCGACCAATTGCCCTATGACATCGATGGCGTGGTCTACAAGGTGAATTCGCTGGCGCTGCAAAAGCAGTTGGGCTTTGTCACCCGTGAACCGCGCTGGGCGGTGGCGCACAAGTACCCTGCGCAAGAGCAGCTCACCACCGTGCTGGCGATCGACGTGCAGGTAGGCCGCACCGGCAAGCTAACGCCCGTGGCCAAGCTGGCACCCGTGTTTGTGGGGGGCGTGACGGTGACCAACGCCACCTTGCACAACGAGGACGAAGCGCGCCGCAAGGACGTTCGCGTGGGTGACACGGTGATCGTGCGCCGCGCCGGCGACGTGATTCCCGAGGTGGTGTCGGTGTTGTTGGATCGGC